>NZ_CP012938.1:2588995-3236244 GCF_001314995.1 Bacteroides ovatus
CGAGAAATATCAGCTCCGGAAGGGAAACGATTATTCGCACCAGTCGTCGGCTTATGATCTGTCAGATGGACTTCTGTGGCAGAGTTGAATACTTTTATAAAAGGATTATAAGGAGCTACCACCACTGATTTATCAAGAGTAGGATTATTAAATTGTATGGATACCGTATATGTCTTCTCTTGAATATTCTGATTAATCATATCCTCCGCATTCACATTGGATACTCCCAATTCAGCTTTAGCATCCTTGAATAATGTTATCACATTACCTGAATAGGAAGAAGCTTCACTACCATTAACCGTTACTTTAGAAGCTTTACTCAAATCGAAAGGAACTTCATAAGCAAACGAGTTCTTATAATTAGCTCCCGTCCAAGCCAAGGTGAACTTATCAATAATATTAAGAACCTTATTATCTATATTATAATCAACGCTTGACTGATATTTCATGACTACATCATTCAAGTCATAATCTCCTTGTTCCGGCCAGTTATCTTCAAAGCCAAGCACTCCAGAATACATTTCTGTTCCTTGTCGATCACCCGGATTAGGAACATCCGGAACTTCAATAGCAGCAATAGGATTAGAAGAGATAACGAAAGCAACATCATTATAGTCATTTTCACCGTTTTTCCAGTCTTCCATAGTGATAACATTCACTCTATCACCTGCTTTATTTTTTGCTGCAAAAATTGCAGTGTGAGAAATTTTGTCACTATTCAAAGATTTGGTTGAGTAGAACATATTCCCATTAGCCTTGGCATTTACCCAGCCATTATTCCATATCAAGAAACCAATCTTTGTATTTGCCGGAATACGTTCCGGGTCCTTTTGAGGGAAATTACCAGTCTCATTTATATATTTTAAATTAACCGCAACCCCACTATAATAACCTAAACTATTTCCATGTGCGTTAGGAAATATGACACATGCATGCTTTGTTGCCTTCCTTATTTTATCAATAGAAGCATCTTTCGGATAGCAATAATAAGCAAATACACTTTTCGCCCCTGTGTCTCCCCCAAAATAGTTAATAACGACATTTGCATCTTCTTTTATCAGAATATCAGCATTATCAGTAACTAAAGGTCCTACGTTATTCTTTCCTTCCGGAAAATATGTCGTTATATAACTCTTGAGAGTTGCATCCACGTTGATCTTCTTAGAAGCATCCAAATAGTCAGGCTTACCTGAATTTGCATTCCAAGTTCCTAATACGTTCGGGATTACATCTGTAATAAATTTCACCGCAGCCCTTGTTTGTGCACTTCTCGTTGATGAATCCACAGGAGTAACATCAAGAGCATTCTCAAAGGTTATTTTTGCGCTGACATCCGAACCGACAACTTTAGTTTTATACAAAGTCGGCACACCAAAATCCGGAGAATAAATATAAACTTCTGAAACTGCTGTCGGGAAAGAAGCCGGTTTGATATAACGTCCTTGTATATCTGTAAATCCGGTTGCAATGTGTGACACCCCTGCTTTCTTTATAATCTGACCGCCTTCTGCCACATAAGAAAGCGGATTTTCAGCATAAACTTCAAAATAAGCCCTAGGACATTCCTTTCCATAATCAATATTCAATTGAATATTTTTAGTAGTGGCAAAGTCGAAATAGTTATCTAAAGTAACTTCTTCTTTATCTCCTGAATTAGCAGGATCATATACATCTTTCTGTAAACAGCTTGAGAAAGCAACAGAAACAACACTGATAACACATGCTAATTTAGCAATGTTAATCATTCTCTGGGGTAAGTTAAAACACATCATACTTCTCGTTCATTTTATTTGATAGTGCAAATATAAACATAAACTTGCATATTTTAATCACATTATTGATATATTTTTCAAAAAAAAGTTTCTGCAAGCTTCACCTACCCATTTTTAAATATCTTATTAATAAAAAAGGAGAAAGCAAAAAGCCCTCTCCTTCTTTTAAAACTTGTATAATCTGGTCTAATTAATTATTCTCCGGACGAAGTTTACGAACAGTTACAGCAGTCTGCCACATTTCGCTTTCGCGTAATTGACGGAGCTCCTCGTTTAACTTTTCACGATAATCAGGTTGTGAATTACTGTCGATAGAAATCTGTGCTTCGTTACCAGTCTTCACACTGTTATACAACTTTTCAACTACCGGTTTGATAGCATCGTGGAATGGGCCCATCCAATCGAGAGCACCACGTTGAGCAGTAGTAGAGCAGTTAGCGTACATCCAGTCCATACCGTTCTTTGCGAACAACGGCATCAATGACTGTGTCAGTTCTTCCACTGTTTCATTGAATGCTTCAGAAGGACTATGACCGTTTTCACGCAATACTTCGTACTGTGCCAGCAACAAACCTTGGATAGCCCCCATCAATGAACCACGTTCACCTGTCAGGTCAGAAGTAGCCTCACGTTGGAAAGTTGTTTCGAACAGATAACCGGAACCGATACCAATACCCAGTGCGATGGTTCTTTCGTAAGCCTTGCCTGTAGCATCCTGATAGATAGCATAAGAAGAGTTCAAGCCGCGTCCTTCGAGGAACATAGTACGCAAAGATGTACCCGAACCTTTAGGAGCAACCATGATAACGTCGATATCAGCAGGAGGAACTACACCTGTACGGTCGTTCCAAGTGATAGCAAAACCGTGTGAGAAATAAAGAGCTTTTCCAGCAGTCAGGTAAGGCTTGATAGTAGGCCATACTGACATTACTGCTGCGTCAGACAACAGACACATTACAATAGTACCTCTCTCACAAGCTTCTTCGATACCGAACAAAGTTTCACCCGGAACCCATCCGTCTGCTACTGCCTTATCGTATGTTTTTCCTTCACGTTGACCAACGATTACATTGAAACCGTTATCACGCAAGTTCAGTGCCTGTCCAGGACCCTGTACGCCATAACCGATTACAGCGATTGTTTCATTTTTCAATACTTCACGAGCTTTTTCCAATGGAAATTCGTCACGGATTACTACAGTTTCAGTAGTACCTCCAAAATTCAACTGTGCCATTTTCTTTTTGTTTTTAGTTTTTGATGACTTACGCCATCTGTTATTAATTGATTTTATATTCTCACATTTATTCAAATATCACTTTCGAGCGGCAAACAACTTCGTTGCCATTCTTCTTCACTTCTACGTGAAACTCGTTTGCATTCACTTCATCGCAGAAGAAAGAGAGTTCATCACCAAAATAGCTTTCCGCCACATACGCCATTTCAAAACGACGGATACGTTTGGTCTTATACAATTCAATCGGGAACAAATCAAGGATATGTTCGATGTAACGGATGCTGTTTACATGACCATTGATATCTATATCACTGTACTTTGCCGTCAGGGTAGCTATCGACTGATCGCTTGTCACTTTGATACGTGAAGGCTTTTCAATCGGACAAGGCTCATCACAGACATAGTTTACGATACTTCCCCCATGCAAAGTCAACAAGTCGGCAGGCTTGCGGGTATTAAGATTAATCATTGCCCATACGGAACGTGCGTAGCCAATCTTCTTCCCATCCTTATCAATAATAGCAAAATTACGGTCCGTAAACAAACGGTAGACATTTTCCACCCACGTCTGAACCGAGAAATTCTCATACTGATAAGGCATTTCATCCAACTCAATAGCCAGACGTGAAAGCACCCATGTATAATTGTCCTCATTCAGCGTTGCAATACCAAAACCACGGTCATTGGCGTGAAAACCTGCACAATTCAGTAGATGATTTCCCAGTACCCCCATAGTCAGACGTCCGTTGAAGTCAACATGGAACGGTTCTGCCACAAACTGATAAGTCCCTATTCTATTTTCTTCACTCATTATTCTTATTGGTTTTTACTTTGGTTATACATAGCTTCCCGTCCATCGAGAAACTCATTCACCCGTTCAAAACAGCTGGTAGTAATCGCTACACGTCCTGAACGAACAAACTGCAAAACACAATTCAAAGCCTTCAGTTCACCATAGAGCGAAGTTATATCTTCGCTCATTCCATTTTTCTCGACAATAGAAAATACCGGATTGACTTCCACTATACGTGCATTGTATCTACGAATCAGCTTGGATGCTTCCGGATTCTCCTGAAAAGCAGGAGTAGACACCTTATATAATGCAATCTCGTGGAAATAAATCTCATCCTCTGTGAAATAATGTGCCTGAATCACGTCGATCTTCTTTTCGATCTGTTTCACTACCTTCTCAATGATGTCCTTATCAGTCCAGGCTGTTATTGTATACTTATGTACACCTTTAATAGAAGAAGCAGATACATTCAGACTCTCAATATTTATTTGCCGACGGGTAAATACAGCAGTTACCTGATTCAGCAATCCAGCTATATTCTCCGAATGAACAATGATTGTATATAACGTTTTATCACTCATAACTCCAATTTTTTAAATGCGAACTCTCAACTCTCCATTCTCAACTTCTCCTAGCACTCCAGCAACATCTGGTTTACCGACCCCCCCGGAGGAGTCATCGGCAAAACATTGCCTTCTTCCACCACGCAAGCTTCGAGCAGGAACGGACCATCCGTTGCCAGCATTTCAGCAATAGCTTCCTTCAGTTCTTCACGAGTGAAAACACGCTTGGAAGGAATATCATAAGCCGAGGCCACTTTCATATAATCCGGATTCAACATCGGGGTAAACGAATAGCGACGGTTGAAAAACATAGCTTGCCACTGACGTACGTTTCCGAGATAATTATTGTTCAGGCAGATAATCTTCACCGGAGCCTTCTGCTCCATAATCGTACCCAGTTCCTGAATATTCATTTGCAGTCCGCCATCTCCCATAAATACGCATACGGTACGTTCCGGTGCTCCGAAAGTTGCCCCAATAGCTGCGGGAAGCCCGAAGCCCATTGTTCCAAGTCCTCCAGAAGTAATGATACTGCGTTCTTTCGTATATTTAAAGTAGCGTGCAGATATCATCTGATTTTGACCTACATCTGTTACCAAAACAGCTTCATGGTGAGTAGCATCACTAACCGCACGTACCACTTCCCCCATACTCAACGAGTTTGTGGCAGGATGAAGTTCAGGACGGATTACTTTTTCCTCCTCTACTTTCTCATATTCTTTGAAGCTATCAATCCATTCGGTATGAGTGTTCTTTTTCAGGAGTTTCGTCACAGAAGCCAGTGTTTCCTTGCAATCTCCCAATACAGCTACATCTACCTTTACATTCTTATTAACTTCCGCAGGATCGATATCAAAATGAATCACTTTTGCCTGTTTGGCATAAGTAGCCAAATTACCGGTCACACGGTCGTCAAAACGCATACCGACAGCAATCAGCACATCACATTTATTGGTATTGATATTCGGTCCCAGATTGCCGTGCATACCCAACATACCTTTATTCAACGGATGTTCTGTCGGCAAAGCCGAAAGCCCGAGCAGCGTACAACCCGCAGGCATATCCGCTTTTTCGATAAACTCGCGCAATTCGCTCTGTGCATTTCCCAGTTCAACACCTTGTCCAACCAATACAAGCGGACGTTCAGCGTTATTAATCAGTTCGGCAGCAGCCTGTACAGTCTCCTCGTCCGTATCGGGAACAGGAACATAACTACGGATAAAATCGACTTTCGTCGGTTCGTATTTCGTTTTCTCTACTTGCGCATTTTTGGCAAAGTCCAGTACCACCGGCCCCGGACGACCACTACGAGCAATGTAAAACGCACGTGCTACCGCCCAGGCTACATCTTCCGCACGGCGAATCTGATAACTCCATTTAGTGATTGGCTGGGTGATACCTACCAAGTCAACTTCCTGAAAAGCATCCGTCCCAAGAAAGCCTGTTCCTACCTGTCCGGCAATCACCACGATAGGCGTACTATCGATCATCGCATCTGCAATGCCTGTTACCGTATTGGTTGCTCCGGGACCGCTCGTCACCAGGCAAACACCTACATCACCCGATACACGGGCATAACCCTGTGCGGCATGGGCAGCTCCCTGTTCGTGACGAACCAAGATATGGTTCAATATATTTTGATGATCGTACAAGGCATCGAATACCGGCATAATAGAACCACCGGGGTAACCAAAGATGGTAGTCACTCCCTGATGTTCCAAGGAGCGCATCAAAGCCTCTGCACCTGTTATTAAATCTTTCATATTAGTTGATAGTTGATAAATGATAAATGATAGTTGAGAAATGACAGTTGAAAATGAATGGTTTACAATCATTGCGCTAAGTGCTGCGCAGCTAACTATTACCTATCAACTATCACCAACTATATTATATAATTCTCACTGCTCCCTTATCGGCAGAGCTTACCATGCTGGCATACGCCTTCAGGCTCTTCGGTACATAACGGTCACGAGTGACAGGAGTCATCGGACGGGCCGCCAGTTCTTCATCCGTCAGTCGCACGTTAATCTTCCGGGCCGGAATATCGATTTCGATAATGTCTCCGTCTACAATTTTTCCGATATTGCCTCCAGCTGCCGCTTCAGGAGAAATATGTCCGATACTCAATCCGGAAGTTCCACCGCTGAAACGTCCGTCGGTAATCAAAGCACATTCTTTTCCGAGATGACGGGATTTTATATAAGAGGTAGGATAAAGCATTTCCTGCATACCGGGACCACCCTTCGGACCTTCGTGCGTGATGACGACGACGTCTCCACTGACGACTCGACCTCCGAGGATGCCTTCACAGGCTGCTTCTTGCGAATCAAATACTTTGGCAGGTCCGGTAAACTTCCAGATACTTTCGTCTACACCTGCTGTTTTTACTACACAACCGTCTTGAGCAATATTGCCTTTCAATACGGCCAGTCCGCCGTCTTTACTGTAAGCATGTTCCAAGTCACGGATACATCCGTTTGCACGGTCCTTATCCAGTTCCTTATAGTACATACCTTGTGAACCAAGTACGAGATTGAATTTATTTCCGGCTGCGCTCGAATATTTCTTAATTGCTTTTTCGCTCACATTCGGGCTGGTGATTGAATATTCATTAATAGCTTCTGCCAGTGACATTCCGTCTACCCGGCGAACGGATGTATCTATCAAACCGCCCTTTGCCAGTTCGTCCATAATGGCAATGATACCACCGGCACGGTTTACATCCTGAATATGATATTTCTGTGTATTGGGAGCCACCTTGCAGAGGCAAGGAGCCTTGCGGGAAAGCATGTCGATATCATCCATCTTGAAGTCTACCTCTGCTTCGTGAGCAACAGCCAACAAGTGAAGAACCGTATTGGTAGATCCCCCCATTGCTATATCCAGCGTCATGGCGTTCAGGAAAGCCTGACGGGTAGCGATGCTACGGGGAAGTACACTTTCGTCTCCTTCTTCATAATATAATTTTGCATTTTTCACGATCAGTTCCGCAGCGTCTTTGAAAAGTTGCGTACGGTTTTCGTGTGTCGCTACAATGGTTCCGTTGCCGGGAAGAGCCAGTCCGATTGCTTCATTCAGGCAGTTCATCGAGTTGGCGGTAAACATACCGGAGCAGCATCCGCAAGTAGGACAAGCATTTTGCTCGATATTCGCTACTTCCTGATCGCTAACACTTTCGTCGGCCGATTTAATCATCGCATCGATCAAATCCAGGTGCTGGCCATTCCATTCTCCCGCTTCCATCGGACCACCCGATACAAATACGGCAGGGATATTCAGACGCATAGCCGCCATCAACATTCCGGGAGTGATCTTATCGCAATTGCTGATGCATACCATTGCATCTGCCTTGTGCGCATTGACCATATATTCTACGCTGTCTGCAATGATGTCACGTGAAGGAAGCGAATAAAGCATACCGTCATGTCCCATTGCTATACCGTCGTCGATAGCTATTGTATTGAATTCCGCAGCGAAGCATCCTAGCTTCTCAATCTCTGCCTTCACCAGCTGACCGATTTCATGTAGGTGTACATGCCCCGGGACAAACTGTGTGAACGAATTGACGATAGCGATAATGGGTTTACCCATCTGATTCTTCTTCATGCCGTTGGCTGCCCACAATGCACGGGCTCCCGCCATCCGACGGCCTTGTGTACTAAACGAACTGCGTAATTGCTTTTTCATTTCAATCTATCTTTTAATTAAAGAGCCTTCCTCACACAAGTGAGAAAGGCTCTAAATTCTATCTTTTATGGTACGAACACATACAACACAAAAACCTTTCTCACGCTCTTGATGGGACCACCACGACGCGAATAATATGCAGGACTGCTAGGTTAATAGATGTATGTAACATATTCATATCTTCTTTTCTTTATTTTCGTGCTGCAAAGGTAAGGGCTTTTTTATTATATCCAAACAAATCGAAGAAAAAAATCACTTAAAAGCGAATAATTGTAAGAAAAGAGAGGTATTATTTCTCTATTTTATCACTTAAAGGTTGAATTTACAACTATTATCTAACTGCGCGCCTCACTTTCTTTTTCTGACAAAAGCACTTAATAATCTGAAATTTACCCTCCCTATACCGGAGTACAAGCAAATAATTCGTATCTTTGTAGACCCGTATTTACGGGAATTATTAATCAGAAACAAAAAAGATCAGATGGAAACAGTAGAAAACAAGTACATTACCGTTGCATACAAACTATATACAATGGAAGATGGTGAAAAAGAGTTGTTCGAAGAAGCAAAAGCAGAACATCCCTTTCAATTCATTTCAGGATTAGGAACAACACTCGAAGATTTCGAAAATCAGATAACTGCTCTTTCTAAAGGTGATAAATTTGATTTTACCATTCCGGCAGATAAGGCTTACGGACAATATGACGAACAACACGTTATTGACCTCCCCAAAAATATTTTTGAAATAGATGGCAAGTTTGATAGCGAACGTATTAAAGAAGGTAACATCGTACCTTTGATGACTGGCGACGGTCAGCGCGTAAATGCCAGCGTAGTAGAAATCAAACCGGATGTTGTAGTAGTTGACCTCAATCACCCGTTGGCTGGTGCCGACCTGATTTTCGAAGGTGAAATACTGGAAAGCCGTCCTGCTACTAACGAAGAAATCCAGGAATTGGTGAAAATGATGAGTGGCGAAGGTGGTTGCGGTTGCGGATGCGACAGCTGCGGTGATGGCTGTGGCGACGACTGCGGTTGCGAAGGCGGACACTGTCATTAATTGAAGTATTAAGTATAAAGTATTAAGTATTAATTCCGTGCGGATATAACCGGAGTTTTAATACTTAATACTTTTTTTATGCCGTCATTCCGGCTAATACTTAATGCCTAATACTTAATACTTGATACTTAATACTTAAAATCAGCATCCTTTGTGCGTCATGATGTCAAGTACCATTTTATCCGTTTCGTTCATGGCTTGCGAGCCGATTCTTGTCAGGTTACGGATACTTTGGTCTACATCTTCATCTATAATTCCTTCTACGGAAGTCACACAACGGTCTTCCATTGCCATCATGGCAGACAGTACGGCTGTCGAAACTCCGGTGGTTACCTTCAAGGCACAACTCGGTTTTGCACCGTCACAAATCATTCCTGTCAAATTGGCAATCATGTTTTGAACAGCGAAAGCAACCTGATTGTAGTTTCCTCCCATTAACCAGGTGATTCCACAACTGGAACCTGTGGCAGCTACCACACAACCACACAAAGCAGACAAACGTCCCAAACTTTGTTTGATATATATAACAGTGAGATGGCTAAGCATTAAAGCACGGATCAGTTCTTCTTCACTTTTTCCGTTTTCTTCTGCAAAGACAACGACAGGAAGTGTAGCGGATATCCCCTGATTACCACTGCCGGAATTACTCATTACAGGAATCATAGCACCGGCCATACGGGCGTCACAGGCAGCCGACGTATAAGAGAGGATATGAGAAAACACGCTATCCCCCATCACTTTATGCTCATAAGTTCCCCGAAGCATTTTCCCTAAAGAATGTCCGTAGTTACCTTTAAAGGCTTGCTCGGCAGCAGCTTTGTTCAAATGGGCTGTGTCAAGGATGAAACGGATTTCATCCAGCGGAGCAGTCAGTGCAAAGTCATATACTTTACGCAAGTTTAGTTCGGGCGAAGCCTCTTCCTCTTCCTCGCTGACTGTCTGTTGCTTGTCGAGCAACGTTTGTTCATTTTTGGCTATATATATAAAGGTAGTATGTCCACCGGCAATGATGGCTTTAGCCGTTTTATCTTCCGTTTTACAAATCACTTCGATATACAGCTTTTCCGTAATATCTTCTTTTAGAGAAATACAAATCCGTTTTTCTGCGATGAATTGTTTTCCCTGCTCCACCGCTTCCGGCGTACAATCCCTCAATACCTCCAACTGATAATCTGATTTGCCAATCAACGCACCCAAAGCAACCGCTATGGGAAGCCCGACCATACCCGTTCCCGGTATTCCGACTCCCATGGCATTCTTTAATATATTAGCACTTAACAGGACTTCTATCTTTTCCGGTTTCGCTCCCAGTGTTTCGGCAGCTTTAGCTACACAAAGCGCTACTGCGATAGGTTCCGTACATCCGATAGCCGGAATGACCTCCTTCTTAATCAATTCTATAATTTGCCTTCTTTCTGATTCAGTCATGGACTTATAAGTTTTGGTTCCACAAAAATAGGAAATTCTTTCTTTTCCAACATTCTATAATGAACAAATAAAATCTCATATTGTTATAAAACCTCCCATACACCAAACTTTAACAGAAAGAATTGATAGAAAAATGAAAGCAAAACACATAGTTGTTTATTTGCTACTAGCTATTGTTTCCTCTTCATGTATCCGCGAAGAAGCTCTCAATGCAGAAGCAGACATATTAAGTTGTATACTACCGGGAGTAGCCATGACAACCAGTCCTATTATTAACAATAATTCCATAACTATCTTTGTTGGTCCGGGAACTGATATTTCAGAACTCAAGCCTGAATTTACACTGACTCCGGGAGCTGCGATCAGTCCGCTTAGCGGCACGGAACGAAACTTCAATACCCCACAGGAATATACTGTCACAGCTGCCGATGGTGTTTGGAAGAAAATGTATACCGTATCAGTGATCGACACGGAACTTGCCACGAACTATAATTTCGAAGATACACTGGGCGGAAAGAAGTACTATATATTTGTGGAACGCGAAGGAGATAAGGTCGTCATGGAATGGGCCAGCGGAAATGCGGGTTATGCCATGACCGGAGTAGCTAAAACAGCCGATGATTATCCCACTTTCCAAATAACAGACGGAAAAGCCGGCAAATGCCTCTCCTTAGTGACACGCAGTACCGGATTCTTCGGCCAGATAGCAGGAATGCCTATTGCGGCAGGAAATCTGTTTATCGGCTCTTTCGATGTGAATAACGCTATGAGCAATCCTCTGAAAGCAACCAAATTCGGCCTCCCTTTCCGGCATGTACCCACTTATCTGGCAGGTTATTATAAATACAAAGCGGGAGATCAGTTTACAGAAGGAGGAAAGCCAGTGAACGGGAAACGGGACATCTGTGACATATATGCCATCATGTACGAAACCAGCGAATCTGTTCCTACTCTTGACGGAACGAATGCATTCACCAGTCCGAACCTGATTTCAACAGCACGGATTAATAATGCCAAAGAAACGAACGAATGGACTTACTTTAAACTTCCTTTCATCACTCTCCCCGGAAAATTCATTGATAAGGAGAAGCTAAGGGATGGGAAATATAATATAGCCATCGTGTTCACCTCAAGCCTGGAAGGAGATCATTTTAACGGAGCAATCGGAAGTACATTACTGATCGACGAGGCAGAGTTAATCTATCGCTCGGAAAATTAGCGGGATTTCGAAGAAGAATTTCCCATAGCAATACGCTGATAATGCGCTCAAGCAATGTACTCATACAAAACGTGCACATTATCAAACGAACGGAATTAAATAACTTTATAACAATCATAATGATAAGAATCTATCCGTATATATTCAGTTTACTAGCCTGTATAGGAATAGCTCTCCCCGGCTATTCACAGGTAGACCGAAATGAAACACTGATCCGTTCCGCCCTTCACGGACTGGAATATGAAATCAAAGCAGGTTTCAGCATTGGCGGCACAGCCCCGCTTCCCCTTCCGGTAGAAATCCGTTCGATTGACGGATATAACCCGACACTGGCCATCAGCATAGGGGGCGAAGTAACCAAATGGATTGCCGTTCAGAACAAACTCGGGATCATAGTCGGACTCCGGCTCGAAAACAAAGCAATGACCACCGAAGCCACCGTAAAAAATTACAATATGGAAATTCTCGGACAAGGAGGTGAAAGAATCAGCGGAGTATGGACGGGCGGAGTGAAAACCAAAGTACATACCGCCGGACTAACTATACCTCTAATGGCTACCTACAAACTAAGTAACCGATGGAACATCAAAGCCGGACCTTATTTCTCGTATCTGCTTTCAAGAGAATTTTCAGGTCATGTGTACGAAGGATATTTGCGGGAAGATGATCCCACCGGTCCGAAAGT
The DNA here is from genome assembly GCF_001314995.1 of Bacteroides ovatus. NCBI lineage: Bacteria > Pseudomonadati > Bacteroidota > Bacteroidia > Bacteroidales > Bacteroidaceae > Bacteroides > Bacteroides ovatus. The sequence continues at coordinate 2,601,437 of NZ_CP012938.1, forward strand.
AGAATTTACCGACGACAAAATTGCAACCTACGATTTCTCGGACGACTTGAGACATTTCCAGTGGGGATTACAGGTGGGAGCCGGATGGCGAGCTTTCAAGCACCTCAATGTGTATGCTGATCTCACCTGGGGATTGAACGATATATTTAAAAGCGATTTTAATACAATCACTTTTGCAATGTATCCTATCTATTTGAATATAGGTTTTGGGTACGCATTTTAAGTCTCACCACAGATTACACAGATTAACACAGATTGATTTATAAGTCATAGACTATCAATATAAATAATCTGTGTAATCTGTGGTGAACAAGAAATTAATTTCCACCAGACTCTGCCACCTGTTTCACTCCGGAGTAGGTCACCTTTACAGTCTGTTGCAATGTAGGCACTTTCACGTTAATGGTCATGTCTGCATTTCCATCTTCTACCGTTCCTGTAACAGTTACAGGACAAGTACCCAAAGCAGCGGCATTTCCCTCAAACGTAAGGTCTTGCTGTCCGGTAAATGTAGACACACCTTCCCCTTTCTTCACTTCACACTTATCAACAACAATATCTCCAAACTTCAGAATCTGTTGATTGATGAACAATTCAAACTCCTTCAGTTCAATCTTCACTTCCGTATTGCTGACCTGCGATAGGGTAATAAACTTCTCTATTCCATCTCCTATGACAATTTCCTGGTCAGAACCATCCGGTATCATGGATATATCCAGATTTCCCCAATACGTTCCGACTACATCCGGAGCCGTTATCACAGCTTCCTCTTCAGGAGGATTCCCATTATCCTTGTTATCACTGTCGTCATCGTCACTGCTACAAGCAGCAAAGAAAGTAAGAGAGCAGACCAATGCCAATAAATACAATAGATTCTTTTTCATACGTCTTTGGTTTAGTTATTATAATAAATTCGTCCCTTATAAACTAAAAAGAAGAAAAAAGGTTCAATATGCTTCCTTTTTCGAAGATATTTCGAGTTCACAACTTTCTTATCGAAAACTTTGTTATATTTGCATATAGTAATTTTAAAAAAGCCACAACTATGTTTAATTCATTTGGCAATATCTTTCGGCTCACAAGTTTCGGTGAGTCTCATGGAAAAGGAGTTGGAGGAGTGATTGACGGATTTCCGGCAGGAATTGTCATCGACGAAGAATTTGTACAACAAGAACTTAATCGTCGCCGTCCGGGACAATCCATTCTTACCACTGCACGTAAAGAAGCTGATAAAGTTGAGTTTCTTTCAGGTATTTTTGAGGGGAAATCCACCGGATGCCCTATTGGTTTTATCGTTTGGAATGAAAACCAACACTCCAATGACTACAACAATCTGAAAAATGTATATCGTCCTTCACACGCTGATTACACGTACACAGTGAAGTACGGAATCCGTGACCACCGTGGCGGCGGACGTTCTTCCGCACGCGAAACGATTTCGCGCGTGGTAGCCGGCGCATTGGCTAAGCTGGCACTCCGCCAATTGGGAGTCAACATCACTGCCTATACCTCGCAGGTAGGTCCTATCAAACTGGAGGGTACTTACTCGGACTATAATTTCGACCTGATAGAAACCAACGATGTACGTTGTCCGGACCCTGAAAAAGCAAAAGAAATGGCAGACCTTATATATAAGGTAAAAGGTGAAGGCGATACCATCGGAGGTACACTGACCTGTGTCATTAAGGGATGCCCCATCGGATTGGGACAACCTGTTTTCGGTAAACTTCATGCTGCCCTGGGTAACGCCATGTTAAGCATCAACGCTGCCAAAGCATTCGAATACGGTGAAGGATTCAAGGGATTGAAAATGAAAGGTTCCGAACAGAACGATGTTTTCTATAACAATAACGGACGGATCGAGACGCACACCAATCACTCCGGAGGTATTCAGGGAGGATTGAGTAATGGTCAGGATATCTATTTCCGTGTAGTGTTCAAACCGATTGCCACGCTGCTGATGGAACAGGAAACTGTCAACATTGATGGCGTCGACACCACTCTGAAAGCACGCGGACGTCATGACGCTTGTGTATTACCTCGTGCCGTACCTATCGTAGAAGCAATGGCTGCCATGACCATACTCGATTATTACTTACTGGATAAAACGACGCAACTCTAATGAACGAGATTCAGAAATACATAGCGGCACACGAACCAAAGATGATGGATGACTTGTTCAGCCTTATTCGCATTCCCAGTATCAGTGCTCTGCCAGAGCACCACGACGATATGCTGGCTTGTGCGGAACGCTGGGCACAACTGTTATTGGAAGCAGGTGTGGACGAAGCATTGGTAATGCCCTCACAGGGCAATCCGGTTGTTTTCGCTCAAAAGATCGTGAACCCGGATGCAAAGACTGTATTAATCTACGCTCATTACGATGTGATGCCGGCCGAACCATTGGAACTCTGGAAAAGCGAACCGTTTGAACCGGAAATACGTGACGGACATATCTGGGCACGTGGAGCGGATGATGACAAAGGACAATCGTTCATTCAGGTGAAAGCATTTGAATATCTCGTCAAAAACGGATTACTGAAGAATAATGTGAAGTTCATCTTCGAGGGTGAAGAAGAAATAGGTTCACCCAGTCTGGAAGCTTTCTGCGAAGAACATAAAGAATTGCTGAAAGCAGACGTTATTCTGGTGTCGGATACGAGTATGCTAGGAGCTGAACTGCCCTCATTGACTACTGGTCTGCGCGGGCTGGCTTATTGGGAAATAGAAGTGACGGGACCGAATCGTGACTTGCATTCCGGACATTTCGGGGGTGCGGTAGCCAATCCGATCAACGCGCTTTGCCAGATTATTAGCAAAGTAACGGATGCCGACGGACGTATCACTGTTCCCGGATTCTACGATGATGTGGAAGAAGTGCCGCAAACCGAACGGGAAATGATAGCCCATATTCCTTTTGACGAAAAGAAATACAAAGAAGCAATCGGTGTAAAAGAGCTTTTCGGAGAAAAAGGATATAGCACATTGGAACGTAACAGTTGCCGTCCGTCTTTTGACGTATGTGGCATTTGGGGCGGATATACAGGAGAAGGTTCTAAAACCGTACTGCCTTCAAAGGCTTATGCTAAAGTATCTTGCCGGTTAGTACCGCATCAGGATCACCATAAGATTTCGCAAATGTTCGCAGATTATATTCTTAGTATCGCGCCTGATACAGTACAGGTAAAAGTGACTCCCATGCACGGGGGACAAGGATATGTGTGCCCGATTTCACTTCCTGCCTATCAGGCAGCAGAGAAAGGTTTCGAGATCGCTTTCGGGAAAAAGCCGTTGGCGGTACGCCGTGGCGGAAGTATTCCCATCATCTCTACTTTCGAACAGGTATTGGGAATCAAAACCGTATTGATGGGATTTGGACTCGAATCGAATGCGATCCATTCTCCGAACGAGAACTGCTCATTGGATATCTTCCGGAAAGGGATAGAGGCAGTCATAGAGTTTCATCAGGAATATGCCAGACGATAAAGCGGATAAATAACAATCAAGTTATAAACGATACATATAAAAGAGTGGTGAACAAGCTTGATTACAAGCATTTGTCCACCACTCTTTTATATATCTATCACACTGACAAATTACATGACCGGAGTCTCGAAAAGGAAGGTAAATGATTGGCTGTCTTTCAAATCCTTCACTGCATCACCTGCATAAATTTCGCCCTTTGTCAGAGACAGTTTCTTAATGCCGGCTTTCGGACTAAAATCAATTTTCTTCAAATCCAGCCAAAACAAATTCGGAGTCAGGGTAGATTCGAAATAATATACCTTATTCTTCTGATCGGATACGGAACGCCAACGGGTAGAAGATATATAAGGCTTCTCCGGTGTATTAATACCAAATGGCACGGAAACATTACGCATCACACTCAATACGCTGGAAACTGCAATCTTTGCATCCGCAATTTGGGGAATGGCATGAATGTAGAATGAAGCCCGTACAAAACGGTCGCTTGCCCGATTGGTTCCGGGTAACATCTGTAAGCCACCGATTTCTTTCCAGTAATCATTAATGGCCAACTGCTGTTCATATCGAGGAGAATTTGTCATCACCCGGTATTCTTTTCCTTCGTGAATACTTAATTTCCCATCCAGATATTCCAATACAGCCGTATTGCCTGTTTCATCGGTTATGGCCAGATGTAAGGTAGACTCCGGTCCTCCATTCGGCATACGGGGAGCATCAATGCGGAAAGTCTCCTTTTTCAATTCATCCACCGCTTCGCGTACCGTGGCAAAGTTATCAAGCACATACTGTGTCCAAATGCTGATGCCCATTGCCGGACGGGTATCGCCGGGAAGAGAGTAAATGGATTCCGGCAAGAAAAGCAGGCTAGCCACTAATCCTTTCTCGTTCATTCCGTCACAAGTACCTATATCATATCCTGTAGCAATCACACTTCCATATTTGGAAGTCCAGTTCACAGTTTTCTCTTTGTTATGTCCCATACGTTGGATGCCACGCGGAAATACATAGATATTCGTCATGATATCTTCCTTCCAGTCCATTGTACGTCCTGTTACCACCATCTGGTCAGGGCCTATATACACTGCACGCGTACATGCTTCTACAGGCTGTACACTCATCAAAGAGACGGCAGCCAACACCAATGCAACTCCTGCTAATTTTTTCTTCATGTTCATTCTATTTAAATAATTGATCTTCTTATTTATAAATAACAAACGCGCCACGATTATTGCCTAAAAGAAAGAGGATTTTAATGAAAAAAAGGCATTTATCCAATGCAGGAAGAAATTTTGGGTTTTCAACGTATGAGGGTTATCATCACAAAGATCATTTCTTAGCGAAAAATATTAAATAAATTTAAGTGTTACTATTGCAGTCATTGCTACTTTAGTTCGTCCAATAAATAAACATACAATTATCATGATAAAAGAGTACACCAAACAAACTATAATCATTTGCTTTCTATTACAAGGAATCGCATTATCAAGCAGAGCGCAAGAACAACAAATGTGGCAACGATACCACGATAAATGTCGAAGAGAAGCAAGTATTATTGACACTCTCCCCTCCAAATTGGAAAAAGCCTTGCACTGGTCGCCAACAATAAATAAAGAACAAAAAGAGGTTATACGCTATATACTATGGAATATGGTTTATGTGGAAGGTGGTACAGCCAATCTCGGAGACAACAACAACTATCCCGTGGATGTAGCCTCTTTTTTCATCAACCGATATGAAGTTAGTCAGGATGAATGGTATGTCATTATGGGAGAAAATCCTTCTAACCAACACAGACGTAACTATCCGGTAGACCAAGTCAATTGGTTCAACGCTCAACGATTTACCAAAAAACTTTCTCAATTAAGCGGTCTACCCTTCCGTCTCCCCTTCGAAGCAGAATGGGAATATGCAGCACGTGGGGGAGTAAAAACCAAGAATTTCATCTATGCCGGCAGCAATAATGCAGAACAGGTTGCCTGGTTTAGAGAAAAATATTATAATACTTACGTGTCCAAAGAAACAGGGACGAAGAAGCCCAACGAACTGGGACTTTATGACATGAGTGGAAACGTATATGAATGGTGTATGGACTGGTATGACAGAAAGGTTCCTTTTACCGGAAACATCGCTCCGGTTATAAGCGAAAAAGATACGCATAAAGTGTTGCGTGGAGGTAGTTATTATACCTTCGAGAAATATTGTAAAGTCACCAGCCGCTACGGAGTTAACCCGCAACGATGGGATATTGATTACGGATTACGGTTGGTAGTGTCACTACCAAATTAAAAGAGGAGCATATTATTCACTGTATTATTTTAGCTCCTCATTGTTCTAAATACTGTTATTATATACAAATGTCAAGTCGACTTATTGATCGGCCAGTTTATAAAGTTCATACCCTCCCAATGCCAGTACATAAGGCAGATTAAGAATAACGTCGGCATCCTTCTCCACCTCTTCGGGGTACTTTTGCAGCAATTCGTTGAAAGGCATAATGAGAGGGTGTTGCAAGAAAACTTTATCTTTCACCTCGGCACGTCTCCAGCCAGCCACTGTACGCTCGGCATTCCATCGGTATTTCTCCATGCGCACCAACAGACACAAAACTTGAGACGGTAGATTCTCATTGAACATAGATTCGGATATGCGTGCCGGCGAACGGTCGCTCCGCTTAATACCGTAGCCTAGCGTACGACAAAATACACTATAGGCATCCAGTTGATAGCGGTTAGCCCAACGTAACGGCTCGCTCAATTTGTTCCACAGAAACTGTGCCTGATGATTCATCAAAATGAAATCGGCAGAGTGGTTGCCATAAGATTCATACATCTTCTTCAACACCTCTTTCTGCTTGAGGCTTTCATCTGTATAGCAGCAATCGTAGAGGTAATTCACATACAAAGCCAGTTTATCCTGCAAGATATTTTTCTTCATCCCCCTATCTACCATACCAAACACCTTGACATAACGATAACGCCCTTGCTCATCGTCCACTATCGACGACAAATCGTTATTGAAATCCTGACGGATAAGTACACGACATTGATGTTGATAAACCTCATGCGGCAAGTTGAGTCCTAATGAGAGACTCAAATCGGGATCATGCACGCAAATAGCCACTGTAAGCATACAGTGTTTATTTTGTGCCCATTGTTGTAGACGGGTGCGCATAGCAGTACTACAAATGTCGTCATGGCAATATTCTACCTCAATATCGCCTATCTGACTCTCTATATAAGGAAATTGAGCTTTGAAGTAGTCTTTCTGTGATTCCATCTCTCGATCTACTAAAGTGATGTGGGTACGTATGCGCTCATCTGTCGGCAGACGGTCATCGTAATTGGCATAATGGCAGATACGTAGTGCTTCAAGCAGCAACGAGCGTCCCATCCGATTGAATCCCACAATAACCAGATGCACATAGTCTTGACTAGTAGCAGTCCAGTTTCCATCAGGTTGTTGCGTTATGCTTATGGGGCGATAGTCTAGCGGATCATAATATCTTTCACTATCGGCAGCATAGAGACTCCATAGTTGCCGGGCCAAATTCTCGTGGAGGTTAAAGGGACGGAAAAAAATATTAGGTTTCCCCTCAATGCAAAACACCTCCGGCGGCAGATTCATTTTCTGTATGTTAGAGTACGAAGGGATACTGTCGAACTGCACATATACAGGCATCACCTTGCCATCGGAACATTTGCCACGCAGAGCACTCACCAAATGCACAATCGCTATATTTTTAGCATCGCGTCCGCAACGTTCTTCATCACCCAGTACATACACTTCACTCGCGCTCGCTATGTTCAACCGCTGAAGTTCTTCGATCGACTCAATGTTGCCAAAGTAAACAAGCACTTGCCGCTCTATTTCGATGGGCAAGGCAGACTGTATGCGATGACGTACCGTTGCCGCCTCTATACCGCTCATCAGTAAGATACGTGCCGAAGAACATTCGTTATATAGTTCGCGTATCATATTGATAGATAGTTCATTGAAGCCTATCAATACATAATGTTGAGTTATGTTGCGGTAAGTCATTCGCCCCGTGTTTACTACATCCACACGCCGCTCTATAATGTTGGAAATGGTAGAGATGAGCACACCGCCCAATAAAATGGATCCCGAAAAGCTAACAATTCCCAGCAATAGCCTGCTGGACCAAGCTGTCTCGTTCATTTGGTTACCAGGATCCACAAAGTTGTTGTACACCACCCAGAGCCTTTCGCCCCATTCCTCATGTCCATACAATTGGATAGAAAAGAACATCACGATGATAAAGAAGATAGCCAGCACCGTAGCAATAGTAACGAGTAACAGGGTGAGCTGCGACTTGATACCTCCCGAAATGGTGCGATCCATATACTCTTGTGAGAATATCTTCTTGTAGTAGTTTATAAAACGGTTCATGCTTATAACTTATTGATAGCAAAACATACAAGTCCTGCCCATATTGTGTATATTTCGAGCTATTTGTTCTGATAATCGTACCATATCATGCACCAATACCATATAATCCGTATCAATGGGTTTGGTTGACAGTCGTGTTTCATAAATAGAATATTTAGAGTTGTGTACAAATATAGTATTTTTCAACAAATCAAATAGTTTTTCACTTAACTATTTTCAGCAGTGTACTTTACCTTGTTATCGTATGGCAGTATATAAAATGAAATTCACCAGTACAAGAAGACATTAATCGCAAGATAACAGCTATGGAACGAAGTAAAATTCGTATAAAAATGGAGTAAGATATTCTACTTCCATAAAGTAATATCTCCATAATCTTTATTGTATTTAAGATTATTCAGTGCATAGATTTAAGATTTTCTATGCAGAAAACTAGAATCTTTTATGCACTCAAGTAGTTGTCACCTTACAACGGGATAATAGTCACCTTATAGAATGACAAACGTCACTTTATAAGGTGATATTAATCATTCTATAAGGTGACCATCTATCTCTGAAAGGATGAAAACCACTAAAGATACAAAATAAATCAGTAAAAAGCAATAGTAAGATAGGAAATTTGCCTGGAATGCAAACATACTTAATTTATTTCAATACAGCATAATAAAGAGGCCGCATTCATATCATGCAGATTAAATCTAACCTGCTAATTGCAGCACCTCCATCTCTCACTCTCTTCGTGATATGACGGACTTTTTACTTTTATCCCTTTTCTATTAGAAATTTTTCCGGAAAGTACATCCATTTCTCCATTCCGAACATCCGTAAGCGGTTTTTCCTTTAATAATAATTCCCTTACCACAAAGCGGACATGGCTGACCTACAAACGTATCTACATCACCTGTAGCAGAAGGAATTGAAGCAGGAGTAGTAACCGGAGCCGGAGAAGGTGCCGAATTAGAACTCACTTCACTTACCGCTTTTTCTGTTTTCGGTTTCTTTTCTTTCGGTGCACTCGGTTTACGTTCTCGCTTTTTAGTTTCTTTCTTTTCTTTCTCTTCAGCCTTTGCAGCTACTGCATCCTGAATAGTAATGCGTCGGTTTGTATTATCAGAAAGTACACTCATCACTATTTCCGAAACCATCTGTTTCAGTTCTTCGAGAAACTGGCGGGCATCGTATGTCTTCTTTTCAATTTCGCGAAGCTTCTTTTCCCAAATACCTGTCAGTTCCGCCGATTTCAATAATTCTTCGTGAATGAGCTGCACCAACTCCACTCCTGTCGGGGTGGCAATCAGGTTCTTTCTCTCCTTACGGATATAATTTCGTTTGAACAGTGTTTCAATGATGGCAGCACGGGTAGACGGCCGGCCGATACCATTCTCCTTCAAGGCATCACGAAGTTCATCATTATCCACCAGTTTTCCGGCTGTTTCCATTGCACGGAGCAGTGTCGCTTCGGTATAAGGTCTGGGCGGCTGTGTCCATTTCTCGTTCAAGTCGGGAATGTGAGGACCACTTTCACCCTTCACAAAGGTAGGGAGTACATTTTCATCCTCTTCCTCTTTTTCTTCAGTAGGATCTTTTACGTCCTTTGCAAACACGACACGCCATCCCGGTTCCAGAATTTGTTTTCCGGTTACCCGGAATTCTATCTTATCCACTTCTCCCATGACGGTAGTAGTAGAAATCTTACAGTCCGGATAGAATACGGCTATAAAACGACGGGCTATCAAGTCATAGACACGACGTTCCATATCCGTCAGGTTTTGAGCATAGACTCCGGTGGGGATAATGGCGTGGTGATCCGTCACCTTCGAGTTGTCAAATACCTTTTTCGATTTAGGAAGTGTAGTGCCGGCTAACGGAGCCGTCAAGACTTCGTAATCACGGAGTCCTTTCAGGATAGCGGGACATTTCGGGTAAATATCATCACTCAAGAAAGTGGTATCGACACGCGGATAGGTAGCTACCTTCTTCTCATAAAGAGACTGGATTAGTTTCAGCGTTTCATCAGCCGAATAAGCGAATTTCTTGTTACATTCTACCTGAAGAGAAGTCAAGTCGAACAAACGTGGGGCGAACTCTCTCCCATCTTTCTTGCCAACACTAGTGACTACAAACGGAAGATCCTTTATGCGTTCTACCAATGCCTCGCCTTCTTCCCGGTTAGCGATAGGGTCGATACCCGGATTATCTATTTTCTTTTTTCCACCGTTCTTTTCTTCTTCCGCAGCAATTTCTTCATCACTTTTGCGGATAAGTGCGGAAAAAGTGGTATCCCGATAGTTGGTTTTCAGTTCCCAGTATTGCTTGGGTTCGAAATTGGCTATTTCCAACTGACGGTTGACAATCAGTGCCAGAGTCGGTGTCTGTACACGACCGATAGAGAGTACCTGTTTATTTTGACCGTATTTAATGGTGTAAAGACGGGTGGCGTTCATTCCTAATAGCCAGTCACCCATCGCACGAGAAAGTCCGGCTTCATAGAGTGACTGAAAATCTGTCTGATCTTTCAGCTTCGCAAACCCTTCCCGGATAGCTTCTTCTGTCAATGAAGAAATCCACAGACGTTTCACCGGACAGCGTGCACCTGCTTTCTGCATCACCCAACGCTGAATCAATTCTCCCTCTTGCCCGGCATCACCGCAGTTGATGATTTCATCTGCGTTCTGCATCAGTCCCTCGATAATGTGGAATTGTTTTTCGTAGGTAGGATTCTCTATCAACTTGATGCCGAAACGTGGAGGAATCATTGGCAGGCTACCTAAATTCCATGATTTCCAGTTAGGCGTGTATTCATGCGGCTCTTTCAGGGTACAAAGATGCCCGAATGTCCAGGTCACCTGGTATCCGTTTCCTTCTATATATCCTTCTTTTCTGGTATGAGCGCCGAGTACTTCGGCTATATCGCGTGCTACTGATGGCTTTTCGGCTATGCAAACTATCATTTTTTCTCTTCTTGTTTTTACACTAACAGCTTACAAAGTTACACGATTATTTCTCATTGACCGCATGAAGAGAGAAAAAAGTCCATAAAGGCATAGATCGGAGAAAGAATGATAACTTCAACTGAATAGTTTTCAAGATGTACCGCTTTCTCCTTTTTTATACCACTCCATTTGATGTTTGATAAGCTATATAATGAAGCTGCACAGTTCTACACACGATATGTGCATAGCTCTGTGCAGCCTCTCTATAACGTTTCTATTTTAAACCGGAGAAATCACAAAAAAGAGGATAATGTGTAGAAGCAACGGTCACATCTACTCCCGACAGACTTTCTATCACATCAGCCTGTGTCACATTTACGTTGTGACTCTTCAAAGACACGATAAAGTCAAGGCGACGTTTCTTACCACTGACTTCGGTAGACTTATCGGCACTAAGAAGATTCCAGTTACTCTTCACCATTTGGAAAAATTCGCTTTCCAAGTCGCCCTCATTGAAGTATCCTAACAAGAATGCAGGTTTATTATAGGCAGACAGTTTCGTTTCTAACGTTTGAAGGGCCTCTATACGCTTTGCCATATCCGTATCGAAGTTGGTACTGGCTACTACAAACTTTTCATATTCCACTACCATGGCTGCACGCATCTCGCTCTTTCCCGCCATTTGGTATCTGTCTACACTTACAGGTTCTTCTTTTGTCAGTATACCAACACCGAATTCACCGCCTTTATAATCAATGACTTTAGCAAAATAATCATGCATATTTGCTTTCTGTGCCAGTACGTTCAACTGGTCGATACCTTCCGAACGTTCCGTCTCCTTATCCAGTCCCTGCAAGCAGACAATATCCGCATTCATTTTGGCGATAATACGTCCTGTCCGGTCGTAATCAATCACGCCATCTGTACCTTTACAATAGGTCAGGAAATAGTTACCTATGCGCAGGTCACCTTCTGCCTTCGGATATTCTTCAAGTCCGGTCGGCTTCTTAAAATCACAATAAAGTGGATAATGGTCGGAAGTTATTGCTACGTTGACACCATCCAGGTTGTATATTACATTCGATTTTACCACAGTGGTAGGTGGAGTTTTCAAAGTAACGACAAAATCAATCCGTTTGGTAGCCTGTCCGGTAGGAAAAGTGTTTTCTGTAGAACTGACAACCTCCCATTCTTTCTTCAGTTCCGTAAAGAATGTGCCATTCATCAAGTCCTCGTTAAAGTCACCAGCCATATAAACCACTTTATTATATGTTTTGGCAAGGTCTGTGAGCTGTTTTGCAGATTCAACTCTATTATTCTCTTCCAAAGCCAAGTGGGTGGAGATAACTACATAGTTCTCAAATTCGGCTATGGCAGCAGAACGGAGTTCGGCACCGGGAAGGGGATAAGTCTTCGTGCTGATCGGCGTCCCTTTGAACAAAAGGCCATTACCGTATTCACCACCCTGGTAAGCGATTGACTTACTAAAATAGTGATTCATGCCTGTTTTATCCGCCAAGGTTTTCAATTGGTCGACTTTATTACTGCGGGTAGTCATGTAGTCCACTTCCTGCAGGCAAACGACATCGGGTTCCATTCCGTTGATAACAGCGGCTGTCCTGTCATAATTAATCACGTCATCGTTACCGGCACAATGCCTTATATTAAAGGTCAACACTCTAAGGTTCCCCTCCCCTTTCGGATAAGTATAGGAAACTTCCTGTTTACCGTAAGGTATCATATTATCGAATTTAGAGTTGTCCATGTCGTCGGCACAGGACAAGTTGGCAAACACGGTTGCCAAAAGACATATATAAGAAATCATATTTTTCATAAGAATTTATATTTCTGAATCTAATTAATTAAAGTTCAATCCGTCATTCCAACCGGGATTCTGTGTTATCACACCATTGGACAAAGTACGTTCGCTGATAGGAACAGGGTACAAATAATCTCTGTCTTCATTCCATTTCTTGGTAATCAGACTATGACAGATGATATAACCACTTTCGCCATTCGACAAGCGAATCAGCTCGCCGATCTCTAAATATAAAGGTACATTTCCGGCAGGTTTTGTTCCTACGTAGAAACAGACATCATCCGTACCGTCTTTATCTAAATCGTAAGTTCCGGGCCCGGGAACATAGATTCCCAGCAGATCGTTCTCAAATAGTTTACCTTCTTTCCAACGCATGATGTCGTAATAACGGAAACCCTCCATTACCAGTTCGATGGTTCGTTCGCGACGGATTTCAAGGATTACTCCCTGATTGGCTCCTTTCACATTCGGATAACCTGTGGCGGCACTCATCAAATACGGGTCGGGTTTTGAATTTGCCAGTTCCATATCCAGGTTAGTCATTCCTACCCTGTCTCTAAGTAATTTAATAGATTTATTGATGTCGGCTTGCTTCAAAGTGCCTAGTTCGGCTTTTGCTTCTGCAAAATTCAGATACACCTCTGCCGTGCGGAACAGGGGAATATCGTTGCACGATTTATTATATTCATCGTAGTTAGCCGTCATCGAATATTTTATCAGGTGATATCCGGTCATGGTATAAGCCAGGTTCGGGGCTTCTTTCTTTGTACTTCCGATTCTCGTATATCCAGGGGTACGGATGGTTTGTGCCAGTCGCGGATCCCGATTCTGACATTCTTGTTCGAATGTCATCGTTTCATAACCGGCTTTATCCGTGAAACGGCTTCCGTCCGCCATCAGATAAGAATTCACTATCTTCTTGTTCATTCCCGGACGTCCCATTGTGGTGGAGTTCTCATAATTCTGCACATTATGAAGCACAGAAAGAGAAGCTTCATAGTCACGCCCGAAAATCACTTCATCCGCTTGTAGATTTATGGAAGCGAATAAATCCCTGTAAGGTGTGCTGCCCGATTTATAGAGTGTATATCCGCTTTCGTTCATAAAGGTTTCAGAAGCCGAGACACAAGCATTCAAGTATTTTTCATAATCCTCCAGTCCATGATATTTACGGAAAGTACCCTCAAACAGGCAGACACGGGATTTCAGAGCCAATGCCGTCCACCGGGTCAGTACATACGCATTCTTCGTTTTCGGAAGATTGGCTATCGCAAAATCCAGGTCCTCCAGCATTTTCTGCATGACAAATTCACGTGAGTCCCGGGCTTTATACAATTCGGGATCATCCGAGTCGAGTGCTTTGTCATACCAGGGAATATCGCCATATCTCTTCACCTTCTCAAAGTAGAAATAAGCTCTGAAAAAACGGGCAACACCATCGTAACGGTTACGGACATTCACTTCCGTGCAGTTATGGGAATACTGCAGATAGAAATTAATATCGCGAAGTGCCGTAAAATTCCAACCGTTTCCTTCATCGGGTATGATGCGCTGTCCGGACATTTCGAGCATCAAGTCGGACTTGACAATCAAATCGGACGACTCGGAATAAATATCGACAGCGGACGGAACCAGATTGTTATAAAACTGATTCGTAAATAATCGCAACTCATCTTCAGTCTTGAAATATACATCCGGATACAGGCGGTCTTTGGGTGTCTTATCCAACCAATCGTCGCAAGACACGAAAGATATCGCCAACGCGAACAACCAAGATACTATATAAACAGGTTTCATAATTCAAATATTAGTTAGTTTAAAAAGTTACGTTCACTCCAAAAGAATAGGTCTTTGACCAGGGATACAACTTTGCGTTACCATTTGCCGATTGGATGGAATTTTCTGCCGATGCTTGTTCCGGATCAATGTAGTCGCTCTTTAGCGGAGAGAAGGTAAACAGATTCTCACCACTGAAATAGATATGCAGGCGTTCTATCTTTACCTTCTTCGTCCATACGGCGGGAATCGTATAGCCTACTGTGATATTCTTCACTCTGCAATAAGCCAGATTCTGCAAATAACGGTCGTTCACCACTCCCAAAGAACGGTTATTGCCGAGGGAAAGATACCCTATCGGACGTGGGAAATAAGCATCGGGATTTTCCGGGCTCCATACCTGGCTCAAGAAATCGCGTGGAATGAACGATGAATACGGACGAGCGTATGGTCCCCAAAAGAATACAGAATTAGTACCCGGATACCAGTCTTGATGTCCTACTCCCTGAAGATAGATGGAGAAGTCGAATCCATACCAGTCGAATCCACCTTGAATACTGTATGTATAGCGCGGCAATGAGTTTCCGATTATTTTACGGTCGCCCGGATCATCTGCCGTGTTCGAGCCGGAAGATATTGTATGGTCGCCGTCTAAATCAACAAATTTCATATCACCGGCGTGAAGTCCCGGATTCACCTGCGCTGTATTGATAACGAAGTTGACTGCTGTTTGGTCGACGTTATAGTTTGCCGCTTCTTCGTCTGTTCTGAAAAGTCCGTCTACTACATATCCCCAGATATCTCCCAATTTCTGACCTACATAATAATCACTCAATATCTTGGAAGGATTATCGAATTTGGTTATTTCCGATGTATTATCTGCCAAGCCTACGGACAGGTTATAACGGAAAGGTTTGTTTGCCAGTTTGAAAGCATCATTCCAGGTCAGCATCAATTCCCAGCCTTTGGTACGCAAGTTGGCTGCATTTTGCTTGGGCTCGTTGGCTCCATAAGCACCGGGAAGCTTTTTGCCGGAAGTTTGCATACCTTTAGTATCACGAACATAGGCATCGGCAGTCAGGTTCAGACGGTTGTTCAGGAATCCGAGATCGAGTCCTACGTTCCAAGTCGAAACGGTTTCCCAGGTCAGGTCGGCGGAATTCGGGTCGGAGACACTTGCATAAGAGCCTTTCTTCTGATCGCCAAAGATATAATTCATTGTACCGTTGGTATTAATGGTTTGGATATAATCGTAGTATCCTACCTGCTGATTTCCCAACGAACCGTATGACAGACGCAATTTCACATTATCAATATTCTTCTTTAAATTCCCGAAAAACGGTTCTTCACTGATTCTCCATCCTACGGAAGCCGAGGGGAAGAAACCGAAACGGTGTCCGCTTCTGAAACGTGAACTTCCGTCATAGCGTCCACTCGTCTCAAATAGGTAACGACCTCCTTTATAGGAGTAATTAAGACGATAAAATGCTCCCAAAAGCGCATATTCATTTTGTCCGCCGGACATAGTCATCGCATCTCCGACTGCCAGATTTAAGTCATTCAAGTCATCGGAGAGCAAGCCCTGGCGGGAGACTTTGATATCTTTCAGGCGCTTGGTTTCATAATTGTAACCTGCCATGATTTTTATCTGATGGTCGGCAATATCCAGCATATAATCACCATAAACATTGAAAGCCTGATACCAATGATTGGTCTGCGTTTCTTTCAACTGATTCACACCGCTTCCGGTAGTCAGATAGGATATCTCACCCGGATACTTAGAATATGGTACATTTACTGTTCTGTTCATGGTCTGATAGTTATAGTGCAGGTAGCTGTAATTTGCACGGACATTCAGGTTCTTCATTACATTGAAACTTGCTTCGAAAGTCGTGGAAAACTCATACCGCTGGTCTTCATTCTTATGTTTTCCATAAGCAAGAATAGCTCCCATGCCATCCAAAACAGCAGAATTGCTCAACGAAGTCAGATACACCGCACTGCCATCCGGATTAATGGGTACAAAGCTCGCCAGTGCATGATTCACCGCAGTATTGAAGTTGTTATTAATACCCGATAATCCCGGATAAGAGTAACTATTATAATGGTACTTCGTGTTATTGCTGATTGTCAGTCGTGGAGTGATCTTTGCCGAGATTTTACTTCTGAAATTATACACCTTGTATTTATCAGGATTCTGTCTGAAGATACCCGTTTGGTCAACTGTATTTCCTGATAAATAATAGTTCAACTTTTCATTTCCTCCACTGACACTGATATTGTGCTCCCACATCGGTCTGTTTTTACGATAAAGATAATTATACCAGTCGAAGTTACCGTAATAGACGTATGTATCTCTTCCGTCACGTTGGTCGGTAACTACCCAGGGACGTTCGGGATTCTCCGTTTTATCATTCCGGCGCAACCAAAGCTGGCGGTAGTCTTCTTCCGTATAGTTGGTATAAGGCTTTCCGTTATAATTGGTATAAAACAAGTCGTTGATGCCTGCCGAATAATATCCCCTGGTTTCAAAATCAGTAGAAGTCGTCTGATTACTCCATGAATATCTTCCATCATACGAAACGGTAGTCTTGCGGGCGGAGCCTTCCTTGGTAGTCACGAGGATAACACCATAAGAAGCACGAGCCCCGTAAATAGCGGCCGAAGATGCATCTTTTAATACGGAAATGGAAGCGATGTCATTCGGATTCAAGCGGTCGATATCCCCTTCTATTCCGTCAATCAGCACTAATGGCGATGCATTGCCACTGATAGAATTCACACCACGGATATTGATAGTTGCCGAAGCTCCCGGATACCCAGACCCAAAAGTTACATTCATATTGGGCACAGTCCCTTGCAACATCTGTGAGGCTCTCGGCACGGGTCTGTCTTCCATCGCTTTACTGTCTACTACTGCAACAGCTCCCGTCAGGTTTATTTTCTTTTGAGTACCATAGCCTACCACCACCACTTCTTCCAGCGTAGCCGTATCCTCCCGGAGTATTACTCTCGAAGATTTCTGCAAGTCGGAGACTTTAATTTCTTTCTTCTCAAATCCAATATAGGACACAACGACTAGGGCATTGGCCGGAACCGAGGATAATGTAAATTCACCATCCAAATTCGTGATCGTTCCCATAGACTGTCCCATCACCTGTACACTGGCACCGATTACCGGGTCACCGTTCACATCGACCACTTTCCCCGTAACCCGATGTAAAGGCTGCGATGGGACGGCAGTAGTATTACGTTCTGTTTTCTTTGTGATGATAATCATCCGGTTTTGTAGTTTATACTCTACATCCTTATCCAAAACAGTAGCAAGCACATTATTAACAGTTGCCTGCTGAAAGGAAGCCGTTATCTTCTTGTTTTCATTAACCTCGTCCGTTTTATAGATAATGGAGTACTTCGTCTGCCGCTCAACTTCTTTCAATACCGCCTTCAGCGGCTCATTTTTAAAGACCTTTGTAACTGTCTGCGCCCGTAGTGACTGGACGCCCAAACACAACAGAATCAGGAGAAACAGTCTAAAAAATGAGTTTCTTCGGTCATTCATAATTTTATCAATTAAGTTGTTACAATTTAAAGTGATTTATATTTAAGGATATATATATTCGATTGTAGTATTTCTCTGAATCGCTTCTATAAGATAAAACAACTCATCATTCATCTGCCCAACCCCTATAAAAGCAAAAAAGCAGATTATTTCTGCTTTTTTGTATCGACTGGCTTTATTTATTCAGACCACTGGAATATCGGATAACCGTTCGTTCCTTTTTTCCAAAGATTCGGATTCCAGGCTACGATGATATTCCCCAGTTCTTCCGCTGACTTCGCCACTCCGTGAAAAGTTGTTCCTGTGGCTGATGATTCGTCTGATGCGGTAATCGTTTTTTCATTCACTTTGAGTACAATACTTTCGCAGGCGTAACAATTCTCATAACTGCCTAATGAAGCAGAGACCCCAACAATGCGTCCTACGGTTGACGAAGCATCCACTCCGGTCAAGTTACTCCATGCTGCGCTGTTCTTGATAGCAATGTCACAACTTTTGTCAATTTGTCCCAAAATACCGCCTACGCCTCCTTTAGTTGCACTGACTGCTCCGTATGCATAGCAGTTCTCAATAAATCCGCCGACACCTACTTTCCGTCCAGCAATACCGCCTGCTTTTCCGCCACTTGCCGCCCGATCGCTGACCGTTGCATTTGAATAACAGTTCTTTATATAACTTTCCTGCCCATCATAGCTATTTGCCAATACACCGGCTATTCCACCTGCCGCACCAGAACCGATTACTTCGCCGGTCGTATAGCAGTTCACAATTCTTCCTGTCTTATTTCCGTTACCTTTATCTTTAAGTCCGAGATAACCGGTAATAATTCCAATCCCCTGCCGAGCAGATGATACAGAAGCATTCACAAAGCCCACATTACGACAATCACCGCACAATACTCCGAAGAAACTTGGATAATCACCGGCAGAACATTTGAAGTTCTTAATGACATGGCTGTCTCCGTCAAAATCTATTTCATAAGGAAAATCACCGGAACCATTCAACGACTGCCAGTCATCAATGCCTGCCATATCAATATCAGCACCTAACTGGAAATAAACTTTCATTCCCGATTTCAACACACTACGCATATTTCTGATCTGCGTAGCATTCATTATCATATAAGGTTTGCTGTCCGTTCCGTTTCCTTTCTCGAACAAACCGCCGGCACCGTCTCCGTCACCATCACCATTTCCGTCATCCGTTTCCGTTTTTTCGAACGGAACACGAGTGTATGAGTCCAAAGGATTAGGGTCAGAACACGAGATTGCAACAGATGCCATCATCAACAGCATCCCAAATCTGCCTATTTGAGTAATATTCATACTTGATTTCTTTACAATTAAACATTGAGTTCTTATCTTATATATATATCCTTTTCCTTATATTCTACTTTGATAGGTATGATTTCTTTCAGTGCATCCATTACATCTACGATTGTCTCTTTATTACGCAACGAAACACGGAACTTCATATCGCCCAATTTCTCCGACTCTAACTGAATATGCACATCGTACTGACGTGAAAGCTTCTTCACCATCTCTCCTAACGTAATGTCATCATATTCAATCCTGTCTTCCGCCCACGCCATTGCCTGACGTGCATTTACTTTCTTTCCTTTCAACTGTCTTGTTACCAAATCCAAAGAAATAGATTCTCCCGGAGACATCCGTATCTGATCTTCTTTATAATTCAACTCTACTGCTCCTTCCAGCAAGGTGGTTGTTATATACGAATCGTCTGAATAGGCAGATACATTAAATTTCGTACCTTTTACCACCACATCATATTCATGCGTCTTTACTGTAAATTGCTTTCCATTCTGTTTAGTCACCTCAAAATACCCCTCTCCTTCCAGCTCCACCACCCGGTCGGCTGTATTAAAATGATTCGAATATCTTAATACGGAACCTGCATTCAGCCATACAACTGTACCATCCGAAAGCTGTATCTTACTCTTATCCCCCAACGGAGCTTCGCAAACAAAGAAAGTCTTTGGCGTAAACAAGTAAATAGCCTGTTGAATACCCAACGTAGTACCGACAATCAATGCTATAACGGCAGCAATACGGGCTATCTTCCATATACCAGGTTTCGACTTTTTCAATAACGGAACAATCGCTTCCTGCGTATACATCTTATGCTTCAAAGCTTCCCATTCGGCATCTGTCTCCGAATCGGTATTCCGGTGATTCATCCATTCTCTCTCCCATTGACGGAACCTGCCATAGCCACCTTCCACCTGTTCGATATATTCGAACAGATTCTTTTCGTCAGCTCTTGATATGCGTCCTTCAAAATACTGAATAGCCAATTCACGGATATTTTCTTCTTGCTTCATGATATTCACTTTCTATAAGATGTAACAACCCATATTTCTTTTACCCAACCTCTGAAACAAAAAAAGCAGAAAAAACTTTCCTGCTTCTTATTCTTTATATAACCGAAGAGTGCATTGATTATTTCTGCTCCATCATCAGCCATGCCAATATCACTATATACAGATCCACCGGATAGCGTTCGCTAAAATGCCGGGAGAAATATTGCAAAGCCCTTGCTATATGCTTTTCGACTGCTGTGGTAGATATTTGTAGTTTTTCTGCGATTTCCCTGTTCTTCAATCCCCTGAAACGGCTTAACAAAAAAATCTCACGCGACCTGTCCGGCAACTGATTAAGCACAAGGGCAATCTGCTCCTGCAATTCCTTGTATAATAATTTATGTTCTGCATCCTGCATAAAGTCTGCATAGTAGAGTCTTTCTTCCCCATCCACCTTTGCCAAGTACTCCACCCGGTACTTTTCAACAATCGAGCGATGCTTCAGATAATTTAGACATCCATTGCGGACCATAGAAAAAAGAAGAGAAGTAAGTGAGAAGACAGATAACATTTCGCGACGTTCCCAAAATCGTAAGAAACACTCTTGAATAATATCACGAACCGTTTCTTCATCTTCTATAAAACGAATAGCATACCCTCGCAAACGAGGATAATAACTCTTGAACAGAAACTCAAAAGCTGCATTATTGCCTCTTTTCAGCTCTCCCAATAATTGTTTATCATCCATGAAATCTACCATAGTTTAGAAATTTATGCGCAAAGGTACGGGTCAACAGTTAACAAAGTGATGACAATATTATGAATATTTTTTCAATAAATCAAATTTGAGGTACTTTTTTATAAAACGCCAAAAAGGAAGTTTTCAATAATAGGATACAAAAAAAGGGTCAGTAACTGACCCTTTTTTCTATTAATTCATGGTTTCCCACTTATTGCATATACAATCTGTCAATAAGAAAGTTTTCCTTATTCTTCATCCATTAGGATTTCCAGAATCTGACAAGCAGCTTTCGCTACCGGAGTACCCGGACCGAAGATAGCAGCTACACCTGCCTTATACAAGAAATCGTAATCTTGTGCAGGAATAACACCACCGGCAATCACTACAATGTCTTCGCGACCCAGTTTCTTCAGTTCTTCAATAATTTGCGGAACCAATGTCTTATGTCCGGCAGCCAGTGAAGAAACACCTACTACATGAACGTCGTTTTCAACAGCCTCGCGAGCAGCTTCCGCCGGAGTCTGGAACAACGGTCCCATATCCACATCGAAGCCACAGTCAGCATAACCGGTTGCTACGACTTTAGCACCACGGTCGTGACCGTCCTGTCCCATCTTTGCAACCATGATACGAGGTTGACGCCCCTCTTTCTTCGCGAACTTCTCGGCCAGTTCACAAGCACGTTTGAAGTCGCTATCGTTTTTACTTTCTGATGAATACACGCCTGATATCGTTCTAATTATTGCTTTATAACGTCCTACTATCTGTTCGCAAGCATAAGAAATTTCACCCAATGTTGCGCGAACACGAGCTGCTTCCACAGCCAATTCCAACAAGTTACCCTTGCCAGTCTTCACACATTCGGTAATTGCTGCCAATGCTTTGTCCACTTCAGCCTGATTACGTCCATCTTTCAAACGTTTCAGGTTTTCAATCTGTTCAAGACGAACGGCTGTATTATCAATTTCTAGAATATCAATCGGAGCTTCTTTTTCCAAACGATACTTGTTCACACCGACAATTGTCTGCTGACCACTGTCGATACGAGCCTGTGTACGTGCAGCAGCTTCTTCGATACGCATCTTTGGAATACCTGTTTCGATAGCTTTCGCCATACCACCCAGTTTTTCAATTTCCTGAATATGCTCCCAAGCCTTGTGTGCCAGTTCGTTCGTCAGAGATTCTACATAGTAAGAACCACCCCATGGGTCAACGTTCTTGCAGATGTAAGTTTCTTCCTGAATGTAAATCTGTGTATTACGGGCAATACGTGCGGAAAAATCTGTTGGAAGAGCAATAGCCTCATCCAATGCATTGGTATGCAAAGATTGAGTATGCCCCAAAGCTGCAGCCATAGCCTCAATACAGGTACGTCCTACGTTATTGAACGGATCCTGTTCGGTCAGTGACCAGCCTGAAGTCTGCGAGTGAGTACGCAACGCCAGTGATTTCGGGTTCTTCGGATTGAATTGTTTCACAATCTTTGCCCACAACATACGTGCAGCACGCATCTTGGCTATTTCCATAAAGTGATTGGTTCCAATCGCCCAGAAGAAAGACAGACGCGGTGCAAATGCATCAATATCAATGCCTGCTGCCGTTCCTGCACGAAGATATTCCAAACCATCGGCCAATGTATAAGCTAACTCGATATCCGCGGTTGCGCCTGCTTCCTGCATGTGATAACCGGAGATAGAGATAGAGTTGAACTTAGGCATCTTCTGCGAAGTGTATTCGAAAATATCTGAAATAATCTTCATAGAGAATGCAGGCGGATAAATATAAGTATTACGCACCATGAATTCTTTCAGAATATCATTCTGGATAGTACCGGCCATTTCTTCGAGTTTAGCACCTTGTTCCAGACCGGCATTGATATAGAATGCCATAATCGGAAGTACAGCTCCATTCATTGTCATAGACACAGACATCTTATTCAATGGGATACCATCAAACAGCACTTTCATATTTTCCAATGAACAGATAGATACACCGGCTTTACCTACGTCACCCACTACACGTTCGTGATCGGGGTCATAACCGCGGTGAGTAGCTAAGTCGAATGCCACTGACAAACCTTTCTGACCGGCAGCCAAATTACGGCGATAAAATGCATTTGATTCTTCGGCGGTAGAGAATCCGGCATACTGGCGGATGGTCCAAGGACGAAGAGTGTACATAACTGAATACGGACCGCGCAGATAAGGAGGAAGTCCGGCAGCATAGCCAAGGTGTTCCATTCCTTCGAGGTCTTCTTTTGTATAAACAGGCTTCACTTCAATGTGTTCCGGTGTTTTCCAGTCAGCGGAGATACCGTTAGCCTTTTGCCATTCAGCACCATTAGTCGGCTGAAATGCGGCATATATATCGATGTTTTTAAAATCTTTTCTCATCTTACTTCAATAGTTTAGCGTTAAACTCTTTCAAGGTATCCAATACATTGACACGAACATGGATGAAGTTTTCGATACCTGCAGCTTTCAGGTCGTCCATACAAGCCGGAGCACCGGCAACGATAAACATAGCACGACCATTCAGTGCTTTGAAAGCAGGAATTGCATATTCAGCATATTCATCATCGCTGGAACAGATAACAACAATATCAGCTTTTGCAGCTATAGCTGCCTCTACTCCTGCTTCTACTGTCTCAAATCCCAGATTATCAATTACTTCATAACCGGCACAAGCCAGGAAGTTACAAGAATATTGAGCACGTGCCTGACGCATGGCCAGATTACCAATGGTTAACATGAACGCTTTCGGACGTTTGCCTGATGCTTCTGTTTCGAGACGCAATGCTTCAAACTGACTGGCAGCACGATCGAACACCAGAGTATCCACCTCTTTTTCGCAAGTATGAGAGTCACCTCCGCAACAACACTTACCTTCAACAGGTTGCTTATTGCCAGCCTTTTCATTGAAGTTCGGGAATTGGTTGGTACCCAACAGCACTTCACGACGCTGTGCAACTGCTTTATGACGAGCTTTGTTGCTCTCATTCACAGCAGCCTGAACAGTTCCTGCTTTCAATGCCGCATAGAAGCCACCTGCTTCTTCTACAGCAAGGAAGAGTTCCCAAGCCTGTTTTGCAATAGCCACAGTCAGATTCTCGATATAATAAGAACCGGCAGCAGGGTCGATCACTTTATCAAAATGAGATTCTTCTTTCAGCAGCAGTTGTTGGTTACGAGCCAGGCGTTCTGAGAACTCGTCCGGAGTCTCATAAGTCTTATCAAACGGAGTTACCGTCATAGAGTCTACGCCTCCTAATGCAGCACTCATGGCTTCAGTCTGTGTACGAAGCAGATTTACATGTGCATCAAACAAAGTAAGATTGAAAGTAGAAGTTTCGGCATGAACCGCCATTTTTGCTGCGCAACGACATTCTCCGTTAGGACCTTTATTCTCGCAATCACGCACACATTCGGGATTGTAAGAAGCTACAATATTTGCCCAAAGCAAACGTGCCGCACGGAATTTCGCTATTTCAAGGAAATAATTGGAACTGATACCAAAATTAAATTTGATTTTCTTGGCTACTATGGCAGCAGGAATACCGGCATCAGTCAATTGACCCATATATTCATTTCCCCAAGCCAGAGCATAGCCCAGTTCCTGAGAAATATAAGCGCCTGCATTATTCAATGATAAAGCGTTTACATTCAGCACACGATAGAAAGGAAGCGGCTGAATGGCTTCAATCAAAGATTTGGCTGTCTGTACCATATCACCTTTCTCCTTGCCACGAGTCAGCATCTTGTTGAAGAAATCATAGTTGATAGAACCTTTCAGTTTCTTCACATCATAATCTTTCTTCTGGAAATAAGCTACCAGCAGATTAGCCAACTCAACCACATGCCCCTGACAGGTTGAGAAATTCAGTTCAACACACTCTGCCTGAATATCACTTAACAGTGTTTCAATATATTCCGCATTAAGTTCTTTTGCTTTCACATGGAAAGAAAGTGAGTCAACACCCTTATTTAGGATATCCAGTGCTTTCGCATTGGCTTCTTTCGGACATTCTACTCTAATTTCCTGACGGACCAACCATGCATTGTTGTCTTTTTTAGTTCCTCTTAAATAAGGGAACTCTCCAGGAAGTGCATCAGTAGTTTTTAAATCCTCCAGATCTTCCATCCGGTAAAAAGGTTTCACTTTAAACCCTTCGTTTGTTTTCCAAACGAGCTTCTTCTCAAAATCAGCACCTTTTAAATCGGCTGTAACCTTCTCCATCCATTGTTCGGTGGAGGCAGGAGAAAAGTCTGAGAAGAGTTTTTCTTTTTTGTCTGCCATAGTTTATTTAAAATTAAAACAAGATTAATATTGTCTTTATTTTTATCTATCTCTTTCTAAATGTCAGTCGTTCGACCTGCAAATATAACCAATAAGTTAAAACGAATCTCTTTTTTAGGGAAAATTCGCACAGGACGCCCCGATTCGTCAAGTGCATACAATCTGCATAGAAATTCTTCATTTTTAGTTCTTCTTTTATTTGATTAGCTCCAATGTTATGAGTAATTTTGCACTCGTTTTTAGAAAAACATTATAAAAACTGCTATATTATGGATTGGTTACAAAGTTTATTATGGGACCCCAGCTCCGTAGCTCACATCGTGCTCCTCTACGCATTTGTAGTGGCTGCCGGCGTGTATCTTGGTAAGATAAAGATATTCGGAGTTTCTTTGGGCGTCACATTTGTTTTGTTTGCCGGCATCCTAATGGGACATTTCGGCTTCACAGCCGATACACACATCCTACATTTCATCCGTGAATTCGGATTGATCTTGTTCGTATTCTGTATCGGTCTTCAGGTGGGGCCATCTTTCTTCTCCTCTTTCAAAAAAGGAGGAATGACATTAAACCTGTTGGCTGTAGGCATCGTAGTGTTAAATATTGCTGTCGCACTGGGGCTTTATTACCTCTGGAACGACCGGGTAGAACTGCCGATGATGGTAGGTATCCTTTACGGAGCAGTGACAAATACTCCGGGACTTGGTGCTGCCAATGAGGCTCTGAATCAGTTGCATTATACCGGTCCGCAGATTGCTCTCGGTTATGCATGTGCTTATCCCCTCGGTGTGGTAGGTATCATTGGTTCTATCATTGCCATCCGTTACATCTTCCGTGTCAATATGGCGAAAGAAGAAGAAAGCCTGAAAATCCAAAGTGGAGATTCACACCACAAACCTCACATGATGAGCCTGGAAGTTCGCAATGAATCAATTAGTGGAAAAACGCTGATTGAAATCAAGAATTTCCTGGGCCGTAAGTTCGTTTGCTCCCGAATTCGCCATGATGGTCATGTAAGTATTCCCGACCATGAAACAGTGTTTAATATAGGCGACCAGTTATTTATCGTCTGCTCGGAAGAAGACGCTCCTGCAATTGTAGTATTTATCGGAAAAGAAGTGGAGCTCGACTGGGAAAAACAAGACCTCCCAATGGTTTCCCGTCGTATTCTGGTTACCAAACCGGAAATCAATGGTAAAACATTAGGTTCTATGCACTTCCGTAGTATGTATGGGGTCAATGTCACTCGTATCAACCGTTCCGGTATGGACCTGTTTGCCGATCCGAATCTGATACTTCAGGTAGGTGACCGCGTTATGGTGGTAGGACAGCAAGATGCAGTGGAACGTGTTGCCGGTGTACTGGGTAATCAGTTAAAACGCTTGGATACACCGAACATTGTTACGATCTTCGTTGGTATCTTCTTAGGTATCCTTCTGGGTAGTCTTCCGATTGCATTCCCAGGTATGCCGACTCCCTTAAAATTAGGTTTGGCAGGCGGACCGCTGGTAGTGGCAATTCTTATCGGCCGTTTCGGTCATAAGCTGCATTTAGTGACTTATACAACCATGAGTGCCAACCTGATGCTTCGTGAAATCGGTATCGTTCTCTTCCTTGCCAGTGTCGGTATAGATGCCGGTGCCAATTTCGTGCAAACGGTAGTCGAGGGAGACGGATTACTATACGTAGGTTCCGGTTTCCTTATCACCGTTATCCCGCTACTTATCATCGGCACCATCGCAAGATTATATTATAAGGTAAACTACTTCACCCTGATGGGATTGATAGCCGGTAGTAATACCGACCCACCGGCATTGGCTTATGCCAATCAAACAACCTCCGGAGATGCTCCGGCAGTGGGATACTCTACAGTTTATCCGTTATCGATGTTCCTCCGTATTCTGACGGGACAGATGATATTATTAGCAATGATGTAAATCAAGTTTAGCATATAAACAATAAAGCCGGCTATATCCAAATGGAATACGCCGGCTTTATTTATTTTTTCAATCTGCTTTTCTATCCTGTCATACAAGCTGCAGTTTCTTTACTACAAATTCTTCAATGAACCGCACTGTCTCTTCAATTCCCAAAGAAGAAGAATCGATGCACAAATGATAAGTAGCTGCTGCTCCCCACGTTTTATAGCTATAATAATTATAGTATTCCGAACGTCTCTTATCCGCTTTTTCGATCATTTCTTCTGCAGCTTCCGCATCAATATGATGCATGCCACACAACCGCGCTATGCGATCTTCTTTAGAGGCTGAAATAAAAACATTAGCGCAACGAGGATGCTCTCTCAGAATATAATCTGCGCAACGTCCTACAAAGACACAAGATCTTTCTGCTGCCAGATGACGGATCACATCACTCTGTACTTTGAACAAGGCATCATTGCTCAAGCAGTTGTTACATGGCATAGCTCCCTCACTGATAAAAGGGAAACGCATACCGAACAGTCCGCCAATAATACCCTGCGAGGCTTTTTCATCAGCCTTTTCAAAAAACTCCTTACACAATCCACTTTCCTCCGAAGCCAGATTAATCAGTTCCTTGTCGTAGAAGTTGATTCCCAAACGGGCTGCCAACTTCTCTCCTATTTCTTTTCCGCCGCTACCTAACTGACGGCCGATATTGATAACATAATTACCGCTCATAGTACATTTTGTTTTATGGTTCTGTAGCAAACATACGACTTTTTTCTAAAAATCACATCATCAAACGAAAGTTATATTTGAAAGTGACTATGAAATATCCTTTTATTTCCTGGTTACGGAACTCATAAAAACCATCAGAAGAAGTCGTACGGCCGAAACTTTTCCTCTTTCCGAGAATATCCGCCCAATAAGCAGACAGTTCCGCTTCTTTCTTTTTCAAGAACCGCCAGCTGGCACTTGCATTCCACAACATCTGGTCATCTTCGCCTTTACGGATATTCGTACCATTACGGAAAGAATAAGCCCCGTCAGTCCGTAATTGCAAGCCAAAAGGAAGATCAACGTACCCCTCAAGACGAAAACTATAATTACGCGTATAGGTACCGTTATCATTGATAGAATTAAGCGAATACTGATAATTCCAGAAAGTAGAGAAATCAATACCTCCCCAGGTGGGCTGATAAGATACATTCGCGTCACACCCCAATCCGGTATCACGTGTCGTACTTTTCTTCGGTTCGAGGCTCTTGTCTTCATTAATCATACTGACACGATTGCTATGATTACCGTTCATATCCAACCGCAAGGAAAAATGTCCCAGACGCTTCCACCAGTTGGCACTTCCATATACATTCCAGTTTCCGTTAATATTAATAGGAGATGTCTCACGTCCACCGGTTTTTGCATCATATAGCACTACCTGCGTCACACTGTTCTGTTCCATCTGCCCGCCGATATTCGCAGATATACCTTTTTTTGAATGTTGAAAGCTCACACGGACACTATGAGAAAACATCTGTTTCAAATCCGGATTTCCCCGGGTGATATACAACGGATTACTGTTATCCGTCAGCGGCATTAAATCTGATAAGGAGGGTTGCCGGGTTCTACCACTATAATTGAAAGTGATCCGGGCCTCTTTCTTTTTCCAATTCACCCATATCATAGGCTGAAAGTCGATAGTATGCATGGTAGTGTCCGCATAGAGCTTTCCCATTTTCCGTTCAATGGCACGTTTTTGCGGAGTCATCCCTAATGAGGCATTAAACATCCAGGTATCATCAGAGTAATTAAGCCCCACATCCAGATTATGGCCATTCGTACGACTATGACTCCGATTACTCAAACTATCCACATACCCTGCTTCATAGTCGGGAGGCAGTTCACCAAAAACTTCCGACTTCGTCAGAGAAGATAATTCATACGTATCACGATTATCACGTTCATAGTTAGTATCCCAGTTATATGCTACCCGGAAATGCATCTTCTTACCAATAGGCTGGGCAAAGGTAATCCCGACTCTCCATGAATTATTTTTTTGAGGCGACTTCAAATACTGGTTACGAAAAAGCACCGAATCATTTCCCAATTTATCTTCAAGACGGAAATAAGTAGTTTTAGAAAGCGAAAAACTTTCATTATCTCCCCACGAATCCGAGTTCAGGATATTCAATGCCAGCGTTGTACCTTTTTCATTCAGACGTCTCATAATACTCATCATCCAGCTATAACGGTTCGACTGATTCTCCGAACGCGACCGGTTCTCGCTACGATTCACTTTTATATCCCGGGGAATAGATTCAAAGTCATCAAACAAGCTCTCATGATTTATGCCGGGAGGAGCATCAAAAGATGCATTCTGGCTACTGTTTTCATTCCTATTAGGAGAGATTCCTAAATTACCGGTAAAATGTATACGTGTACGTTTATCTACTTCCCAGCTTCCCATGAAGTTAGAACTAATCGACCGCCCCTTAGAGTTACTTTCGTTAGTAGACGCAGAGTATTGATTACCTGCCGGCAAATACTGTTCCTGATAAATGGAAGAAAGATTTCCGTTCCGGTTCAAATTATAGTTCACACTTCCGGTCAGGGAGAATTTCTTACCGAATTTATGAGTCATATTCATTCCTACCGAATTGTTGATATTATCCTTGTACGTACTATTCTGGTATCTGTTGGTAGACTGTGCGATAAAAGAAAGATTATCTCCGTCTTTACTAAAATAATTCACTTGCCCCTCGAAATCCTTCTTCTGGTTATTCCCGTATCCTACCGTTGCATTTGTCAGCCAGGTTTTATTCAATTCATCCTTAGTCTGCAAGTCGAGTACATATTTCTTTTCTCCTGAACTAATTCCGGTGAACTCCTCTTCTTTCGATTTCTTATCATATACTTTCAACTTACTAATCAGGTCTGCCGGAAGATTTTCGAGTGCCGTCTTTTTATCTCCGGAGAAAAAAGCTTCGCCATTTACATTGATTTCACTGATGGGCTGTCCGTTGTATGTCAACGAATTATCTTTCTTATTATATACCAATCCGGGAACACGCTTCACTAAATCTTCCAGATAAGCTCCTTCAGGAGTTTTAAAAGCGGCAGCATTGATAACCGTAGTATCTCCCTCCATCACTACTTCCTGCAATTTTCCCGTTATCGTCACTTCACTAATCTGAATATCATCATCTTTCAATACCACTGTACCGATATTCACCGATACAGAGTCTTCCAGTGCCCGGTATACAGATTGCATTCCCATAAAAGAGACCTTCAACAGGTATTTCTTTTTCTTCTGCGGTTGATAATTAAGAATGAAACGCCCATTCTTATCACTTGTTATTCCCTTGATAAAGGCAGAATCACTTTTCGCCAAAATAACAATGCTGGCAGATGGTAATGCCCGCTTCTCATTACTGCCGGCTTCCACTGTCTGCACTCTTCCTCGCACAGTTCTCACTTGTTGAGCATACAGAGCAGTATGTCCCCAAAGTAGCAGCAAAAGCAATCCCACTAACTTACAAGCGTTCATATCCAATAGTAGTTAAGTCTGATATTTATGTTGATCTAAAACAAATCGGGACAAAGTTAATAACTTTTACGTAAAACGGTTAATCCCGGAGTTATTTTTTATACCTTTGTCCATCCATTATTCAATCAGCAACTTAATGAAAAGGATTATACTAATCACAGGAGGACAACGATCCGGTAAAAGTTCGTTCGCGGAAAATAAAGCGCATGAACTTACTACGTCACCGGTTTACTTGGCCACTGCCAGGATATGGGACGAAGAATTCAGAAAAAGGGTGGAACGCCATCAAAAGAACCGCGGTCCTGAATGGATAAATATAGAAGAAGAAAAAGAATTGAGCCGTCACAATGTAGCGGGCAGAGTCGTAGTGATAGATTGTGTAACTCTTTGGTGCACTAACTTCTTTATGGAGTTTGATTCTAACGTTGCCTCCTCATTGGAAGCCGTCAAAAAAGAATTCGACAAATTTACCCAGCAGGATGCCACTTTCATATTTGTAACTAATGAGATTGGTTGGGGGGGGAGTTTCCGAGAACAAACTGCAACGTAAATTCACAGACTTGCAAGGTTGGACCAATCAATACATCGCATCGCATGCCGACGATGTATATCTCATGGCAAGTGGTATTCCCGTAAAAATAAAATAAACATGAAAACATTTCATATTCAAAAGCCAGATGAAGCTATCAAAGAAGCTCTGATTGACAAAATCAATAATCTGACCAAGCCTAAAGGATCGCTTGGAAGACTGGAAGAAATTGCTTTGCAAATCGGACTGATCCAACAATCCCTTTCTCCACGATTAACTCATCCTCAAAATATAATCTTTGCCGCGGATCATGGCATCGTAGAAGAAAAAGTCAGCCCATCTCCTAAAGAAGTAACCTGGCAACAAATCAGCAACTTTCTTCATGGGGGAGCAGGGATCAATTTCCTGTGCCGACAGCACGGTTTCACTCTTAAAATTGTAGACGCAGGAGTCGATTATGATTTACCTTATGAAAAAGGTATCATTAACATGAAAGTCGGAAGAGGAACACGCAATTTCCTGTACGAAGCAGCCATGATGCCCGAAGAGATGGAACTTTGCCTGGAGCGTGGTGCTCAATGTGTGGATGCTTCTCACCAGGAAGGCTGCAATGTCATTAGTTTCGGTGAAATGGGAATCGGAAATACTTCGTCCTCTTCTCTATGGATGACTTGCTTCACCGGAATCCCATTAGATCAATGTGTAGGTGCAGGAAGCGGACTCAATCACCAGGGAATAAACCACAAATACGAAGTTCTGAAAAGATCTCTCGAACAATATCCGGGAGAGCATTCCGCAGAAGAAATCCTCTGCCGTTTCGGAGGTTACGAAATGGTAATGGCCGTAGGAGCAATGCTCAAAGCTGCCGAACTGGGAATGGTTATTCTAATTGATGGATTTATTATGACCAATTGTATTCTTGCCGCTTCACGCCTTTATCCGGAAGTGATGAGCTATGCCATATTCGGTCATCAGGGAGACGAGAGCGGACATAAGCTATTATTGGACTATCTCGGAGCACGTCCCCTACTCAATCTCGGACTAAGACTTGGAGAAGGAAGCGGTTCCGTTTGTGCCTATCCCATTGTAGATTCTGCTGTGAAAATGCTGAATGAGATGGATTCATTTGCTCATGCTTCCATCACTAAATATTTCTAAAATGAACCAGATACTTGCCGCCCTCATATTCTTTACACGATTGCCTTTCTGGAAAATAAAAGAAGTTCCGCAGGAGTGTTTCAAACACGTTGTCAATTATTGGAGTTTCAGTGGCTGGCTGACCGGGGGAATGATGGCATTGATTTTCTGGGGAGCCAGTACTATTTTACCTCACGGAGTAGCCGTGATCCTGGCACTGACTTCACGTTTACTTATCACAGGAGCATTGCATGAGGATGGATTGGCCGATTTCTTCGATGGATTCGGAGGTGGAACGAACAGGGAAAGCACGTTACGCATCATGAAAGATTCCCATATCGGAAGCTATGGAGTTTTGGGATTAATCATCTATTATTTATTTGCTTACAATCTACTGGTCGCACTTCCCTTAGCAGTTACTCCTTTCTTATTACTAAGCGGAGATACCTGGAGTAAATTCATTTCTTCCAATATCATCAATTACCTGCCCTATGCACGTAAAGAAGAAGATAGCAAATCCGGAACAGTATATACAAGAATGAATTTTGGGGAGATCGTAATGTCTGCGATGGGTGGAATACTGCCTCTCCTATTACTTCCTCCAAGCTACTGGCCCGTATGTATATTTCCCATTCTGGTATTCTTCTTTATCTGCCGGATGATGAAACGACGTCTGAACGGATATACCGGAGATTGTTGCGGTGCATTATTTCTCCTAAGCGAAATGAGTTTCTGGCTGGGAGCAGTGATGTCTATCTATATAAAATAAGTAAACCTATGAATATTTATCTAATCAGACATACCTCTGTCGACGTTCCTAAAGGTCTTTGTTACGGTCAGTCAGACGTTCCTTTACGTCCTACATTTGAGGCAGAAGCAGCTGTAACCAAAGCTAAAATCGAATCCATTCACTTTGATATGGCTTACACCAGTCCTCTATCCAGATGCACCCGTCTGGCACAGTATTGCGGATTCGGAGATGCCATCCGTGACCCAAGAATACTGGAACTTAACTTCGGAGATTGGGAAATGCAGTATTTTCATAAAATCAAAGACCCGAATCTCCAATGCTGGTACGACGACTACTTGAATGTAAAAGCAACCAATGGAGAATCGTTTGCCGATCAATATAAACGGGTAGCCGCGTTTTTAGACGAAGTCAGACAAAAGGAGGGTGAAAATACAGTAGTATTCGCTCATGGCGGCGTATTGATTTGCGCACAGATTTATGCAAAGTTGATTCACCCGGAAGAAGCATTTCAGGCAGTACCTGCCTACGGAGGAGTTTTTCTATATCAAGAGTGCCCGTAAACAAACAGGTGTAGATATCTCTAATAAGTTTGCGATGTCTTTACCCTCACACCCTGTTTAATAATTACTTACTGGAGAATTTTCGGTTGACGGCAGTTCCACTTTATTTCATTACTTGGGACAAAGTGTTTCGCACCGAGAAACGAAATGTTTCAAGTAATGAAACGAAGTGTTTCACACCGAGAAACAAAATGTTTCGCTACTTGAAACTAAGTGTTTACCTATATGAACAAGCCATTATCTGCATAGATTCTGCAAATAACTACATACTTTCGATGGATTTACTATATCCTTATAAACTTCAGGTTTAACCTATCAACCAAATCAAGACGAGACAGGGTGAGAGTGCGAGGATAAAAAGCATCTCCAAATTTTTTCTGAATCTTTAAGGTGCAGAAATTCTCTGAAGTAATCAGCAGACCGATAAACTTAATCCATTCTGCCTGCCTAAGGGGAGGATACATAAATAGGAATGATTTCGGAGAAAATGCAATAAAAAAAGAAAGAATATCTCCAAAGATACTTATCTTTGCCCCGCAATGTCAATCTTCGGACACCGAAAATTATTTATTCATTTAAAAGATACACGAATAAAGATGAAATCTCCTATTTCAATCCTCACATGGCTATGTCTTCTTTTCCTGGCTAGTTGTATATCCAACAAGAAGACTTCTCTCGAGGCTTTCAAACAGGATGTCTATACACCTGAATATGCTACCGGATTCAAGATTCTGGGTGCGGACAATGCCGCCAGCACACTTATTCAGGTATCCAATCCATGGCAGGGAGCCAAGGACGTAAAAATGTCTTATTTCATTTCACGCAACGGTGAACAGGCACCTGCCGGATTCAACGGGCCTACCATCCCTGCCGGAGCGAAACGTATCGTATGTATGGCTTCTTCCTACATCGCCATGTTCGACGCTCTAGGTCAAGTGGACAAAATTGTCGGAGTATCGGGCATCGACTATGTATCCAATCCATATATTCTTGCACACAAAGATTCTATCAAGGACATGGGTCCCGAAATGAATTATGAATTATTATTGGGACTGAAACCGGATGTTGTCCTGTTATACGGTATCGGAGATGCGCAAACTGCCGTAACAGACAAACTGAAAGAACTGTATATACCTTATATGTATGTAGGAGAATATTTGGAGGAATCACCGCTTGGTAAAGCCGAATGGCTGGTAGCTCTTGCCGAATTAACAGACAGCAGGGAAAAAGGCATCGAAATATTCCGTGAAATCCCTAAACGTTATCAAGTTTTGAAAGCGCTCACCGAATCGGTAGAGCAACGTCCTACCGTTATGCTCAATACCCCGTGGAACGACAGTTGGGTGATGCCTTCCACACAAAGTTATATGGCACAATTGGTAACTGATGCAGGTGCGGATTACATCTACAAAGAAAACACTTCTAACAGTTCCACTCCCATCGGACTGGAAACAGCTTACAAACTGATACAAAAGGCCGACTACTGGATTAATGTAGGCATGGCTTCTACGTTGGATGAATTAAAGACGGTCAATCCTAAATTTGTAGACGCCAAAGCTGTACGCGAAAAAACTGTTTACAACAACAATTTACGAACAACACCGACAGGAGGTAATGACTACTGGGAATCTGCAGTGGTACGTCCCGACGTCGTATTGCGTGATCTGATTCATATCTTTCACCCCGAACTCGTATCCGATTCACTTTACTATTACAGACACCTGGAATGAAACAGCCTGATAAACGTACTCCCTTTTTATTCATTACACTGGGTATAGTTACCATACTGTTATTACTGATAGACATGGCAACGGGAGATACATATATTCCTATCACCAAGGTATGGGCTGTACTCACCGGAGGCGAATGTGACGAAATGACACGGAATATTCTCCTTTCTATCCGTTTCATACGGGTAGTGGTAGCGGCTTTGATAGGAATAGCACTCTCCGTTAGCGGTTTACAGATGCAAACAGTATTCCAGAATCCGTTGGCAGATCCTTACCTGCTGGGAGTAAGTTCCGGTGCAGGACTGGGCGTAGCTCTGTTCATACTAGGTGCTCCATTACTTGGATGGGCGGAGTTTCCAATTCTTCAGTCGCTGGGTATCGTAGGTTCGGGCTGGATAGGAACTGCCATAATCTTATTGGGAGTAGCCATTATCAGCCGGAAAGTAAAAAACATTCTCGGTGTATTGATTATGGGAGTTATGATAGGCTACGTAGCAGGTGCTATCATTCAGATACTCCAATACCTAAGTTCTGCCGAACAACTGAAAATGTTCACACTCTGGTCAATGGGATCTCTTAGCCACATCACAGTCACCCAACTGGGAATTATGATACCAATGTTATGTATCGGTTTACTAATTTCCGTAGCCTGTATCAAATCGCTGAACCTGTTACTGCTCGGTGAAAATTATGCACGAACGATGGGAATGAACATTAAACGTTCACGCATGTTCATCTTCGTTTCTACCGCACTGCTGACAGGAACGGTCACCGCTTTCTGTGGTCCGGTAGGATTTATCGGCCTGGCAGTACCGCATGTCACACGACTGCTATTCAACAATGCCGACCACCGGATACTGGTCCCCGGCACCATGCTGACAGGGCTTATCAGCATGCTTCTCTGCGACATCATCGCCAAGAAGTTCCTACTTCCGGTTAACTGCATCACCGCCTTACTAGGTGTTCCGGTTATTTTATGGGTAATTGCTAAAAACTTGCGTAGATTCAAATGATAGAACTTAAAGAACTGACATTAGGATATGGACAGCGCACGCTGTTGGAAACGGTAAATGCCCGAATCACAGGCGGACAACTCGTTGCCCTGTTAGGACGTAACGGAACGGGAAAGAGCACCCTACTCCGTGCCATGATGGGACTGGAAAAGCCTCAATCAGGAGAAATTACTCTGCAAGGAAAAAACATAGCTTCATTGAAACCGGAAAAATTAGCCCGGAATATCAGCTTTGTCACCACCGATAAAGTACGCATCGCTAATCTCCGCTGTAAAGATGTAGTAGCTTTAGGGCGTGCTCCCTATACCAACTGGATCGGCCAACTGCAACCGGAAGACCAAAAGCGGGTGGATGACGCTATGCAGCTAGTCGGTATGTCCGGTTATGCAGAAAAGACAATGGATAAAATGTCCGATGGCGAATGTCAGCGAATTATGATTGCCCGTGCTCTTGCACAGGATACTCCCGTCATCCTGCTTGATGAACCGACCGCCTTCCTGGACTTACCTAACCGCTACGAGCTCTGTTTGCTTTTAAAGAAACTGGCACAGGAAGAAAAAAAATGTGTCTTATTCTCCACTCATGACCTCGACATCGCCTTATCGCTTTGCGACTCCATCATGCTCATAGATAATCCGCAGATGTACACGCTGCCTACTCCGGAAATGGTGGCCAGCGGACATATAGAAAGACTTTTCCGAAATGAATCCGTCACGTTTGATGTGCAGGAGATGAGAGTACGCATCAAATAAACAAACAGATATCCGACAAGAATCAGACTGTGTATAAAATAAATAGGTAGCATTCATTTGGGTTCTATATAAATTCGCTATCTTTGCCCCTGAATTGGTTTCAGATAGCCATATCAACTATCTGAATTAAAAGGGAATCGGGTGTAAATCCCGGACAGTCCCGCTGCTGTGAAACTCTATTCAACTTCTTGATATTTACTTTTACCACTGACCGGGTATAGATAGTCAAGGTCGGGAAGGAATCAGGAAGGGAGTCAGTCAGAAGACCTGCCATTCATACCTTTATAGCTGTTTTTACTCGTGGGATAGGAAAATGGCAAACTGTAAAAAATAATCGAGTAGTCATGACATCGGAAATGATTGAAGGAGGATAAATTCTCTCTAGCTAAAATATCAAAAGGACGGCATTAGACCGTCATGCTCAATGTGTGCGTATCCCCGCAGAAGTGATTTCTCCGGGGTTACTTTTAGCTAAACTAAATATCATCATATAATAATCACAATGGAAGTTCTAAGAAATTTATTTGAAGGTTACCCCAATCTTTGGGGCGGCGGAGTGGCACACTCCGTACTGATTCTGTCACTAACCATAGCGTTTGGAATCATCCTTGCAAAAATCAAAGTGCGGGGAGTATCTCTAGGAGTTACCTGGATACTCTTTGTCGGAATCGTATTCGGTCATTTCAACATGAATCTGGACGAACACCTGCTCCACTTTCTAAAAGAATTCGGATTGATTCTGTTTGTTTACTCAATTGGTTTGCAGGTAGGACCCGGCTTTTTTTCAGCATTCAAAAAGGGGGGCTTTACCCTGAATATGCTAGCTATGCTCGTAGTAGTATTAGGAGTAACCATTACTATTATCCTGCACTTCACCACCGGAACTCCGATTACCACAATGGTAGGTATTTTGTCCGGAGCCGTCACCAATACTCCGGGGCTGGGAGCCGCACAACAGGCCAACAGTGATTTGAATGGCATAGATGCTCCCGAAATTGCTTTAGGATATGCTGTCAGCTATCCGCTGGGTGTAGTAGGTATCATCCTTTCCCTGCTTGCTTTGAAATATCTCCTTCGCATCAATACTGCTCAAGAAGAAAAAGAAGCAGAAGTCGGTCTGGGACATCTCCAGGAACTTACCGTACGCCCTATCTCCATTGAAGTGAGAAACGAATCGGTAGATGGCATCAGGATTAAAGAACTCCGCCCGTTACTGAACCGTAAGTTTGTCATTTCCCGCATCAAACACCGCGAGGGTGGAGAAACCGAATTGGTCAATTCCGAAACAATTCTACATGTAGGGGATATCATATTAGTGATCTCTACCCCGATTGACGTGGAAGCAATTACTGTATTCTTCGGAAAGGAAATCAAAATGGAATGGGAACAACTGAACAAAGAGCTCATTTCACGCCGTATCCTGATTACTAAACCGGAATTGAACGGGAAAACGCTTTCACAACTCAAAATCAGAAATAACTTCGGAGCAAACATCACCCGCGTCAATCGTTCGGGAGTAGACTTGGTAGCCTCTCCACAATTACAGTTACAAATGGGAGACCGTGTCACCATTGTAGGTTCCGAACTGGCTGTTGCCCATGCAGAGAAAGTACTTGGCAACTCCATGAAACGCTTAAATCATCCGAACCTGATTCCTATCTTTATAGGTATCGCTTTAGGATGTATTCTGGGAAGTCTTCCTTTCGCATTTCCCGGAATTCCGCAACCTGTGAAACTAGGATTGGCAGGCGGTCCGCTCATCGTTTCTATCCTGATTAGCCGTTTCGGTCCGAAATACAAGCTGATTACTTATACCACCATGAGTGCCAACCTGATGCTTCGTG
Organism: Bacteroides ovatus; assembly: GCF_001314995.1. Lineage (NCBI taxonomy): Bacteria > Pseudomonadati > Bacteroidota > Bacteroidia > Bacteroidales > Bacteroidaceae > Bacteroides > Bacteroides ovatus. The sequence continues at coordinate 2,640,560 of NZ_CP012938.1, forward strand.
AAATCGGTATTTCCATCTTCCTCGCTTGCGTAGGTTTAGGAGCAGGCGAAGGCTTTGTAGACACAGTCATTCATGGCGGAGGATATATATGGGTAGGCTACGGAGTAATCATAACCATCCTGCCACTTCTGATTACGGGATTGATAGGACGGTATTATTGCAAGCTGAATTATTTCACGCTTATCGGAGTTCTGGCTGGTTCTACCACCAATCCGCCGGCATTGGCTTACTCCAATGACCTGACCTCCTGTGATGCGCCTGCCGTCGGCTACGCTACGGTGTATCCGCTCACCATGTTTCTGCGAGTATTGACGGCACAAATATTGATTCTGTCGTTGGGATAACATATTAATATATCCTTTTTCCATCCAATTGATTATTAACAAATGGGGAAAACAGAATCAGATGCCGGAATATTTGTTATTGGTCAGTGGGATATTTTTTTAGAATAAAACAAACTAATTAATAAAAACTTTCTAACTTTGTGCCATTAAGGTTTCCTTAAACAACTTTTGCGTTGTTAAGGAATGAAAAGGGAATGCCGTGTAAACCGGCAACAGAACCTGCTGCTGTAAATCTCCGCTCCTTGTAATCAGAGAGCAAAATTGCAACACGAAAGTCACTGGATAGTTTATCTGGGAAGGCGTTGCAAAATGGGATGAGTCAGAAGACCTGCCTTGATGCTCTGATTTACACCTGCGGGATTTCGGGTAGTAGTCAAATAGAAAATAAGCAATTATCTTTTATTTGGTATAATAGCTATATGTCCGTTTGTGTAGATTGAATTCAGATCTGAACAAACGGATTTTTTATACCTATAAAATAAAAGACATGCTTTCTATTCAAGTCCATTCATACAATAAGCATTGTATCCATTTACGGTGGATATTATGTTTGATTCTATCTCTATTTACCACAGTACCAGCCATTTCCCAGTCCAGGGTTCGGCATCAGACTTCTCTGTCTGATACACTTCTCAAACTCAAAGAAGTTACTATCTACAGCAACCGGATGCAAAAAAAGATGTCTCCTGTACAGATTCTGTCCGGCAAAGAACTTGAGAAGCTAAATGTTTACTCCGTCGCCGATGCTTTACGCTACTTTTCCGGAGTACAGATAAAAGATTACGGAGGTATTGGAGGACTAAAAACCGTCAATATACGAAGTATGGGCAGTCATCATGTCGGAGTATTCTACGATGGTATTGAATTAGGAAATGCGCAAAATGGAGTCGTCGATCTAGGCCGTTTTTCATTAGATAATATGGAAGTCATTTCACTATATAATGGTCAAAAAAGTGCCATCTTCCAACCTGCCAAAGATTATAGTTCCGCAAGTGCCATATATATGCAGACACGAAAACCCCTATTCAAAGGGGAAAAGAAAAACAACCTGAACATCGGGGTGAAAGGCGGTTCATTCTCTACCATCAATCCGTCACTACTTTGGGAACATCGTTTCAACGAACGAATAAGCAGTTCCATCAGTACGGAGTATATGTATACATCAGGACGATATAAATTCACATACGCCAAGAAAGATGGTTACGACACAACAGCTGTTCGTCAAAATGGAGACGTAAGAATGTTACGTTTGGAGAATGCATTCTTCGGAAAAATCCCCAAAGGAGAATGGAAAGCCAAAGCATACCTATACAATTCAGAACGAGGATACCCCGGAGCTGCGGTAAGAGAAGAGCCGGGTAAGTTTCGCCATCAGGACCGGCAGTGGGATACCAATCTGTTTGTGCAAGGCTCTTTTCAAAACTATTTTAAGCCTTGGTACAGTCTGCTAGCCAACGGAAAATATGCTTATGACTATCTCCACTATTTATCCGATCCCAGACTGGATGTCACCACCATGTACGTAGACAATTACTACCGACAGCAAGAAATCTATGCTTCGGCCGCCCATTTATTCACCATCTATCCCTGGTGGAGTATGTCATTATCCAACGATTTCCAATGGAATACATTACGGGCCGATCTCATAGATTTTGTCTATCCAACCCGTAATACAATCCTGACTTCTGCTGCCACGTCCTTTGACTTCAACCGCCTCATGTTGCAGGCGAGCCTGTTATATACTCATGTCGACGACAATACACGTACCAAAGGAGCCAATGCAGGCACCAAAAACAAATACACTCCGTCTGTCATAGCCACCTGGCAACCATTGACCAAGCTCCCTCTGAATGTACGAGCCTTTTATAAGAAAGTCTTTCGCATGCCAACTCTCAATGATTTGTATTATACTTTTATAGGCAATAAGGACTTAAAACCAGAATATACCACCCAATACGATGTGGGTATCACTTTCTCTCACACCTGGAATAACCATTGGCTGAAAAGCCTGGACTTACAAATAGATGGTTACTATAGTGAAGTAGATGATAAAATCATTGCCATGCCTACCTCCAACCAGTTCCGTTGGACTATGATTAATCTCGGACATGTGGAAATTCGGGGATTAGACGCAGCCATACGAGGAGAATGGGGCTTCGGAAAGGTGGAACTTAGCACTCTCTTCAATTACACCTATCAAAAGGCACAGGATTTTACCGATCCTACCAGTGAATGGTATGGAGGCCAGATTCCTTATATACCTTGGCATGGAGGTTCCATCATCCTCAATGGAAGTTACCAAACATGGTCCTGTAACTATAGTTTCATTTATACAGGTGAACGTTATGAAGCAGTCGCCAATATCCCGGAGAACTACGCACAGCCCTGGTATACCCACGATTTTTCCCTATCCAAAACTTTTCAATGGGGGAAAACGGGAATACGTGTAACGGCAGAAATTAATAATATCTTCAATCAGCAATATGAAGTAGTGCAATGCTATCCTATGCCCGGTACAAGTTTTAAAATCAAATTAAACGTCATGTTATGAGAATATCTGTTCTATCCATCATTATCTGTTTTGTTCTTCTATCGACTTCTTGTCGCGAAGATGAACGCATTATTCCGTCAACTCCCAACCAAGTTACTCCCGGAGTAAACGGTACCTCTGTCAAAGGTTTCTTTCTACTCAATGAAGGAAATATGGGAAGCAACAAGGCTACCCTTGATTACTTTGATTACGAAACCGGTATCTATCATAAGAATATCTATGCGGAACGGAACCCGGGAGTCGTACAAGAATTGGGGGATGTGGGAAATGATATCCAAATCTATGGAAATAAGTTATATGCCATCATCAACTGTTCTCATTTCGTAGAAGTGATGAATGTAGAAACAGCAAAACACATCACGCAAATTTCCATACCTAATTGCCGTTATATCGTCTTTAAAGATAAATATGCATACGTCAGTTCGTATGCAGGCCCTGTCAAAATAGATCCCAACGCCAGACTGGGGTATGTAGCACGTGTTGACACTACCACACTGACTGTCAAGGATACCTGTGTGGTCGGCTACCAGCCGGAAGAAATGGTGATTGTGGGCAACAAACTCTATGTAGCCAACTCCGGCGGGTATCGCGTACCTAATTATGACCGCACGGTATCCGTCATCGACTTGAACACATTCAAAGTTATCAAAACCATTGATGTGGGAATCAATTTGCATAGAATGGAATTAGACCAATACGGAAATATTTATGTCTCATCCCGGGGAGATTATTATGACACTTACTCCGAAACATTTGTAATAGATTCCAATACCGATAAAGTAGTCGATGAATTACCGCTTCTTCCCAATACAGAAATGGCTATTTGCAGAGATTCACTGTATGTATACAGTACAGAATGGAGTTATTACACCAACAGTTGGACAGTCTCTTACGCCATCTATAATACAAAAACAAAGAAAACTGATACCCGCAATTTTATTACAGATGGTACGGAAAAATCTATCAAGATACCTTATGGAATAGCAATCAATCCGGAAACAGGTGAATTCTTCGTCACCGATGCCAAAGACTATGTGACTCCCGGCACATTATACTGTTTCTCCCGGGATGGAAAAAAGAAATGGTCAGTCATCACGGGGGACATTCCGGCACATATTGCCTTTACAGATAAGAAACTAAAAGAGATTCAATAATTCACAATTCTATTAATAATTAAAAACAAAAGCAATGAAGAAAATTCTATTTTTACTGCTCACTGTCGTTACAGTATGCAGTTGCTACAATGACGATGATCTCTGGGATAAAGTCAATGATCTCGACGGACGAATAGAAACACTAGAAACAACAGTCAAGAAAATGAACTCTGAAATTACAACTTTACAGAGTTTGGTAGACGCATTAAATCAAGGGAAAGTAATCACCAACACGGAACAGACATCTGATGGCTACACATTAACCTTCAGTGATGGAAGCACCGTATCTATCAAAAATGGAAAGAATGGTACAGATGCTCCTGTGATTGGAGTGAAAGCTGACGAAGACGGAATATATTACTGGACCATTACTACCAACGGTACTACAGAATGGCTGCCGGATGCAACTAACAAGTTAAAAGTGACAGGTACAACTCCAGTTATGGGAGTTGATAGTGACGGATACTGGACCGTTGATACAGGCGAAGGAGCCAAACGTATTAACGGAACAGACGGAAAACCTGTGAAAGCGGAAGGACAAGACGGAGACTCTTTCTTCAAATCTGTTACAGTTAATGACAATCATGTACTAGTTACTCTTGCAGATGGAACGTCGTTCACATTGCCCAAAGGGGAAACATATACATTTGACATTGCCAATAGGGATTATACCTTGTTCTCGTCTAATGAAACAAGGACGTATCTTCTTACAACTGCCAATATAGACGACGCAACATTAATTGCTATTCCGCAAGGATGGACAGCGGTTCTTAATGATAAAGACTTAAGAATCACAGCTCCGGCAGTTTCAGGTGATGATGTCAAAGATGGTGAACTTAAAATACTTGTCACTCCGTCCAAAGCTTTCGGTAAAGTAATAAAAATGCAATTAAGAGCAGTGCGTGAAGCACACTTCTTGACATTCGAGGATGTTGATTATAAAGGTGATGCTAACATGGTAGGAGAAAGAAACTGGTCATCATTAATTGACAGCCAACAATATGGTGGCCCACTACTTTATCCTAAGAATAACCAACTCTATAACTGGAGTGATGCAAACAACACTTTTCTTGCTTCCGAACTTCCTAACGGATGGGGTGATTACCAATACTGGGGTGGCGGACACGCAATTTCCAATTATCTGGATATGGATCTTACTCATGGAGACTTCCAGCACCAACTAGCCGTTTATTATCAGGATGCAAAAACTGGTTTTGGAGGACATAATGGTTCCAAAAACTTCTGCGTACATTACGGCTATGCAGACAATTCCGGATATGCCAACGGTCCATTACCCTATATTTACTTTGGAGACGGAGTTGCTCGTGTAGTTGACCACATGTATGTGACTATGACGACCTACCTAGCCAACTGTGTGGCCAACGGTAACGGTTTGACCGCACCCGCAGGCAAAGATGATTGGGTGAAACTGGTTGCTATCGGTTATGATGAAGATGGAAAAGAAGTAGCTACACGTCCGGAATTTTATTTGGTTGGAGCCGAGGGTAATATACTTGAATGGACAAAATGGGATTTATCCGCATTAGGCAAAGTGGTCAAAATAGACTTTAATGTCACTGGAAGTAATGATAACGGATATGGTTTCAGCCAACCTGCCTATTTTGCTTATGATGATGTAGCAGTGAGATTCTAATGAAACATATTATACTTTTTTTATTTGTTCTGTTAGCATTAATATCATGCGTGAAAGAAGAGGAGGACTCTCCTCTTCTTTCCGCTCCTGTCATTACCTTGAAAGAAGAATCCTCCATCTATAAAACAAAAATTGGTCGGGAGATAACCATCGCTCCCATTTATGAAAATACCGATTCGGAAACGACCTTTAACTGGACAATAGATGGAAAGAGTATCTGTACCACTTCCACCCTGACATTTTCAGCCGATGAAGCAGGCAGGTATTTCATTCTGATTTCTGCCACCAATGCCGGAGGGACAACAGAAAAGGAGATACGTATCGATGTCTTTCAACTTGATGTACCTACTATCTCTATTGCGGATGCCGACAAAGGTTTCAAAGTGCTTCAAGGCTCTGAACTAACCATTACACCTATAGTAGATTCTTTTCTGGAAACCAGTTACTCCTGGCAAATAAACGGTGAAGATATTTCGAACGAATTAACCTGTACTCTCCCCACAATCGAGCTTGGCGAATATCAAGTTCGTTTTGCTACTCACAATGAAGATGGCGATGACGAAGTAACTTTCAAAGTAGAAGTTTGTTCACCGGATCAAGTAGATTTCAACTGGACATTCCTGCAAACGGAATATAACATGTCAGCCGGCAGAACTATCCGTATCAAACCGGTTGACGTGAATAATGCACTGGATGCAGTCTATACATGGACCGTGGACAATGAACAAGTGCAATCCGGAGAAAATGATACTTATCTGTTTACATCCGAGCAGCAGGGAGAACACACGGTAAAGGTCGAAATGAAGAACTCATATATACTCGCTACGCAAACATTAAAAGTCAATGTTTGCCCTCCCGCAGGAACATACCAGCGGAAGATTAGCGCCACAAGTTCTGCGTCAATGAACAAAGTATATGAATATTTACCGGCTCCCGGTCAATTCATCAATGAGAATCATAACACAATAACTATGGCAGAAGCCTGCACCTATGCAGAAGAACGAATCAATCAGACGGCTTATGTTTCCCTAGGCGGATTCGGTGGATACATCATCGTTGGATTCGATCATAGTATCGTGAATGATGGAGATTACAACATTGCTATTACAGGAAACGCTTTTGATGGTTCGTCAGAACCGGGAATTGTATGGGTAATGCAGGACGAAAATGGTGATGGGTTACCTAATGACACTTGGTATGAATTGCGCGGATCCGAATATGGGAAAGCCGAAACCTGGCAGGACTATGCCGTCACCTATCATAAACCAACTGGTATTCAGCTTCCCACCCCATGGACAGACAATCATGGTCAAAGTGGGTCTATTGATTATCTGGGTGCTTTTCACCGGCAAGATTATTATTATCCCGCCTGGGTAAAGGAAAAACAATATACTTTGCGAGGTACTCGCCTGAAAGAGCGTAATTACGATCAATCCGGTAATGGTACTTATTGGGTAAATGATAGTTATGAATGGGGATATGCTGATAATTTCAGCGCCATTGATCGTCTGACAGATGATGACAACTATAATGCCGGACCGTCTGACAATCATTTCAAGATATCCCATGCTGTAACTTTCGACGGTAAGGATGCAAACCTGAAGTACGTTGATTTTATCAAAGTACAAGTGGGTGTTAATAGTAAAAGCGGTTGGTTGGGTGAAATATCCACTGAAGTTTTTGGAATAAAGGATTTCAACATGCTCAAATAATTGATAGAATATACATAAGAGATTCTTTTCCCTATTAAATATAGAGATAAAAATTACCAAATGGTAATTTTTATCTCCTCCCATAACCCTACCTTTGTCGCCATTTTCAACGACAAAGGTAGAAAGTTATGAAAGATAGTATTGATTTCGGCAGTATGAACATCTCCACGTTGTTCCGTAAGTTACTAATTCCTACGGTACTTGGGATGGTATTCTCGGCTCTGTTCGTTATTACGGACGGGATATTTGTAGGAAAAGGAATTGGCAGTGACGCGCTGGCGGCAGTAAATATCACTGCACCGCTTTTTATGATCGCAGCGGGTATCGGACTGATGTTCGGAGTGGGAGCTTCGGTGGTGGCTTCCATTCATTTATCTCAGGGAAAACGCAAAGTAGCAAGTATTAATATCACTCAGGCAATTGCTTTTTCCGCATTGCTCATACTTATCCTGTCTGCTCTGTGCCTTTATTTTATAGAGCCATTAGCCAGATTATTAGGTAGTTCGGACCGATTGTTGCCGTTAGCTGTAGAATATATGGCATGGTACATTCCTTTTCTCGTATTCTACGAAGTCTTAAATATAGGTATGTTCTGCATCCGTCTGGACGGTTCACCCACCTATACCATGATGTGTAATGCGGTTGCAGCCATACTCAATATCATACTGGATTATATATTCATCTTCGAACTTGGTTGGGGAATAATGGGAGCAGCTTTTGCCACCAGTCTGGGAACTGTCGTGGGAGGGTTGATGACACTGATTTACTTACTCCGTTTCTCTCGTACCCTCCATCTATGCCGGATAAAGTTAAGTATCAAAAGTCTGTTACTGACTCTTCGCAACATCGGTTATATGATTAAACTGGGAAGTTCTGCTTTTATCAGTGAAGCCTCCATTGCCTGTATGATGTTTCTGGGGAACTACGTTTTCATCCGCCATCTCGGTGAAGACGGAGTGGCAGCATTCAGTATTGCCTGTTACTTCTTCCCTATCATCTTCATGGTCTATAATGCCATTGCACAATCCGCACAGCCGATTATCAGCTATAACTTCGGAGCCGGACAACCCGAGCGTGTACGAAAGACACTGCATCTCGCCATTCGGACCGCTTTAATCTGCGGTATCAGCTTTTTCATTCTTACCGTACTATGCTGCCAAGACATCGTTTCGTTATTCATTGACCGCAGCTACGCTGCATTTGATATAGCAGTAAACGGGCTTCCTTATTTCGGAGTAGGATTCATTTTCTTTGCCGTCAACATGATTGGCATTGGTTATTATCAGAGTGTCGAAAGAGGTCAGCGAGCAACAATTATCACTCTTCTCCGGGGAGTCGTATTTATGTTGATGGGATTCTTTGCGCTCCCTCCGGTATTGGGTATACCGGGTATCTGGCTAGCCGTACCATTGGCAGAGTTATTAACCACTTTCTATATTTTCGGAATTTATTTGAAAGATCGTTTCATTGTCTGCCGACGATAAGTATCTTTGCAATATGAGAACATTCATTGAAAAACTTTGCGATAGATACAAGGTATCTGAAACCGATGTACAGTCTCTACTGAACTATATGGAAGAGGTACATTTCAAAAAAAGAGATTTAATAGTACGCGAAGGGACAAAGAACTGTAATCTTTATTTTATCAAGACAGGAATATGGCGAGCCTATTATCATAAAGACGGAGTGGATACTACCATCTGGTTTGCTTCAGACGGAGAAGCTGCTTTCTCCGTCTGGGGCTATGTAGATAATGCCTACTCATTAATAAATATTGAGGTCATGTGTGACAGTGTGGCCTATTGTATTTCCCGAACAGCTCTGAATCAGCTATTCGCCTCATCCATCGGACTCGCTAATTTGGGGCTCCGCCTCATGGATCATCAGTTTCTTCAACAGGAGAACTGGCTTATCAGCTCGGGAAGCCCACGGGCTAAAGAACGCTATCTCAACCTTATCAAAGAGACTCCGGAATTATTGCAATATGTACCTTTAAAACATATTGCGTCTTACTTGTGGATAACTCCGCAGTCGCTAAGTAGGATTCGGGCGAAGATAGCATCTTCTCCGCAATAATACTAGGCTTTCGCGGTCTTCACCCCAAAAGCACAATAAGTCAAATAACACACACAAGCTAAAGTGACAAAAACGCCTCCGATAACACCTACTGTTCCAATCGCAAACCCAATAACTGGAGTAACTACTCCGCCACCGGCAACAGCAGTAATCATCAACCCTGAAATTTGGTTTGCTTTTTCCGGTCTTGCCTGCAAAGCCATCGAATAAATGATAGAAAATACGGATGACGCAAAGAAACCGACAGCACCGATACAAATCAGATTTACCATATCGTTTTTCACAAAGGCCAGAATAAGCAAAGAGAAAATACAGGCAACAATATTCACACGGAAATATTTTATTTCAGCGATACGGGCCAACAAGAAAGCACCCAATAAAGCACCTACCGTACGACTTAAAAAATAAACTTGTGGAGCAAACTTCACTTGTTCTGTCGTCCAGTCAAAACGTTCTGCCATCAGCTTAGAACTGATAAAGTTGGTGGCAACATCTACCCCCACAATAAAGAAGATACCCAAAAACAACAACAGAATCGTTTTATCCTTCAATAAAGAAAAAGTATCACTGATAGAAAGTTGCTGGGTTGCAGCACTGGAATCTTCTCGCTTAACAGGGGTAGCCATCAACCAAACAGCGGATAATAATGTGATAAAACCTAATATCGGGAAGCAATAATACCATTTGTCGTCTCCAAAGTGAGCTACAGCCAACAATACAATCTCCGGTCCAACGAGAGAAGATACAGCTTTGATTACCTGCCCTGCCGTCAAGCTACTAGTCAATAAACGTTGGCTAGTTACCACATTACTTAACAACGGATTCAGTGAAACTTGCAGAATAGCGTTACCAATTCCCAAGAGAGCATAAGCTATCATACAAGTCGCGCTATTATAAACGATCAATGGTAATAACATACCCACTACCGTTATTCCCATACTAAGAAGAACTGTATTTTTACGTCCCCATTTGTTCATCTGATTTCCAATAGGAATACCTAAAAACAGGAACCAGATAAATACTAATGAAGGAACAAATCCCGTCATCACAGGAGACCAGTTGAAAGTACGTTGAACATAATCGGACGAAATGCCGACTATATCACAGAAGCCCATTACAAAGAACCCGAAGAGAACGGGAAGGGCGGCATAAATAGAGTTTTGTGTTTTCATGTTTAACTCACTATATTATAAAATGTAGAATCCCCGGTGCCATTGTCAAGCGACATCGGCACCGAGGTAAATAAGCTGTTTATTCAGAACAATGAGGCGGATTTTCCACTCCCCATTTTTCATTCGGTTGATTACCCATTGTGAGTTTCAATGTTCCACCTTTATAGAGTTCATCCCGGTACATCCAACATTGTTCCAGCGGTTTACCGTTCAACGTAGCAGATTGTACATAATAGGCATCCGGTGTATTACCAGTCGTTTCAATCACAAACGTTTTTCCCGTCGCATTCATCGGACTAAGTTTGATTTCAATCTTATCAAACAACGGACTGCCAATCTGGAAAGTCGGTCGTTCACAAGAACCGCCCTGTACATCGAACAATCCCATTGCCGCCATCACATACCAGGCTCCCAACTGTCCCTGATCTTCATCCTGACCGTAGCCATAACCATGCTCTCCGTTTGTTCCGTAAAACTCATCACAAATCAAGCGCGTCCATTTCTGTGTCAGGTAAGGTTTACCGGAGAAATTGAACAACCAAGGAATATGAAGACTTGGCTGATTACCATGATTGTAAGGACTCTCCACACCTGCAAAAGCATAAGTTATCTTACCGCCACCAAAAATAGATTTACGCGCTTCGGTAAATATAGAATCCAACCGATTATTAACCTCCTCTTTACCCACTTTTTCAATCAAACGATATGGATGTTGAGGAACAAAAAATGTATATTGTACAGCATTTCCTTCCTGAAATCCTCTCCATGACTCCAGCGGATTAAAGTTATCAATAAACTCACCGTTAGGAACTCTGGGACGAACCAGTTTCAATGAATCATCAAATAGTTTTTCCCATCCTCTTGATAATTCCATCAAACGGTTGTAATCATCCGTATGCCCCAATGCTTTCGCCCACTGCGCCACAGCATAAGCACTAAAGCAATATTCCAATGTATGAGAAACAGAAAAGGTAGAGCCATCCGGATGTGTGCCATAATGAACACTGTTCTCATAAGGTACATATCCTCTTTCTACAAACTGCTTCACATCCATCTTACCTGCCCCCTCAATGCGGCCTTCCCAGCCTAATTCATTCTTTAAAGCTGCCTGATAAGCCGTTTCAACATCAAAATCACGAATACCACTATTGTATGCACCTGCCAGGGTAATACTCACCATATTTGTCCCTACGCCCGAAACATATCTACTGGCAGCAATACCATCACCTAACCAGCCAGCATCTTTGTATACCAGCAACTGACTGTTAACTAATCCATTGTAGTATTCCGGATAAGCTAGTGCCCAAAGAGAAGTCAAGTTCCAGTAAGCCCCCCAAACTGCATCCGTATTATAATGATTATATATCGGCTTACCTTCTTTTCCCAAAGGTATCTGCCCTACTGTTCCATCATTTTTGGGATAAGCTCCATTAACATCGCTAGCAAGTCCTCTGCCCAACAAAGCGTGATACAATCCTGTATAAAATTTGATTTTGCTTTCATCCGTACCTCCTGAAACCAGAATACGTCCCAAGGATTCATTCCATTTATCCGTAGTTGACTGTAAAGCTTCATTAAAAATCAAGTCTTTCGCTTCCGTTTCCAGATTCAGTTTAGCATTTTCAATGGAAGTATATGACAAACCGATCTTTACATTTACTACATCATCTTTTTTCGTTTTATAATTCAGGCACATAATAGCTCCTGCACCTTTGATTTCATTTCCCGCTTTCAGAGTACTATCTTGATAAAAAACCTCTACCGATTCAGGAATACGATCTAGTTTTGCATAAAAATACATAGCTACTGATGAACCCGCTTGATATTTCTTCACATATTCCGGTTCCGTAATCACGTAACCTTCAATAGTATTTCCATCTATCTGTTTGATATATGCATCACGCACAGCTCCACTTTCTCCCTGACGATTTCCAATATTCAAAAGAATATGAGCAGCTTCCGTCTCCGGGAAAGTATATCGCTGGAATCCGACACGAGCAGTGGCAGTAAGTTCTGCCTTTACCTGGTAATCCTTTAATAATACAGAGTAATATCCCGGACGCGCCGTTTCATCTTTCTTATCAAAGCGGGAACGGAAACCTTTATCGGGGTCTTCCAGTTTTCCGGGATTTGTTTTTACTTCTCCCGTTACAGGCATCAGTGAAATTCCTCCTATCTGAAACTCATGTAAGCAAGGAAAGCCATCAATCGAAGTATGATTATCTTCATAACCAATAGCTTCCCATCCTTGATTATTACCGTAAGTTCCATTGGTAGAAGCTCCCAGTTTAGCCATTCCAAAAGGCTCCGCAGCCGGAGTATAGAAAAACCAACGACTATGTACAGTTCCAATATTAGGATTCACATACTCTACCAGATTGGGACGATCAGGTGTTTTGCACCCTACAACACCTGCCAGAATCAACAGGCTACCTATCCATTTTAATTTCATCATTTATTTATTTTTCTGTTTGTAACTTCTCCTTTAATCATCGCCACACGTGCATAATACTCCGGCACACACGAAGCATCCAATAACCATTTCGGCTTACGTTTTTCATCAGTCCGCCCTGTCCAGTCATGATACATCAGTCCCGCCTGGTCACGTGCATGTTCCCAAGCATAATCCAGTCCTTTTATCATCGTATCCACATACTTTGAATCCCCCGTAACATTGTACAGATCGTGATAACCTCTAAACAAAACCAGATTAAACCAAGGTAAATCAGCAATATAGGGAATACCTTCTTCCGTGTATTTAAAGAACACTTTGCAACTTCCTTCTGCCAGAAATTTAGCATTATCCAGATACGCCTGCTCACCCGTATAATTATATAAAGCTACAGCTGCTTGTAACAAAGTACCAGTATTGTAAGTATACAAATCCGGGCATACTGCCGAAGTCGTTGTTAACCATGAATTCCAAACGACTCCTCTTTCCGGATCTTTCAGATATTTATCAATCCAATGATAGAACTTCTTTCCCACCTCCAGATAATACTCATCTTTAGTTGCTTCATAAAGTTTTAAAGCCAACACCATCGCTTTTCCGTTAGAACAGGCAGGTTTCTGATCTTTCACTCCTTCCAACCAAGAAACAGCTCCTTCAAAGTTCTCATCCCAGCCACTTAAAATAAAGGTCAATACCTGTTTCGCTTTCTCCAGATAATGAGAATTTTTAGTTACCAGGTAAGAATCAATATAATCAATACCCACTAAACCATTGTCATCATAATAGCGGTCTACCTTTCCAAACTGAACAGGGTAAGCCTGATAACCAAAAGGAACACGCGTTGTATCATAGTAACGCTCCATCGCCATCACCATCGAATCGACATAAACCGTATATTTCTCCGGTTCGATGGTAGCCATCAACACTGCCGAAGAAAAGACACCACTCATAGGCCACAGATAAGAAACTTCCTGCGCTTGCCGGGTGGAATCATTAAAATAAGTCAGATCAGGACGATGACTGCTTGGGTAATATTCAGAGAAGAGGCCGTATTTGGGAACCCTGTAGAGTTCCCAAACACGCTGAAACATTTCTTCTGCCTTATCTTTATTCGGAGTCGTTTTTGATTCTCCGGCACAAGAAAGAAGCACGAATACCGTCGATACAAATAAAGCTATATTTCTAATTTTACTATTCATATCCTATTCCTCTGTCACTGTTTCTCCTTTGTACAAAGCAATCATTCCCAAAGATTCGAGCGCAGCATCCTGCATCAACAACTGTTCAGCACGTTTTGGAGTTGCTCCTGTCCAGTCTTCATAGAACAGTCCGTTTGATAAACGGGCATTTTCGTATGCATAATCCAGGAAGTTGATGAATGTTTTGATATAATTGCCTGCATTTTTATAATAAGGCTCAATATCAATAAATGCACGGATCAGTTTTGTTGTGAACCAAGGATCATGATCGGGATAAGCCAACGCCAACCCATTAAGCGGACGTACAAAATAATTATACGCACCTTCGGAAGAAGCAATGGCACTGTCCAGATAAGTCTGCTCACCCGTTATTTTGTATAAACGGATTCCGTTAGAAATCATCACACCTGTATTGTAAGTCCATTTTGTTTTATTAATGGATCCGTCTGCTTGTTTATCATTCCAGTAACAGCCATCTTCCGGATCACGCAAGTTAGTCAACGTCCAAGCATATAAACGTTTTGCCAGAGCCAACACATCCGCTTTTTCCTCTTGAGGACATACAGAATAATATTCAAGCAAGAATAGCGTTGCATATCCATTAGCGCATGTCGGTTTATTCGAATCACCAACTCCCTGCTGCCCTTTCTGCTCTTCATTCCACCAAAGGCCTCCTCCAAACGTATCATCTTCACCAGCTTGCAGGAACTCAACGATTCTTTTAGCTTTCGTCACATAATCTTGATTATTTAGCAAATTAAAAGCCTCTACCAATTCAATCCCCACAATAGAATTATCATCATAAAAACGTGTTCCACTACCGGTAGTACCATTGGTTTGAGAGCCATAACCACCCACAGCTCCACTAGGAGTACGATAATAAACTTCAAACCGGTCTACCATATCTGCATAATTCACATCATAACCTAAGGCATGTAAAGCTGCTGCCCCGGAAACCAGTCCGTCATACGGCCATAAGAAAGAAGCGGAATTATCCCCGTCTTTCTTAGGATAATTTTCATTATACAGTCCTTCTGTTGCCCCACTATTGTTCCGGTAGCACTGATTAATCAAGTCAAACTGTTCTTTGGCACGTTTATGATAAACGACCTCCTCTCCGGGTTCTGACGGAGCAATCGGTGTAGGCGGGATATATTTCTCTACGTCATCTCCGGCACAGGAGAATAATAGTGCCGGAAGAATAGCTAAAATAGTCTTTATCTTTTTCATAACTTAGTTTTATTAATTAATCGGAGTCACATTAGTAAATGTATGTATCATCAATCCATCCGAATTCGTATCGATAGTGATAGTCGCATGCATATAATCCAGACTACCTTTCATTTTCCAAAGATGATCCCACTGACTCCATTGGAATTCATACAAAGCATAGAAAGAAGCAGGTTCTCCACCTACCGGACGTTCGGCACTCACGCCATCACCTCTACCCCAACACATAGTTCCACCATTTACTTGAGCTAAAAAGTAGTAACGTTCTTCTATCCAACTTAACCAATCAGGAGCGCCGGTCTCCGGTTTGGATGGATCAAGGAAGCGAATATCTGCTTCTCCCACAAACTTACCGTTTCCAACATAATTCAATATAGCTATATCACCAAATGTCGCTCCCCAAACACAACGAACAGCAGAACCTATTTTTTCCGTCGTCATTGCCATTGTATTAAAGTTCACAGTCAAGCGGGTTACTTCTTCGGAAGCAGCGACTGCCGTTTCACCATCTCCTTCTCTTAACTTCGAGCTATCATCAATATAATAGCTGAACGTTTCACCTGTAGTAGCTGACTTGAATGATATATTTCCTGCTGACAATTTTGTATAAATCTGGAAAACACCCTCTTCTACACAACGGAACGGAATTCCACCCTGTCCACTGTTTTCCGTAGCCGAACCATATAAATACAATTCCGCCGGAATATTATCAATTCCCTCTCCACGAGTTACTGTGATGGTAGCCACCTTGTCGGTTCTCTTCACTACTCCACCTTTCGAAGCGTTTACTGTCCATTTTATATCTCCGGTTTCCAAAGGATAAATGCCTGCATTTCTAGCAATCGTATTAATAGCTGCATGAGTGATTGACAAACTAGTCGCAGCTCCCAAATCACTTTTTACCGTAGCCAGCGGCTTTGAAAAATCGCCGTCTGCCTTGTCAAACAACACCTCGTACAATACAATTCCGCCATCTGCCGCGCCACCTCCTGACCACGACAACACAACAGGCGTTGGAGATGACACATCCAACTGGACAGAAGCAGGAGAACTCAATTCCGTAGGGACCGCAAAATCTGCGTTCAATTCATAATCTTCCTGGCATGATACCATTGCCAGAAGTACTGAACATATCCATAATATCTTTTTCATAATTATTCCTTTTTGAGTCGTTTAACCAATTACCAATTCGGATTCTGCTCCAAATTACCATTCAAGTCACGTTCAGCCTGTGGTATAGGCCACAAATAATGTCTATTTGCATTAAAGGTTCTGTTTTCAACCCGAACGTATCCGTCATCCGTACCTACCACATCATTTGTCTTTAGTCCGTGACACCATCCATTCAATACATTGTCCGCAATTCTCCAACGGATAATATCTTTATGACGATGTCCTTCCAATGCCAGTTCTGACCGACGTTCGTTCCGCACAATCTCAATCAGTTTATCTTTAGAAGCTCCCTCTGGGAATTCCAGTGCTGAAGCAAGTGTAAATCCGGCCCTATCACGAATTGGTTTAATAGTTGCATCCCAAGCCGTCTTATCCAGTTCACCTAATTCTGCCAATGCTTCCGCATTCATCAATAAAATATCAGCGTAACGAATCAGAATCGGATTCAAACCAGAATAAAGAGTAGCACGATACGTATTATCCCAATATTTCTTAATATAATAACCGGTAGCCGAACAGTCTGAACCTACCCCATAACCATCTTTACCTTCACCTTTCTCACAGTTGATAACAACTTCTGTTCCGTCGGCCAAAGTATAAGAATTTCCAGTGTACATCACCGTTGCCTTCAAACGTGGGTCACGATTGGCATACGGATGACTTTCATCAAACGATGTTCCTGTTTCCTTAATTGTTTTTCCATCCAGCATAATATAACTGTCTACCAACTCCTGCAAAGGAGAAAGCTGGGAATATCCACCCAAAGTGGGCGGCAGGAAAACATACATCATCTGATGTTCACGACTAGTCGGACGATACTGTGCATCCAAAATTACTTCAGAGTTGTACTCATTAGCAATCTCAAACAATCCTGCATAACTTTCAAAGAGTTTAAAGCCTCCCTCTGTCATAATGGTAGAAGTGATATTTTTCACTTGCGTCCAATTACCTTCAAACAAATAGATTTTAGCTTTAATCGCCATTGCCGCCCAACGGGTAATCCGACCTTTATTATCCGCATCATAAGAAGTCGGCAAATAGTTACCGTTAATCACTTCATCCAGATCGGCCAAAACATTTGCTATTACAGTGGCTTTGGCCGTACGTGCAATCGACATACTTTCTTTAATGGAAAGCACTTTGGTAGTATAAGGAACATCGCCGAATTTCGTATACAACTCATAATAATTATAAGCACGAAGCACTTTTGCCTCGCCAATATAACGTTTCTTCAATTCAGGATCCAAATCGGGTACGCGATCAATATTCTCCAATAGTTCATTACACATACGAATCCCCGTATAACGTCCGTCCCAAACCTTTTTCACGTAAGGGTCTGCTGTAGAATATGAACCATTACCGATATTCTGTGTAGCATCGTTCGGTTGCTTGGTATAAGCATTGTCCGTCATTGCTTCACAATAAAGCTGTTCGTCCATATTTCCCAAATAGGTATAGCAAGTATTCAACGCCTTGACAGCTGCTTCAGGGTCCTCTTCCCAATAAGTCAAGTCCGTTTCTCTGTCATACGGTGCCGTATCCAAGTCAACACAAGAGGCACCGCCCACTACCAAAACAGCAGATAAAATCAAATTCTTTATAGTTGTTTTCATCACGGTACAGTTTAAAATTTAACATTAAGTCCAAATGAATATACTCTTGCCACAGGATAAGAACGACCACTACCGTCTCCGGTATATTCCGGGTCCCATCCGCCTTTCATCTTCGTGAAAGTCAACGGATTCTGCACACTGGCAAAGATTCTTAAATTCTTGACATAGAGTTTTTTCATCCATTGTTGCGGGAAAGTATATCCAATCTGCGCATTTTTCAAACGCAAGTATTTAGCATCCTGAATCCAGAAATCTGATTTCGCTGCATTATTAGCAGATTCCGCACCCATTGTCAGACGGGGATAAGTAGCATCCGGATTATTCGGAGTCCAGCGATCTTGATGGAAATCCATTACAGGACCTTCATTGTTATTATGGAAAGCCTCTACAGATTCACCACGCATCCACTTGTTACGTTTTCCTACTCCTTGCCACATCATCGAGAAATCAAAACCTTTATATTCCAAACCATAGGTGAAGCCGAAAGTATATCTTGGGAAGTCATTACCAACAATAAAACGGTCATCGTCCGGTTTAATCACACCATCGCCGTTCTTATCCAAATAACGAATATCTCCCGGTTTCGGTGTAATACCTTCCAAGTGCGGTCCTTTCTGACATTCTTCCTCATTCTGGAAAAATCCATCCGAACGATATGCATAGTAAGAGTACAACGGATAACCTTCCTTGATAATTGTCTGTACATCCGAGCCACCGATAATTTCCGTACCGCGTGTATCTATTACTTCATTAAAGCTATCTGAAATATTTCCGGCGAAGTTATGCACTACCGGACCAGTCTTCAAACGATAACTTACTGATAATTCCCATCCTCTCGTCTCGACCTTACCAGCGTTTTGAATCGGGGCACCATTACCAAACAATCCGGGAACCGGTAAATTCACCAAAATATCTTTTGTACGATTATTGAAGCAATCAAAAGTAATATTCAAATCATTATTCAACAATCCCAATTCGAAGCCGATATTAGCCATACGGGTAGTTTCCCATTTGAGATCAGGATTTGTAGAAGCAAATGTAGCCGTCTGCGCCAATTTATCTCCGAAGCTGATGCCGTTAGTCACAGACACCGTCTGCATGTATTGATAGGCACCAATACGGTTATTACCTACCAATCCCCAGGAACCTCTAATTTTTAGAGAAGGAACATACGGTTTCAATACAGACCAGAATTTTTCCTCCGAAATACGCCATCCTGCAGAGAAAGAAGGGAAGACTCCCGAACGGTTTCCTTTAGCAAAATAAGAAGAGTAGTCATTACGGATATTAAATTCCAGTAAATATTTCTCATCATAATTATAAGTGGCTCTTGCAAAACCGGAATAGATAGCCCAGTCACTTCCCGAACCTGTATTACTTACCTTATCACCACTCAAATCACCTACAAAAATGTCGTATTTAGAATCTTCCGTCAAACGACTGGTAGAGAATTGTTTTTCAGAGAAACCTTCATAAGCATACCCCAGTAATCCACCGATAGAGTGCTTTCCTATCTTCGTATTATAAGTCACCATCAGATTGGTAGTGATATTCTTGGAACGGTAGAATTGCTCGGTCAACTTGTTTTCAGTATCTCCCGTACCTTCAAAAGCTTTCCGGTTTTCATGCAATTTATTATTCCACACGCGTCCACCAGCACTTCCAATCAGTTTCAGTCCTTTATATACTTCCCATTCGGCTTGTATGGTTCCCAATAATTCATCATTCACATTCTGGCGATAACCGCCTTCTTCCAAACGTTGTAAACCGTTTGAGTTACTTCCGGCTGGATAATTATAACTACCATCCTCATTCTTGATCGGATAAATCGGTGGCATGCGGTTTGCCTGCTCGATAATCCATTCCGTCCAGTAAGCATGTTCTTTAATGTCATTACGGGCAAATTGAGAAGTCAAATTCAATGTAAAGTTATTCGTCACCTTATGGCTTACATTCAGACGTGCATTGTAGCGCTTATAACCATAATCAGGTCCCTTGAACATACTACTCTGATCCAGATAACCCAGAGAAGCCATGTAAGACAACTGGTCGTTACCGCCTGTCATCGAAACATTGTGTGAACTTTGAGGAGAATTACGATTATAAAGTTCTTTCACCCAATTTACATTCGGACCACCATTTCTATATTGCGCAATCTGCTCGGGAGTGAATTTTGCAGCTCTTCCCGAATTAACAGCCGCTTCATTATACAGTTCAGCGTATACCCACGAGTCTGCTATCTTAGGCAATGAAGTAGGTTGCTGAACACCATACATAAAATCATAAGAGATTTCTACCTTACCGGCTTTTCCTTTCTTGGTAGTGACAAGTACCACACCATTGGAAGCACGTGAACCATAAATAGCAGTAGAAGAAGCATCTTTCAAAATAGAAATCTGCTCAATATCAGCCGGATTCAGATTGGCGAGCGATCCTTCAATTCCGTCAATAATCACCAACGGATCATTGTTGTTCATTGTATTCAAACCACGGATATTAATAGAAGGTACACTACCCGGAGTAGAACTTCCCTGCTGAATTACCAAACCGGGAGTCGTTCCCTGCATCGCTTCCAATACATTGGAAATCGGCTTTCCTTCCAATTCATCCGTAGAAACAGAAGACACAGCTCCTGTCAGGTTGACTTTCTTCTGCACACCGTAGCCTACCACTACCACATCTTTCAAAGCAACCACATCCGACTTCAACACCACATTAATAAACTGGCGGCCGTTCACCGGAACTTCCTGTGTTTCATATCCTATTGAGGAAACTACCAATACCGCTTTCGAAGCAACATTCAGTGAAAAATTTCCATCCATATCCGTAGCCGTACCCGTAGATACACCTTTCACCAGCACGGTAGCCCCAATCACGGGTTCCCCGTCTGCCATTACCTTACCTTTCACTGCGATTGTATTAGATTGCGCATACAGTTTGGAACCAACAGCCACATTCATACAAACAATCAACATAACAGCCAATAATTGCCAACTCGAAAATGCCGTTCTGAAAAGCCGGCGGGCAAATTGCGCGTTCAATAGATTAGATTGTTTCATAACATTTTATATTTGAATTAATAGAAGAGTTATCATATATTATAAGATATTAAGTTGGGACAAAGCAAAGGAATAAGCCCCTAAAGCAACAGCCCTGCTTGCTCCTAATGTAGAAACAGCAATGCCTATTTTCTTGTGACAGGCATAATGTACCTCTCTCTCCGAAAATGGTATTTTCACCATCTTGTCTTTTTCTTCCAGAAATTTATCAAATGCCTCTTTTTCGGACAGATTGAACACCTCCATCTGCAAACAAGGGAAAGAAGCTCCTGCAAACGTGCCAATCTGCCGATTCATCTCATTCATAATTCCCGGAAGTATGTATTTAGCCGCTCCAGCCACTCCTCCGCCAATCACTACCAAGCCATCAACAATATCCAATGCACGGATGATAGCATCACCGGCCATCTCTCCCAGTTCGTTAAAACTCCGGACAGCAGCCTGCTGATCTCCCTCTGCAGTCCCTTCGGCAATATCATATATATCTTTGGGAGTCAAAGAAGAAGCATCCTTTCCGGTCAATTCCTGATATACTCGCCTGACAGCCCTGATGCTGACACTTTCTTCCGCGATCATTTCGGGATATTTCTTATTCCGCATAATCCAGACGTCGCCGCCGCAACCGTTGTCTCCGGTCAGTAACCGGCTGTCAATCACCACTCCGGCACCAAACCCTGTACCCAGCGTAATTCCGAGCAGGTTCTTATATACCTTACTGCTGCCTGCTTCTTTCAGGCGTTTATTCACTTCGGGCAAAGTGCCTGCCAAGGCTTCGCCATAAGCAAACAAATTACCGTCATTATTAATAAAAACCGGAATACCAAACTGTTCCCTCAAATAAGGTCCAAGTGCCGCTCCTCCCCTGAAGGCCGGGAAGTTGGGCAAGTCACCAATAATTCCATGCTCATAGTCAGCAGGCCCGGGGAAAGCAAAACTGATAGCTACCGGAAGTCTCGGCAATCGTTTCTCAACTTCCAGGAAACCTTCTACAAGAACAGACAAGCAACGCTCCAAGTCGTCGGACGCTGCCGGAAGGCAAATAGGTTCCACTATTTCGCGACAGCCTTGTATGGCTGAAAACACGAAATTAGTGCCTCCCGCATCGAGCGTCATTACGATTCGTTCATCATGTTCATACATAGTTCTCAAGATATTAGATGATTTATTTCATTATTAAAAGCGTACGTAAGCTTTGATCGTTACACATTCTTTTCCTGCAGATTTACCATACGGGGCAATGGTATATTCTTTCACCCCGGCAGGAATGATAAATGTTTCGGCATAATGCACCACGAAAGGTTCAAAAGCATGAGTAGGACTCTCAACGACGGCCTCTTCTCCCTCCAGCAGATTCAGCACATTTACACTGTCGTTTGTGTGATGCAGCACCGGTGACGAGAAACGGTGACGGCGGGTTTCGATAAATTCATTCGGATGCAATCCGGTACGTTCCTCAATCCACCCATCTCCGGAAGCCACTTCTTTAAACTGGTTGCGAAGATGTTCATTTACATATTCCGTATCCCGGTTCCAGTTGATTACGCATTTACCACGTTCCACATTGATTGGGCGTGGTTTTCCATCCAGTCCCAGACGTTGCCAGTCCCATAGTTTGAAAGTAAAGAGGTTCGGAGTCGAACTGATTTCAAGTACCATACTATTCGCACCGGAACAATGAATCGTTCCTCCCGGAATCAGGAAGTGATCGTGTTTCTTTGTCGGAATCTTGTTGACATACTTTTCTGCGTCGAACACCAATTCGCCTTTTTGTGCCTTACGCAAATCGTCGATCATCGCTTCTTTATCAACGCCCGTTTTCACTCCCAGATAAACTACGGCATCTTCTTCCGCATCTACCATGTAGTAACTTTCATCCTGTGTATAGTACATACCGAAACTATCACGGATAAATTGAGTGGTAGGATGCACCTGCAAACTCAAATTACCTCCACCTATCGTATCCAAAAAGTCGAAACGGATGGGGAAGTCTTTTCCAAAGCGTGCTTCCACCGGTTCACCAAGCAACTCTTTACTTTTCAGCAAAACCAAATCGACCGAAGGAAGTTCGAAGCGCACTCCGTTCACCTCAAAATAGAGGCTGTTTTCTTCGGGCACACAGTCAAAGCACCAGCCAAAATTTTCGCGTTCACGATCCAAGTCGCAAACTTCTTTCATCCATTGACCACCCCAGGGAGCCGGATCGAAGAAAGGAACTACCCGGAACGGTGTGTTCACCGTTGCCTCTACCCCTTTAAAGAAAGTATCCTTATCAATCATCTTCGGTGTCCCGGCCACATGGGTGTCAATCCAGAATTCTACCCTGTCAAACAATCTTTCCTTATACCTATCACATACTCTCCAATCGTTGAAATACCCTCTCTTGTATTGCAAAGAAACAGCATCGTTCCGATTGTCTATACCTAAAGCTTTTACCTCATGCCGGCGGAAACGTTGTTGGATTTCCCAACGTGCCATATCCGCATAAACTACCATCGCATCCTGTGGAGCAACAACAGCAGCACCCGTACCTATGATTACAATGGTTTCTTTCGCTTCACTGATTTGCTTCCGTGCAGCAGCCACCTTATCCGCATCCAAATAATCTTCCAGCTTCAAATTGGTAACATAGCCGAATAACACATCTTCAGTCATGAAGCGTTCTGTCAACGTTTGAATTTCTTTTTCCGGTTTCATCAAATCACGTACATTCATCACTCTTCCGGAGAATTCTTTTGAAAAAGCATCCAGCACTTCTTCTTCATATACTCCTGTATATAAATCCACAGCCAGCACTTTTCTTGCATCCATTTTCTTTTTTAACATAGAAATGATACTATCCCAACCCTGAACAAGCATCCCCGTCAGCTTCGTAGAAGGAAATTTATCATAATTAGCTTTTCTCATGTTTATAGCGTTTTTAAATTTTATATGTTCATACATACTTTCAATTGTGCAAATATATAGATTTTATTTTTATTCCAAACAAAACTTGGATTATTTTTTGATAAATCTTATATTTGCTGAAAATAAACCAATCAGAATAGATATGAAATTAGATCATAATAGTGATAAACCGCTTCATATTCAGGCAGAAGAGATACTAAGAAGACTCATAGAATCTGAAGAATACAAAAACGGGAAGCTATTTCCCAACGAGGTCGAATTGTCTGAACAATTACATATTTCAAGGAACACATTAAGACAAGCTATCAACAAACTCGTGTTTGAGGGGCTTTTGGTGCGAAAGAAAGGTTACGGAACGAAGGTAGTAAAGAAAGGTATCGTAGGCGGAGTAAAGA
The DNA here is from genome assembly GCF_001314995.1 of Bacteroides ovatus. NCBI lineage: Bacteria > Pseudomonadati > Bacteroidota > Bacteroidia > Bacteroidales > Bacteroidaceae > Bacteroides > Bacteroides ovatus. The sequence continues at coordinate 2,665,248 of NZ_CP012938.1, forward strand.
ACTGGCTTAGTTTCTCACAGGAGATGAAGATGTTAGGTATCGAGATTCGCAATTTCGAGCTGCATATCAGTTTAAAGCGTCCAACCGAAGAAATCGGCACATTCTTTGATTTAGGTTCCAATCCCGACACTCGCTGTGTAGTGATGGAGCGTGTCAGAGGAAAAAAAGAATATCCGTTTGTTTACTTCATCTCTTATTTCAACCCCAATATTCCACTAACCGGAGAGGAAGATTATACACGCCCATTATACGAAATGCTGGAAACCCAATATAATATAGTGGTAAAGACCAGCAAGGAGGAGATTTCAGCCAGACTTGCAGGGGAATTTATTGCAGAGAAACTGGAGATAAAATCCAATGACCCTATATTAATAAGGAGAAGATTTGTTTATGATGTGAACGGAGTACCTATTGAATACAACGTCGGATATTATCGGGCAGACAGCTTTACTTATACAATAGAGGCAGAGAGATAGACCATATGTTCATACATATATAATATAAGGAGGCTATTTTAGAAGTTGAAATCTCTATCTTTCCTTTAAAATAACCTCTTTATATCATCTCTCTTTCCATAATCATGTCCTACCCGTCATTTATTATCGAACTACCATTAGAGCATCCGGCAAGAATCCGATCCAGACTTTCATCCACAACACCTATCATCTGAAGTTTGGATAATAAATGATAGTAGGAAGTTTTTCCTACTCCTTCTATTCTCAACAGACTTTTCCAACCTCTTCCCGATACTATATCCAACAAATCTTTCACCGTTCGAACATCTTGATTATACAAGATATTAGCCAACCGGGTATCAGCTACTTTACGAACAGGCAATTGAAGTATCCACTCCTCCTGCCCAACATTTATATTCTTATTATTGTCTACCAAGGATAAAAAACGAGCATCGATAGCACGCTTTCGATAAGTAGCCAATATATCTTTTTCAGTTTCAACCCTTTAAGTATAGAGTTATACATTTGCAATGTCTTCCCATAGGTAATTCGATGCCGATCAGCCACTTTCGCTACTGATTCTCCTGTAGAAATTGAATAGAAGATATCGCGGGTAACAGGGTGAAGAATCAATGCTGACAGTTCACGAATGATTATTTCATATAGCGGTTTACAAGTCGTCTGTGTTCTCAATACATATAGTAGATCATCGTATTTGGAAATGATAAAGTCCCGTTCCAGTTTCTTTTCTTCTACGATTTTAGAAAGGTAACCTGCTTCTAAACCAAGTCTTTTGTGAGCTTCCAGATAAGCATCCAAACTCTCATCATCCAAAAACAACTGATCGTCGATTCGGGAACTCGTAATGTATCCAAGATTTGCCCAATTCTTTAAAATAGCTTCTTGGATGTCGTGTCTTTCGGACATCTGTTTTGTTGTGAGCCAATTTGACATAAAAAAACGGAACTAGATTAATAATATCAACTAGTTCCGTACCTTTTATTATAAAAGAGTACGGAGCTGCCACAATCCCGCAAACAGGAGGTAGTAGCGGCTACCTTTCAGACACGGGCAGACAGCCCGTACCCTATGAGAAGTCATAGAAGTACAGGCGTCTCCCGGTGTCTGAAAAAAAATCCGCTACGATTTCCTGTTCACCGAGGAAACGCACAATCGCATACCACAAAGGCATGCTACGTTCCAATGACAAAGGTACAAATACTTTTCGGAAAATAACAAGAGAGAGTTATAAATGTTTAGGAAAGAAAATGAATGATGATTGTATAATTAAAGCGTATGTATATAAAAAGGCAGGCTTCAATAAGTTATCTTATTCATATAAGAAACCACTCTACAATTAAAGCACCTCTCTCTTACATAAACTAGCTACTTTTGTAACACACATCAATTCGTTCCACAAATATGGAACGAAACAATAACAGATGTGGAACTAAAGGGAAACAACTGTGGAACTAAAAGTCAACAGTTGTAGAACGAATTAACAGTAACTATAAAACCACTAAACATTAGTATATGAGTGCAATATATGACCTATTTGAGACTCCTAGTCCAAACAAAGAAGAGAAACAACCGCTACATGCCCGTATTGTCTCCAAAGGAACCGTAGATAAAGAAGAGTTTCTGGATCGTGTCCACAAATTTACCGGTATCAGCAGAAGTTTATTGGCAGGAGCCATGGAAGCCTTTGCCAATGAAGCACGGGATTTACTAGCCGACGGCTGGAATGTAGAAATGGGAAACTTCGGATTCTTCTCTACATCGTTACAATGTCCGCCGGTTAAAGATAAAAAAGAAATTCGGGCAGCGTCTGTCCAAATGAAAAATATTAATTTCCGCGCAAGTCGTCCATTCAAGAAAGAAGTAGGCGACAAAATGAGGCTGCAACGAGGAGAATCTATCACACGCCCTAAGAAAAATAGTATCTCCCGTGAGACGTGTCGCGAGCGCCTCAACACATATTTGGAAAATCACCTATTCATCAGCCGGACAGATTATAGCCATCTGACAGGACGAAATAAAAAAGTAGCTATTGAAGAATTAAATTCCTTTATTACCGACAGAATAATCCAAAAGGAAGGGGTTGGAAAGTTGACTGTATATATAAAGGTATAAACTCTTGGAACACAGAATTAAGAGCCACAACAAGATTATTGCTGTTGTAACTCAAGTATGATTTCATCAGTGATGTAGGCATCACTCAACGTTATAAGCGGATATTGTTTATTAAGAAGCAATGCATATACCTTACTATTATAGAACAAGTGCAATGCTTTTTCGGGAGAAATATTCAAACGCTCCGCTAATTGCATCACCACACGAGTGTATTTATTCCATACTAATACATCTATCATAAACGCAGTTTATTTTATTGTTACATATTCTTTGAAAGAGAGACACTCGTCAATGAGACGTTGATTGAGAATCCTTTACCAAAGTCGAGGTTTTCGCGTCCGACACCGACCAAAGGATACTCTACGGCCTGCGTACTACCATGATAGACCTTCATACAGATTCTCCTTTTTCTTTATAATGGGCTTCCCAGTTTTCAAGAGCTTCTACCAACGTATCGGCTATGTACTCACGACTCTGGGTGTGAAGCATGTCATATCCACTTATCAGGTATTGACGGATAAGATTCAGTTTTTCCAAACGGTTATAGAGAGTAGGAGCCGGAATACCCAACTTCTGGGCGGCACTCTCAATGGCAAAAATCACAAACTCCATGACTTTGCCATCAACAACGGGGGCTGATTGGCTTGAATGTAGCATAGCTATACCTCTATTATCTTAATGTAATATGTACAAATATAGTGTTTATTCTTACAACGTTCATCGTTTTTCGGCATATTTTATGATTATCAAGAACATTTGAGTATCGTGAAACTGATTGAAATATTCCCTATTTGGAAATGGCTATTAAAGCAGAATATATAAGGATCTATAAATCAGAATCATACAAACAAAATAAATAAAAGTGAATCAAAGTACGTACATCTAGGATCGTTAAAGCACCTCCCCGGAAAGTGCCCATAGTATCTTTGCATTGTGATCACAAAGAGAATTGATAAGTAAAGTAACTAATTAAAAAAAACAAAAAACTATGGCACTTAGATACGTCATTAAAAAAAGAACATTCGGCTTTGATAAAACTAAAGCTGAAAAGTATGTAGCACAAAATGTAATCACCAATACGGTGGATTTCAGAGATTTGTGCGAGGAAATCACTAAAGTAGGAATGGTTCCCAGTGGAGCGGTAAAATTTGTACTCGATGCTTTGATCGATACATTGAATCTCAACCTTAGAAAAGGCATCTCTGTTCAATTAGGAGATTTCGGATGCTTCCGTCCAGGTATGAATTGCGAAAGTCAGGATGCTGAAAAAGATGTAGATAGCGATACGATACGCAGAGTGAAAATCATTTTCACTCCGGGCTACAAATTCAAAGAGATGCTAAGTAAAGTCAGTGTTCAAAAAGCGGTGGCTTCCGATGATGGTTCCATCAGCCCGGAGCAACCGGATCCCAACCCGAATCCAAACCCGGATGACGGCAAAGGAGAAGCACCGGACCCGGCAGCATAAGACTAATCATCAGCCTTTAAAAGCAGGAAAACAGTACCCGCCTACGGGCGGATACTGTTTCCCAAAGTATTCCTGTAAAAGACTTGACAACGCCTTTTTTATTTTGTATCTTTACAACATCTTAAAACATTAAAATATCAACATGAAAGAATTGCCATCAGAAGAGGAAGAAATTCCGTTTCGCATTAAAACTTATAAGAAAAAGGAATTGGCTTGTATGTACAATCCGAACATTACACCCCGTTGCGCCATACGCATATTCACCAAATGGATTAAAATAAATAAAGAACTGCTCCGGTTATTGACTGCCACAGGTTATCATCCGCGTACACGAACTTTTACTCCCCGACAGGTACAAATCATCACCAGTATTCTGGACATTCCATAAGGATGTCCAGAATACTGGTTTTATCATTGCAGTTGTCCCGCCGCTTTCAAATAAGCCACATAATTCACATACAATTGGAAATGGGCATCCACTTTCGTCTGATAAGCCTGCTGCCAAAGCACTTGTGCTTCCAGATAATCCGAAAGAGTTTCCAGTCCCACTTCATATTGCTTACCACTGACTTTCATATTCTCCTCTGCCTGTTCCAGCGAACGTTCGGAAAGCTCCGTTTCCAACCGGGCCTCATCCAGATTATTGGCAGCTTGCATCAACTCCAGCAACATCTTTTCATTGACATTTTCCTGTTCAAGACGAGCTTGTTCCAACTTCACTTTGGCAGACTTTACTTTATTGGTACGTTCGCCAAAATGAAACAGAGGGACAGAGACATTCAGGAATACGGAAAAAGCACCCTTTTTCATCAAAGTTTCATCATTGACTTCCAATCCGTGAAGATAATCATAACTACCTCTGACGCCGATACGCGGCAATAGTTCACTACGATTCAGCTTTACTTCCTGCTCGGCAATGGCTATTTGTTTGTTCAAGATTCCATATTCGGGACGGGCGGTAATATCAGAAACCTGCACTTTCCATTCCTGCTCCACTTCCGGAAAATCATCAGATATATCAATCTGTGCTGTCAAAGGGCGTCCGATGTAATGACAGAGATTCATACCCGCAAGACGGAGGGCGTTATCAGCCTTTCGCAAAGAAAGTTCACTCTCGTTGAGCTTCACCTGCACTTTCAGTACATCATTTTGCGGTTTCATGCCATGTCGGTGAGCACTCTTCACATTTTTGAAAAGTTCCGTTAGTAAGTTATGATATTTTTCCGCCACTTTTCTCATTTCCTTGGCTTTCACTAACTGCACGTATGCTTTATCTGTATTCAGAATAACTTCCGAAGTAGTTAAGGCTTCGTTCAAGTGTGCCATTTCTTTTCCCAGTAGTGACATTTTATAGGCGGCACGGATTTTTCCTCCCATATAAAGAGGTTGCTCCACTTGTATACCGCCCGAGTAAACAGTTCCGACCTTATAATCCAGATTCAATCCGGGAAAATAAGCGAAACCGCTCGATACCAGTTCTCCGGTAGCAGGATTGGGCAGGAAAACCGGAAGGTTTCCTCCCGGAACTCCGAGACTTCCATCCGCTGTGCTATAAATACCCGTTCCGTTGGCTGTAAAATTAGGGAAGAAATTGGCTTTATAACTAAGAGACATCAATCGGGCTGCTTCCGTCTGCTTATTAGCGGCAGCCATATCCTTATTATATTTCAGTGCCATTTCACGGCATTGTGCCAGACTTAGTTTTTCTTGCGCGGCAAGCGAAACCGACAGGCCGAACAATACACCCGCTACACTAATGGCTACAAGAATTTCTTTTTTCATTTGTCTGTCTTTTTTATATGAAAGAATAATGCATACAAAATCGGGATAAAAAGCAACGTTATCAACGTGCCGAACAGCAACCCACCCATAATAGAAGCCGCCAACGAACCGAACATGGCATCCGGCAACAATGGAATCATTCCCAAAATCGTAGTCAGCGAAGCCATCATCACAGGACGGAGACGACTTTGCGAACTGTCTATCAATGCCGTCACAGGTTCTACTCCCTGATTAATCTGCAAAGTGATCTCATCCATCAATACAATACCGTTCTTAATAATCATACCGATCAACCCCAATGTACCGACGATAGCCACAAAGTTGAATGTCTTCCCGGTAAGCAGCATTACAGCAACAACACCGACAAATACCAGCGGAATAGTACAGAAGATGATAACCGGTTTCCGGTAATCTTTGAACAGCATGATTAGAATGGATATCATCAGAATGATAGCAAACGGGAAATTCTTGAACAGATATTGCATAGACTTTGTGCTGGCGTTCCTCTCGCCTTGCCATTGAAGCCGATATCCGTCAGGCAGCGGAATCTGTTCAATCTGCGTGGCAATGGATTGCCGCGCCTTCTCCGTTTCTACCCCCGGAACAGGAGAACATTGCACCCGTTGGCTACGCTGCCCGTTATAACGGGGAACCACCGGATCTTCCCACTTCACATCAATCCGCTTACTGATTTGTTTTAACGGAGTTGTTCCCATCAACGTTTCCACCAGTTCTTCTTTTGATAGTGTTCCTGTCTTCAGTTTCATCATCATTTCCTGTGTCAGCAAACCGTTCAGAGAAGGAAGAGACGAGAATATCTGCGTATTGTCCAGGTTCTCAATCGGATTTCCGTGTTCGTCCAGGCAACGCAAGTAGATATTATCTTTGTGAATACCTTCATAGAAAGACCCGATAGGGATGCCGCTGGTAGCTGTCAATAAAGAAAGGCTTACATCGTTCCGGCTCAATCCGATAGCACGTGCCGTAGGCTGGTCATACTCAATAGTCAGCACCGGGATCTGTGGTTCCCAGTCCGTAGTAATCAGGTAAACATCCGGACAATTCTCCATAATCTTGCGGGCACTATCCGCCAACTGATGCAAAACAGCAGGGTCAGGACCGGTAAACTGCGCTTCAATAGGGTATTTTTTGAACATCAGGTTGTAGCGGTTCATCTTTACGTAAGCATCCGGATAATGTTGCGAAAGATATTGTTGAATTTCCGCCATGTTATCCACCAAATCATCCGGAGAGGTGAAGTCAATAATCAGTTCACCGTAAGATAAGGAGGGATTGGCTACGTTACGCACCAAGTTATAACGGGCAGGAGTACCACCAATAGAAGCAGTGACGTGTGTGACTTCCGGACGCTTTTTCAAGTAAGCTTCGATTTCCTCCAAGTCACGCGCCACGCGAGTGGAGTTAGTTCCTTCCGGCAATTTATATTCCATATAAAGCTGGTCGTAGACCATATCCGGGAAAAAGCCCTGCTTCATGAAACGGTAACTGAAAGCTGAAAGTAATACCAAAGCGATCATTGTAAACACAAAGCTCCAACGATGCGCCAGACTGAATGTCAACAATGAACGAAGCACGGCATAAATCTTTCCTTCATACACACGCTTTCCGGCAGCAGTTGTCGCAGAGATTTCCGGACGCAAAATCCGGTCGGCCATCAACGGAACGTGCACTAAGGCCAGCACCCAGCTAAGCAACAGGGAAACAGCGAGTACGATAAACAAATCGCGCGTATAGACGCCTGCCGTATCAGGCGACATAAAGATAGGAAGAAAAGCAATGATGGCAATCAGAGTAGCTCCCAGCAAAGGCATTGCTGTCTGCCGTCCGATAGCAGTCATTGCTTCCATCCGGCTCTTCCCGGCTTTCAAATCTACCAAAATACCGTCAATGATAACAATTGCGTTATCCACCAGCATCCCCATCGCAAGCACGAACGAGGCCAATGAAACACGCTGCATCGTACCATCCATAAAATAAAGGAACAGGAAGGAACCGAATACCGTCACTACCAGGCTGATACCGATAATCACCCCGCTCTTGAATCCCATAGCAATCATCAGGATAACGACTACGATAATCACAGATTCTATCAGATTAAGAATGAACGTCCCTAACGAAGTGCCTACGCGTTCCGGCTGATAGAAAACCTTATGACACTCTACTCCTGCCGGAAGGCGTTCAGCCTTTAGTTGCTCCAGTTTCTTTTCCACTCGATGCCCCACTTTAATAATGTCGGCATCCGGAGAAGCAGCCACCATGATTCCTATCGCACGCTGGCGGTCATAAAACAATTCGTTGCGGGTAGGGTCTTCATAATCTTTCTCAATACGGGCAATGTCACTCAACCGCAACTGATCGGCATCATGTCCCTGAATCAGCATACGACCGATGTCCTCCACCGTCTTAAACTTATCACTGACTGTCACCCGGATACGATTATCGCCATTATCATAATAACCAGTATAAGTAGTTTGGTTCTGTCCGTTCAATGTAGCTAGCACTTCGGCGGGTTTCACACCCAAGTTGGCCATCCGGTCTTGCAGGAGAGAGATGTTAATACATTCGGGACGTTTACCGTATAAGTCAACGCGCTCCACCCCATCCAATTCACTGACTTCACGTTTCACCAGTTCTGAATAATCAGACAGTTCCCTGTCGGAAAGTCCGTCACCCGTCAAAGCGAAAAACATTCCGTAAACATTTCCAAAATCATCTTTTACAATAGAAGGACTGGCACCTTCGGGAAGTTCTGCCTGTGCGTTCGCCACCTTACGACGCAACAAATCCCAGCATTGCTCTACGTCCGTCTCTTTGACAGTCGTTTTCAGTTCTACCTGAATCAAAGAGAGATCATTGTAGGAATAACTTTCCACATTATCTATATTCCCCATGGAGCGGATATTTTTCTCCAGCACATCCGTCACTTCCAACTCTACCTGATGTGCAGACGCACCGGGATAGGTAGTGACTACCATAGCGAGCTTTACCGTTATTTCGGGATCCTCCAGTTTACTCATTTCATAACTGGAATAAGCTCCTCCTACAATCAGTACGGCAATCAGGAAGTAGATCAACTTCTTGTTCTCAAATGCCCATTTACTAATATCAATCATAGCAGTCCTCCCACATTGGTTTCAGTAGCCGGAAGAAGCGGCTCCACCTGTTCTCCCTCTTTTACATGATGTACCCCCGAAGCGACAACCAAGTCACCGGGATTCACTTCTCCTGAAGTAATCAGACATCTGCCGTCACTAAGCAGACGGGTTACTGTCACATCACAACGGCGAATAGCGTGACTGGAAGCATCATAAAGAAAGATACTCGTACGCCCGTTCTCACGAAGAATCGCTCCACCGGGAACCGACAGGTTACGCACATCTCCTTCACTACATTCGATAGTTACCATTGTATTCATGCCGGGCGATGGAACTACCTGTTTATCCTCTTTTTTCAGTTGAAGCCGCATGGTGTACAACTGATTGGCATTTGCCTTAGGGGTGACACTAATCAGTTCCAAAGCATATCTTTGATGAGGATAAATATCGAATGTACAATAGTAGCGGGTAAACTGCTGTCGACGAATATATTCCACTGCCGGAAGATTAATCTCCACCTCCGGGCTTCCCTCACTGATGATGGAAACGACGGGCATACCGGCAGCTACCGTCTCATGGGAATCAAAAAGACGTTTCTGCACATATCCGCTAAAAGGAGCATACAAACGGGTGTATGCCAACTGGTCTTTAGCATGGTTATATTTGGCGGTAATCTGTCTCAATCCGTACACGGCCTTATCGTTAGCATCCGGTGTTGTCACATTTTCCTTATAAAGTGCCATCACCCGTTCCGCCTCCGCTTTCACACTTTGATATTCTGCTTCTGCCGCATCCAGCTGAATCTGATAGTCTGTCGGATCTAATTCTGCCAGTAATTGCCCTTTACGCACATAGGCACCGTCATTTACATGCATATACTGAATAGTACCACTCACCCGGAAAGACAGACTTATGTCCTGTGCCGCTTTCACCCGTCCCGGAAACTGCAAAGCTATTTGTCTGTCGGCAGAAAGTACGGTATCAATCTTCACTGCCGGCTTACTGTCTGTGTTTTGTACACGTTGCCCACACGAAGTCAACAGAACTGCTAAAAATCCTGTTAATAAGAAGTCTAATCGTCTCATATTTTCACTTATTAGTTAGTTGCCACAAAAGTATCCCAAGCAAACATGAGGAGAAAGGTTGATTTAGACGAAACATTGTTCTATTTGTACGTTACCTAAGATAAAAAGCCGAAATAGTTTGCTATTTGTATTTATTTGTTTATTACTTTGTAAAGAAATTCATTTCAACGAAAAGGAATATGGAACCACTGATGCCATTCAAGTATGTTATAATATCTCCGGAAGATACTTCCATGAAAGAAGGATGCATTATTTCCGAATTCAACCAATGCGGACTTTTCCTCTGCCAGAAAGGACAGGCGGAAATCCTGCTGGGAGGTAGACCATATCAGATTAACAAAAGGAATCTTTTCATATATACTGCAGCCAACCTTCTACAGATACGCCAAAGAAGCGCAGACCTGGAAGGAATCATGATAGAGGTCGATCTGGATTATATCATACCGATAGTAAACAAAGTAGCCAACTCGGAAAACTTGCTTTATTTGCGGGAAAATCCCTGTCTGTCGCTTTCCGAAGAGCAATATACATTTGTAGAGAACTTGCTCAAATCTGTAGAAAAACGAATTAACAGGGAGAATATCTGTAACAGTTCCCGACAGAAACAACATTTAATTTCTGAATTAATCAAATCCTGGGGACAAGTGATATGCTATGAGTTATTAAACATCTATTTCAACAACGAACCGCAAACACCACTACCACAGGACAAAAAGGATAAGATTTTCCAAAATTTCATGATTACCCTCTATCGATATTATCATCAGGAACGGGATGTTACTTTCTATGCAAACAAGCAATGTCTGTCCGCCCGATATTTTTCTTCTGTCATCAAGGAGAAATCAGGGAGTAGTGCTTTGCAGTGGATTATACAGAATGTCATTACAGAAGCCAAATATCTGCTCGATAATACCGATTTAAGTATTAAGGAAATAGCGACCAAGCTCAACTTCCCCACACAATCATTCTTCGGGAAATATTTCAAGCAGTATGTCGGCATATCTCCTAAAGAATATCGGAACAAACTTATCAAACAGTAACTTTCTTAAACTGCCGGAACTGCCACCACAACATACCTCCGGATATAAGACTAGCCGCCAAATCTGCCACAGGCATACTGGCCCAAACACCCATTTGTCCATAATAATGAGGTAGAATCAATAAACAGGGCACTAAGAATAACATCTGTCGGGTCAGCGACAAGAAAATGGCTTTACTTGCCATTCCGATACTCTGGAAGAAGTTGGAAGCTACCATCTGAAAACCTACAATCGGATAGAAGAACACCACTACACGAAATCCCTTAGACGCAATACTGATTAATTCTGCGTCCGAAGTAAAAATGGAAGATACGATTTCCGGAATGAACATACCTATCAGGAAACCTATCGTTGTCACTACAGTTGCACAATAAATGGTTACTTTCAGTACTTCCGTCACACGAGGATAGAGCTTCGCACCAAAATTATATCCCGCAATGGGCTGCATCCCCTGGTTCAGTCCCAATACAATCATAATAAAGACAAAAACAATACGATTAACAATACCGAATGCACCGATCGCCAAATCACCTCCATGCTCTTTTAATCCCTGATTAATCAGAATCACAATAAAGCAAGACGCCATATTCATCAGGAAGGGAGACATACCGATAGCCAATGAATCCAACACGATCTTCCGTTTCAAACGGAAAATACCTTTTTTCAATCGTATCAGTTCGTCTTTGCGACAGAACAGATGAAGCTGCCAGACCAAGGCGATCAACTGCGCACAAACCGTAGCTGTGGCCGCCCCGCGAATTCCCCAGTCGAATACAAAAATAAACAAAGGTGCAAGTAATACATTGATTAACACGGTCGTGATGGTTGCCACCATCGCTTTCTGCGGATGTCCCGAGGCACGAAGCACTGCATTCAGCCCCAAATATAAATGAGTTACCACATTTCCCAGCAGAATAACCTGCATAAATTCGCGGGCATATTTGACAGTCTCATCACTTCCGCCGAAAAAATAAAGTATCGGATCAAGAAAAGGCAGAACGACCAGCGTAAAAGAGATACCTATAATAAGGTTTAATACAAACACATTTCCCAAAACCCGCTGTGCGGTATCATAATCTTTCTGGCCCAACTTCACAGAAATCAATGTAGCCGCACCTACCCCTACCAAAGAGCCAAAAGCCGCGGCAAGATTCATTAGCGGAAAGGTTAATGCTAATCCGGAGATAGCCATCGCCCCTACTCCATGACCGATGAAAATACTATCTACCATATTATAAAGAGAAGACGCCGTCATGGCGATAATTGCCGGAATGGCATACTGCATTAAAAGCTTTCCAATCTTTTCCGTACCCAACGCAGTGGGTGTCTTTTGTCCTGTCATACCTATTAGTTTGAGGGTGCAAAGATACAAAAAAGAGACGGATTACAGGATATATGAGAAAAGTTTCGTATTTTTGCCCACAAAATTGAGTTAATACGTAACGAAATGAATATATTAGAACTAAGTGAACAGGAAATTATTCGACGTAACAGTCTGAATGAGCTTCGTGCAATGGGTATTGATCCATACCCTGCAGCAGAGTATGTAACCAATGCTTTCTCTACAGATATTAAAGCTGAATTTAAAGACGACGAAGAGCCACGCCAGGTTTCCGTAGCCGGCCGTATCATGAGCCGCCGCGTGATGGGTAAAGCATCTTTCATCGAATTGCAGGACTCTAAAGGTCGCATCCAGGTGTACATCACCCGCGATGATATCTGTCCGGGAGAAGACAAGGAACTGTACAACGCTGTATTTAAACGCCTGCTCGACTTAGGTGACTTTATAGGTATCGAAGGTTTCGTGTTCCGCACACAAATGGGTGAAATTAGTATCCATGCAAAGAAACTGACTGTACTTGCAAAGTCTATCAAACCGTTGCCAATCGTTAAATACAAAGACGGAGTAGCTTATGACTCTTTTGAAGATCCCGAACTCCGTTATCGCCAACGCTATGTGGACCTGGTAGTAAACGACGGTATCAAAGAAACATTCCTGAAACGCGCCACTGTAGTGAAAACATTGCGCAACGTTTTGGATGAGGCTGGTTACACGGAAGTGGAAACTCCTATCCTGCAATCTATTGCTGGTGGAGCCAGTGCACGCCCGTTCATCACTCACCATAACTCACTGGATATAGACCTTTACCTGCGTATCGCAACAGAGCTTTATCTGAAACGACTGATCGTAGGTGGTTTTGAAGGTGTATATGAAATAGGTAAGAACTTCCGTAACGAGGGCATGGATAAAACTCACAATCCGGAATTTACCTGTATGGAACTTTATGTTCAGTACAAGGATTACAACTGGATGATGAATTTCACCGAAAAACTGCTGGAACGTATCTGTATCGCTGTAAACGGCTGTACGGAAAGCGTTGTTGACGGAAAAACGATCAGTTTCAAAGCTCCTTACCGCCGCCTGCCTATCCTGGACGCTATCAAAGAAAAGACAGGATACGACTTGAACGGCAAGAGCGAAGAAGAAATCCGCCAAGTTTGCAAGGAACTGAAAATGGAAGAAATCGACGAGACAATGGGTAAAGGCAAGCTGATTGATGAAATCTTCGGAGAATTCTGCGAAGGTACGTATATCCAGCCGACTTTCATCACCGATTATCCGGTTGAAATGTCTCCGCTGACCAAGATGCATCGTTCTAAACCGGGACTGACCGAACGTTTCGAATTAATGGTGAACGGTAAAGAGCTGGCTAATGCTTACTCGGAATTGAATGACCCGCTGGATCAGGAAGAACGTTTCAAAGAGCAGATGCGTTTGGCCGACAAGGGAGACGATGAAGCGATGATTATCGATCAGGACTTCTTGCGCGCTTTACAATATGGTATGCCTCCTACATCGGGTATCGGTATCGGTATCGACCGCCTGGTAATGTTAATGACCGGACAGACCACTATTCAGGAAGTATTATTCTTCCCGCAAATGCGTCCGGAAAAAGTAGTGAAAAAAGACGCTGCCGCTAAATATATGGAATTGGGAATCGCAGAAGACTGGGTTCCGGTGATCCAAAAAGCCGGTTACAACACTGTAGCTGACATGAAAGATGTCAATCCGCAGAAGTTGCACCAGGACATCTGTGGCATTAACAAGAAATATAAATTAGAACTGACCAATCCGTCGGTAAACGACGTAACTGAGTGGATACAGAAAATTTAATAAGTTCTTCATCCAAATCCATACAAATGAAATTACCCGGCAAGATAGCGATAATGGGCGGAGGAAGTTGGGCTACAGCCATCGCAAAGATGTGTCTGGCCCAGGAAGACTCTATCAATTGGTATATGCGGCGAGACGACCGCATTGCCGATTTTAAACGATTAGGGCACAATCCGGCTTATCTGACAGGAGTGAAATTCGATACAAGACGCATCACGTTCAGTTCCAACATCAACGATGTGGTGAAAGAATCGGATACACTGATTTTCGTCACTCCCTCTCCTTATCTGAAGGCGCATCTGAAAAAACTGAAAACCAAGATAAAAGATAAGTTTATCATCACCGCTATCAAAGGAATCGTACCCGATGACAACGTTATTGTATCGGAATACTTCACAAAAGAATATGGTGTACCACCAGAAAATATAGCAGTCCTTGCAGGTCCCTGCCACGCAGAAGAAGTAGCCTTGGAACGCCTCTCCTACCTGACTATCGCCTGCCCTGACAAAGACAAAGCACGTATCTTCGCACGTCGTCTGGGAAGCAGCTTCATCAAAACATCTGTCAGTGATGACGTAGCGGGTATCGAATACAGTTCGGTACTTAAAAACGTATATGCCATCGCTGCCGGTATCTGTAGCGGTCTGAAATATGGCGACAACTTCCAGGCTGTTTTGATCTCCAACGCCATTCAGGAGATGAACCGTTTCTTGAATACGGTGCATCCGTTGAACAGAAACGTGGATGAATCTGTTTATCTAGGGGATTTATTGGTGACCGGTTACTCCAACTTCAGCCGCAACCGAACTTTCGGAACGATGATAGGTAAAGGGTATTCCGTTAAGAGTGCGCAAATTGAAATGGAAATGATTGCGGAAGGTTACTATGGTACGAAATGTATCAAAGAAATCAATAAACATCATCATGTCAATATGCCGATACTGGACGCAGTGTACAACATTCTGTACGAACGTATCTCACCAATGATCGAGATTAAACTGTTGACTGACTCTTTTAGATAAAAAAATATTAAGTATTAAGTATTAGGCATTAAGTATTACCCGCAGGTACTCATACTTGACAATCCATACTTGATGACTAATACTTAATACTTAAAACTTAATACTTAAAAAATATGATTAGTTTAAACATTGAAAAAACATTTGGATTCATCTCCAAAGAAAAGGTTTTTGCTTACGAAGCTGAAGTAAAAGCCGCACAGGAAATGCTTGAAAAAGGTACAGGCAAAGGTAACGACTTTTTAGGATGGTTGCATTTGCCTTCTTCTATCACTAAAGAACACCTGGCCGACCTGAACGCTACTGCAAAAGTATTAAGAGACAATTGTGAAGTAGTAATCGTAGCCGGTATCGGTGGTAGCTATCTGGGTGCCCGTGCCGTCATCGAAGCTTTGTCTAACAGCTTCACTTGGTTGCAGGAAAAGAAAACAGCTCCTGTCATGATCTATGCAGGACACAATATCAGCGAAGATTATCTGTACGAACTGACTGAATATCTGAAAGACAAGAAATTCGGTGTCATCAATATCTCCAAATCAGGAACTACTACTGAAACAGCTCTTGCTTTCCGCTTGCTGAAAAAGCAGTGTGAAGATCAGCGCGGCAAAGAAACTGCAAAGAAAGTAATCGTTGCCGTGACAGATGCCAAGAAAGGTGCTGCCCGTGTAACAGCCGATAAAGAAGGATACAAAACATTCATCATCCCCGATAACGTAGGCGGACGTTTCTCTGTCCTGACTCCGGTTGGTTTGTTGCCTATTGCAGTGGCCGGATTCGATATCGACAAACTGGTTGCCGGTGCTGCCGACATGGAAAAAGTATGTGGTTCGGACGTTGCATTTGCTGAAAACCCTGCTGCTATCTACGCTGCTACCCGCAATGAGTTGTACAGAAATGGTAAGAAGATCGAAATCCTCGTTAACTTCTGCCCAAAACTGCACTATGTAAGCGAATGGTGGAAACAGCTTTACGGAGAATCTGAAGGAAAAGACAATAAAGGTATCTTCCCTGCATCGGTAGATTTCTCAACAGACCTCCACTCTATGGGTCAATGGATTCAGGAAGGCGAACGTTCTATCTTTGAAACGGTGATTTCAGTAGAGAAGGTTAACCACAAACTGGAAGTTCCTTCTGATGAAGCAAATCTGGACGGCTTGAATTTCTTAGCCGGCAAACGTGTGGACGAAGTGAACAAGATGGCCGAATTGGGAACACAGTTGGCTCACGTAGACGGTGGTGTACCTAATATGCGTATCGTACTTCCGGAATTGAGCGAATACAACATCGGTGGTCTGCTCTATTTCTTCGAAAAGGCTTGCGGTATCAGCGGTTACTTGTTAGGCGTGAATCCATTCAACCAACCGGGTGTGGAAGCATACAAAAAGAATATGTTTGCGTTGCTTGACAAACCGGGGTATGAAGAAGAATCTAAAGCAATCCGTGCAAAACTGTAATCAAGAACGTTTTTATAAACGGTGAACTATAAACAATGAACGGTGAACAACTATGCTATATGCATGGATTTGTTCACCGTTCATTATTCATTGAAATCCAAAATGGAGACATTCCTAAATGTCGCTATTTAGTTACAATTTACCGACTTACTTTGTTAGTTGCTACCACTCGTCAATTTTCACTTATCATCCTCCGCTTTCGTCTTTAAGCCGATTTCTTCCTGTGCTCCTTCACATTCGGCTTTGGAAGAAAGATAGAACTCTAATTTTACATCGCCGTTCTTATCTACTTGTTTGATGGTCGCAATCACCATAATTTTGGCTTTTGACACACCATCCTTAAAACGAAGCTGCCCCTTTTCCACATCTGTCAGATTTCCCTCTGTAGATACTTCTGTTTTCTCAAAGATAAGTTTAGTATCCACTTCATCATCATTCTGAAGTCTAAAGGTTTTCAGTTCAGCTCCATTTCCATCCAAAAGCAGAAGAGCTTTCACTTCATCTCCCACCTTCAAGGCCGGCAGTTCGTCCCTCTGATTTGCATAGTCTTTTTCACCGGAACCGGAATTTTCATCATCCGATTCAACCTTTGCATAAAGCTTTTCTATCTTGATAACAGGACTTTCCCCGCTATCAGAGCAGGCGCCTAAAAACAATGGTAGCAACAATAATACTCTCTTTTTCATGCTATCGTCGAGTTTATAACGTTACAAAAATACACATATTCTTCTAAACAACAAATAATTATACAAGTAATACGCCACAATTTAGTAGTGGCGAGCAGTCTACGCGATAAGAGTTGATAGTACATACTACATGACAACTAATCACTAAACTATCTCCCCGTTCTAACTTATCTCTCGTTTTTTATCGTTATCTTTGCCTCGTATACAGTTGTAGATTAAGCGAATCAAACTAAAAAAACAAATAGAATGACAGGAAATTTATTAAAGAAATCCAGTGGATTCATATTATTATGTAGCATATCATTGCTAATGCTCGTAATGACCGGTTGCCAGGAAGCCAAACTCAAGACAGTGATCGCGGTAGCCAACAAACAGTGTCCAATAGACATGGGAGCAGTCGGTACGATCACCAGCATCATCTACGACGGGAATAATGTAGTGTACACGCTGAACATGAACGAAGAGATTACCAATATAAAGATATTGAAAGACAATCCGGAAAGCATGAAATCATCTATCACAATGATGTTTCAAAATCCGGCAGCAGATGTAAAAGAGATGCTCAAGTTGATGGCAAAATGTAATTCCGGATTACACATGATATTTGTAGGGAATAAGTCGGGCGAACAAGCAGTTTGCGAACTTACCGCCGAAGAACTGAAAGAAGTGATTAATACAAATGCCGACCCGGCACAAAGCGGACAAACAAAGCTTGAAGCACAACTGAAAATGGCGAACCTGCAATTCCCGATGCAAGCCAGCGAAGAAGTCATTGTCGAAAAGATCGAGGTCATAGGCGAATCGGTTGTTTATATATGCAGTGTGGACGAAGAATTGTGTCCCATCAGCCAGATTGAAGAAAACGCAGCAGAAGTGAAAGAGGGTATTGTATCAATGCTGGCAAGTCAGACTGATCCGGCCACCCAGTTATTCATCAAAACTTGCGTGAATAATAACAAAAACATAATGTACAGATATATTGGCAAGGAATCCGGCAAGCAACACGATGTGGTTATTCCCGTGTCTGATCTGAAGAAAATGTTCATAAAAAAATAAAATATCATCTTAAAAAGATTCTGCAACGTACCAAAGTATGAAAAAGAAACTGAAAGCCGTCCTGTTTGACATGGACGGCGTACTTTTTGACTCTATGCCCTATCATTCGGAAGCCTGGCATACAGTAATGAAATCTCACGGACTCACTCTTAGTCGCGAAGAAGCATATATGCACGAAGGACGGACAGGAGCCTCCACTATTAATATTGTTTTCCAACGTGAACTGGGCAGAGAAGCTACCCAAGAAGAAATAGAAAGTATCTATCAGGAGAAAAGTGTTTTGTTCAATTCGTATCCCGAAGCAAAACGTATGCCCGGTGCATGGGAGTTGCTACAAAAAGTAAAAAAGGATGGACTGATTCCGATGGTGGTCACTGGTTCCGGCCAACTATCCCTGCTCGAACGGTTGGAACACAACTATCCGGGAATGTTTCGTAAAGAATTGATGGTTACAGCGTTCGATGTAAAATATGGTAAGCCCAATCCCGAACCGTATCTGATGGCATTGAAAAAAGGCGGACTTAAAGCTGATGAAGCCATCGTAGTAGAGAACGCTCCGTTAGGAGTGGAAGCCGGACACAATGCGGGCATCTTTACAATAGCTGTAAATACAGGTCCTTTGGACGGACAAGTATTGCTGGATGCCGGAGCCGATCTGCTACTGCCATCCATGCAAGCACTAAGCGACCATTGGGATACGCTGTTTGAAAAGAACACCTAAAAGCTGAAAAGATAATTTATTCTTCAAAACAGGAGAAAAACATTGAAAAGAAGGAATATAAATCGTATTTTTACAGGAGTTTAATTCACTTAGATTCCATCTAAGCCAACGCAGATTCTACTATGCAAAAGTTATTATCCTTACCACCCAATTTGATCCATTGCTTCCACGAACTGGAAGAAGTCAACCATACCGATTGGTTTTGTACATCAGACCCCATTGGGAGCAAACTAGGCTCCGGCGGCGGAACGACATGGTTATTGCAGGCCTGCCATCAGGCATTCGCGCCACAAAAATCTTTCGGCAACTGGATAGGAGATGAAAAAAGAATATTGCTCCATGCAGGCGGACAAAGCCGTCGCCTGCCCAGCTACGGACCTTCCGGCAAAATATTGACTCCGATCCCGATCTTCAGTTGGGAAAGAGGACAAAAACTCGGACAGAATCTATTATCATTGCAGCTCCCGCTCTATGAAAGGATTATGAATCAGGCTCCAGCCGGTCTGAATACGCTGATCGCAAGCGGAGATGTATATATCCGTTCGGAAAAGCCACTCCAGGATATTCCGAATGCAGACGTAGTGTGCTACGGCTTATGGGTAAATCCTTCCTTGGCAACCCATCATGGTGTATTTGTTTCCGACCGGAAAAAGCCGGAGGTTCTCGACTTCATGTTACAGAAACCTTCTCTTGAAGAGTTGGAAGGATTATCGAAAACTCATCTTTTCCTGATGGACATCGGTATCTGGATTTTGAGTGACCGCGCCATCGAAGTATTGATGAAACGGTCATTAAAAGAAGGAACCAATGATATTAATTATTATGACTTATACTCGGACTACGGCTTGGCTTTGGGAGAGCATCCCAAAACGAAAGATGAAGAAATCAATCAGTTATCCGTAGCCATATTGCCTTTGCCCGGTGGAGAATTCTATCATTATGGCACAAGCCATGAACTGATTTCTTCTACTTTAGCCATACAAGACAAGGTACGCGATCAAAGAAGGATCATGCACCGGAAAGTAAAACCGAATCCGGCTATCTTTATCCAGAACTCTATCACACAAGTTTCCCTTTCTGCAGACAATGCCAACTTATGGATTGAGAATAGCCATGTGGGAAAAGGCTGGAAACTGGGGTCCCGCCAAATAATAACAGGAGTTCCCGAAAACCAATGGAACATCAACTTGCCGGATGGAGTCTGCATCGACATTATCCCTATCGGCGACAATGACTTTGTTGCACGTCCGTATGGCTTGGATGATGTGTTCAAAGGAGCGTTAGACAAATCAACGACTACCTATCTTAATATCCCTTTCACCCGCTGGATGGAAGAAAGAGGAATTACCTGGGAGGATATAAAAGGACGCACCGATGATTTACAATCAGCATCTATCTTCCCCAAAGTAACTTCTGTTGAAGATTTAGGCATATTAGTGCGCTGGATGACATCGGAGCTCCAACTGGAAGAAGGGAAAAAATGTTGGCTCAAAGCAGAGAAAGTTTCTGCCGACGAAATCTCGGCAGGCGCCAACCTCAAGCGTCTTTATGAACAGCGCAATGCTTTCCGTAAAGAGAACTGGAAAGGACTGGCGGCTAATTATGAAAAAAGCGTATTCTATCAACTTGACTTACTGGATGCCGCAAACGAATTTGTACGTTTCAATCTGGATACTCCCGATGTCCTGCAAGAAGATGCCGCACCCATGCTACGGATACACAACCGGATGCTTCGCGCA
This sequence comes from Bacteroides ovatus, assembly GCF_001314995.1. Taxonomy (NCBI): domain Bacteria; kingdom Pseudomonadati; phylum Bacteroidota; class Bacteroidia; order Bacteroidales; family Bacteroidaceae; genus Bacteroides; species Bacteroides ovatus. Next base: position 2,686,177 of record NZ_CP012938.1, read on the forward strand.
CGCATCATGAAACTACGTGAAGACAAAGATTGCGCAAAAGAAGAACAGGCAGCCTTCCAACTGCTCCGCGACGGTTTATTGGGAGTGATGAACGAACGTAAAAGTCATCCCACACTCAACGTTTATTCCGATCAGATTGTATGGAGCCGCAGCCCTGTACGCATTGATGTGGCAGGAGGATGGACGGACACTCCTCCCTACTCTCTTTATTCAGGAGGAAGCGTTGTCAATCTTGCCATCGAACTGAACGGCCAACCGCCGCTGCAAGTATACGTTAAACCTTGCAAGGAATATCATATTACCCTTCGTTCCATCGACATGGGTGCAATGGAAGTGATACGAAATTATGAGGAACTGCAAGATTACAAAAAGGTGGGTTCTCCATTTTCCATCCCCAAAGCCGCCCTTACGTTGGCAGGTTTCGCGCCGGCATTCTCAACAGAATCCTACCCTTCTTTAGCCAAACAGCTGGAAGCTTTCGGCTCGGGAATTGAAATTACCCTGTTGGCTGCTATTCCTGCTGGCTCGGGTTTGGGCACCAGTTCTATCCTGGCATCCACCGTGCTCGGAGCAATCAATGATTTCTGCGGACTGGCTTGGGACAAGAATGATATATGTAGTTACACATTAGTATTGGAACAACTACTGACCACAGGAGGAGGTTGGCAGGATCAATATGGCGGTGTCTTCTCCGGCATTAAATTGCTACAATCCGAAGCAGGTTTCGAACAGCATCCATTAGTGCGCTGGTTGCCCGACCAACTCTTTATTCATCCCGACTACCGCGACTGTCATCTGTTATATTATACAGGAATTACCCGTACTGCCAAAAGTATTCTGGCGGAAATTGTCAGTTCCATGTTCCTCAATTCCGGTCCACATCTAAGTTTGCTGCCCGAGATGAAAGCCCATGCAATGGATATGAGTGAAGCTATCCTGCGCAGCAACTTCGATAGTTTCGGTCGATTGGTCGGCAAAACCTGGATACAAAACCAGGCATTAGATTGCGGAACCAATCCGCCGGCAGTAGCAGCCATTATCGAGAAAATCAAAGATTATACCCTAGGATACAAACTCCCCGGCGCAGGTGGTGGCGGTTATTTATATATGGTAGCCAAAGATCCGCAAGCAGCCGGACAAATCCGACGGATATTGACAGAACAAGCTCCCAACCCACGCGCTCGTTTTGTAGAAATGACGCTTTCTGACAAGGGACTTCAGGTTTCAAGAAGCTAAAGAAGAGGCATTGCCAGACTACCGGTCAATCTCATCCGGAACCACAAAAAACAAGCTTGGACAGATTCAAACGAAATGTCCAAGCTTCAATTTTTCAATGCCATAATGATCTGTTTTACATGTTGAGACTTGAAATAACTGTAAAGTAAATCATAATAATGATAAAACCAATAGCTCCGATAATCAGCGCCACACTAGCCCATTTCTTTTTTCTAGCTTCTTCCATTCTAATTTATATTTATGGGATTAATATAATTTATCGTCAGATATCTACTTCCGGAAAGCTATAAATACACTATATCAACATCATTTTTTTACTTCTTCATCGTTACAAAGTTAGCATTTTCTATGAGAAAACAATCATCTAAAACAACTTTTTTATTCTATTTAGACTAAATTATGCAACTACAGATAATAATATGGAACACAAGATTTTATCTATTACTGCTTTTATATCATGTAAAGTTGTACATTTGCATAATCGACAATTTTGATTGAACAAGGAAAAGAATCAAAACACAAAAGGTCATGACTAAAAAGGATGCTATAAAAATATTCGAAGATAAAAAGCTCTGTGCTGTAACATCATATACCATACATGGGCTGAAAATACAATAATAAAAAGCCGTACTCTCTGCAAGTACGGCTTTAAAGTACACCCGAAGGGAATCGAACCCTTATCTGAGGTACCGGAAACCTCCATTCTATCCATTGAACTACAGGTGCTTATACAAATTTATCAGGCTAAAAAAACGCTTCATCCGCTTAAATAAAGAAGCCATTCTTTCTAAATGCGAGGACAAAAGTATAAAAAATCTTCTCATCTTCCTAATGATTCTTCTTTTTTTATAGTTCTTAAGGCACTTCCCCATGTTAAGACATTGTTATTTTGAAATGCTTTAGAGCATTTACTTTATCAAATTGACAATCTTTTAGAGAATATCCATTACATATATCAATTTTATTCCTATCTTTGCCGACAATTAACATTTAACAAACCTATGAGTTACTTGATAAAACCTAAGAACTATAATCCGCTACTCGACCTCAAACAGACCGAGCTGGGAATCAAGCAAATAAAAGAGTTCTTCCAATTAAACTTGTCATCCGAGCTACGCCTTAGACGTGTGACTGCCCCCCTTTTCGTATTGAAAGGAATGGGTATCAATGACGATTTGAACGGAATAGAACGACCCGTTTCTTTCCCTATTAAAGATCTGGGCGATGCACAAGCCGAAGTGGTTCATTCATTGGCTAAATGGAAAAGGTTGACCTTAGCTGACTATCATATCGAACCCGGATATGGTATTTATACGGATATGAACGCAATCCGTTCAGACGAAGAACTGGGCAACCTGCATTCTCTCTACGTAGACCAGTGGGACTGGGAACGTGTCATCACCAATGAAGACCGGAACGTAAACTTCCTGAAAGAGATCGTCAACCGTATTTATGCAGCTATGATCCGTACAGAATATATGGTATACGAAATGTATCCGCAAATCAAGCCGTGCCTGCCACAAAAGCTACATTTCATCCATTCAGAAGAATTGCGCCAACTTTATCCGGATCTGGAACCCAAATGTCGCGAACATGCCATCTGTCAGAAATACGGAGCTGTGTTTATCATAGGCATAGGCTGTAAACTTAGCGACGGCAAGAAACACGACGGACGCGCACCGGACTATGACGACTACACAACCAAAGGATTGAACGACTTGCCCGGACTAAACGGCGACCTCCTTCTGTGGGACAATGTACTGCAACGCTCCATCGAATTATCATCTATGGGAATCCGTGTTGACAAAGAAGCCTTGCAACGTCAGTTGAAAGAAGAAAAAGAAGAAAAAAGACTGGAACTTTATTTCCACAAGCGATTGATGAATGACACCCTTCCACTATCCATCGGAGGAGGTATCGGACAATCCCGCTTGTGTATGTTCTACCTTCGCAAAGCTCACATTGGAGAGATACAAGCCAGCATCTGGCCCGAAGATATGCGCAAAGAATGTGAAGAACTTGATATACACCTTATATAACAAACTATGAACGTACAAATTGAAGAAAGCTGGAAAGCACATTTAAAACCCGAATTCGACAAAGACTACTTTCGCACACTGACCGATTTCGTCAAAAGCGAATATAGCCAGTATCAGATCTTCCCTCCGGGAAAACTGATCTTCAATGCTTTCAACCTTTGTCCTTTCGACAAAGTGAAAGTTGTAATTATAGGACAAGATCCTTACCATGGACCGGGACAAGCACATGGTCTCTGTTTCTCTGTAAACGACGGAGTGCCTTTTCCCCCTTCATTAGTGAACATATTCAAAGAAATCAAAGCCGACATCGGTTCAGACGCCCCAACCACGGGAAACCTGACTCGCTGGGCAGAACAAGGAGTATTATTACTCAACGCAACCCTGACCGTACGTGCCCACCAAGCAGGTTCACATCAGAATCGTGGCTGGGAAACATTTACCGATGCTGCAATCCGTGCCCTGGCAGAAGAAAAAGAAAACCTGGTATTTATCTTATGGGGATCATACGCTCAAAAGAAAGGAGCGTTTATCGACCGCAACAAGCATCTGGTGCTCACCTCTGCCCACCCCTCTCCTCTTTCAGCTTACAACGGCTTCTTCGGAAACAAACATTTCAGCCGTACAAACGATTACCTGAAAACCCATGGAAAAACAGAAATCGCATGGTAGTTGGAGAAGTTGGAGAATGGAGAGTTGAGAGTTAAGAATAAAAAGTAAAAAAATGGCTGCACTATTCGTCGAATGATAGCGCAGCCATTTTTCTTTTTCTATATTGTAGCAAAACAATTACACGTCCGAATTTCCACTCTCAACTCTCAACTCTCAACTTATCCTAGTACCACTGAATGTTACTTTGTGTTTGGCTTCTCTGCTCATACTTCAAGTCTTGCAGGATGCTTGCATTCGCACGGATGGTAACATTGTAATATTTCCAGCGTCCGAAAGGAGAAAGACTGGCGGACAGGTTGAAACAGTGCAAGTCACGGGAGATTGTACAAGAAGTTTGCGTAATCTCTTTTGCCTGAAAATCATAGCCCGAGTTGAACGAGAGCGACCAGTTATTAGAAATCTTTATATTTCCGTTTGCATTGATGTTATGCGTATACGTATAAGGATATCGCATGGAATAACGGTTAATAGGCTTAGACCTATCTTCACGGATATTAAACGAATAGCTAAGGCTCAACGACCAAGGCATCTTAAACACCTGATAACCATCCGGGTCTGCCTGTGCTTTCTCTACTTTCTTAGGTGTAGTACCATCTCCTTCCGTTCCGTCGGATTCTTCATCATCACTATCCTCCGACTTCTTATCTTTTCCTTTTTCATCCTCCTCTTTCGGACCGAACCATTTCTTCCATGTGTCATTATTAAAGGTATAGTTGAAAGAAGAGCCATATCCTTGGAAACGCCCAAAACGACCATACGACCATTCTGTACGATTACTAGTCACTACATTACCGCTTTTATCGAATGTATAAGCATACGTAGCAAACGATGCATTCATATTGAAAGTATAATTCTTCGTCAGTTTCAAACGGAGGTTCATGCTTAAATCACTCCACGGTCTCTCTTTGGCAGCCATATTATAGGACATGCTCGCTCCCAATTCATCAATCAGACTGACTTTTTTAAGCGTATCTTTTTTGGCGTCGTAATACTTCATCTCCAGGTTATTTGAAATAGAGAAGCTGACTGTTCCCGACCCTTCGCGCGAAGGTACTCCATAAGGTTGCCCCGTGAAAGGAGAATAATATTGCGTATTGCCATTATAATCTGTATATTCTTCCCAGTACTTGCTGAATCCCGGAGCACCGCTAAGACTTACCTGCGGCGTGAATACATGACGAATCTGTATCTCTTTCTTCTTAGCAAAAAGAGGTTTGTACATACCATACAGTTTCGTACTCAAACTCAAACTTGCCGAATAATTGGAAACCCGGTAGAAACCATTCAATGTATCACCCGGCAATGCTTCCAATTTATGGTCTACCTCATTATATTGCTGATTAACCTTACGAGTATACCAACGCTCTGTATAATTGACCGAAGGAGAAACCTGCAAATATTTGAACAGTGTAAAAGTAGCACTGATAGGAATATTGTGATTCATTGCATTCTCCCATTCACTTAGTCCGGCTTTAAACAGACGGTCGTCTTTGGTACGAATACTGTTTGTCAAACGTCCCGTATAACTAATGGAAATCTTTTCGTACCAGCGTTCAGCTCCCGCTGCCTTCTTGCGTTTGAAGGGGAACAGACGGCTTAATGTAATATTCAAGTCAGGCAAAGTGACCGCAATAGAAGAGTCACGCATTGTCTGTGCGATATTGGTAGTTCCGGATAAGGTCAGACCGATATCAGGGAAACTACGAGAATAACTGATACTTGATGTTTTGGTATTTTGAGTCAACAACTGCGAATTATAAAGGTTGTTGATATTGGAACGTTCGTAACTACTAGTTGCGAAGTTAACACTGGCGGAGAATGTACTGTTCGGACTAGCCTTGGCATCCTGCCGATGGTTCCATACCACCTTAAAGTCCTTAGCAACTGTATAGTCCGGCATCCCTTTATCTCCTGTCTTGGTGACCTGATAATCCGCTTGCAGTGTACCGGAATATTTATAGCGTTTATTATAGTTTGTCAATCCGGACAATCTCCATGAACCTTTCGTGAAGATATCTCCCGTTATTTTCAAGTCCATGATATCACTCATGGCAAAGTAATATCCTCCTTCTGCCAAACCGAAACCACGGCTGGAGTCGTCCATATAAGTCGGCATAATGAAACCGGAAGAGTAACTGCTGGAGAATGGGAAGAAGAAGAACGGCACAGCCAACGGCAGAGGCACATCTTCCACAACCAGATAGGCAGGTCCTGTCACTACATTCTTTTTAGGGCGCACCTTAGCTCTCGTCAGCTGCATATAGAAGTGGGGATGATCGTGATGATCGCAGGTTGTATAACGCCCATGCTCCATGAAAATTTCATCATTGGCCCCTTTCTTCGCCTTGCTTCCGGTCACATATCCTTCTCCCTGCTGGGTGACGATATCAGTAATTCCCGCTTTCTTGGTTTTGAAGTTATACCGGATTGTTTCCGTATCATACGAGGTATCACCTTCTTTAAATACCGGTTTACCTTTTTCCACTCCGGTAGTATCCTTGATACCATAAGCATGCACAGTAGTACTATCCAGATTCATCGAAATAACTTCCGCAGCCAGTTCGATGTTCTGATAATTCACTTTTCCGCTACCATAAAGTGTAGCGGCTCCTCCCAAAGTAAAGACAGTGGAGTCGTTAGATTCATAAACAACCGGTGCATCGAGTGGTTGTTTCTTCTTTACCGGTGCGATAGAATCAATGCGTACCGTTACCGTATCTGCTTTCAACGAATCATTTCCCTGAAGGGAATCCGTTTTCGCGGTATTGGAGGCAATCATTCCTCTTCTTCGACGTTGAGACGTAGCCTCATCGGGAAGCATCAGTAAGACAATCAGCAGTATGAATGATATAAGTATTTTTGCTTTCAATGGCGCCATTAACTAATAGTTTACGCTTGAAGTGGCAAAAGTACACAATCTTCACCAAATATGAGTTAGAATCTTCGTTATTTAATTATTTTTTAGTGCTATAAAAAGAGAGAACACCATCTATCAAAGCGGCTTAGACCTTCTTCACCATATTTTGCAATACTTTGCCGTGCTTTCTCCACTGTTTTCTCTTCATCCAGATGGGTTTTAGAAAAGAATTTATCCGCAAAGCAAATCAATTGTTCTTCCAGGGTGATGGGCAGCATCTCGCGATGAGGAACAGGAAGTTGCTGGGCAATGATATCTTCCAACGAAAGTCCGGCTCCCGTATGGCGTTCGCACACCAATGCGTGTTGGGGAAAACCTTCCGCCCGCAAGATTTCGGCTCCCAAATATCCGTGAGCGATATAAGGATGAGTGCCAAAGCACTGAATAGTTGGAGCGTCGGTCTGAAAAATACCAATATCATGCAACAGAGCGGCTTCTTTTACAAAACTCCGGTTTAAACGCAATTCGGGATGAGCATCCAGCATTTTCATTGCTTTTCCGGACACGGCCAAACTATGTATTACTAATATTTGTCTCTGCTGGGTATTCTCCGGATAATACTTATCAATGATTTCGTATGGATTCATGTGCTTTATTTTTTGCTCTCTTGATGAGAAATTAATATTTTTGTGCAATATTACAAAAAAATTACCGATATGCAAACTAGAGTTTCCTTCATTCTTATATTTTTGTTCATTATGTTGTTGCCAATGCGTGTAAACAGTCAAATTGTCACGGGAGCAGAACAGATGGATCAATATCTGCCGTTGCTGAAAGGAAAACGCATCGGAATGGTGGTCAATCACACTTCTGTTGTGGGAAGAAAGCAGGTTCATCTTCTCGATACCTTATTAAAGAGAGAGGTCCGGGTAGTCAAAGTATTTGCTCCCGAGCATGGTTTCCGTGGTAACGCAGATGCGGGTGAAACGGTGAAAGACGGAAAAGATTCCCGCACCGGCATTCCTATCGTATCGCTTTATGGTGACAACAAAAAGCCGTCTGCCGCCCAACTAAAAGATGTCGATGTGATTGTATTCGACATTCAGGATGTAGGGGCACGCTTTTATACCTATATAAGCACGATGTATTATGTGATGGAAGCTTGCGCAGAGAACAAGAAAGAAATGGTTGTACTAGATCGCCCCAATCCGTGCGATTATGTGGATGGTACGATACTCAAACCTGCCTACCGGAGTTTTGTCGGCATGTTACCTCTTCCGGTACTCCACGGATGTACCATCGGCGAACTGGCACAGATGATAAACGGGGAAGGATGGATTGCCAACAAGAAAAATCCTTGTTCATTAAAGGTAATTCCAATGACCGGATGGAAACACGGAGCACCTTATTCACTTCCCATCAAACCGTCGCCCAACCTCCCGAACGACCAGTCTATCCGATTGTATGCCTCACTTTGTCCTTTTGAAGCCACCCGCGTCAGCGTGGGACGGGGGACAACTTTTCCTTTCCAAGTATTGGGCGCACCTAATAAGAAATACGGAAGTTTCACTTTTACTCCCCGCTCCTTACCCGGTTTTGACAAAAATCCGATGCACAAAGGTATCACCTGTTATGGGGAAGACCTCCGGAATATAACCGATGTAAATGGATTTACGCTTCGCTACTTCTTGAACTTTTATCGCTTATCCGGTGAAAACGCAGCTTTCTTCTCCCGTGCCCGATGGTTTGATTTGCTGATGGGAACTGACAGCGTACGCAAAGCTATCCTCAAAGGAGAATCGGAAGAGGCTATCCGGAATAGTTGGCAAAAGGAATTACAGGATTACAAGGAGATCAGAAAAAAATATCTTCTCTATGAGTCAAAAAACTAGTATCATACTCTCATTCATTTTCATAAACCACTTATAATTAAAAGAATAAGTATGATAGAGAACTATTATTTCCGGTATCTATCATACTTAGACCATCAAAAACGAGGTATCTATCATACTTGATCAATCCACGCTCTCTCCTGAAGTTTCATTTTTTTCCCGTTCATCACCAACTTGCAATGCACTTTTTGCATTAAGTGGAGATATAACAGGGCGTTTTAGCTGACTTTCCAATTGCTTGCGAGCAACTCTTGCCACATTTCCTCCATCTTTTGCCACTTCGGCATTTTCAGCAAAACCGGATGGGTTTCTCTCTTTGGACAAATCCGTAGTAGCCGTTTCAGCAAGCATATTAAGGATCAGTTCAGTGTTCGTCATATTGTCACGGAGATTTTCTTTCTTCAATCCTTTAAACTGCTTATACTCTTTTGCCGACTTTTCAGCCCATGTCTGATAAATTATATCCGTTAATGCAGCAAACTGAACGCCCTCTTGCATCCCATTTCTTTTCCATTCGTCAGTTAGTTCCTTCCGTACTTCAATTGATTTCAATCGTTGATTAATCCAATTATCCGAGTAACCTAAAGATTTATATTCCATCATCGCCCGATTTATAGTCAGTTCAGGGTCCTGCATTTCATCCAGACGCTCTTTGGCGACTTGAGCCATCCACATCTTAAAGGGTTCCGCTTTGGGCGAGGGAATAGACTGAATTAGACGGAAAAGCTGTTGGGTTGTAGCTACATCTGTCTTATACAATTTGCCGTCGGAAGAGGGTAATTTCAGTTGTCCGATTTCTTCGGACAACTGACTTCCTTCTGTTTTCAACTTCTTTTTTAAATCCCCCCAATACTTACGAGGACGCTCACTGTCTGTTAATACTTCAATCACATCCACAATGGAAAAATACCATTCCTCCTTTTGGTCATCCCAAACAGCACGGATCTTTTTATCTTCAAACACTTTTATAGCATCTTTTTTAGTCATAGCATTATATATATGATGTAAATAATTAATATATAACAAATTCTATTCTACCTCCAAACGTACAACATGATAATACGTACCATACGTTTTCCGTTTAGATTTCACTCCGAGCCGCTGCAAGATACGCCCGAAATAAGAAGCCTGCCTGGCGGAAAACGTCATTTTACTTGCTTTCTGAATCCGGCGCAAAATATCAATAGCCAGTAGCCATTCTCCTTCTTCCTCTTCTTCTGCCCTACGATAATAAACCATAAATAACTGTTCGATGGCAGGAGATTGTTCAAACTCCCGGTTGTTTTCCGTCATGATGGCCTCTTCTTCGGAGTCAAACCAATAACGTTCGTTGTGATAAAGCAACTCCAACGCCTGTGCATAAAGCTGTTCATAATCAATAGGACGCGACACATCTATAGCTCCCGTCATGTAAATACCGATGAAACGACGGCTACCGGAAGTATCCGTCAACAAATCCCGATGATTGCTCGTGGCAATGAACGATGCATACCGGCGAAGCTCTTCCACTGCCGAAGCATTCGGACGACGTGTGTTCACCACCGGCTTTTGCAGAATATGTTTCAGAAAAGCCTGCTGGGTAGGACTAATCTGATCGAATTCATCCATATTGATAAGCAGAAAGCGATTCAGATACAACTCCGCGTCCCGTTTCCGACTGAAATCAATGCTATCCGTATAGTACGCCTGTAAAGCAGGAGGAAGAAGCATTCTGCAAAAAGTCGATTTCCGATATGCCTGTGGACCAATCAGCAAAGGTGACGTACTGTTGGCGTGTTTCTTATCCATTCCCCTCCAATGGGCAACCATATTCAAAAACCACCGACGGAACAACGGCGCCCAATGTGGATTATCACAGGGAACACGGTTGGCCAGTTCCAAAATCCGGTCTTTACCATCCCAGTGAGGCAGATGATACAAAAAATTCTCCACAGGCTGATAAACAGGCACATGATCAGAATCCAAATAGCGGATTACGTCCCTATCCCACATTTTCACCCCTTCATACATGGCATTCATCGTGATACTCGCCAGCACCCGCTTGTCCACCGGACGAAAATAGAAATTAAAACTATTCCGTTCGCGATATTCCACTTCCGTGGTCAGCGTATTGTATCGAAATTCATAACGGCGCTTCATAAATTCGTCCATCTGCATGGCGAAAAGCTGTTCGGCCGTCAGACTGCTCTTCTTGCCGAATCCCTTGGCGGAACGGTAGACACTTTTCACAGTTTCGCGAATCAGTAACTCGTCCGAAGGGAGCCGGTAGTGCGCCTTTGTCCACCGCACAGTATCTTCTTCGGGGATACCTGCCCGAAAGCAATGCTCCGCCAAACACACTAGTAGCGGTTGCAGATCGTCTCCTTCCCGGTATCCGTCCAGTTCTTCGAGCGCCCTGTTGAATGCAGCGGAGAAAAGCACCGACAATGCTTCATAATTTTCATATCCGGGCGCCATTCGCTGCAAAGGAGAATCAGTTTCCCGCGTTCGTTTGATAAAAGTCGTTTCGGACGGAAAACTGACGGGCTGCTTCATATAAATGGGCATTGCTTTCGGATTGAAATAAAGTTCAGGATCATACGTCAGCCGGCAATATTGTTCGAGTGACGGTTCTTTCAGTTCGATATCAAAAGGCAGTTGTGGCTGATAATATTTCACAGCCGTCTGATAAGCATGCGCGTGAAAAAGTTCCGCTTGCTCGCGTAAAGTCGGCAAGCGGTCATCCGAATAGGTGAACCGTACCCATATCTTTACTGATTTGCCGGAAGATCCGGTAAAAGCAAGGTATGTTTGCGGAAGCTCTTTAACCAGTTCCTTTATTTCGTCGGCTTCCGCCCTCCCCGAAAGGTTATTGACTTCCATCATCACTATGCCGTTATATTCATTCAGGGTCATTACCCCTTCTTTACGGACAAAAGCTGCGGCAGGCATCACTTTGGGAACTTTACGCACCTCTTCAATCGAATTTCCCGGAAGAGTATACCGCAAGACTTCCCTCATCTTTGAGACGGGCTGCGCCTTGACTTCCGTTTTCATCTGCTCCAAAAGGAGCTCCATTTTCAACGTCCGTAAGGTTTTTACCTTGCCATCGTCTCTGACTAATGTTATTCTCATCTTTTTTTATTATTATTTCCAATAAAAGGAAAGCTGCACTACAGCCATACAAAGATACAACATGCTCTTCGCCCAAACAAATTTCACTGCTTTTATTTGCTACGCCACACGACTTTATTTTATAGAAATAATGCTTACTAAATTTGCGAATAAAGGCAGGATAATGTATCTTTGCAGGCAGTAAGACTTCAGCCCGCATAAGTGTGCCGTACAGCCCACCTATGCGGGCTGTATAGTTTACATTCGTGGGCTGTAGAGCCCACAAATGTGTGCCCAAGAAAAGCCACTGATTCCAGTTGATTATCCAGGCTACAATTGTAGGTTATCTTACTGCAAGACAATCATTAAAATGCCTTTTAAAAGGCGTTTTATCCACATTAACCCATAATAGAAAAGACATGTACGCAAAGTATGATTTTCGCAAAAAGCCGTCTTCGAAAGAAGACGAAGACGAACAGCCGTTGTATCCCCGCATCGTATCGAACGGAACCATCGACTTTCAACAAATTGTAAAAGAGATCGCTCAAGCTTCCAGCTTTACGCCGGCAGATATTGAAGGAGTTCAACTGGCTATTGAAAATAAAATATCCGAATATTTAGTCAGCGGACATCACGTTCAGTTGGGGAACCTTGGATATTTTTCAGCCAAGTTAAAAGCACGTCCGGTGATGGATGCCAAAGAGATACATGCACAGTCCATTTATTTCGATAATGTAAATTTTCGTCCATCATCTTCTTTCCGAAAGAAGGTTCGCGGATTTGTGGAAAAAGCGAAGTCAGGATTTGCACATTCCGCCGAAGTTCCGGTGGAAGAACGTCGGCGCAGGCTGGAGAAGTTTCTGGATGAACGACCGATGATACGACGCAAGGAATATACGCAACTGACGGGACTACTAAAGAACAAAGCGCTGAATGAATTGAACGGTTGGGTAAAGGAAGGAGTACTTGACACCATTGGAAGTGGCAGTCATAAAATTTATGTGCGAGCCAACACAAAGAAGGAGTAAACAGCAAAAAAACAGTGAAACGGGAATGATAGATACCCATATTTCATAAAGAAAGTATGATAGATACCGGATTTTAAAAGCGTCTATCATACTTATTCATCAGTAAATTAGCATATTAATAAAAAAATGAGAGTTATAAAAGTGATAATAGTTGTTTTAAGGTAAGCTTTTATTTATCGAGATAGCTCTTCATTGTTCCAAATTAATCACTACTTTTGTATTGATACAAATAAAAGATTTATCACATAATGAATTGGAGAACGCACAATCGGATTTGCAAATAATCAATCATACTGAATTATGAAGAAAGTAGAGCGTATATTGATTTATGTATTGGCTATAGGAACAATTATTTGTTTAGGATTATACTTTGCACCCATCAAGATTTACTTAATGCCGATAAATGCATGGGAACGTCAGATTTGGTCGGGGCCTACTTCCACACAAAAAGAGGAAAACTTTGTAGTCTATAATCATTTATTCAAAAGCAAGCAAACACTCATTGACAGCATCATTGCTTTCCATGACCGGACAATCCGATTGGATTCGATAAAAAAATATCCAGACGGCTATTGCCGTAGCTTTTTCAAAAGGAGCACCGTTCTTGATAAATACTATCGGGAAGAGCCAAATGGCTCGGATATCATATTCGATCATAGGGACAAACAGATTTTGGCAGTTGAATGGCGAATTACAGGAGATACGGTCTGCGCAAATTTCTTTGGCAAAAATTATAAAGTTCTTATTACAGATACTGCCACAATATCAATATATAGCTTATCCCAATTAGTCAACGAAAAACAGAAATAAAAAACATGACAATGAAAAAACTGAACCTTTTAAGTTTATTGTTCATAGCAAGCACTATTGTGGGTTGCCATAATACAACAACAAAAAACACGACAACTGATGCAGGTTCTTCAAACGAAGAAACACAAGAAGCCGTAGAAACAAACAATGAAACGTTAAGGCTTACTACAATGAAATTGACGGATAAAAAATGGCAGGAGATAAAGTCCGGGTATGACAAATTAACTAAGGCTCAAAATGAAATCATGGATGGAGAGTATTACGAAGGTAGTCTGTATATAAACTTATCCGGAATAGCAACGCCTGATGATGTTTCTTTGGGAGGAATGATTGTATATTATAAATTAAAAGAGCAAAACTATCGTTTTTTACCGGACAATGAGTATGCGGAACGCATTAAATATGTTTTCGGGATTGACCTGAACGCCCCTGATGCTTTAGACAAGAAAAAATTAAAAAGTCATGAGAACTACATTGTAGCCCTAAATCCAAACCCTGATATGGACAGCAAAGATAACATACAAGATAAAGAATTCTATCCATATAGAAATCATCTGTATTTTTTCAAAAAGTTCAATATATGTGTTATGCAAATGCCTTCTGCCCTATTACTGGAGATAGATAAAAATACAGACAAAGATCATATTAACGTTTATAAAAGCGCTTTTGATTATCATTGGAATAATTATATATTAAATGACAATAAGGCCAGCCTAGCCTGGTTGGTAAGCAATGGAAAAGAAATGGAAGTGAAAGATTTGCTATTCTGCTTTGGCTATGATAAGGACGCTAAGCTGAATAAACTGATACTGGACAGCATCTCCAATAATGCAAATGACAGGTATTCCATTGAAAGTCTGGAGCAGGTCTTTGCAGGAAGAGATTTAAACGGCAAGTTACAGATTCATGAGAATTTACTAAAGTTTATACAAGAAAATCCGACCAATGATTATGTCAAAATGCTTGATATATATGGGAATTATTGTTTAGGAGAAAAAACGGATTGCAAATTTACAAGAGATGAAAGTTTTAAGATTGCCGCATATATTACTTATTATCTGAAACTGATAGATTTAGAAAACGACAAACGTTCAGGTAGTGACGAGTATCTTATAATCAATGATATGTTGTTTCGAATAATTGGGGCACTAGAAGATAAAGAAGGAAACCAAAGGGATGATGAAGGAGAGGACTCCAAGTTTCTAAAAGAGATAATAAAGAATGATTACTATAACCTGCCGAATTTTAAAGAAATGGTATATGGTTTAGTGAACGATTACAGAAATATCGGCTATTCATCTGAAGCAGTCGACTAACCTAGTAAATATACCAAAATAAAAACTAAATGAATATCGAAGAATTTAGAGAATATTGCCTGTCTTTTGAGGGAGTCCATGAGAAGATGCCGTTTCCCAATGTGCCCGACAAATATAGCCGTGACGTTCTATGCTTTTATGTAGCGGACAAATGGTTCTGTTTCGTTAACATTGAGATTTTCGATTTTTGTTGTATCAAATGCAACCCTGACGAATCCGGAGAACTGCAAACTGAATATACCGGCATAAGGCCAGGATGGCACATGAACAAGAAATATTGGATCAGTGTCTATTTCAACCAAGATGTACCTGATGAGAAAATTAAAGAGCTTGTAAGCAACTCCTACGATATTGTAGTTAAAAGTTTGACAAAGAAAGAACGGGAAATGCTATAAATAAAGGGAGGATTCAAGAACCTCCTAAACGTAAATCCTGTACTCTGTTGTCTTTCCAAAAAACAGTGAAATTATAATTTACACCACTATTCCTGTAAAACACAATCTCCCAACTGTCACTATATAGTACAGCCGGCACGATCGTATAGGGATAAAAATCATTCTGCCAGGATCCGTATATTTTTTCTTTATGTTTCTGCTGACTTTTGCTGGACAGCATGCTATCTAGTTGTTCTGCCATAGGTACCCAGTTCTGCAATAGCACCTGTAATTCCAATAATTGCCTGGAGAACGGAGCAGAAGCGTCCCCTTCTATCAAAACAAGAGTTTCTACCGAGTAAAAGGGCAATTGCACTGCACCACTCCAAAGGCAGCATTTATCTCGCCACCAATCACAAACCTTACAGGTAAAGATGCCCAAACCTTCCACTTTATACTCTCTCTTAGTTCCAAACAACTCGTTTATCAGTGTCTTGAATACTTTCATTACTTTTCCCATCGTTTTCTTTTTTTTAGTATGCACTAACAATGTTACTATGATTTCTGGAATCTTACCGCTTGCTATGTGGGTGTGTTTGTGTGCATATTGTTCAATTTTAAGCTTTTATTCTTTGTAATAAGTAAAGATACGCTCGACATAAGGTTTTAATATACGACCGAGCCCCGTGCCAAAATCAACATAATCTTTGAAATTCTTTGTTTCAATCCAGTTGCCATTCGCATCACAGCCGTAGTCTTGGAAGTCTTTGTAGAGTATTTCAAATCCTGGCCGCTCGTCAATCGGCCGTCCTTGTTCATCGTATTTCTCTTGCACGATACTATTACGAACAACGGTTTTCAGTTTACCGTTCGGATAATATTCACGTTTACACCAGGACTCTAACTCTTTATTACCTTCATCGCCAATCCTATATTTTTTCACAACGCGGTTACTATCACTGTATTCATAGATGAAATGCGTTTCCGGCCTATCACGACTCAACAAATCATACACTTGGGTCTGCGCCAACAAGCCATTTGTATCATACTCATAGACTGTTTTTCCCGATAATTCCCCTATATTATAATATTCCCTCTTCTCTACCAACAAATCATGTTCGTTATAATCATATTCGGTCATAGCCGGTTTGTCAATCGTGCCGTCAATCTGTTTGGTTCGGATAAGATTTCCCCTGTCGTCATAAGTATTTATCTCCCCATGGGAATCACTATACACAATTTCCAGCAGTTTCCCGTCAGTATTATACTTACTGACAATCGTACTGTTAGTTTTCGGAAAGCTAAGTGTAGATGTATGTCCCCAAGTCTCATAGGTATAATCGGTCTTTCGGATAATATTTTCTTGTTTGTCGTACTCGTTGCATTGAGCAAGATTGCCGTCGATATTGAAATGAAAATGGTAGTGATGTATTCCGTCCTCTTCCCATTTCTCGCCTTTTTTGAATTTCGTCGAAAAGAAAGACGATGTATTTTCCGGACGATAATAATAGATATCCAACGTTTTGACTTTTCCGTTCAACCCCATCCTGCTTTTGTCATTATTGACAGAATCTATTGTCGGGAGAATGTATTTCAAAGGAGATTGTCGGCAACCTGCAAATATCGATATAATCAAACTTCCTAAAATAACAACGACTACAACGGCTTTATTTTTCATGTTTTCTTTGTGTGTTACAATGTTTCGACGCAAAGATAACAAAACAGAACCAGTTCTAAAATATAACTGACGTAAAAGATTACTTTCGTGTTATTATAATATCATCAAAGCATAGTTCCAATGACTGATTATCGGGTTTGTACTCCGTCCAATCTTTCGGATCGCCACTTTCGTTGTCTACCATTAAATGATAATAAGAGAAGCCAGAGTGTGGATCAGGCAAGGTTTGTGCGAAATTGTTAGGCAAAGTTCCCCGATGGCTTTACAGGTCTGCTTTTAAGTAATCCCTTAAGGTATATTTACTCCAATAGTGAATGGCGCATTCATGTATATAAAATAGCCTTGCTTCCAAAGTCTTAGCTTTGGATATGATTTCGGTATGATGACTAAAGCCGATTGAAAGAAAGTCAGACCAGTTAAATTCATCAGCCACTGGCTGATGAATTTCTACAAGAAGCAATTTTTCATTCAACACCAAGTCATCAGCCGTTGGCTGATGATTTAAAACCTTATCCCACTCCTCATAAAAAATACGCATTATAGTTCGTTTATGGTTTGTAGCTCACCGCTATTCGTTAGCACAGGTATTGTCAACAACTTTAACTCCCCTACCAATCCGATACATTTATAAGTTCTTAGGAGTAACGATTCGGCAACAATCAAGCTGCATTGATGTTCTGGGATTTGCATACCGTCAAACAACTCGCATTTTCATAATACGAATTTATAGTAAACTGTTATCAATTGTTGTTTACCTTATCATCAAACCATTTGTAGTCTATAACCGGATATGTATTATAAACACTATCTATATAGAGACGATTCGATAAAATTCTTTCATCTCCATAATATATTGTCCACTTGGCAATATGTTTTTCCTTATCCGACCATTCAAATTTATAATGATTCCCGACTGGGAAGAAATATTCTTCATCAGCCAATTCTTGAACACTATTACATGTATCAATAATCGGCATTTCACTATAAGTAATCCAGATTATAGAATCTCCTTTGAGGACTATTTTTTGAGGAGTTTTAAAATTATCATCTTCTAAATCAGGATAATTATAAACGACATATCCGCTATCCGTCTTTGTCAATTCCATCCACGTTGTTTCATAAACTTTTTTAGGCGTTTCCTGCTTAGATTGTATAGAGCAAGATATTATGCACACAGCAACTAATAATAACTTTACTATATTCTTCATATTCCTTATTTATAGTCTATTTTAAGAGAATACTATGTTTGTCCAACAACTTTAGATTTTGTTGTGCCTGAATTACATAATCGTCATCGGCTCGCCCTTGCAAAATCACGGTCATGAAGTCATTATATGCCTCTTTCTCTTTGCCGGCTTTCCAATAGACATAAGCACGCCAGAAGTAACTGCATACTACTTCATATTTCTGATCAATACAATAATTCAAATCACTATATGCTTTATTAATGCTATCCACATACCAATAAGCAATACCTCTTTGCAAACAAATTTCTTCCAGCGCAACATCTTTAGGATCTATTTTATCATAAAATATCACTTGGGCGCATCCATACACTTCCTGCTTTATTCTTTCTGCTGCATTAAAGTCGTCAATTGCACTTTGGTAATTGTTCAATTCTAAATTTGCGTTTCCTCTGTTAAGCCAAGCCATTATATATGTAGAGTCTTGTCTTATAACATAACAATAGTCTTTTATAGCTTCAGAATATTGTTTTAACGCAAACTTATCGGCTCCTCTGTTTATATAGGCAGGTAGATAAGTCGGGTCATTTTGAATTAATTTATTCCAGACTACAATTGCTTCATGATACTTCTTCTGATTATCAAGACTTACTGCTTCATCAAATAATTTGTTTGTCCTAGAACAAGATAGAAACAACAATGCTATTACAATAAATATACACTTATGTCTTTTCATAATCCGAATTCTGATTTATATCCATTACGATTCTTTGTCTAATGTCTTACGCTTGATTTTTCAATTCATTCTTTCTCTTTTTCCACAACTGCCACGAATTAATAATATTCTGCCACAACACATACGAACCGGGAGCCACAGAAGACAATGGATTCAAATAAGTATGTGCCATCCAAATAGCCAGAATCGTATTCTTTTGTCCCAACGCCTGCCCGCCACTGATACGGTCATTATAAATTGAGCCGATTGTCTTCCCCAAAAAGAACTGCAAACAGCAGGCAATCAGTGCTCCGACAGCAATCATGATTTCCGTAAAACCATCCGCTGGGTCATTGAGCAAGGAATACAATGTCTGCGCTGTTACGATAGCTAAAGACACAGCCCACAAATAAAAAGCAAGTTCATGATAGCCCAATAACTTCTGATGCACTTTTGGCAAACACTTACTCAACAACCAGGCAGCCAAAAAAGGACAAATCAACAACGGAAATACCTTACCTAAAATAACAAGAAACGCCTCCCAAAAAGTGACATCAGGATGCACCTCCACCAAAGGAAAAAGAATAGGCACAGCAATAGCCGCACCGATATTTGCTATCAATGTATAAGTAGTCAGACTGGCTGCACTCCCACCCAACTTGGAAGTAATCACCGCAGCAGCCGTAGCCGTAGGACAAATAATACAAACCATCACTCCCTCTGCTACTATTTTATCAAAGCGATAAAGCAACAAATAAGCAGCCAACGCTCCGCCAATCTGAATCAATAACAACCACAAATGGAGAGGTTTAGGCTTCAAATCACGAGGAGATACCTTACAGAAGGTCAATAGCAACATCGTAAAAATAAGATAGGGAGTCAGAAAAGAAAGGCTGATAAACAGCGGATAACCTATAGCACCTACCAGCATAGCAATAGGTAACGTCCAATTCTTCAAAAACTTAAGCATCGTCGTACATTTTAACTTCGAAGCACAAAGTAACGGAGATTTCAGGAAAAAAGCTACCATTAAACCGAAAAAAACACAAAACTTAATGGCAAATAATGAGTTTTCTACAAATTTCTACTACATTTGCACCGTATTATAGATATGAAACTGAATAGACCGTACATATTATACATATTCATTTGCCTCTGGCTACTTTTTCTACCCTCATGTACTAACCACTTATGGGGGAAGGATTTTGTAGTAGTTATCGACGCAGGACATGGCGGACATGATCCGGGCGCCATCGGCAAAATCTCGAAAGAGAAAAATATCAATCTGAACGTTGCCCTGAAAGTGGGAAATCTGATTAAAAGGAATTGCGACGACGTCAAAGTGATTTACACTCGTAGCAAAGATGTATTCATCCCTTTAGACCGACGCGCAGAAATCGCGAACAACGCGAAGGCTGATCTCTTCATTTCCATTCACACCAACGCACTGGCTAACAACCGTACCGCAAAAGGTGCTTCAACCTGGACACTGGGTTTAGCCAAATCAGACGCTAATCTGGAAGTTGCCAAGCGAGAGAACTCCGTAATCCTCTACGAAAGTGACTACAAAACAAGATATGCCGGTTTCAACCCGAACTCTGCCGAGTCATATATTATATTTGAATTCATGCAAGATAAATACATGGAACAGAGTGTACACCTGGCTTCTCTGATGCAGAAACAATTTCGCCAAACTTGTAGAAGGGCAGACCGTGGAGTGCATCAAGCCGGATTCCTTGTCTTAAAAGCGAGTGCCATGCCGAGCATTCTGATAGAACTAGGATTTATCTCTACGCCCGAAGAGGAGCGCTATCTGAATTCTGAAGAAGGGGCCGGCACCATGGCAAAAGGCATCTACCGTGCTTTCTTAAATTATAAGAGAGAACATGAACTGCGCCTAACAGGAGTCAGCAAAACGATCGTCCCAACCGAACAGGAAGAAGACAATGCCCCGGCAATTGCCCAAAAGGATACCGAAAGCGTGAACACAGCTCCCCAACAGGAAAAGCTATTGGCCGAAGCAAAAACAAAACCTGCCGCGACAGCAAAAACAGCACCGAAACGCCCAATTGTAGTAGAGAGTGCAACCAATGACAGTGAAATTACGTTTAAGATACAGATACTTACTTCTTCCAAACCTCTCGCCAAAAACGACAAACGGCTGAAAGGACTGAAAGAGGTAGATTATTATAAGGAAGGGGGAATATACAAATATACGTATGGAGCCTCCTCCGATTATAACAAGGTGTTGCGTACGAAGCGCACCATTACGGCACAATTCAAAGACGCCTTTATCATCGCTTTCCGGAACGGCGAGAAAATGAACGTCAATGAAGCGATTGCCGAATTCAAAAAAAGAAGAAATAAATAAAAAGATAAAATGAAGTACATTACAAAAGAAGTCAGAATAGGTATTGCAGGTATCGTTGCACTATGTGTGCTTATATACGGAATTAACTGGCTGAAAGGTATACACATGTTTCAACCTTCCAGCTATTTCTATGCCAAATTTGAAAACGTAAACGGACTCACCAAATCAAGCCCGGTATTTGCCGACGGTGTTCGTGTAGGTATCGTGCGTGACATCTATTATGATTATGCCAAACCCGGAAATGTAATTGTCGAAGTGGAACTGGACACGGAACTGCGGATTCCCAAAGGAAGTAGCGCCGAGCTTGTATCCGAACTTATGGGAGGCGTACGCATGAATATTCTTCTGGCAAACAACCCGCGCGAAAAATATGCCGTAGGAGATACGATCCCCGGCACACTGAACAACGGAATGATGGAAAGCGCGGCAAAACTGATCCCCAAGGTAGAAGAAATGCTTCCGAAACTGGATTCTATCCTCATCTCTCTGAACAATATATTAGGAGACAAGAGCATCCCTGCCACCCTGCACTCGATAGAGAAGACAACCGCCAACCTGGCAGTAGTCAGTTCGCAGGTAAAAGGGCTGATGAGTAATGACATACCTCAACTCACCAGTAAACTGAACACCATCGGAGACAACTTCGTTGTTATCAGCGGAAATTTGAAAGAAGTAGACTATGCAGCCACTTTCAAAAAAATAGACGAAACGCTGGCTAACGTAAAAATACTTACAGAAAAATTAAACAGCAAAGATAACACAATCGGACTGCTCTTCAACGACCCGACTTTATACAATAATCTGAATGCAACAACTGAAAATGCAGCCAGCTTATTAGAAGACCTGAAAGAGCATCCGAAACGGTACGTTCACTTCTCATTATTCGGCAAGAAAGACAAGTAGCAAATTATCGTTATATAGATTTTATCTAAATAACGAAGGGCTTTCAAAAGAAAGTAGATTGCTCTTCAAATGTCTATCTACAAACCGAAATAATATTCCCGTACAAACGTACAAAAGTGAGAAAAAAGGCTAAAATTATATATATAAGACATTAACATACAGATACTTATAAAACTGCAAGAGAGGGTAAACAGAGTGTGTCCGACAACAAACGCATAAGTCATTGAAAGTAAACACATTATTGTTAGCATGAAAAAAACAAGAAAAAATAGATTTGTTTTTTCCGAATAAGATTCCCAATTTTGCAAATGTAGAAGTTTTGCTTAATTAATAAATGTATTAAAAGTTACTATGATTGAATCAAATCATGTCGTACTTTGGAACCGCTGTCTCGACGTTATTAAAGACAATGTTCCCGAGACGACATATAATACTTGGTTTGCCCCTATTGTTCCGTTGAAATATGAGGACAAAACGTTGATCTTACAGATCCCGAGCCAGTTTTTCTATGAAATACTGGAAGAGAGATTCGTAGATCTTATACGTAAGACATTATATAAGGTCATTGGCGAAGGAACCAAGTTGATGTACAATGTCATGGTGGACAAGACTTCGATTCCGAATCAAACCGTGAATCTCGAAGCAAGCAATCGTTCTACGGCTGTTACTCCCAAAAGCATAATCGGAGGAAACAAAGCTCCCAGCTTCCTACAGGCTCCTGCCGTTCAGGATTTGGACCCGCATTTGAATCCCAATTATAATTTTGAGAACTTCATTGAAGGATACAGCAATAAACTTTCAAGAAGTGTGGCGGAAGCCGTAGCGCAAAAACCGGGAGGGACTGCTTTCAACCCGTTATTCCTTTATGGAGCATCCGGAGTAGGAAAGACGCACCTGGCAAACGCAATAGGCACGAAAATCAAAGAAATTTATCCAGAGAAAAGAGTATTGTACGTTTCGGCACATTTGTTCCAGGTACAATATACGGATTCTGTACGCAATAACACGACTAACGACTTTATTAACTTTTACCAGACGATTGATGTATTAATCATTGATGATATTCAGGAGTTTGCCGGTGTCACCAAGACTCAAAACAACTTCTTCCATATCTTCAATCATTTACACCAGAACGGCAAACAGCTCATATTAACTTCAGACCGTGCTCCTGTATTGTTGCAAGGTATTGAAGAACGCCTCCTGACCCGTTTCAAATGGGGTATGGTAGCCGAGCTTGAAAAGCCGACGGTAGAACTTCGCAAAAACATTCTACGCAACAAGATACACCGCGACGGGTTACAATTCCCGCCGGAAGTGATCGATTATATTGCCGAAAATGTGAATGAAAGTGTACGCGATCTGGAAGGTATCGTCATTGCTATCATGGCTCGTTCCACTATTTTCAACAAAGAAATAGATTTGGATTTGGCACAACACATTGTACATGGCGTGGTTCATAACGAAACTAAAGCGGTTACCATCGATGATATCCTCAAAGTGGTATGCAAGCATTTTGATCTGGAACCGTCTGCCATACATACAAAATCCAGAAAAAGGGAAGTCGTTCAAGCACGACAGATCGCCATGTATCTAGCTAAAAACCACACAGACTTTTCAACTTCTAAGATAGGTAAGTTTATCGGTAACAAAGACCATGCAACGGTACTTCACGCCTGCAAAACCGTAAAAGGACAATTGGAGGTGGACAAAAGCTTTAGTGCAGAAGTACAGGAAATAGAATCGTTACTGAAAAAGAGAAACTGAAATCAAGTATCAAGTATTAAGCATTACCGTTGCTATACAATATCGCATGATAAAGTCCATCCGCATGGATAATACTTAATACTTGATACTTAATACTTATTTCAAGAATCCTTGCTGGCGAAGTACTTTCAATAGATTTTCGGACATAAATTCGTTATCTTTCTTTGTGTAACGCACGTCTGTAAAGACTTGAGCCAATGTTTCTTTTTTATTTTCTTCGATAAACTGCTTGTTTTCCGGCAATGATTCTTTGTAGGCATAGAGTTTATCTATTCCTTCCGGTGTATAGTCGTGATATTTTTCATCGTGCACGGCAGCTTCCAAAGGCAAACGGTCTACTTGTGCGGGAATACCGTCCGGATAGCCTACCGTTATTGTGGTGAGAGGAAATACCAGTTCGGGGAGTTGGAGGGTATCAATAATCATTTGAGGATTATAAGTGGTAGTTCCTAAATAACAAATGCCGAGTCCTGCTTCTTCCGCCAGCGTACAAAAAGTCTGCGCAACAAGCAAAGTATCCATAGACGCATTCATAAAAGACATTAAATTATCGTAGCCCGGCACTGCTTTCCGCTGTTCACACCATTTGCTGAAACGACGGAAATCAGCACAAAAAGTCAATACGACTGGAGCATTTTTTACCATCGGCTGATTGAAATGAGCAGGCGAAAGTTTCTCCTTCATTTCCGCATCGCGAGTCACAATCACACTATAAAGTTGCATCCCACCCATCGTAGAAGCACGGAAAGAGGTTTCAAGCAAATCATTTAACAAACTCGGATTTATATCTTTAGGCAGATATTTCCGGATAGTTCTTCTGTTCTTTACGGTTTCAAACATATCTTTTTTTTGCAAAGATATAAAAAGAAAAAAATAATCCACCACACTAGTGGAATAGAATAGTTTTCTTTTTGGAGAACTTTAACCTTTGAACAAAATTCAATTCTAACTGTTTATCAAATACTTAGCATAAACAAATGGAAAACTTGCAACCTGTTAATAAATTAATTCATTTTTATTTTGATAGATGAAAAAACATTCTTAGCTTTGCGCCTACATTTGTTAACGATAAGTAAACTTCTACATATTACTTATTAAAAACGAGATTTAACACAAATTGAATCGTGGAAAAACAGATTTATTCTTACGACGAAGCCTATGAAGAATCTTTACGATATTTTCAAGGCGACGAGCTTGCTGCAAGGGTTTGGGTAAACAAATACGCAGTAAAGGATTCTTTCGGTAATATCTATGAAAAATCCCCGGAAGACATGCATTGGAGAATTGCAAATGAAGTGGCACGCGTAGAATCGAAGTATCCGAATGCGTTGACAGCAAAAGAACTGTATGATTTACTGGATCACTTCAAGTACATCGTCCCCCAAGGTAGCCCGATGACAGGAATCGGTAACGACTACCAGGTTGCTTCACTATCCAACTGCTTCGTTATCGGAGTGGACGGTGCAGCCGACTCTTATGGCGCTATCATCAAAATCGACGAAGAACAGGTACAACTAATGAAAAGACGCGGTGGTGTAGGTCATGACTTATCACACATCCGTCCGAAAGGTTCTCCCGTTAAAAACTCGGCGTTGACTTCTACCGGTCTTGTTCCGTTCATGGAACGATATTCGAATTCCACTCGTGAAGTAGCTCAAGACGGACGTCGCGGTGCATTGATGTTGAGCGTGTCTATCAAGCATCCGGATTCGGAAGCATTCATTGATGCCAAGATGACCGAAGGTAAAGTGACCGGAGCAAACGTTTCTGTCAAGTTGGACGACGCTTTCATGCAGGCTGCCGTAGACGAAAAGCCGTATGTACAGCAATATCCTATCGACTCTGCCCAACCTACATTCACCAAGGAAATCGACGCTTCTACCTTGTGGAAGAAAATCGTTCACAATGCATGGAAATCGGCAGAACCGGGCGTTTTGTTCTGGGATACGATTATCCGTGAATCTGTGCCTGATTGTTATGCAGACCTGGGGTATAGAACGGTATCTACCAACCCATGCGGAGAAATTCCTCTATGTCCTTACGATTCTTGCCGCTTATTGGCTATCAATCTATATTCTTATGTGGTAAATCCGTTCAAACCGGATGCTTATTTTGATTTCGACTTGTTCCAAAAACACGTGGCTCTCGCTCAACGGATCATGGACGATATTATCGATCTCGAACTAGAGAAGATCGAACGTATCATGACCAAGATTGACGAAGATCCGGAAAACGAAGAAGTGAAACATGCGGAACGTGCACTTTGGGAGAAAATCTACAAGAAGAGCGGACAAGGTCGTCGTACCGGCGTAGGTATCACTGCAGAAGGTGATATGCTTGCTGCTTTAGGATTACGTTACGGAACGGAAGAAGCAACGGAATTCTCTGAAAAAGTACACAAGACAGTAGCTCTCGGTGCCTATCGTTCTTCAGTGGAAATGGCCAAAGAACGCGGTGCCTTCGAAATATACAATAGCGAACGTGAACAGAACAATCCGTTCAT
The DNA here is from genome assembly GCF_001314995.1 of Bacteroides ovatus. Lineage (NCBI taxonomy): Bacteria > Pseudomonadati > Bacteroidota > Bacteroidia > Bacteroidales > Bacteroidaceae > Bacteroides > Bacteroides ovatus. The sequence goes on from NZ_CP012938.1 coordinate 2,712,609, forward strand.
CCAACGCTTGGCAGCAGCCGACCCGAAACTGTATGAGGACATGAAGAAATACGGTCGCCGCAACATTGCCTGTCTGACGATTGCTCCAACCGGAACGACCAGTTTGATGACGCAGACCACTTCGGGTATCGAGCCTGTATTCCTGCCTGTTTACAAACGTAGAAGAAAGGTAAACCCGAACGATACGAATGTGCATGTAGACTTTGTAGACGAAACAGGGGACGCATTTGAAGAATACATCGTATTCCATCATAAATTTGTTACCTGGATGGAAGCTAACGGATACGATCCGGCCAGACGTTACACCCAAGAAGAGATTGACGAACTGGTTGCCAAATCTCCTTATTACAAAGCGACTTCTAACGATGTCGACTGGTTGATGAAGGTGAAAATGCAGGGAAGAATCCAGAAATGGGTAGACCACTCTATCAGCGTAACCATCAATCTGCCGAACGATGTGGACGAGGATTTAGTAAACCGCCTGTATGTAGAGGCATGGAAATCCGGCTGTAAAGGTTGTACCGTATATCGTGACGGTTCACGCTCCGGAGTACTGATCTCTACGAAATCGGATAAGGACAAGAAAGAAGGACTTCCTCCTTGCAAACCGCCTACGGTTGTAGAGGTACGTCCGAGAATATTGGAAGCAGACGTTGTCCGTTTCCAGAACAACAAGGAAAAATGGGTAGCTTTTGTCGGATTATTGGACGGACACCCCTATGAAATATTCACTGGTTTGCAAGATGACGACGAAGGTATCTTGCTGCCTAAGAGCGTAACTTGCGGACGTATCATCAAAAATGTGGATGAAGACGGTACCAAACGTTACGACTTCCAATTCGAGAACAAACGCGGATATAAGACGACCATTGAAGGATTGTCAGAGAAGTTCAACAAGGAATACTGGAACTATGCAAAATTGATTTCCGGCGTGCTTCGCTACCGGATGCCGATTGAACAGGTTATCAAACTGGTTGGCTCTCTGCAATTGAACAGTGAAAGTATCAACACTTGGAAAAACGGTGTAGAACGTGCATTGAAGAAGTATATTCAGGATGGAACGGAAGCCAAAGGTAAGAAGTGCCCGAACTGTGGCAACGAGACATTGGTTTATCAGGAAGGCTGTCTGATTTGTACTACTTGCGGCGCTTCCAGATGTGGATAATAGTCCTACGTATGTTAATTAATATATAAACAAAAGATTAAAAGGAGTCCGGTGCGGCTCCTTTTATTTTTTATTCAAAAAAATGTCTTATACTTGCAGTGTCTTACATATACAATCAAAATCTAATATATATGATTCTATCATTTAATATTGAATACCGCACCAATTGGGGAGAAGAAGTAAGGATTTCCGGCTTATTTCCGGAATCAATTCCTTTACACACCACCGATGGTATCTATTGGACGGCAGAACTTGAGCTTGAAGTCCCTCAAGAAGGGATGACCATCAATTATAGCTATCAGATAGAGCAAAACGGAATAGTTATCCGCAAGGAATGGGACAGTTTTTCGAGATCTATTTTCTTATCAGGCAGTTCCAGGAAGATATACAGAATCAATGATTGCTGGAAAAATATTCCGGAACAACTGTATCTTTATAGTTCTGCTTTTACAGAAGCCTTACTGGCACATCCTGAAAAAGAGAATATCCCGCAAAGATATAAGAAGGGACTGGTTATCAAGGCCTACGCCCCACGTATCAACAAAGATTATTGCCTGGCAATTTGTGGCAACCAGAAATCATTAGGTCACTGGGACCCGGAGAAAGCGGTATTGATGAGTGATACCAATTTCCCGGAATGGCAGATAGAGCTGGACGCCAGCAAACTTAAATATCCGCTGGAATATAAATTCATCCTCTACAACAAACAGGAAAAGAAAGCAGACTGCTGGGAGAAAAACCCTAACCGCTATCTGGCAGACCCGGAACTGAAGACCAACGAAACGCTCGTGATTTCCGACCGATATGCTTATTTCGACATTCCCGCATGGAAAGGGGCAGGAATCGCTATACCCGTATTTTCTTTAAAATCAGAGAAAAGTTTCGGAGTAGGTGATTTCGGCGACTTGAAACGTATGGTAGACTGGGCAGTAAATACTCGCCAGAAAGTTATTCAGATTTTACCGGTCAACGACACCACCATGACTCATGCATGGACGGACTCTTATCCTTATAACAGCATTTCTATTTATGCTTTCCATCCGATGTATGCGGATATCAGGCAAATGGGAACTCTGAAAGATAAAGAAGCGGCATCAAAATTCAGCAAGAAGCAAAAGGAACTGAACAGCCTCCCTGCTATTGACTACGAAGCGGTCAACCAAACAAAATGGGAGTTTTTCAACTTACTGTTCCGACAGGAAGGAGAAAAGGTATTGGCTTCCAAAGGTTTCAAAGATTTCTTTGAAACGAACAAGGAATGGCTGCAACCTTATGCAGTCTTTAGTTATCTGCGCGATGCCTACAAAACGCCCAATTTCCGCAAATGGCCGCGACACTCTGTTTACCAAGCGGAAGATATAGAAAAAATGTGCCAACCGGGAACGGCAGATTATCCGCACATCTCGTTGTATTATTATATCCAGTATCATCTGCATCTACAGCTGTTGTCTGCAACCGAATATGCCCGCCAACACGGTGTTGTATTAAAGGGGGATATTCCGATTGGTATCAGCCGCAACAGCGTGGAAGCCTGGACAGAACCTCATTACTTCAATCTAAACGGACAAGCGGGTGCTCCGCCCGATGATTTCTCGATCAACGGGCAAAACTGGGGATTCCCCACATACAACTGGGATGTCATGGAAAAAGACGGATACCGCTGGTGGATGAAGCGTTTTCAGAAAATGGCAGAATACTTCGATGCTTACCGGATCGATCATATCCTCGGGTTCTTCCGTATTTGGGAAATACCAATGCACGCTGTACACGGATTGTTAGGTCAGTTTGATCCTTCTTTACCGATGAGCCGGGAAGAAATCGAAAGTTATGGTCTAACGTTCCGGGATGAATATCTGCTACCATTCATCCATGAATCTTTCCTCGGACAGTTGTTCGGACCGCATACCCATTTAGTCAAACAGGACTTTCTTCAATTGATTGATGACTCCGGACTTTATCGGATGAAACCGGGATTCGAAACACAACGGGAGGTAGAACAATTCTTTGCTGGTAGAAATGATGAAGATAGTATCTGGATTCGGGAAGGGCTTTATTCATTAATCAGTAACGTCTTATTTGTTGCGGATAAGAAAGAGGAAGGTAAATACCACCCGCGTATCGGTGTGCAACGAGATTTCGTATTCCGGTCGCTGAACGAAGAAGAGAAAAATGCGTTTAACAGACTATACGACCAGTATTATTACCATCGGCACAACGAGTTCTGGTATCAACAGGCTATGAAGAAGTTACCTCAACTGACACAATCAACCCGCATGTTGGTTTGTGGAGAAGATTTGGGGATGATTCCTGCTTGTGTGTCGTCGGTGATGAATGAGCTCCGGATTCTTAGTCTGGAAATTCAGCGGATGCCTAAGAATCCGATGCATGAATTCGGGCATTTAAATGAGTATCCGTACCGGTCTGTCTGCACAATCTCCACTCACGATATGTCTACGTTGCGTGGCTGGTGGGAAGAAGATTATCAACAGACCCAACGTTACTATAATGCAACGTTAGGACATTATGGAGTTGCACCGACAACTGCCACCCCGGAGTTGTGCGAGGAAATCGTACGCAACCATCTCAACAGTAATTCCATTCTCTGTATCTTGTCTTTCCAGGATTGGTTATCGATAGACGGGAAATGGAGAAATCCGAATGTGGCGGAAGAGCGAATTAATGTTCCATCCAATCCACGAAACTACTGGAGATACCGGATGCATCTCACTCTGGAGCAGTTGATGAAAGCAAAAACACTTAATGATAAGATTAGCGAATTGATTAAATACACAGGAAGAGATCCGAATAAATAGAATAAAAGATACAAGTAACTTTCTAAAAGGATATTTTCCGGACACTACCGACGCGGATAACACTAGATTAAGAACGCTAAAAATCTATGTGATCCGCGTCATTCGTTTTTCAAGGATATATTGATAACAGAGGTAAAATAAGGAGTTTCAAAACATAGTCAACCATTTTTTTCGCAATAATATCATTACTATATATCATACTTTTTCGCTTTTCGCATCATTCGTTTATTTTTTCAATGTTCCTCTTTTTATTCCGATTTATAAAGTATCTTTGCGCCGAAAAAGAGAAATTAAAAGAGATAATGGAAGGCAACCAGAGCAGACGTATTGATTTTGTGGACTTAACCAAAGGAGTCTGCATTATCCTTGTGGTAATGGCACACGTTGGAGGGGCCTTCGAACAACTGGATACGAATTCGATGTTATCCTGTTTCCGCATGCCGCTTTACTTCTTTATCTCGGGAGTGTTTTTCAAATCATACGAAGGCCTGTTCGGATTCATCCTACGAAAAATAAACAAATTGATTATTCCTTTTCTTTTCTTCTATCTAAGTGCATTTCTAATGAAATACATTGTTTGGAAGATTGCTCCGAGGGTATTTCAACTGCCTGTGTCGTGGAATGAACTCTTGGTTGTATTTCATGGACACGACCTTATCAAGTTCAATCCACCGATCTGGTTTCTACTCGCATTATTCAATTGCAACATCCTGTTTTATCTAATTCACTTTCTGCGCGAAAAGCATCTGCTTGTCATGTTCGCTGTGACAATCCTGATTGGTTGCGCAGGATTTTATCTCGGAAAATTACAGATAGAATTACCCCTGTATATAGATGTTTCCATGACTGCCCTCCCCTTCTATGTAGCCGGTTTCTGGATCCGACGGTATAATTTCTTTCTATATCCCAGCCATCGTTTCGACAAACTGATACCGGTTTTTGTTGTATTGGCACTGGTGGTAATGTACTTTACCGCTACCACATTGGGTATGCGTACTAACAATTATACGGGAAATATTTTTCAAGTATATATCGCTGCGTTTGCAGGAATATTTATGATTATGTTACTTTGCAAAAAAGTGAAGAAGATAAAGGTTGTTTCTTACTTGGGACGATATTCAATCATCACCTTGAGTATTCATGGACCGATACTTCATTTTTTAGGTCCATTAGTCAGCCGTTATATTCACAATAGTTGGGCACAGGCAAGCGCACTTCTGCTTATAACATTAAGCATCTGCCTTCTGCTCACACCCGTCTTTCTTAAAGTGATTCCACAAATGGTTGCACAGAAAGACCTGTTAAAAGTCAAACAAGATCACACTAAAAAGACAGTATATGAAGATAAACAGTAGCTATATCCTTTTGAAAGAAATTCGTTGTTACGCCTATCATGGAGTTGCACCGCAAGAAAATCTGATTGGGAATGAATATCTCATTGACCTGAAACTGAAAGTAGATATCAGCAAAGCTGCCCGGACAGATGAAGTTACCGACACCGTCAACTATGCTGAAGTACATCAGGTGATAGAAAATGAAATGGCTGTTCCCTCAAAATTGCTGGAACACGTTAGCGGACGGATTATACAAAAACTCTTTGACCAATTCCCCTGTATTGAAGAAATCGAACTCCGGCTTTCCAAACGAAACCCACCGATGGGAGCAGATATAGAGTCTGCAGGAATTGAGCTACACTGCAGCAGGAAATAAGATAATCACAGCTGGAAATGAAACATAAATGACGAAATGCAGATAATACGATATTAATAAAGTAATCCGTATCATCTGCATTCCTTTTTAAGCAAGATCTGCTTCTATTTTCACAGCCGTAAACTACCGCTTATTTTCTCTTCTTTTTTCTTCTATTTACCGATTCTACAGCCTCCGTCACCACGGGTTTATCCTGGAAACGTTTTGTATAGCTGGAATAGTCCGGATGAATGCGTTCGTAATCAGGATCCATAAATAACGGACTGGAAATAATATGATCCGCCGTAGAACGGTTACAACAGAAAACAATATTTTCTACACCGGCCAAACGGGTTAATGCTTTTACATCCGTATCATGCGGTTGCAATGTCATGGGGTCCGTGAAGAAAAAGAGATAATCAATCTGCCCATCCACAATACGTGATCCCATCTGTTGGTCACCACCTAACGGACCTGATTTTAAAATCGTAAAATCCCACTCTTCATCAGGATGTTTCTCCTTCAATGCTTCCAATATCAAAGTACCCGTAGTACCTGTACAATAGAATTTATTACCCATCAACAGTTCCGAGTTCCACAGTACCCATTCGATGAGGTCTTTTTTCATTGCATCATGCGCTACCAGCCCGATGCCTCTTCTAACCTTTGATTTCATTTGCTATCCTTTTAAATCCGACAATTGAGAGAATCGTTTGCATCCCCTCGCATAAAACTGCCACAAGATACTACTTTTTGTCCGTTCAGGTATCGGATTCAAAGTTTTTTTTCTCATATTCTCTTCACGGGATAAAGAAAACGACGGACATAATCGTTTATACTCTTTACGCGCACGCATCACAGCACTAGCATTATCCCAGTGCCCTTGCAACAAGAAATTGAACGCCGCCAGATAATCGAGACAAGTCCGGATACGCATCACTTTATTTAACTCCTCCTGTGGAAGATTCTTATAGAGCATGACAAGATTATTACGGAAATTAAGAAAAGTCTTATGAGGATTCTCTTTTTTAAGAGTAGCTCCTCCTACATGATAGACAATACTTTGAGGTACACAGACAATCTCACGATTCCGCGAACGAAGTCGCCAGCACAAATCTATTTCTTCCATGTGAGCAAAAAAACGTCCATCCAATCCTCCTACATTCACATAATCAGTGTGCCGGATAAACAACGCTGCCCCCGTTGCCCAAAAAACAGGAATCACCGTATCATATTGGCCTTCATCCTTCTCCACAACTCCCATTATACGCCCCCTGCAAAAAGGATAACCATATTTATCAATAAAGCCACCAGCCGCTCCGGCATATTCAAAATATTCTTTTTGTCGTTGACTTCGTATCTTCGGCTGACAAGCAGCCACCTCCGGATGAGCATCCAAATAAGCAATCATTGGTTCCAGCCAATGCTCCGTCACCTCGACATCTGAATTCAAAAGAACTACATATTCTGCGTCGACCTGCTGCAATGCCCAATTATATCCATCGGCAAAGCCATAATTTTGGTCGAGCACAATCGTTCTGACAGAAGGAAATTCCTGTTGAAGCAAACTCACAGAAGTGTCCGTAGAGCCATTGTCAGCTACACAGACCTCAACCCCCTCCCCCTCTGAATAGCGGACGACGGACGGAAGAAAAGTACGAAGCATATCGCACCCGTTCCAATTCAAGATTACAACTGAAACCTTCATCACTATTCTTTCTTCTTATTCAATTCCTCCTGTTCCAGCTGATCAGCCTCTTCTTTGGTTAATTTCCAGCGTTTATGAGACCATAACCAGTATGCCGGTTCCCTGCGAATCGTTTGCTCCAACCTATGGGCAAACATTTCTGTGATTTCTCCTTCTCTTGTTTCTTTCGGTGTTTCCGTCATTAACTTGAACTCCGCTTCACAATACCCTCTACGCTTCTTACTAAGCTCACAATAAAAAACAGGAAAGTTCATCATTTTAGCAATACGCTCCGCACCATCCAGGAAAGCCGTCTCCTGCCCCAAAAAAGTAGTCCAGTATTTATCATACCCACTGGGCCATTGATCGGTAATCAGCCCAACTACCATCTTTTTCCCATCACGTTTCAACTTAATAATTTCACGTGCTGTAGAATGTTTCGGGATATTATATCCCCCGAAACGAGAACGAATACGTTTAAATAATTCGTCCAGATATTTATCTCTCAATGGTTTATAAACTTGCACAGGGACATCTTCCGGTTTCATGATTGATCCCATACCTATTAACCACTCATAATTGGCGTAATGAGGAATCATTACTATAATACCTCCATACTTTTCAGTCAGTTCCAGATATTGTTCCGTATTCTTATAAGTCATTCTCTCACAAAGTTCTTCGGCAGACATATGCAACAATTTCAAATCTTCAAGCATATAATCCGACAAATAGCGATAAAACTTGCGTTCTATCTGTAATCTCTCCGCATCAGTTTTTTCCGGAAATGATCTCAATAGATTTCCCCGAACTACTTTCCGACGATATTTTCCAACACGATACATCAGCAGATAATTTAAATCCGAAAGCATATATAAAACCCGGAACGGAAGAGCTGAAAACAGCCACATTCCACTGTATACCAACCAATAGATAAGTTTTGATCTCATAACTTATATCAAAATTGTACCTTTAAGTGCTGTCATCTCCTCATTAAACTCTCCCAGACGTACATTAACTACCTGATTATCCAGCGAGTCATCACTTTCCACCTCTACACGAATATAATTCTCCGTAAATCCATGCATCGGAGCACCAGCTTTCGATTTTTCCATCAACACCGGCATTGTCTGCCCGATATGACGTGCATAAAAAGCCTGTGTCTTTTGGTCCGATAGTGCCAACAGACGCTGACTACGCTGATGCTTCTCTTCCGGAGAAACCACATATTCTATTTTTAAGGCTTGCGTTCCGGGACGTTCGGAATAGCTAAACACATGCAACTGTGTCACATCCAGACCATCAATAAACTGATAAGCCTGTTCAAAGTATTCGGGTGTTTCTCCACGGGTTCCCACAATCACGTCCACTCCGATAAAAGCATCCGGCATCACCTCTTTTATCTTCTTCACTTTCGAAGCAAAAAGAGCAGTGTCGTAACGACGGCGCATTAACTGCAAAACTTCATCGCAACCGGATTGCAAAGGGATATGAAAATGAGGCATAAAACTGCGGGAGTGAGACACAAACTCGATAATCTCATCAGTCAACAGATTGGGTTCTATGGAAGAAATACGATAACGTTCGATTCCATCTACCTGATCCAATGCTTTTACCAGATCAAAGAAACTCTCTCCTGTTGTTTTACCAAAATCTCCGATATTCACTCCGGTCAGAACGATTTCTTTTCCACCTTCAGCAGCTGCTTGCCGGGTCTGCTCAACCATGGAAGCAATAGTCCCGTTACGACTTCGCCCGCGGGCAAAAGGAATCGTGCAATATGAACAGAAGTAATCGCATCCATCCTGCACCTTCAAGAAGAAACGGGTACGGTCTCCCCGTGAACACGAGGGAGAAAACGAACGGATATCTTTGGTTGTAGTGGTGATAGCCTCTCCTTTTTCATGCTTTTGGAGGTCGCCCAGATATTGAAGTAGTTCTCCCTTCTGTTCCGCTCCCAGCACTACATCTACTCCATCAATCTTTGCCACGTCGCCGGGCTTCAATTGCGCATAACATCCGGTCACTACCACAAAAGCATCGGGATGCTGCTTTACCAGGCGATGAATGGCTTGCCGACATTTTTTATCCGCCATCTCCGTCACCGAACAGGTATTTACCACACAGATATCTGCTTTCTCTCCTTTGCGCGCAGTCCGGACTCCTGCCTCACGCAGGATTTTACCGATAGTTGAAGTCTCTGAAAAATTTAATTTGCAGCCTAAAGTATAATAAACGGCTGTCTTATTTTGAAATACAGTGGTATCTATCATAAGCTGTTATAAACACATTAACTTTGCAAAGTTACACATTATTATCAGTAAAACACTTTAGGATACGAAAGTTTATTCCTATTTTTGCACAATTCACTAAAAAACGTGCAATGATTAAAGAGAATTTCATTAAACTATACGAAAATAGTTTTCGTGAGAATTGGGATCTGCCTTGTTATACTGATTATGGAGAAGATACCCAATACACATACGGTGAGGTAGCTGAAAAAATCGCCCGTTTACATCTGTTATTCAAACATTGTAGCCTTCGCAGAGGAGATAAGATTTCAGTTATCGGCAAAAATAACGCTCATTGGTGCATCGCCTATATGGCAACGATCACATACGGAGCGATCATTGTCCCTATCCTTCAAGATTTTACGCCTAATGACGTTCATCATATCGTCAATCATTCCGAATCTGTATTCCTGTTCACCAGCGACAGCATTTGGGAGAATTTGGAAGAGGAAAAATTAACGGGACTACGGGGAGTATTCTCATTGACTGATTTCCGGTGTCTTTATCAACGTGACGGGGAAACCATACAGAAGTTTCTGAAAAATACCGATAAAGAGATGCATGCTTTGTATCCGAAAGGATTTACCCGTGAAGATGTTCAGTACACCACTTTATCCAATGACAAAGTGATGCTGTTAAATTACACTTCCGGAACCACTGGTTTCAGTAAGGGTGTGATGCTGACAGGAAACAATCTTGCCGGCAATGTCACTTTCGGTATTCGTACCGAACTCCTTAAAAAAGGGGATAAAGTGCTTTCTTTCCTTCCCCTCGCCCACGCATACGGTTGCGCATTCGACTTTCTGACAGCAACGGCTGTCGGCACCCATGTCACTTTGCTTGGAAAAACGCCTTCTCCTAAAATTATAATGAAAGCTTTTGAGGAAGTGAAACCTAACCTTATTATTACTGTCCCGCTAGTGATTGAAAAGATATATAAGAATATTATCCAGCCACTCATTAATAAAAAAGGTATGAAGTGGGCACTCAATATCCCTCTGCTCGACACCCAAATCTACAACCAGATACGTAAAAGACTGATTGATGCACTGGGAGGACGGTTTAAAGAGATCATTATCGGTGGCGCCGCTATGGATAAGGAAGTAGAAGAATTCTTCTACAAAATCAAATTCCCTTTTACCATCGGTTATGGAATGACAGAATGCGGTCCGCTTATCAGCTACGCCCCCTGGGATGAATTTGTACTAGGTTCTTCCGGAAAGATTCTAGATATAATGGAAGCACGTATCTATAAGGAAACCCCGGAAGCAGAAACCGGAGAAATCCAGGTTCGGGGAGAAAATGTGATGGTGGGCTACTACAAGAACCAGGAAGCAACACAGGAAGTATTCACGCAGGACGGCTGGCTACGTACCGGTGACCTCGGTTCCATGGACAGCAACGGAAATATTTTCATCCGGGGACGACTCAAAACTATGATCTTAAGTTCTAGCGGACAGAATATCTTCCCCGAAGAGTTGGAAACCAAACTGAATAACCTGCCTTTCATTCTCGAAAGTCTTGTTATCGAACGCAATAAAAAATTAGTGGCACTTGTTTATGCCGATTACGAAGCGTTGGATTCTCTCGGATTAAATAATCCGGATAACCTGAAAACAATCATGGATGAAAATCTTAAGAACCTGAACAGCAACGTAGCCGCTTATGAGAAAATCAGCAAGATCCAACTCTACCCTACTGAATTTGAAAAAACGCCCAAAAGAAGCATAAAAAGATACTTATATAACAGTATTGCTGTCGATTAGCATGTTCTAAAACATATAAAAAGGGGAGAAAAGTGGCCAGTTACAAAAAAAAATATAAAAAAAGTTGGCGTTTCGAGAACAACATATTGAAAAAGTACATACCTTTGCATCGTTTTAATAAAGCAATTGATTGTATTACGTTTTTAAAAAGCAAAGAAAATGAAAAAATTAGTTTTGATGGCCGTAGCTATCGTAGCAGTATCATTCGCATCATGTGGTAACAAAGCAGCTGACGCAGCAAAAGCAACTCAGGATTCTATCCGTATCGCTGACTCAATCGCAGCAGTAGAAGCAGCAGCTCTTGAAGCTGAACAAGCAGCAGCCGCAGCAGCAGATTCTTTGAATGCTGATAGCACTGCAACTGAAACTGTAGCTGAATAATTCAGAAACAGCTTAGAGAGAATTGAAAGTCTGCCATGCAAAAGCATGCACAGACTTTTTTTATGCTTCAATTTTAGCAATTCACACGCTATTTAGCGTATGAACTCTTCACAAAAGGAGCGTCCAACAAATAATCCAAGCTCACTTCCACACTCTCTTCTACCGGCATACTATAACCCTCGATTTCAGCAACGAGATAGTTAACACCTGCAGTTTTTGCATTCTTAAAGATAGCGTCAAAACCTACCATTCCGCTTTGTCCGATCTCTCTGTGATCCTTAACATGGAATATCTTGAAGCGGCCGGGATATTTATTAAAATAATCAACAGGACTGTTTTGTCCGCGAACTACCCAATAAAGGTCCATCTGGAAGAAGACATATTCAGGATTCGTATGTTCCAGCATATAATCATACATTACTTTATCTTCTACTTTCTGAAATTCATGAGCGTGATTATGATATCCAAATGACAAACCTTGTTGTTTGCAACGTTTGCCTATCTCATTAAAATAAGTGCAATATGTATTCAAATCTTTAAGCGTTTTTGGAACATCCATCCAAGGAGCTACGATGTACTTCATTCCTGCAGCTTTATGATCGGCAATACACTGATCCCACCATTGAAGAGACTCTGACAAGTCACCGGAAGCCAATTCTTCTTTGGACAATTGTCTGGTACAATGTGAAGACAAAACTTTTAATCCTGCCGATTCGACATCTTTCTTAAACTGTTGGGGAGTCCGGTCATAAAATTTACCGTTGTTATAATTGGCAGCTTCAACACCGGTATATCCCATGTTTGCCAATTTCTTCAGAAGAGCAGTATAAGTGGGGTCACACTTACCATTTTTATTGTCTACCTTATTCAATATATCTCTGACAGAATAGAGTTGAATAGCTACTTCTTTTTTAGCTTTCTTCTTAGTTTGTGCCGTCATTGCCTGTGGAATCATGAAAAGAGCAGCCAACGCACATAAATAAATTTTTGTTTTCATATAATAGATATCAGGGGATTACAATTATTAGATTTATATAGAAAAAACAGGCACGGATTACACAGACCTCACGGTTACTCTATGGCAATCGCCATTCAAAAAAACGTGAAATACGTGTAACCCGTGCCTTCTTATTACTATTTGATTAGTCCAAAACCTTCACGCGGATGTTGCGGAACCAAACATCATCACCGTGATCTTGCAAACCGATGAAACCTTCGTGATTTTCGCCACCACAGTTATTCAGCAATTCAAATGCCAAAGGCCATTTATCTTCGCTGAACTTACTTGCCTGCAACATATCAGTCCATTGTTTTGTCCACAAATGATATTCAAGTACGTTTTCATCGTTTTGTCCATGAACCACTGTACCTTTATAAACCATAATCTTAGCCTTGTTCCATTCGCCAAACGGTTTAGAGTTTTGAGGAACTGCCGGAATCATGTCATACAAAGAAGCCGACTGACGATTGTTATCTTTACCCAATTTAGCATCCGGATGATTGGCATTATCCAAGATCTGATATTCAGGTGCGGAAATATAAATAGGTTCAAGCACATCATTACCATCTTTGTCTTTAGAAGTAACTTCCTGAGCTAAATACAGAATACCTGAATTGCTACCTTTAGCAACCTTCCATTCCAATTCCAACTCGAAGTTTTTAAATTTGTGAGCAAAGATCAAGTCACCACCATCACCGTCTTGAGCTTCACCGCCGCCAGAACCGTTGAATTTGATACAGCCATCTTCGATTGTCCATTTAGTAGGAACACGGTCTTTTCCATAACCACGCCACCCGTTAAATGTTTCACCATCAAAGATTGTGATATAACCATTTTCGTCAACAGGCAGATTCAAACTATCAGTTTCCGGTGCTTTCAATGATTTAGAGTAAGACAATGCAACTTTGCTCGGTTCTTCCTGAGCATTTGCTTTTTTCTGACCACCGCAAGAAGCAAAAACTCCTGCAGCAAGACAACAACAAGCTAATGGATAAAATACTTTTTTCATGATAATAACGATTTAATTTTTTATCTTTAATTTCTAATTTATCTCGGCATATCAGGCAGTCTCCAGCCGTCACGATAAGTATGTTTCACTAATTCAGCAGCAAACTGTTTCGCATTAATCGGATCAGTCCATGTCTTGTCAAATGTCGGATGACCATCATGAATCTTGAATCCGTCTTTGATAACGGTACGGATCGTTTCGTTATCACCGATATTCGTAAAGCACATGTTAGCTCCATCCCATTCAAGAGTCTTATTCAGCGCTTGCAAACGAATAGCCAATACACCCATTGCCACCATTTCATTCATTGGTCCGGCTTCTGAGAAATCAGACTTAGTCATGATACGGTTAGATTTATTTTCTTTACATGCACGTACCCAGTCCATCTCGTGACCACCGTTCATAGCATTGGGAACACGACGACAAACCTTTGGCGCATTTGGTTTACGACCAGAAAGCAACCAAGGATTCTGTCCATAACATCCGCAAATCAAAGTATCTTTCGTTCCGTGGAAAATAGTCAAACCACCACCACTCTGCATCAGTTGTTTTCCTTCCGGGAATCCTTTCGGACGTTCAGGCATCATACCGCCATCATACCAATGTACTTCCACTTCAGGCATAGCTACTTTCGGCATATTTTCACGAGCAGGGAAAATCATTTTCACATGCTGTGCCTGCGGAGCACAAGCATTCAACAATAAAGTAGATGACCCTTCCACTTTAGTTGGATATTGCAATTTCAATGCTCTAAACGGCTGATGCAAAATATGGCAAGCCATATCGCCTAATGCACCTGTTCCATAATCCCACCATCCACGCCAGTTCCAAGGATGATAAATAGCATTGTAAGGATTCATTTTAGCAGGACCTGTAAACAAATCCCAATTCAATGTGCTAGGAATTTTATCAACCTTTTCAGGAACATTCAATCCTTGCGGCCAAATAGGACGGTCTGTCGCACATTCCACCTTAGTTATATCACCGATTTCACCATTCCAAATCCATTCGCATACCAAATCCGTACCTTCATCCGATGAACCCTGATTACCCATCTGAGTAACAACACCTGTTGAGGCAGCTAATTTTGTCAATAAACGAGATTCATAAACAGAGTGGGTCAACGGCTTCTGACAGTACACGTGTTTTCCCATTGTCATTGCATCAGCAGTGATGATAGCATGAGTATGGTCGGCAGTTGCAACAATTACACCGTCAATAGATTTACCCATTTCATCATACATTTTACGATAATCCCAGTATTTTTTAGCCTTGGGGAATTCGTCGAACACACCTTTTGCATACTTCCAATCCACATCACAAAGAGCCACAATATTTTCAGTGCCCTTTACGTGATTAATGTTGGCATGTCCCATACCGCCAATACCCACAGCTGCAAGATTTAATTTGTCAGTAGGCGAAACATGCCCGTGACTCATACCTAAAATTGTACTGGGAGCAATGGTTATACCTGCTAAAGCAGCGGCTCCCGTTTTGAGAAACTTTCTCCTCGAAATGTTTGACATGATTTTATTTGTTTAAGGGTTAATAATCTTTGGAAGGTTGCCATGCAACAATCCATATCCATTTTTCATGTTTTTTCTTCGCTCGCGTATTTGCTCCAAAGTGCGCAAATTACCAATAGCAGGCAAATCGTGTTTGCGGGTATCTTTTAAGAATGTCCATGCATATTCGGATGCAATAGCCGAATCGCGCATTAGCGGTAATCGTGAACTGCGTTTTCCGGTTTCTACCGAATCAGCAAACAGGTCACACAACACGTCTATATTCTTGCCGCCGAAAGGTTTCTCTACACGGATGGTCTGATTGACACCGTGTAGGTCGACAACAGCAGTATTGAAGTCATGCGTCATACGCACAACCCCTTTTGTACCTATAATATCTACATACGAATTATGTGTCTGGTCTTTAGATAATTGCCCATAAACAAATCCTTGGGTAATATCAAAAACGACCCCATTTTGAAAAGTTCCGTGACATTGCACCCACCAAGGATCTTTGTAGTTCCACATATTCACTCCCTGGGCATTCCATGTTCTATAATCACATCCTGCATACCAACGGGTAATATCTACGTAGTGCATTCCACAATCATGGAAAGCAGGTCCCTCATACTCATGACCTTCACCTGGTGCCAAGCCGGGAGTCATGTGACAAATACGAATAATAGCCAGCTCTCCGATTTCCCCTTGCTGGATATATTCCTTCATTAAATTATGATACCAGGAATTTCGCAGATACAGATTTACCGTAGAAATGAGATTTGTGTTTTCTGTCATTTCTACAACTTTCCACTCATTTTCCATTGTATCTGCAACTGGTTTTTCTGAAATAATGTGTTTGCCGTAACGAATAGCTTTTTCTATTTGTTCCATCCGCGAGTCAGCCAAAGTGAAAAGCCCGACTACCTGCACACTTTCATCCTCAAAAATCTTTTGATTATCTTCTACTATAATAGAGTTAGGGGAAAGCTTTTTAGCCAACTGACGTGATGCCGGATCGGTATCACAAATATAAGCAATATTCCACCGATCACTTTTAGTCATCGCTTCCCAGTAGAATCTTCCCATCCTACCAAAACCGATAATTCCAACTTTAATTCTCGTGTCTACTGAAGATTGCGTGTTCATAATTAAACATAGTGAATTTAAGTACAAATAATAGATAAAACATCAACTTCTAACTACCAAACTGATGAGCTAAAAACTGATATTGCAAATCTAGCCAAATAAATAACGGCTTATTTGACTTACACTACTTTATGTAGATATAAAAATAGCATTTTTCACTATTAATCAACAACTTAGCTAACTTGACACATCAAAAAAATGTAGATGATTTGGAAAGTATTATAATGTTAAAATGATAATTATGTCTCTTGTGTTGAACTAATTTTCATAATTTCATTCTCAAATTCATCCCTGTCGACGGCTGCCTTATTTCTCATTTTCGTACGATAATTATAAACCGTACTTGTAGAGCAACGGAGAAAGTTCGCTATCTTTCCACTATCCGTAATACCCAAGCGTAATAAAGCATAAATACGAAGTTCCCTATTCAATAAAGCGTCCGGTTTTAAAATAATTTTCTCTTCATCTTTCAACAGAGCGTTAAAATCAGAAACAAAAGTAGGATACAAACCCAAGAAGACCTTATCAAAACGAGTGTATAAAGCGCTAAGTTCATCGTCGATAAGCGCAGATGATTTTAGCTTCTTAATCAGTTCATCATAGTATTTATTAATAGCTATTTTATACAGCATATTCTGATATTTCTCCATTTTATGGATATAGCTAAAGCATACATCAAAGAATTCGGCTATATAATATTCCTTTATACTATTAATTTCGCACAACTGATTATTTGTATCATTCAGCTGGCTGTTCATGCTATTCAGCTTGTTGTTCAATCGCAAAAGTTCCTCATTACTCTGTGCCAATGCCTGTTTTATTTTCAACGTCTTTTTCATCTGAATATAGATGAAAAGCACCAACAGGACTAAAAGAAAAAGGATAATACTTGTAGAAATAAGAAAAGTAGTCAGATGCGACCGTGATCTGGCCTGCTCCGCCTGATAAGCTGTATTAATAATAGAATTAAATTTATAAATTTCGATGGCACGGAAATGAATACCGGAAGATATAACGTCATCGATAGCAGACTGTGTAAATTTAAAGGCATCAGCTAAATTCTGTTCATCATAGGCTATCAATGCAAGAGATTGCAGGGATGCATTTTCCCGCGTAGCATTCCGGGTATCGGCTATTGCCGACAACATCAGGTATTTTTTTTCCTCATCATACTTTTTCTGATGGTGACATAACCTAGAATACGAATGAGTTATCATGGCATAATTAGGCGTCCCCACTTCTTCAATCTCCAACAGTTCCTTAAAAATCTCTTTCGATTTCAATGTATCACGCCAAATATAATAAGAAGCCTGGGACATTCGATAATCCCAAGAAGTGTGGTCAATGAGGGCAAACAGAGAATCTTGATAAGCAGCCTGCTGCTTACCATACAGATTATTGGCGACAGAAATCGAATAGTGTCCCCAAAAACTGGAATAAGTTTGATAATAGTTTATTAATAAATCTCTGGGAAGTTCTGAAGTCTTTATACTTTTCAAAATAATCTCCGCTTCGCGGAACCTGCCACACATCGAATATAAAAGGCTAAGATGTAAAGACGACTGGTTGGTGAAATAAGGTCTATTCAACTGGCGGGAAATCTCAATATTGCGATCAACATAATGGATGGCTGAATCAATATGAAACTTTTTATATTCATTATATAACCGTAGATTGATTCTATATTCTCCTTCAAGAGTCAAACCGGGACTTCTCAACATACATTTTATCCGGTTTATCCGATCCTCTTTCTCTTTAACAAAGACGTGTTTTTCATCTATCACTCTACGCAAAGAATCAGTCAATAGTTTCAACTCATTATTTGCATAAAGAACACTGCCAATTCCCAAAGCAATCAGCAGAAGCAAAAACCTCTTCTTTAGAAAACAATAGTTGAATTTCATAATAGTAATAGCAAAGATAACAAAAAAAAGCGATTTATTCGTTCAGAACAAATCGCTTTTCATATATGAAGTAAATTTGCTCTTATTCAGCAACTACCTCGAAAGGAATTTCTACCGAAACCTCCTTGTGAAGCTTAACGATAGCCTTGTAGCTACCAACTTCTTTCACAGCGTCTTTTACAACGATGATCTTTCTGTCAACTTCATGACCCAGTTTAGACAATGCTTCAGCAATCTGGATGTTACCAACAGAACCGAAGATAGTACCGGTTGAGCTAACTTTAGTTGCAATAGTCAAAGAAACGCCTTCCAGCTTAGCCGCCATAGCCTCAGCATCTTTCTTGATTTTCTCAAGTTTGTGAGCGCGCTGTTTCAGTTCTTCAGCCAACATTTTCTTTGCAGAAGGAGAAGCGATGACAGCTTTTCCAGTCGGGATCAGATAATTACGACCGTATCCGGATTTCACGTTTACGATATCGTTCTTATAACCCAAGTTTACTACGTCTTCTTTCAATATAATTTCCATACTTTTCCTCCTTCTTATTTCATCATGTCAGTTACATAAGGCAGCAATGCCAAGTGACGAGCTCTCTTCACAGCCTGCGCGATACGACGTTGGAACTTCAAAGAAGTACCTGTAATACGACGCGGAAGAATTTTTCCTTGTTCATTCAAGAATTTCTTCAAGAATTCAGGATCTTTGTAATCGATATACCTAATACCACTCTTTTTGAAACGGCAGTATTTTTTCTTCTTAACATCTACTGACGGCGGAGTCAAATATCTGATTTCTGATTGAACTTGTTGTGCCATGATTAATCCTCCTTTTTGTTTGATTTAACACTTCTTCTTTTTGCAGCGTATTCAGCAGCATACTTATCCATCTTGAAAGTCAAGAAACGGATTACGCGTTCATCACGACGGAAATTAATTTCCAGCTTGTCAATTACAGTAGGATCTGCATTGAACTCAATCAGTTGATAAAAACCTGTAGACTTTTTCTGAATTGGGTAAGCCAATTTCTTCAGTCCCCAGTTTTCTTCATTAATAATCTCAGCACCTTCAGCTTGAAGAACGCCTTTGAATTTTTCTACCGCTTCCTTCATCTGAACATCAGATAAAACGGGAGTTAAAATGAAAACGGTTTCGTATTGATTCATACTTCGTTTAATTAAATAAATAAATTATTTGATTTTAAATGCGGGTGCAAAGTTAGACATTTTATTTTGAACTACAAATATTTAATCTTTTTTTGTATCCGAAGATAGGATTTATCCGGGAAGAGACTTACCTTTGCAAAGTTGTTTAAACAATAATTTCATGATAGAGCAATTTAATTTCGACATTCGACTTATATTTGCCATATTAAATGGCAAAGTTTCTGCGGCAATCAACCGGAAACTGTACCGTAACTTTCGTCAGAACGGATTGGAAATCAGTCCCGAACAATGGACGGTACTCATTTTCCTGTGGGAAAAAGACGGCGTGACGCAACAAGAGTTGTGTAATGCAACTTTTAAAGACAAGCCCAGCATGACCCGTTTGATAGATAATATGGAACGGCAACATCTTGTTGTGCGCATTTCCGATAAAAAAGACCGCCGCACCAACCTGATCCATCTGACCAAAGACGGAAAAGAACTGGAGGAAAAAGCACGTGTCATTGCCGGACAGACTCTGAAAGAGGCTCTTCACGGTATCACTCTCGACGAATTGAGCATTGGACAGGAGGTACTGAAAAAGGTGTTCTACAATACAAAAGATTAGATAGAAGAACTTCTCTCCAAATCATAAAATCCACTAAATCGTGCATTTATAATGGAATTTTTATCCAAATAATTTCGCCCGTTAAAGAATTATGCTTTAATTTGTGACTGGAATATTATAATCTATTAAAATACACACACATGAAAGGTTTATTAAAGAACTTAGGATTGATATTAATCTTGGTCGGAGTAGTCATCCTGCTGGCTTGTTCCTTTACAGGAAATGTAAACAACAACGCCATCCTGGGTACTTCAGTAGTACTTGTAGTACTGGGACTCATTTCTTATATTGTTATTAATAAGAAGATCGCTGATTAATTTCGCAAAATCAATAAAAAATCCCGGAAACGAATGTTCCCGGGATTTTTTATTTGGAGTTATCTCAAACGCAATCATTAAGATTCAACTTCCGGAGTAATCAGCTTATAGCCTTTTCCGTGAATATTGATAATTTCGATTGAATCGTCTTCTTTCAGGTGCTTACGCAATTTCGTGATATACACGTCCATACTACGGGCATTGAAATAGTTATCGTCAATCCAGATTGTTTTCAGAGCGAAGTCACGTTGCAAAATCTCATTGGCATGTGCGCAAAGCAATCCGAGCAGTTCAGACTCTTTGGTAGTCAGCTTAGTTTGTTTGCCTTCTGACGACAGAATTTGTTTCTGTGTGTCGAAAGTAAACTTACCAATCTTATAGATATTGCTTTCTTTGTTCTTCTTTCCACGAACACGTCTCAAGATTGCTTCAATTCTGAATGTCAATTCTTCCATACTAAACGGTTTGGTGATATAATCATCCGCACCGATTTTAAAGCCTTCCAGGATATCTTCTTTCAGCGTTTTGGCCGTCAGGAAGATAATAGGAATTTCAGCATTTGCTGCACGGACATCCTGTGCCAGTGTGAAGCCGTCTTTTTTAGGCATCATCACGTCAAACACGCACAAGTCATATTTATTCTTCAAGAAAGCCTTATAACCGGCTTCTCCATCAGGATATAACTCAGCAGAATAACCTTTTGCCTGTAGATATTCTCTTAAAAGCATGCCAAGATTTTCGTCATCCTCGCACAATAAAATACGCAGTTTCTCGTCCATATCAATTATTTTTTAATAAAGGTAATGCAATAATAAATTTAGTTCCCACGTTCAGGTCGCTTTCCGCCCGGATGGTTCCCTTATGATCCAATATAATTTTTCTCACATAAGCCAATCCCAGTCCAAAGCCCTTCACATCGTGCAGATTACCCGTATGTACACGATAGAACTTTTCAAATATCTTTTTCAGGTTCTCTTTTTTGATACCGATACCATTATCCTGTATCGAAATCATCAGTTTACCCGACTCATTCCACGTTCTCACTTTCAGTTCCAGATCCTCTTCCGGTTTCTTATATTTCACCGCGTTATCCATCAGATTAAAGATTACATTCGTGATATGCATCTCGTCTGCAAATATAACAGGATCGGTGGCCTCAAGGTTCGATGTTATCTTACCATTATACCGTTCCACTTTCAGCGCAAAGGTATTGACAACTCCTGCTATTAATTCATTCGCATCAATCTCCTTCATCTTCAAAGTGGCCTTCTGACGTTCGAACATCGACATCTGGAGCACCTTTTCCACCTGGAAGCGCAAGCGCTTGGTTTCATCATTAATCACTCCCGATATATGCTGGAACATCTGTGGAGATTTTCCCACCGCGGGATCTTTCAACATCTGGGCTGCTAATGAAATGGTAGATATCGGTGTTTTAAATTCGTGCGTCATATTATTGATAAAGTCATTCTTCATTTCCGTCAGTTTCTTTTGCCGGAATACGATATAAATCGTAAAGATGAATGTCACTAACAATACCAGTGTAAATATCAGCGACGGAATCATGAAACTGATGGAGTCAAAGATATAATCTTTCTTCCCCGGAAAGTGCACTTTCAAGATACTCATTTTGGCAGGCGGGTCATTCTTGAACAATGCCTGCTGATAAGCGTCTTCACTTCCCTTTGCCTCATAATCCGCACAACGGTAGACTTCCCTTCCGTCTTTGTCGATCACCGTAAAGTGATAAGGCAAATCTATACTATTATTATATAAGCTCGATTTCAGATAGTCATCCAGTTCTTTAAACCGTACTCTGTCTCCAATCGACTTGTCACTTCCCCGGTAAATCATCTGCCAGGCCACTTCATCGAGTAATGCCCGTTGATACATATACCGATTCTTGATGGCTTCCACTAATGAACGCGAAGTTTCCGGAATGGTCTTTGTCCCCCTGTAAGGAGAAATCATAGCCTTCGGAAGCTCGGAGGGCTTAGTGGTCATCACTTTCAGCTCAAAATCCGAATATACTTTTCCATCCTTAGACTTCACTGTAAACCGCTGCGTTTGCTGAATCAAGTTGTCTTGTTGTATGGAAGCATTATTCGCAATCAGCGCTTTTCTTTCTGCTTCTGAAATATCTTCGATCAACCAACGTCTGGTCTCTGCATATTCCACATCCTTGGAAACCTGATCCAGGCTATTGCGTACAGCCGAATCAAACTGTTCCTTACGGGTTTTCATCATTTCCTCTATATAACTTACCTGCAAATACAGCAAGCTAAGGAAGGAAAGCCCCATTACAATACCTAATATCCAAATTGTTGACTTCTTCATAGCAACAAAATTAACACTCCCTAATTAACACTCCTAATGCATTAACTTGATTTAACCGGAACTTCCCGGAAATTAACCGTAAGGAGCTATTTAGGTTGTATTCTGATTACTACAACAATAAAACCCCTCCTTTGGTTTGCAAATTTAATAAAAAATTAAATCTTCTCCTTGTGTTTTTCCATCTTTATTAATCATAGTTAAACAAAAACCGCCCCCTTTTACTTAAAAAAGGCGGCGGTTTTAACGTTTTAGTTGATTCTTTATGCCTAACAGATGATAAATACCGAATATTATAGTGAATATTCAATCAATTATCACCTATCATTTATACTTATTCTTCAGTTTGTTTAGCTTCAAAGTCCTTCATTAACTTATCTTGAACATCCGTCGGCACAAGCTCATAACTAGAGAATTTCATAATGAACGAAGCACGTCCACCCGTGAGAGAGCTAAGCGCCGTAGAATAAGATGACATTTCTTTCAAAGGTACTTTCGCAACCAGTTTCTCAAAACCTTTTTCACTACTCATACCCATAATCATGGCACGACGTCCCTGCAGATCTCCCATCACATCTCCCATCCTATCAGACGGAACGAACACTTCTACATCATAAATCGGTTCCAGAATTTTCGGACCGGCATTCTTGAAGGCTTCACTAAAGGCATTACGTCCGGCAAGCATAAAGGAGATTTCATTCGAATCTACCGGGTGCATCTTACCATCGTAAACAATAACGCGCACGTCACGAGCATACGAACCCGTCAACGGTCCTTGCTCCATACGAGACATAATACCTTTCATAATAGCAGGCAAGAAGCGGGCATCGATAGAACCACCGACGATACTGTTAACAAACACCAGTTTACCACCCCATTCCAATGGTATCTCTTCCGTACCTCTCACGGTAATCTTAAATTCCTGTCCATTGAACTTATACGTTTCAGGCACAGGCATACCTTCTTTATAAGGTTCTACGATCAGGTGAACTTCACCAAATTGACCGGCACCACCGGACTGTTTCTTATGACGATAGTCGGCACGGGCAGCCTTTGTAATCGTTTCACGATATGGAATCTTCGGTTCTTCATATTTTACCTGAAGTTTTTCGTTGTTTTCCAAACGCCATTTCAAGGTACGAAGATGGAATTCTCCCTGACCGTGTACCAAAGTCTGTTTCAGTTCTTTTGATTGCTCAATCACCCAGGTAGGATCTTCTTCGCGCATACGGTTCAGGATACTCATCATCTTTTCCACATCCGCTTCATTCACCGGCTTAATGGCACGTGTATATTTAGAGTTCGGATATTTGATAAAATTGAATTTGTAGTCACAATCCTTACCGTTCAGCGTATTACCGGTTTTCACGTCTTTCAGTTTCACGGCAGCACCGATATCACCGGCCTGCAATTCTTCCACCTTGACACGGTTACCACCGGCTACCACATAGATTTGCGCGATACGTTCCTTCGAACCACGGTCGGCATTCAGCAAATCGTCTCCCTCATGAACTTTACCGCTCATTACTTTAAAATAGGAAACTTCACCGATATGCGGTTCCACACTTGTCTTGAAGAAATAAAGAGATTCCGGTCCATTGGAGTCAGGAGCCACTTCTTTACCTTCCGTATTCTGTACCTTTGGCATTTCAGATACAAAAGGAACAACGTTTCCCAAGAATTCCATCAAACGGCGAACGCCCATATCCTTACCTCCGCAAACACAGAATACAGGGAACATACCTCTGGCGATCAATCCCTTACGGATACCTTCACGCATTTCGTCTTCTGACAGGGAATCTTGTTCGAAGAATTTCTCCATCAGATTTTCATCATTCTCGGCAGCAGCTTCTACCAACGCTTTGTGCATTTCCATGGCCTTATCCATTTCTTCTGCCGGAATATCTTCGATTGTCGGAGCCCCTCCTTCGGGTTTCCATGAGTATTTCTTCATCAACAATACGTCGATCAGCGCATTAAAGCCCGGACCGGTAGCTATCGGATATTGGATGGGAACAACCTTAGAGCCGTATGCCTCTTTCAGCTGTTCGAGGATATTATCATAATCGCATTTTTCATTATCAAGCTGGTTGACTAGAAAAATAACAGGTTTATTCAGCTTTTCTGTATAACGGAAGTGATTTTGTGTACCGACTTCGACACCGTATTGGCCATTAAGAAGGATAATTGCTGTGTCGGTCACATTTAGTGCAGTCACTGTGCTGCCTACGAAGTCGTCCGATCCCGGACAGTCAATAATATTAAGTTTTTTGTTATTCCATTCTACATGGAGAACGGTGGAGAAAACGGAGTAACCATACTCTTGTTCAACAGGAAAATAATCGCTAACTGTGTTTTTTGCGGCAACAGATCCGCGACGTTTTATAACACCACTCTCGAAAAGCATCGCTTCCACGAGAGTGGTTTTCCCAGAGCCAGAACTTCCCAACAAGGCAATGTTCTTGATTTCATTAGTCTGATATACTTTCATAATATATAAGATTTTAGTAATTACTCAGTATGTTTCTCACATACCATTAATTTTGTGATGCGCAAATTAGGGATTAATTGGGGGAAAAGCAACACTTATGGCAGTGTTACTAAACAATGTTATGTAACACATCTTTAACATGAACATTTTCGAAACGGGTTAAAAATTATTTTCGCATGGCTATAAACTAATTTCATAGTTGCAACGAGTAATCCGGCACGATGTTATTTTTAGTTGTTTTCCTTTCATACAATAGTTTCCCCGTTGCCTAATCAGTTTTCGTTTGACTTAAGTCAAGCGATAGTTTAACTTAAGTCATTCTATCGTTTGACTTAAGTCAAACGAAAACCCGGCTACAAGTTCGAATCTTATTTATAAAAGAAAAGATCTTAAATTCAGCATTGCAGGAAATTATCTTCTACTAATCGATGGGGAATTATCTATTTAGCGTATTCCTACCCCACTATAAATAATTTCCGTCAACTGCTTTTTTGATATATCTAATAATAGTCTTACTTTTACACCCACAAACCCAAACAGCATAGCTATGGCAGGTATCTATCTTCATATTCCTTTTTGCAAAACGCGCTGCATCTACTGCGACTTCTACTCAACCACTCGCAGCGAACTCAAACCCCGTTATGTACAGGCTCTCTGCCGGGAGTTGACGATGCGTAAAGAATACCTGAAAGGAGAAGATATAGAAACTATTTATTTCGGTGGCGGAACCCCGTCTCAACTGGAAAAAGAGGATTTTGAACAAATATTTGATACCATCCGCGAGCACTACGGATTGAATCATTGTCAGGAAATCACTCTGGAAGCTAATCCGGATGATTTATCGCAGGAATATCTGGAAATGCTTTCCTCACTTCCTTTCAACCGCCTCAGCATGGGAATACAGACTTTTGATGACGCTACGCTCAAACTATTGAGACGCCGCCACAATGCCCGTACAGCCATCGAAGCAATTGACAGATGCCGGAAAGCCGATTTCCAGAACATCAGTATCGACCTAATTTACGGATTGCCCGGAGAAACAAAAGAACGATGGGAAAACGATCTCCGTCAAGCTATCAGTCTGAATGTAGAACATATCTCCGCCTATCACTTGATTTATGAGGAAGATACACCTATATATAATATGTTAAAACAGCACCAAATATCCGAGGTAGACGAAGACTCCAGTTTAGAATTTTTCACATTACTGATAGAGCATTTGCAGAAAGCAGGATTTGAACACTATGAAATTTCCAATTTCTGCCGCCCCGGAAAATATTCCCACCACAACACTTCCTATTGGAAAGGAATAGCTTATCTGGGATGCGGACCATCAGCACATTCTTTTGACGGAATGACACGGGAATGGAATGTGTCTTCAATCGACACTTATATAAAAGGTATAGAAGAAGGCTGCCGTGCTTTCGAGACAGAGTATCTGAACCCAACCATCCGCTACAACGAGTTTATTATCACTACCATCCGTACCGTATGGGGAACACCTATAGAGAAACTGAAACAGATGTTCGGCAATGAAATGTGGAAGTATTGTCAAAAAATGGCTGCACCTTATCTGAAAAATGGTAAACTGGAGGAATACAACGGAGCTTTGCGCCTAACGCGTGAAGGTATTTTTATTTCTGACAGTATAATGAGTGATTTACTTTGGGTAGATTAACAAAACAAACAGCAAGCCGATGACCGAATCAGAAGTTAGAAAGTTATTGCGGCAAATGAAAGAACTGGATTCGCAAACTGCTTTCCGGGACTTTTACAACATGACTTACGATCGCCTCTTCCGCATAGCCTACTACTATGTGAAGCAGGAAGAATGGTCGCAGGAAATCGTTCTCGACGTATTTCTGAAACTATGGAAACAGCGTAGCAATTTACTTGATGTGAGAAACATTGAAGATTATTGTTTCATTCTCGTCAAGAATGCTTCGCTCAATTATCTGGAAAAAGAATCAAAACACACTTACATTCATCCCGATTCTCTGCCGGAGCCACAGGAACAGAGCTATTCACCGGAAGAATCACTCATCAGTGAAGAATTATTTGCTCTTTACGTAAAGGCACTCGACCGGCTTCCGGAACGTTGTAGGGAAGTATTCATTCGCATCCGCGAAGAAAAACAAAGTTATACACAAGTAGCGGAAGAATTAGGTATCAGCATGAATACAGTGGACGCACAACTTCAGAAAGCAATCACACGACTCAAAGAGATGATTTGCCGGGCAGAAATAGATTAACAATTATTTAGAAAAAGAGCGTAGGGAGTTTCTGTCAACCTCCGGTCTTTATCAACAAATAAATCAATCACTAAAAAAGACAGAAAAATGAAAAAGCTAAATGACGCAAACATTGGAATCCTTGTTCTTCTATCAACTTGCCTGTGCCTGTTCTCATGCAACAATGACAACGACAATTTGCCCAAAGACTATGCAGGGTTCGAACATTCGAAGGAAACAGTAGAATGTGAAGGAAACAAATCAGAGTGTGAATTGGAAATTAAAATTGTGGCGATGGAGAAAGCGAAAGAAGACCGGACGGTAGTACTTGCCGCACCTCCTCCGGTAACAGGGCAAGCAGCAGTCATACAACTGACGGAAAAGAAAGTAATCATCAAAGCGGGTAAGAAGTCGGCTACGACTATCATTAAAATCTATCCCAAACAGATGGTATTGAATAAACAGAATGTCACTTTATCCTGCACTCCCCAATGGAAAGAAGGAGGAATCAGCAAACTGACCATTCTGTTGAAACGAAAATAATGGATCAAGAGTAATACAGAAAAAATATGAAACACACCGATACGGAATTAGAAGAAATACTGAATCAGCTCATTGCTTCCACGCGTTCACCGCGAGGGCGTTTTTCAGCAGCAGCCAGTTACCCGGAACTAGAAAAAAGACTGAAGTCGCATACCCGGCATCTGACTTTGATACGCACCTTCTCGGCAGCAGCGGCAGTAGTTCTACTTTGCCTATCGGTATGGACAGCTTATTTATATATGCAACCTGCTGCAATACAAACGATTTCCACTCTGGCAGAGACACGTTCTGTCCGCCTCCCTGATGGTAGTTCCGTCACGCTCAACCATTATTCTTCGCTTTCTTATCCGGAAAAGTTCCAATCGGACAAACGGGAAGTGGAGCTAAATGGAGAAGCCTATTTTGAAGTAAGCAAGGACCCAAAGCATCCGTTTATCGTGCAGACTGAAACGATTGACGTTCAGGTGCTGGGAACCCATTTCAATGTAGATGCATATCATGACAATCCGGATATAAAGACAACGTTATTGTCCGGCTCGGTAGCAGTCAGCAATAAAAGTAAATCTGTTCGTATGGTTTTGAAGCCTAACGAGATTGCTATATATAATAAGGTAGAAGAAAAACTCACCCGCAAGGTTTTAAAGAATGCAGAAGATGAAATTTCCTGGCGACAAGGAGAGTTTATATTCGACGACCTGCCTTTACAAGAGATTGCCCGCGAACTGTCCAACTCATTCGGAGCGACGATCCAGATAGCCGATACAACTTTGCAAAATTACCGGATCACAGCACGATTCCGCGATGGAGAAGATCTGGCAACTATTTTATCTGTATTACATAATGCCGGTTATTTCAACTACTCACAAAACAATAAACAGATTATTATCACTGCTAAACCAGACTAAGATGAATATAATATTCCAAGGTCGCTTCCCTGTCAGAACCATTGTTCTGATAGGGGTGGCACTCCTTATCACCACTCAAATATATGCACAAAATGCGGAGGCCCGGCTTTCGCTGACACTACGAAACGCCACACTAAAAGAATTCGTCAAGCGGATTGAAAACTCAACCGGATATTCTTTTATCTATGGCGAGGAAATTATCATCAAACATAAAATCAATTTGCAGGTAAAGGATAAACCATTGCGTGAAATACTTGACCTCGTATTCAAGAATGAGCAGATCAGTTATCAGTTCACCGGCCGCCATATTCTACTGCAAAAGAAAAAAGAATCAAAAACCGTAGGCCGTAAGTTCACTATCAGCGGATATGTCACGGATGGAACGTCTTCCGAGACGTTGATTGGAACCAATATCATTGAGAGTCATCAGAATCAAGGAACAACCACCAATCCTTACGGTTTTTACAGCATCACTTTGCCCGAAGGAGAAACCGAACTGCGTTTCTCCTATCTGGGTTATGCCACAGAAGCGCATCATTTTACGCTCTCACAAGATACATTGCTGAATATCCGTATGCAGGGAAACACGCAGTTGCAAGAGGTAGTGATCGTTTCCGATAAAACTGAAACGGGCACCGTAGCTACCCAGATGGGCTCTATCGAAATTCCGATGACACAGATTAAAAATACGCCGAGCATACTGGGAGAAGCAGATGTCATGAAAGCCATCCAGCTGATGCCTGGCGTACAGGCAGGAGTAGACGGTTCAGCCGGACTGTATATACGCGGCGGCAGTCCGGACCAGAATCTTATTCTACTGGATGGAACTCCTGTATACAACGTAGACCACATGTTCGGATTCTTTTCGGTTTTTACTCCGGAGGCCGTCAAAAAGGTAACACTATTCAAAAGCTCCTTTCCGGCACGTTTCGGCGGACGTCTTTCTTCCGTCATTGATGTCCGCACCAATGACGGAGACATGCAGAAATACCACGGTACGCTTAGTATCGGATTACTAACCAGCAAAATCAATCTGGAAGGCCCGATTGTGAAAGGAAAAACCTCTTTCAACATTTCCGCCAGACGTTCGTATGTCGATCTCATCGCCAAGCCATTTATGCCGAATGATGAAGAATATGGTTATTACTTTTATGACATCAATGCCAAAATCAATCATAAATTCTCCGACCGGAGCCGTATCTATCTAAGCGTTTACAATGGAAAAGATCATTTTGCCGCCAATTATGATGGAGATACCGACTCCAAGGATGGAAGCACAATGAATTGGGGAAATACCATTGTTTCCGCCAGATGGAACTATATATTCAACAACCGTCTGTTCAGCAACACAACCGTCTCTTACAACAACTATTTATTCGACGTCAACTCATACAACAACAATAAATATGCTAACAGTATGGGAGCTTCGATAATCAACCGATATTCAGCCGATTATCGTTCTGGGATCAATGACTGGAGCTATCAGATTGATTTCGATTATAACCCGTCTCCCACACACCACATTAAATTTGGTACAGGATATATCTATCATCGGTTTCGTCCGGAGGTCATGACATCCAAAATCTCCGAGAAAACAGGAGACAAAGTAGATCGCGACACCACTTACCACAGCATCGCCAACAGCCGGATTTACGGGCATGAGCTATCGGCTTATCTGGAAGACAACATCAAGGTAAATGACCGTCTGCGTCTGAATCTCGGATTACACTTCTCCTTGTTTCAGGTACAGAAGCAGAGTTATTTTTCTTTGCAGCCACGAGTTTCCGCCCGTTATCAACTAGGGAAAGACGTAACTCTGAAAGCCTCTTATACACAAATGAGCCAATACGTACATCTGTTATCATCCATGCCAATCGCAATGCCTACGGACTTATGGGTTCCCGTGACTAAAAAAATCAAACCGATGCGCTCTCACCAATATTCATTAGGCGGATACTATACGGGAATCGAGGGATGGGAATTCTCGGTAGAAGGCTATTATAAAGATATGTATAATGTATTGGAGTATAAGGAGGGAGTCAGCTTCTTCGGTTCTTCTGCCGGTTGGGAAAATAAAGTGGAAATGGGCAAGGGACGTTCGGCAGGTATTGAGTTTATGGCACAGAAGACACTTGGAAGAACGACGGGATGGCTGTCCTACACTTTGTCCAAAAGTGATCGTCAGTTTGCCAAAGGCGGTATCAACAACGGTGAACGGTTTCCATATAAATATGACCGAAGACACAATATCAACCTGACAATCAACCATAAGTTCAACGAACGTATCGACATCGGTGCTTCCTGGGTGTTTTATACAGGTGGAACAAGTACAATCCCTGAAGAGAAAACCGCTGTCATCCGTCCTAGCGATGGCACAAACAACGGATTTGGAGGAGGATATGGATATGGAGATTATTTTGATTCAGGCATAACTTCACCCACCATCGGAGAAGCTTCGTATGTGGAGCATCGTAATAATTACCGGTTACCAGCCAGTCACCGGTTGAATGTGGGAGTCAATTTCAACAAAAAGACCAAACATGGTATGCGTACCTGGAATATCAGTCTGTATAATGCATATAATGCGATGAATCCTACCTTCGTATATCGCAGCACCAGCAAAAACGATCCCTACAAACCGATTATCAAGAAGTATACTATACTTCCATTAATTCCATCATTCACTTACACTTATAGATTCTAAACCCATTATGAGAACTCGTATATATTATCCATTTATCCTGTTAATAGCATTACTGACAACAGTATCTTGCGAAAACGAACTCCCGTTTAGTGTAAAGGACAATCCCCCCAAACTAGTGATGAACGCACTAATCAATGCAGATAGTCTGACCAATGTTCTTTACCTCAATTTCACGGGAAGAGGATACGCCACTCATGCAGAAAAAGCCACCGTGGAAGTACGTGTTAACGGACAGTTGTCAGAAAGTTTACGTCCGCTCCCACCCCAGGCGGAAGGAGATATGCAATGCCGCTTCAACATTTCCGGCAAGTTCTCTCCCGGAGATGTAGTACGTATCGACGCTCTCACTGACGACGGACAGTATCACGCATGGGCTGAAGTTACCGTTCCACAGCGTCCCCACGAAATAACTGATATCGATACGGTCACTGTTCCACTGACACAGTATTATTATACACAGAATTATCTCCGATATAAAATCAACATCAAAGATCGCCCCAACGAAAATAATTTCTATCGACTTATCATGGATAAGCAAATGACAGTGAAAGACTATAATAATGAAATAGGCGAATATGTCACTCAAACCACACACCGTTATCATTTTATATCTCGCGAAGATGTTGTGTTGACGGACGGACAGCCTACCAACAGCGATGACGAAGATAATGGCATGTTCGACACTGTAAAGAATATATATGGGGTGTTTGACGACTCACGATTCAAAAATACATCTTATACCATGACAGTTTACAACCAGACAAATGTTGAGGGGCTTTCCAAATATGGAACGAATGTAAAGATGGATATTATTGTGCGTCTGTTAAGCATTACAGAAACCGAATATTACTATCTGAAAGCACTCAACCTGGCAGATTCCGACGCTTATGATGAGACAATAAACGAACCAATCAAATATCCCGGCAATGTGCACGGAGGGGTCGGGATTGTCGGGATCAGTACGGAGACAAGCAAAATCATTCATATAGAAAAGCCATGGATATGATTTCTGACGGAGGCACTGCTTACCGAATGTAACAGTAGCACCTGCTGTCATCTGATAGATAATCAGAAAGGAAAAATGATTCCCGATTCCGCCTATCGGCTGGAAGTAAAAATCAGAAAGAATGAGACGTGTGCCAGAATCAAACTCAACCAGTCAAGTATCCCTTGGTTTGAGGGAGAAATGTTGGAGGTTGTCAATAACAAAATTCGCCCGGCAGCTTCCAGTCTTGCCATTTCTATCCGCCTCACTCAAAAGGAAGATTGCCTGCTTGATAAAACCTACTCTACAGAATATCAGCAAACTACCAAAGCGCAAAGATTCGAAGATTCACCATCCGCCAATGCCGCTTGCCTGGATGATATGACCGAATGTTTGTCAATGGCTACGAAAGAAATCGTGGAGGAGATTAGTCGGGATATACATTTAATACTATCTTTGCAGCCAAAAAGCAGACACTAACTATGTTTATCATTATTGGAATTATGCTGACAGGCATGCTTCTTGGCTACTTGTTGCGCAGTAAAAGACTATCATGGATACACAGGATAATTACTCTTCTTATATGGATTCTCCTCTTTCTTCTCGGAATAGATGTAGGAGGTAACGAATCTATTATCAAAGGTTTGCATACTCTCGGACTGGAAGCTATTATCATCACGGTAGCTGCCGTTGCAGGAAGTACGTTATGCGCCTGGGGATTATGGTACCTATTATATAAATGGAATGGAGGAAAGGAGACAAAAGCATGAAAGGTAGTTTGATTATCATCTCTTTCTTCATTATCGGTACTCTTTGTGGAGTTTATCATCTTATTCCATACGACTTCACCGACAGCAAGCTCAGTTACTATGCCCTCTGCGGACTCATGTTCTGCGTAGGCATCAGTATCGGCAACGATCCGAATACTTTGAAGAGTTTTCGCTCCCTGAATCCGCGGCTTGTATTCCTTCCCATCATGACGATCATTGGCACATTAGCAGGTTGCGCCGTAGCAGGAGCCTTTATGAGCCAACGAGGTCCTTTAGACTGTATGGCAGTCGGAGCCGGATTTGGCTATTATTCACTTTCCAGCATTTTCATTACCGAATACAAAGGTCCCGAATTGGGAACTATTGCGTTACTTTCCAATATCATGCGTGAAATCATCGCTTTGCTGTGTGCGCCATTATTAGTGAAGTATTTCGGAAAGCTAGCCCCTATTTCTGTTGGTGGAGCCACTACAATGGATACCACTCTTCCTATTATTACCCGATATTCGGGAAAAGAATTTGTAATCATTTCCATTTTCCATGGTTTTGTTGTTGATTTCAGTGTTCCTTTCCTAGTCACGTTCCTTTGCTCAATATCATTTTAATAGGAATAAATCCTAAAAAGCAGATTATTTTCACTATCGTTTTCGCACACGTATTACAAATATGTTTCATAAAGAACCGTTTTTGTATCAAAAAGCATATCATCTCTTGACTTACATCAAGAAATGAGGCTAAATAGAATCTTTTCCTTTTCTTTATTTTTATGCTATAAAACATATTCTTATATTTGCATAGGTAAAAAGAAAAAACTAAGCGCTTAGACTAATTTTCAATAGGTATTAGATTTGTTTTTAGGAATAGTTTTTAGGTATAACAATTAAAAAAGTAGGTATTATGAAACGTTTAGGATTAACATTAGTGGCAGCGCTCTGCCTTGCTGCTACAACATTTGCAGCCGGAAATCAACCTACAACTGCAAAATGGGAAGGTAACATCAATGTTAGTAAATTAGGTAAATATTTGAACTTGAATTCAGTTCAGAGTGAAGAGGTTGCAAACATCTGCGATTATTTCTCCGAACAGATGTCAAGAGCCACAACAGCAAAGAAAGATAAAGAAGCTAAATTGCGTAACGCTGTTTATGGTAACTTGAAGCTGATGAGAAAGACTCTTAGTGCTGAACAGTATGCCAAGTATGCCGCATTGATGAACATCACTTTACAGAATAAAGGTATTGAACTGAATAAGTAAAATGAGTAATATGCAAAAGAGAGAGAGGGTGGAAGCCAGTTTGGGCTTCCACTTTTTTTATCCCATTATTTAATAGTCACCATCGTAGCTCCAAATCCATATTCCTGGAAAGAAGCATCCTGATAACGGCAATTACTATATTTCCGTTTCAATTCATCAACGATAGCTTTCCGAAGCACACCATCTCCTTTGCCGTGAATAAAGACAATCTTCTGCTCACGTTTGTTCTTATAGACTTCCATCACTTCGCGAAACTTATCCAATTGATAGTTCAGTATTTCAGCATTACCCATTCCTTGAGTATCATCCAGTAGAGAGTCGATATGAAGATCTATTTCAACAATCTCACTCTTTCCACCATGAGCATGATTCGGTTTCACAATAGGTTGTGATCTGGGCTTATCTACAGATTTCTTCTGCAGCAAAGCCTCTTGAAGTTCTTCTGCCGAAACATATACTTGCTTGGTAGGCATATCATCTTTCACAATGTCATAAATCAACGCCGGTTCTTCGAAGAAATCAGAATCGCTAAAGGTATGAAGTTTATAGAACTTCACGGTATCAATCCGTATTTCCACACTGACAGCCGGTTTGATAGCCGCAGGCTTACCATCTTTGAAAGCAATCAACTGAACGGCCACCCGCTCCATATCATTCAGTACATCTTTTGTAAACTCCTCTAACAGCAATTTCGTATTAGGTTCCACCAACCCGTGCGAACGGTTCTTCCAGGCTTTTCCTTCTGCACTCAAATAAGTGTAATACAAATAATAATTGCTATCATTTACCAAATAAGTCTCGAAAGGAGTAGTCATCATAGCCTTTGCATCTTCAGGCACATAAGCCAGAAATACATTCAGCGTATCTCCCCCCTTCACTTCCGGCTGGCGTTGAATGACGGGCATCTCCGGTTTTACCGGTTTAGCAGGTCCCTCTTGTTTCGGAGCAGAAGAAGTCGGTTTACGCCTCATATTATAGTCATCTGTTTCAATCACGACACACTCGCGTATCGGCATTGGAATATCAAACCCATCTGCATCTTCTACCAACACAAAATCCTTTCCCTGGAATCCAGTTACGATTCCACCGCCTACCTCACTAAGAAAGCGTACTTTATCTCCTATTTTCATTATTGTATATCCAATTAAAATTCAAACTCAAAAAAACGAGTAACAAAGATAGAGATTTCTATGAAATTAAATGGAGATTCGGTTCTAAAAACAAACCGTCTGCCTTTATTCCTCTTTTTATTGTAACTTTGCACCCGACGAAATACCAAACATATAATCTAAAATTCACCATTAACGACGAAAACCGATGAAAGAACTTATTAAAGTCATTGCTTTTGATGCAGACGATACCTTGTGGAGCAATGAACCTTTTTTCCAGGAAATAGAGAAACAATATACAGACCTATTAAAGCCTTATGGCACTTCTGAAGATATTTCAGCCGCTTTATTTCAAACAGAAATGAATAATCTGAAATATCTCGGATATGGAGCCAAAGCTTTCACCATTTCTATGGTAGAGACAGCTTTGCATGTGAGTGGACAAAAGATTTCAGGAACAGACATCCAACATATTATTGAATTAGGCAAATCATTACTGAAAATGCCAATTGAACTATTGCCGGGAGTAAAAG
The DNA here is from genome assembly GCF_001314995.1 of Bacteroides ovatus. Taxonomy (NCBI): domain Bacteria; kingdom Pseudomonadati; phylum Bacteroidota; class Bacteroidia; order Bacteroidales; family Bacteroidaceae; genus Bacteroides; species Bacteroides ovatus. The sequence goes on from NZ_CP012938.1 coordinate 2,748,905, forward strand.
AAACGCTTAAAGTATTGAAAGAGAAAGGAAAATACAAATTAGTAGTTGCCACTAAAGGAGATTTGCTCGATCAGGAGAATAAGCTGGGACGTTCCGGATTAGCCTCTTATTTCGATCACATTGAAGTGATGTCCGATAAAACAGAGAAAGAATATCAACGAATGTTGAATATCTTACAGATTGCTCCTTCCGAATTTGTCATGATTGGCAATTCTCTGAAATCGGACATTCAACCTGTTCTATCGCTGGGAGGATATGGCATACATATTCCTTTTGAAGTGATGTGGAAACATGAAGTAGTAGACACATTCACACATGACCATCTGAAACAGGTGAAAAGATTTGATGAGTTGCTGCTTTGGTTTTAAATAAGTTCTGTTCTTTCTTCAGATAAGCTTCGAATCTGAAGAAAGAAATCAGTAAATAATGCCATCTTATTGGATTACAAATCCAACAGTTTCATCAATTCAGCAGCCCGACACGCTTCTATCGAATTACCGACAGAGAGTTTCTCCAAAATATTCTGCCGGTGTCGATTGACTGTATTCACACTAATATAAAGGGCAGCTGCTATTTCTTTACTAGATAGTCCTTTACGTATACAGCGAAGTATTTCCTTTTCGCGTTCGGATAGGATATTGCGATGTTCTTCCGAAAGAAAGAGGGTTTCGACTTCTCCACGTTCCATATGAGTAATAGTGGGACATATCCCCTGCTCCGTTCGTTGATCTGCAGACAAGGTATAAAGACAAAAAATCAACCATACACTTCCGGAAGGAGTATTTTCCATAATCTGCACTAAATTATCAATATACTGATAGACTCCTTTCTCATTCATCATACGTATTCTGCATCTTCCCCGGTACTTCAACCGTTCTTCGGAAGACATCGAAAAGGTCTTCTGAAAAAACTGATACTCCAATAACCGCTTTTCTACCAAGTCTTCAGGATGAATACGCCGATAAATACAATCTTCATCCATAGAATCAATCACACTCAAAGCAGCTTCTTCGGGAGTTAAGCCTAGAAAATGCGCCCAAGGATGAACGGCAATGTAACTTTTCCTATTCGAAAGATCTGAAATAACAGCACATCCACCATTAATCTCCGTCAATGAATGAATAAAGCGTTGATGTTGCTCTACAACTCCATTGTCCAATATTTCATCGGCTATCAGTTGTGTCGCATAAACTTCATCTATTTCCTTTTGTAATACATCCATCTTATAAAATGGTTATTATTCAGTATTGTTGCACACGGAGGTATGAGCTATCTTTGCACCACAAAGATAATCAAATAAGAAATGATCATGAAACATTTAAAAATCAAAATCATGTCAATAGCCTTTATGGCAGTAGCAACTTCTTCTATGGCACAAAGTTTGAATAAGATGAACTGGCTGAACGAGCCTCAACAGTGGGAAATAAAAGATGGCAAAACCTTAGTGATGGATGTTCCTGCAAAAACAGACTTTTGGAGGATTTCTCATTATGGATTCACAGTGGACGACGGACCTTTCTATTATGCGACTTATGGTGGAGAATTTGAAGCCAAAGTAAAGATAACCGGCAACTATGTCACCACCTTTGACCAAATGGGATTAATGCTGCGCATCGACCATGAGAACTGGATAAAAGCAGGTGTGGAATACGTTGATGGCAAACAGAATGTAAGTGCCGTGGTTACGCATCGGACTAGTGACTGGAGTGTAGTACAATTGCCGGATGCTCCCCGCTCTATATGGATAAAAGCAGTCCGTCGCCTGGATGCAGTAGAAATATTTTTCTCACGTGATGATAAAGAATATATTATGATGCGCACTTGTTGGTTACAAGATAATTGTCCTGTCATGGTAGGATTAATGGGAGCTTGTCCGGACGGGAAAGGGTTCACCGCTACATTCGAAGAATTTAAAGTGACTCCATTAGCCGATCAACGAAGACTGGAATGGGCAAAAAGGCAAATAAACAAATAAAAATCAGTCCTGATGCTATTTATTTAAATAGAGAGAAAGCTCTTTATAATATAAATATGGTAGTATATCTTACTTTAAATGTTCTATTTTTAATATGATGAGTATAAATAGCATCACACGGATTTCCTCTTCCAGCAGTTCTGTTGTATAAAATAATGCAAGAATATACAGTTCCCGAGGAGTTTTTTACATAAAAACAGTCAAAAGATACACTATAATAAACTTATTGACAATCGTTTCTTTAAAAGGAGTAACCAGTTCCTTTTAAAGGAACGATTCATTGATCGGTGAGAAACACTTTATTCCTTTAAAAGGAGCATATAAAACTTTATTTTAAGTGCTATCCCAGAGCTAACCTACACCTGAAACAGCCAACACTCCACATATCAATTTGAGACAAAACAAAGGCAAGTTCTATACATCTATTCTATAAAAGACGCAGACTAAAACAAATTATTCCAAAACACAATCGATTTATTTCTTTTCTAAATTCGAAAACAGCAAATCCGTCTCATTTTCAACTCATGCCTAAATATATCCTGCATATATAGAATTATACAACGATAAAATATACGTTTTTTCATATATTATCGCCAAAACCGTATATACTTATCTTTCTCACGATCCAACGCACCTTCATCGACACAATCACCCAACCGGAACCATGAATGTTCTATCAATGAGCCTCTCTTTTTAACAGACTTATCCCAGTTTCCTATCACTTGTCCTTCATGAAGAACAATCGGATAAAACAGACCATTATTGGTAAATGCTTTCGAGTAATGCTCTTTAGGCAAAACGTCTGTCCGGTCTTTATAACCAAGCAAATATTCATCATAAGAAGGAAGAAGATGCAAACTGCCGGTAACTTTTCCACGAGTCCGGCAATCTTCATGAATATACCATGTCTGTCCATTCCATTCTTCTGCCGTTAATTCCGAATCAATCAAATAAATAGCTTGACGTGCATCTGTAATAGGCAGCCCCGACCACCAGACAAAATCTTGCAAAACAGCAGGAGCATGACTACGAAAATAGCTTCTAGCCAAACGAGCCAAAGATTCATCTTTGGTCAATTCCGGCATCGGCGGAACACGCTCTTCCAAAAGCGCATACGTACATTTACTTCCTTTATCTTCCCCACTACATACAATCCCCACCTGCTCCGCACGAGCCATAAAGCGGGTCATACGATGATTATCCGCTACAATCCCCGAACGGTTAAAATGCTCGGCAATCTCCTGCCTCGTCAGGCTTTTCTTCCCACAAAGAATTTTCTCCAACAGATTATGACTTTTCGTATAGAGCTCTTCAGAAATTTCCAAGTCATGCCCCTTCGCATAAGACTCATTAGCAGATATAATACGCCCGGCGGAAAGTTTCAACATCCACCGGATATCTTCTGCTGCTACGAGATGCCATGTCGGACGCATTACATGAGTCCGCAGGATTTCACCATCACGGAGCGCTTTTTCCACAGTTTGAATCGTTGCTGACTTCAAACGCATTCCTACTGCCCATTTCACCATGGAATAATTCTGTGCCTGCATAGCTCCCATCCAGGACACAAGTTCCTTGGGTTGAAAGAAAAGAGGACTTAATAACTGTTGGTTGAGTAAACGTATATTCGGTATTTTCATCATACTTATTTATAAAAGAAAAAACAGTTGTTCTTTGATTAAATGACACGAGTAATGGAATGTAACAAAACAGAAGACAAGAAGTCTCTAATATAAATATGTTCTATCCCTTCATAAGTATTTTCAAACATTTTTTCTCCGGACACTACCACTTTCGGATAATTATCTTTAATCTTCAATAAATTCCCGAATTCTCTTTCAATAGTTTCCTGTTTAGAAAGTTCAAGAGAGACTTGCACATAGAGAATCTCTCCATTCCGTTTACAGACAAAATCTATTTCTTCCGTACCCAATGTCCCGATTTTTACATCATATCCACTATATACCAAATGATTATAAACCAAGTTCTCCAAACGCATCGCTCTGTCCTGTGGCTTGTACCCCGTAATCACATTACGAATCCCCATATTCTCAAAATAATACTTCTCCCCTCTTTCGAATAATTTCTTTCCGGCAATATCATACCTTCCTACCCTATGTACAATAAAAGCATCCGATAATGCCATCGCATACTCACTCACAACATAAGGAGAAATATCCACTTTCTGACTTTTCAGAAAATCACTAATACTCTTGCTGGAAAATAAGTTGCCAATGTTACCTGCCAAGAACGAAACTAGTTGTTCCAAAAAGACCGTATTCCTTATATTCTTTCTCTGAATCACATCTTTTAATATAATGGTAGAGTAAATGCTCCTCAAATACTCCATAACAACAGGTTCTTCCATCGGCAAATGTATCAGATAAGGCAATCCTCCATAATGAATATATTTCTCCAATGACGCATCCGTATTCTCCAGTTCATGGAAATCCAGAAATTCAATATACGACAAACTATAAACCACAAATTCAACATACCGACCTCCCAATTCATTCGCTAAATCACTGGAAAATATCTCTGAATTACTGCCTGTCACATATATATCATTATTATCATCCAATGCCAACGAACGGATAGCCAACCTGAAATCTTGTATTTCCTGTATTTCATCGACAAAAATATAGTTCATTCTATCATCTACCGATTTTGAAAGAATATAATCATTCAGTTCTTTATAAGTCTTTATATCTATGAAATTGACATCTTCCTTATTTATATAGATAATATTCGCATCACTCTCTTCTTTCCGTATCAACTCCATGAGTTGATACAAAATAAAGCTTTTACCGACACGACGATGACCGACCATCACTTTTACCAATGTTTTCCTCATGAAAGGTCTTATGCGGTCAACATAAGTGTTTCTTTGTTTAATTATGCGAGGTATTTTCATTCTACTTCTTTTTAAATACGATTGCAATACATCACAAATATAGCATTTATTTTAAATACAATTGTAATTTCTTGAGATTTTATCCTCTACTTCAAATACGATTGTAATTTTCCCATTCTAAATTTTCTATTGTTTTTCTGACTTTATAACTGCATATATACCAATTTATGTCTATTTTTGTCATCTCAAACCAAAGAAAATAGAAATGATGCTCTATAAACTCATCCCTCCTTCAGTAGTAACAGCAACTATCCAGTTGCCGGCTTCTAAAAGTATCAGTAATCGTGCATTAATCATCAATGCGCTGGGCAAAGGTATTTATCCTCCTGAAAACCTGTCCGATTGTGACGATACACAGGTGATGATAAAAGCTCTCACCGAAGAGAAAGAGACGATTGACATCATGGCTGCGGGCACTGCTATGCGTTTCCTTACCGCCTATTTAAGTGTGACCCCGGGGGAACGGACAATCACAGGAACAGCCCGTATGCAGCAACGCCCGATACAGATATTAGTCAATGCGCTTCGTGAGTTAGGAGCTGAAATAGAGTATACCCGCAATGAAGGATATCCTCCCCTCCGCATCAAAGGTGCAGAATTGAAAGGAAACGAAATAACACTGAAAGGAAATGTCAGTTCCCAATATATATCTGCTCTATTGATGATAGGTCCGGCACTCAAAGACGGTTTGACTTTGCATTTAAGCGGTGAGATAATTTCCCGTCCTTATATCAATCTTACATTGCAACTGATGCAGGACTTTGGAGCCAAAGCTGCATGGACTTCTCCCAGTAGCATTTCCGTTGCTCCACAACTCTATCAGAGCATTCCTTTCAAAGTGGAAAATGACTGGAGCGCAGCTTCCTATTGGTATCAGATTGCCGCCTTATCTCCCAAAGCAGAAATTGAATTATTGGGGTTGTTTCATAACAGTTATCAGGGAGATAGCCGGGGAGCAGAAGTTTTCTCACGCTTAGGTATAACTACCGAATTTACATCGCAAGGTGTGAAACTGAAAAAAACAGGCAAAGCGCCGGAAAGACTGGAAGAAGACTTTATCGACATTCCGGATTTGGCACAGACATTCGTTGTTACCTGTGCCTTGCTGAATATCCCTTTCCGTTTCACCGGATTACAAAGCCTGAAAATAAAAGAGACTGACCGTATTGCCGCTCTGCGAGCCGAGCTTAAAAAGCTGGGATATGTGATCGAGGAAGAAAATGACAGTATATTAATGTGGAATGGCGAACGATGTGAACCGGAAGAAACTCCGGTGATTGAAACCTATGAAGACCATCGGATGGCAATGGCATTTGCACCGGCAATTATCCGCCATCCCAATTTACTTATTGCCGATCCGCAAGTCGTTACCAAATCATATCCCGGATATTGGGAAGATTTGAAACAGGCCGGATTTCAGGTTATAAACGAAGGCTAATTTTCATACGCTGTGGAAGATTTCAACAAATATACTTCCCACATCAACTACTCCCCTATTGTAGATTTTGTATTGCAACAGGGGAAGCAGACCTATTATAAGAAAGGAGACTACTTTTCCCGCCAAGGAGAAGTATGCAAAACAATGGGATTCGTCAGTTCCGGTTCTTTCCGGTACTGTTGCACCAACAGTGTAGGCGAGAGCAGCATTGTAGGCTATACTTTCGATCATTCTTTTGTTGGCAACTATCCGGCTTTTCAGTTACAGGATAAATCAAATGTAGATATACAAGCCTTGTGTGACTGCTCGGTATACGTAATCAATTATCAGCAAATGGCAGACTTCTACGATACCAACGACGCTCACCAAAAGTTAGGACGTCGCATCGCAGAAACGTTATTGTGGGAAGTCTACGACCGGATGATTTCAATGTACAGCCTGACACCGGAAGAACGCTATCTTGAAATTATCAACCGTTGTCCCGACTTACTGAAACTGATAACTTTAAAAGAACTGGCTTCCTATCTTCTGATTCGTCCCGAAACATTAAGTCGTATCCGAAGAAAAGTCGTACAAAAATAAATTCTTGATTTCAATCAAGAGTTTATTTATTCTCTACCCTTACTTTTGCGGGCAAACAAAGTATATTGTATTTCATGAAAAAAATTATAATTATAGGTGCAACTTCCGGCATCGGTCGCGGATTGGCAGAAGTCTATTCTCAAGAAGATTATCTTATCGGCATTACCGGTCGCAGGGAAAATCTATTAGAAGAGGTATGCGCCCGGGACAAAGACAAACTATTCTATCAAGTGTGCGACATCACCGATACACAAGCTACCATTTCATCCCTCGAAACTCTCACTCAAAAAATGGGTGGAATGGATATATTGATTATCTGTGCCGGGACCGGAGAACTAAACCCCGAACTCTCCTACCAATTGGAAGAACCTACCTTACTAACGAACGTGATAGGATTCACCAACATCGCAGACTGGGGTTTCCGATATTTCGAACAGCAAAAAAGCGGGCATCTGGTTACTATTTCCTCTGTTGGAGGTACACGCGGCAGTGGCATCGCTCCCGCCTACAATGCGTCGAAAGCCTATCAAATCAACTATATGGAAGGATTACGACAAAAAGCAACTAAATCTCCTTATTCTATTTACACTACCGATATTCGTCCCGGATTTGTAGACACCGCTATGGCAAAAGGAGAAGGATTGTTTTGGGTTACTCCCGTTGATAAAGCTGTGAAACAAATTAAAAAGGCTATTTCTAAAAAGAAAAAAGTAGCTTTCATTTCCCAAAGATGGAGATATGTAACTATCCTGTTTCGTCTGTTGCCATCTGCTATTTATTGCCGGATGTAATGATAGATACTCCATAGCCAACACATATTTGTCTAAGTAAATCTAATAAAAAAACACCTGCCCCAACTGTTTATACAGATATTGGTATCTACCAAATTCTAGTTATGTATATAAGTCTGTACGGGAATCATATTAATGATAATAGCTAACTCACAAATAAACAGCTCTCTTACAATTGGAGGACACTTTTAGGGTTCAGTAATCAATGATGAAAAAATAAGTTCTTTCAGAACTAGGATGGTTTATAAAATTAGAATTAACGGCACAAATATATAATATATTTTAATACATAGCATGTATTTTCAAAAATAATATCAAATTCTCATTCATTTTTTCTTTTTAAGAATACCCAAAGCCGTATTTTATCTTCATATTGAAATGAAACGACTTGTTTATTTCATCATCCTTGTTATTTCATCTAACACAAACAGGTACGAAATAGATATAAAATGGGTATAAAACAAGTAGAAAAGATCGCTTAAAAGATGACTCTTTTTTTGAATTTAAGGCTTTGAATCCAACGTTTTACGCACGGAATAAGTTCTGAAAGAACTTATTAAAAGTAATTCCGGATTCTAGGAAAAACTCTAAATTCAATGCTATGTTAAAACAACTAAAGTCAGTTAGTATGTTGTTGTTCCTACTGACAATGTCAGTAGAAGCAGCTTATCCGGAAATAGGTGAAAGCACTCTAAAAGTTTCCGTTGTACAACAGGGTACTACTTGTAAGGGTGTAGTAAAAGATGCAGCAGGTGAAACCATCATCGGTGCATCCGTCGTAGCCAAAGGTACGACGAACGGTACAATCACCGGAATCAACGGTGACTTCTCTTTAAACAATGTAAAAACCGGAGATATTATTGTAGTCTCTTTTGTTGGTTATCAGACTCAAGAAATCAAATTCACAGGACAATCATTGAATATCATCCTTAAAGACAATACACAAACATTGGATGAAGTTGTTGTGGTTGCTTTTGGTACACAAAAGAAAGTGAATGTAACAGGATCTGTATCTACGGTAGGAGCAAAAGAAATTTCGGCACGTCCCGTTAACTCTACCATAGAAGCTTTGCAAGGTATGGTTCCGGGGATGAATATCTCTACTGGTGATGGTGGTGGCTCCTTAGGTTCAGACAAAAAATTCAATATTCGTGGTGTTGGAACAATTGGAGCTGGTTCAAAGGTAGAACCATTGGTGCTCATTGACGGTATGGAGGGAGACATGAACGCTATCAATCCACAGGACATTGAGAATATTTCTGTACTGAAAGATGCAGCCGCTTCCTCCATTTATGGCTCGCGGGCACCAGGTGGAGTCATCCTGATTACAACAAAGAAAGGTAAGTCGGGAAAAACGGTAGTTAACTATAATAACAACTTCCGTTTTGTATCTCCCTTGAATATGCCTGAAATGGCAGATTCATACAATTTTGCTCTGGCAGTCAATGACCAGTTAACTAATGGTGGACAGACTCCCATGTATAGCGCCACCAAACTTCAACAAATTCTGGATTTTCAAGCAGGAAAAAGCACACAATATATGTGGCCGACCGATGCGGGAAGATGGAATTCATTCGATGATCCCCAACGGCAAGACGTGATGCCTACCGGCAATACCGACTGGTTAAAAACGTTATTTGGTAATAGCTTTACCCACGAGCATTCATTGAGCGTAAATGGTGGAACGGATAAAATACAATATTATCTTTCTGCGAATTATCTGGACCAAGGAGGTCTCTTGAAGTTTGGAGATGATAACAAACAACGCTACTCCTTTACTGCAAAAATCAATGCGGACTTAACCAAATGGTTGAAAATAAGTTATAGTATGCGTTTTAACCGGACGGATTATGAAGCTCCTTCATTTGCCGGAGGCGATATCAAAAGTAATGTATTCTATTTCGATGTATGTCGCTACTGGCCTGTCATTCCGGTAGTAGACCCAAACGGATTCTATACTGTCGAATCCAAGATTTACCAATTAACAGAAGGAGGCCGATATAAATCACAAAAAGACGTGATGGCACACCAGCTTGCTTTCATCGTGGAACCCATCAAAGACTGGAAAATTAACGTAGAATTGAACTACCGTTCCAACTATAATTTCGACCATACCGATTATCAAACCGTTTATGGTTATGATGTGAGTAAAAATCCCTACATTATTGCCAATCAAACTTCCAGCGTTACAGAATATGCTTATAAGAGTAATTTCTTCAATCCGAACATCTTTACCGAATACGGCAAATCATTAGAAAGCGGGCACAACTTTAAAGTGATGCTGGGTTTTCAGAGCGAACTATTCAAACAACGTGATATTACCGCTTCCCAAGACGGTATCATGTCGGAAGTGGCTACCTTGAACACCACGCAGACAAATGCACAAAACAGAGGAGGGTACTCCGAATGGGCTACAGCCGGCTTCTTCGGACGTGTTAATTACGACTACAAAGGACGTTATCTGGCTGAAGTAAATATGAGATATGACGGCACTTCACGTTTCCTTCGAGATAACCGCTGGAATCTATTCCCATCATTCTCCTTAGGATGGAACATGGCCCGTGAAGCATTTTTTGAAGATCTGACCGATTTAATCAGCACATTCAAGATACGTGGTTCATGGGGTGAATTGGGCAACCAAAACACAGATAACTGGTATCCATTCTATCGAACTATTGATATTAACAAAGACCAATGGGGCAATTACGCACTAGGCAGTTGGCTGGTAAATGGCGTAAAACCAAATATTTCCAAAGAATCTGCGCTGGTATCTTCCTTACTGACATGGGAAAAGACGCAAACACTGGATTTAGGTTTCGACTTATCTATGCTCAACAATCGTTTGAATGTAACATTCGACTATTTCCAGCGTAAATCTAAAAACATGGTAGGCCCCGCCCCCGAACTACCCAACCTCTTAGGCATTGCCGTTCCCAAAGTAAACAACCTCGATATGACTTCCAAAGGTTGGGAAATACAGGTGAACTGGCGCGACCAGATACGCGACTTTAAGTATGGAGTTACCTTATCTTTGTCAGACAATCAAGTGGTTATTGATAAATACCCCAATCCGTCAAACACAATTTTAGATAAAGACAATAATAATACGTATTATGCAGGTGCTCACGTAGGTGATATATGGGGATTCCAAACAATCGGCATCGCAAAGACCGATCAAGAGATGAAAGATCATTTGGCCGGTATGCCCAATGGCGCACAGGATGTACTCGGTTCCGGCTGGGGAGCAGGTGACATCATGTATGCGGATTTGAACGGTGACGGCCAGATCAGCAGAGGTAACAAAACACTGGCTGATCATGGTGATTTGAAGAAAATAGGCAACAGTACACCACGCTACAACTTTGGTTTGAATCTGGATGCCGCCTGGAAAGGGTTCGACCTTAAATTATTTTTCCAAGGAACGATGAAACGTGATTATATGCCGGGGAGTGGTTCTACAATGTTCTGGGGAGCAGTAGGCTACTGGCAAACCAACTTTTTCAAACCTCATCTGGACTATTTCCGCGGAGAAGATACGACTAATCCGCTAGGAGCTAACCTGGGTGGTTATTATCCGCGTCCTCTCGAGAATGATAGAAACCGTAATCCACAGACCCGATATTTGCAAAATGCGGCTTACTGCCGTCTGAAAAACGTTACTTTAGGTTATACATTACCTAAATCTTTGACAGAGAAATTCTGCGTAAACAATCTGCGATTCTTTGTTTCAGCAGAGAATTTATTTACTATTACCAGTCTGGCCGATACGTTTGACCCCGAAACTGTTGGCATCGGCAACTGGGACGGATGTACCTATCCGCTATCCAAGACTGTATCATTCGGTTTAAGTGCAACATTTTAAATGATAAACGATTATGAAAAAACATATTAAACTTTTGACAATAGGAACATTGCTATTGGGCGGACTGACCGGTTGCAATGATTTTCTCGACAGGGAACCACTGGATAAAGTAATTCCCGAAAAATATTTTGCATCCGAAAGTGATCTGGCTGCATACACAATCAATGCTTACCCATTTGAAACAGTGACCGATGCGTATGGCATCAATTTCTTCGGCAAAGATAATGATACTGATAACCAAGCCAGTGGTGACTCACCGGCCTTCTGGATACCCGGGCAAAAGAAGGTGCCGTCAGGTGAAGGCGAATGGGACTGGAGTAAAATACGAACCTGCAACTATTTCTTTGATAATACTTTACCGAAATTCGAAGCCGGCACTATTACCGGCAATCAGGATAATGTGAAGCATTATATCGGAGAAATGTACGTGATCCGGGCATACAATTATTATAAATTACTGGTTTCTTTAGGAGATCTGCCTATTATCACTACTGCATTGCCCGACATAGAAGAGACCTTGGTGGAATCCAGCAAGCGCCAGCCGCGTAATAAGGTGGCACGCTTCATTCTGGACGATTTGCAAAAAGCAACAGAATTGTTGCTTGATAAAAGTCCCGGTGGCAAGAATCGCATCAGCAAAAACGTAGCTCACTTGCTACGTGCACGCGTTGCCCTCTTCGAAGCAACTTGGGAAAAGTATCACAAAGGAACAGCTTTTGTACCCGGTGGAAAAGGATGGCCGGGTAATCCCGCAGATGTAAGCGGTTTTAATAGTGATGCAGAAGTGGCTTATTTTCTTGATGAAGCAATGAAGTCATCAAAAGTGGTAGGCGACTATATCGTCGGAAAACTGGCAGACAATACCGATACCCCCGAAGGTATGAACGCCAGTCTGGTTTCCATCAATCCTTACTACACCATGTTCTGCGATGAAAACATGGAAGGATATGATGAAATACTGATGTGGAAACTGTTCAAGGAAGGATTGGTAACCAGCAACTTGCAAATGGAGTTGGCACGCAATGGCGGTGGTTCCGGATGGACTCGTGGCATGGTCAATTCATTCCTGATGCGCAATGGGCTTCCCATCTATGCAGCCGGTTCCGATTATAATCCCGATTGGGAGAAAGAAGGAGTAAATTCCACTTTACAGAATCGTGATTCACGCATTGTTATCTTTACCAAAAAGCCGGGTGATGCCAACACTGAAAATAAAGGTGATGTGAATTATTACGGTGATGACGGAACTCCCAGTTATTGCTCAATCCGTTTCATTTATGGCGATAAAGGAAGTTTGGCAACAACCGGATTCATCATCAAAAAAGGCAAACACTACTCCAGTCACATGGCAAATGACCATAGTGCGGGAACATCAGGTGGTATTGTTTTCCGTGCGGCAGAAGCCATGTTGATTTACATGGAAGCTTCGTATGAAAAAAATGGTAGAATCGACGGAACAGCCGACGGATATTGGAAAGCTTTACGCCGACGCGCCAAAGTGGACGAAGACTATAATAAGACAATCGCTGCAACACAGATGAGCGAAGAGGCTAAAGGCGATTTCGGTGCTTATTCTCATGGCCAATTGATAGACGCGACGTTATATAATATCCGCCGTGAACGCCGTAACGAACTTTGTGCAGAAGCTTTGCGCTGGGAAGACTTGAAACGCTGGCGTGCATGCGACCAGTTGATATCCAAACCTTACCGTGTAGAAGGTATGCTATACTGGGGAAGCAACTATGAAACGCAACTGGCAGATTTATGTAAAGTAGATCCGGCAGAAGGTAATATGTCCTCACCTGATTTAAGTAAATATATTCTTCCATACGAAAAAATCACGAAGAATAATCTGATTGCCGGGCAGAAGGGATTCCTCTTTACACCTGCTCATTATCTGAATCCGATAGGTATGGCTGTATTTCGTCAGACAGCCTCGGATAAGAATGATTTTACAAGTTCAGTCGTTTATCAGAACCCGGGATGGAAGATTGAAGGCGACACCGGCGCACAACCTGTAGAATAATAAAAAGATAAAAGAACAACTCTTTGAGCTTACAAATATATCGACCTTAATATTATATATCTGTTATCTTTTTATTTTTATAAACTTCATTGTCTCGCTTCAGATTAGGTAGAACTGCGGTCAATCTAATCCTAAGTTAGGCAATGAAGTTTTACATTCGCATGAGTTCTCGTTCAACATCCTCTGCAGATGTATAAAAAGTCTTTGTGATTTCCATAGTCACCCAACAGAGATTATCCGCAAAATTCACTACATTTGTATTTGCTTATCTATCAACCGGGCTAATCAAGTATTACAATTACTACACTATCCGATTGATAATATCTAACTTGAAACAAAGGTGTATATGAATACTGACTTTACAAACTTAACAACAGAAAATCTTTCTAATGAGCATTTATGCTGCATTATCCGCAGCAAAAAGTCTCATCCTGGTATTGAAGCAAAACGGCAATGGCTTTCCGACCGGCTGAATGAAGGCCATGTCTTTAGAAAGTTAAACGCCAAAGCTACTGTTTTTATTGAATATGCCCCTCTTGAAACAGCTTGGGTTCCCGTCATCGGCGACAACTATTATTATCTGTATTGTTTATGGGTGCTAGGTAGCCCCCGAGGAAACGGATATGGGAAAGCATTAATAGAGTACTGTATAGCTGATGCCAAAGAAAAAGGTAGATCCGGCATTTGTATGCTTGGGGCAAAAAAACAGAAGAGCTGGCTTTCCGACCAATCATTTGCAAAGAAATTTGGTTTTGAGGTGGTTGACACTACTGATAACGGATATGAATTGCTTGCTCTTTCTTTCGACGGAACAGTACCGCAATTTGCGCCAAATGCCAAAAATCTGAAAATAGAAAGTGAGGAACTGACGATTTATTATGATATGCAATGCCCCTACATCTATAAATACATTGAAATGATCAAACAATATTGTGAAACAAATGATGTCCCTGTTTCTTTTATTCAAGTAGATACGCTACAGAAAGCAAAAGAGTTACCGTGTGTTTTTAATAATTTTGCAGTATTTTATAAAGGAAGTTTTGAGACTGTGAATTTGCCACCTATCGACTATTTAAAAAGAATACTCAAAAAATAAGAAATACAATCCTGACTTTTCCCATTAATTATCAGGATTGTATTTTATCTGCTTCATTAAAAAGACTTCTCATTTGCCATCTTCCACATATTGAGAAAAGAGGCTTTAGTGATTTCTACGACCTTATCCCAATTCAATCGGTCAGCATGATCGGAAGGCTGGTGATAATCAGGATGCCCGTCCGTATGATACCAGATGATCGGAATACCTACTTTGGCAAACGAACCATTATCACTTCCTCCTATCGGATTTTCCCAGGCGCGGTAATCCGGTTCCAATTGCAAACCGTATTTTCTGATATCCTCTTTCAACCAATCCTCAAAGACCGGATGGGCGGCTGTATAAAAATAAACGACCTGTTTAGGCTGTTGAGGTTTGTTATTACGGCCAATCATGTCAAAGTTCAGATAGCCTTTGATTTGAGATAGGAAAGGACAAGTTTGTACAAAATATTTAGAGCCAAGCAGTCCTTTTTCTTCTCCATCCCAAAAAGCAAAGATTACATTTCTTTCGGGTTGCTGTCCACTGGCTAAAAAGGCTCTTGCTATTTGCAGCACTGCCGATACACCGGAAGCATTATCGTCAGCACCATTGTATATTTGGTCGCCATCGAGTGCAGGATCAATACCTAAATGGTCGAAATGCGCCCCCACAATCACATATTCTTTGGTATTTTTACCAGGAATCATTCCCAATACATTCCTCATGGAAAGCTTCTGATGAACTTCCTGTTTCAGTTTAACTATGGAATCAGGATGCACTTCCAGACGTCCTTTTTTCTGACGTTCTTTACGGTAAGCATCAAAAGGCTGGAAATAGCTGTCAGCCAAAGGTGATACTCCCATCCATTGTAATAAAGAAGCAATATACTCCGAGGTCACACGTGAACCATGAAAACCTGCCTCACGGCCTTGCAATTCATCACTAGCCAAAAAGTTGATAGTAGCTTCGGCAGAGGAACGGTTGATACTCTGCAACCCTTTTTCTACGTTAGTTTGGGCAGATAACAACAATGAAAAATTACACAAAAAAGAGAGAAGCAGAATGTTTTTCTTCATGATCTATATAAGATTTAAGAAACAATCGTCCATACTTTACTTATTTTCAACTATCCAGTTTTTATCATTCAAGATATTTCTATTACAATCATCTGCTCCCGGATTATCATTAAAAGAAATCCGATATTGCCGGGGAGGAGTCGGATAATAAATAGCAGGTTCCAGCACTTGCCCCAAGGAATCAAACAGTGTATTCAAGGCATCCTCATCCAATTGATTCGAGTGGCAATAAAGATGTTCTAACAGACTTCCTTGCGGTACCATTAAACGAGTTAGCTGATTATGTTCACAACGCAATTCACTAATATTAGAGTTATCGGACAGATCAAGTTCGGTCAATTTGTTGTATGAGCAACTTAATTCCCTTAAAGAAGGGCAACATTTCAATATATCAGTAATTGATTGGAAAGCACATCCTTGTATCAATATCGCAGAAATTGAAGTCTTCTCGTTCAATTCCAGATGTGACAATACTTCATTAGAACTCAAATCAATATCGCGCAATGCCGGCAAGCTTTTAAGGGAAAGGGAAGAAAAACCATTATAAGAACAATATAAACTTTCCGCTTCCGGATGACTACCAAACTCTATTGAAGTCAATTTGGGATTAGAATAAACTTGTATAGATCGCAATCGGAAACAATCCTCAATCTCCAAATGCTCCAAATCAGTGAAACTACCGATATTAATACTTTCCACATTAGGACAGAAGGTATTCAAGTCCAATTCGCGAGTATCAGAAATGCTATTCAAAGCCAGTGATTTCATTCGCGGCATATTTCCCAAATAAAGATGACTCAAAGGAAGAAGCAAACCACTTATATCGATAAGCTACAGCTCTTCAGCCCAAATCCTCACTTCATATAACCCTTTATTTCCATATCTATATACCACTCCGCCACTCATTGAAGAAGGATCTTCTATTTTCTGTATACGACCGTTTCCCCAATCTATCACCATTCGTCCCCCACTTGCTACAATGTCCAACTGCCGCCAGTCTCCTACAACATTCACTGTAAAGCGAATCGTGTTTTCATCTGTCAATGCCGGAAATTCAAAATCATCTCCAAACACTCTGTTATCCGTATCTTTACAGGCAGCAAGGGTAGTGAATAAGATAACCACCCACATACTCCGAACGAATAATATACTCTGTCTTTTCATCTTATATTTGAGTTAGTAACATACAAAAGTACGAAAGAAATAGATAGCATACACGATAGAATACAAATTTATAAGTAACTTTGCACAAAATTGATTGGTAACTGTTATATTGTCATGTGGATACTTATTATAAGTCTGGTGTTGCTGGGTGTCATTGCGCTGATAGCCGGAATTATCCGCAACAAAAGACTGCAAAAGAAAATAGAAAAGGGCGAACTGGACCGTATGCCGGAAGTGAAGGAAGTAGATGTGGAATGCTGCGGACAACACGAAGTATGCGAACGGGATAGCCTGCTGGCAGCTGTCAGCAAAAAGATAGAATATTACGATGACGAAGAACTGGACCAGTTCATTGGCAAGGCAGGAGATGCGTATACAGAAGAAGAAACAGAAATGTTTCGGGATGTATTGTATACGACACTGGATGTAGAAGTGGCCGGATGGGTACGTAGCCTTCAGCTCCGTGGCATTGAACTACCGGATGATCTCAAAGACGAAGTTTTTCTGATTATCGGAGAAAGAAGAAACATAGAAGTAAAAAAGGCAGATGACAGGTGATGTGATGGATTTACTACAATATACATTCTTTCAACACGCCCTATTGGGAAGTCTGCTGGCAAGCATTGCCTGTGGGATTATCGGTACATATATTGTAACCCGCCGCCTGGTATTTATCAGCGGAGGAATCACTCATGCTTCTTTCGGAGGGATCGGGTTAGGATTGTTTGCCGGAATTTCTCCGATACTCTCGGCAGCCGTATTCTCGGTATTATCGGCTTTTGGTGTCGAGTGGCTTAGCAGACGGAAAGATATGCGCGAAGATTCTGCCATTGCAGTATTCTGGACGTTAGGGATGGCACTCGGAATTATGTTCAGCTTCCTGTCGCCGGGATTTGCGCCTGACTTATCAGCTTACCTCTTCGGCAATATCCTGACTATCAACCAAATTGACTTATGGATGCTCGGCATATTGGCACTGATACTGACCGGATTCTTTTATCTGTTTATCCGCCCTATCGTATATATTGCTTTTGACCGTGAGTTTGCACGTTCGCAAAAGATTCCGGTAGAGATATTCGAATATGTGTTGATGATGTTCATTGCGCTGACAATTGTAGCCTGCCTGCGTATGGTAGGCATCGTACTGGCCATTTCTCTTCTCACCATTCCACAGATGACAGCCAACTTGTTCACTTATAGTTTCAAGAAGATTATCTGGTTATCAATTGGCATCGGTTTCTTGGGCTGCCTGGGTGGATTATTTATTTCTTATCACTGGAAAGTCCCTTCGGGAGCTTCCATCATATTCTTCTCTATCCTGATTTACGCTGTTTGTAAAATCGGAAAGAGTTGTTGCAGGAAAAAGTCATAATAATAGATAGTATATGGAAATCAAAATTCAATCACTGGAAAGTATCCATGAAGCAGCCCGTGAATTTATCGCTGCTATGGGCGACAACACTGTATTTGCTTTATACGGAAAGATGGGTGCCGGCAAAACGACATTTGTCAAAGCACTCTGCGAAGAATTGGGCGTAACGGATGTTATCACTTCTCCTACTTTTGCTATTGTCAACGAATACCGTTCGGACGAAACCGGAGAGTTAATCTATCACTTCGATTTTTACCGCATCAAGAAACTAAGCGAAGTGTATGACATGGGCTACGAAGACTATTTCTACAGTGGCGCTCTCTGCTTTATCGAATGGCCGGAACTGGTAGAAGAATTACTTCCGGGAAATGCCGTAAAAGTAACGATTGAAGAACTGGAAGACGGAAATAGAGTAATCAAACTATGACCGGACAATATATCGTACAAGGAATCTTTGCGCTAGCAGGAATCGTCTCCCTGTTGGCGTCATTGCTGAACTGGGACTGGTTCTTTACAACGCGCAACGCACAAACCATTGTCCGGAATGTAGGACGCAACCGGGCAAGGCTCTTCTATGGAATACTGGGAATTATCATCATTGGAATGGCTGTATTCTTCTTTGTGGAAACACGGAAAGCCATAGGAGGATAATATGTTTTTAAGAGAATCCTTTTGTTTTCTTCCCATTTTTTACTATTTTTGTATGAAAGGAGGATAGAAAAGTGAAAACAACCAATGAATATCTTACAAAAATTCGCCAATTCAAACAACAGTTTGCCGAGAAATATGGAATTATTTCTATTGGTATTTTTGGTTCTGTTGCCCGTGGAGAGCAACATGAAGAGAGTGATTTGGATGTTTTTGTTGAACTAAAGGATCCGGACCCTTTTATTATGTTTGATATTAAAGAAGAACTGGAACGTATATGTAACTGCAAAATAGACCTCCTTCGTTTGCGTAAAAACCTCCGTTCACTTATTTCCCAAAGAATAGCAAGAGATGGAATATACGCTTAAAGAAGAAATCCAAGACAAGTTTCTCCAAATATCAGAATCAATATCTATCATTGAAGAAAGGTGTAAGAACATTCAGAACGTAGATGATTTTTTGTTATCACCTTGGGGAATGACCATCTTAGACGCATGCATCATGCGAATCCAAGTAATAGGAGAAACGATTAAGGCTGTTGACGACAAAACACAAAAGAACTTTCTTAAAGATTATCCCCAAATTCCATGGGCAAAGGTTATTGGATTAAGAAATATCATTTCTCATGAATATGCTAACATTGACTACGAGATTATCTGGGTAGTCATACAAAAACATCTTCCTCCTTTAAAAGAGACAGTTGAACAAATTATAAAAGACTTATCATAGTAGTTGTCGTGACTTCATCTCCAGATACTTATTAATCACATCAATCGAAAGATTCTCCGGTGTAGTTAATAAAGAATAGATTCCATGTTGTTTCAAAGTAGATACAATCAGCCGCTTCTCGTAAGCGAACTTTTCTGCAATCACGTGACGATAGTAGCTTTCCGTATCTTTTGCCGGTTGGGCGATATATTCCTTCAAATCGACATCTTCAAAAAAGACTACGAGCAAACGGTGTTGGCGGTTTAGTTGTTTCAGGTAAGATAATTGACGGTTCATTCCTCCTATGCTCGAGAAGTTAGTATATAGTACCAGCAGGCTACGCTTACTGACATGTTTGTTCAAATGAACGCAAAGAGCCGAGAAGTCCGTCTCCCCGAAAGTGGTCTGCTGGCTATAAAGACTTTCCAGCAATGTCTGCATATATCCCGGTTGCTTGGAAGCAGGCACGAAAGTATCGAAGTGTTCATCGAAAGTCACTAATCCGGCTTTATCTTCTTTCCGCATGGCAACATACGAAAGCACCAGCGAAGCATTAATTGCATAATCCAGCAAGGTCATTCCACGGAAAGCTTGCTGCATCACTCTACCTTTATCGATCACATTATAAATCTGCTGTGAACGTTCGTCTTGGTACACATTCACCATAAGTTCATGCCGGCGGGCACTTGCTTTCCAGTTAATCGTACGGTAATCATCCCCCTTTACATACTCTTTAATCTGCTCAAACTCCGTATGATGCCCAACCCGGCGAATACGTTTTATTCCCAATTCTGTCAGATTATCACTTATTGCCAGCAATTCATATTGATGGAGCATCAGATATGACGGGTACACTTTGATATCCAAAGGTTCTGCACAAGTATAGCGCCGGGATATAAAGCCGATTTTTCCGGTCACAAAAACTCTGATATGACCGAAAGAGTAAACGCCACGATGAGTAGGTCGAAGACGATAGGTAACTGTTTTTCCCTCGTTTGCTCCAAGCTTCACCTGAAAGTCGACATCACGTTTCTGAAAGATAAAAGGGATCTCATCTATGATTTCTAAAGATACAGGATGCGGATAACTACTTTCTACTCGAATACTTACTTCATTTTCGTCGCCATTAGAGAAACGGTCGGCACACTGACGGAAAGCACGGATTCCACGAATACGATAAAGAGAATATACGTCTGCCAGTACCACCAAAAGCAAGACAAAGAGTGCCCACTGCCCGATAACAAAGAACGGAGCAAAAACATATCCGCTACCCAACAACAGGATAACCAGGACAAGGGCAATATAGAAACGACGAGTTAGAAACAAATGATTTATGAATTATAATTTATGATTTATAATTTCTTCAACTTACAATTTACAATTTACGTACAGTTTATAATTTACGATTTATGATTTCTTCGATTTATGTTATGAATAGGGTCAGACATCCAACGCGCAGCCCAAATCATAAATCAGAATTCATAAATCATAAATCTTTTCATTTCGGGACTTCCACTTTATCAATTAAGCGTTGTGTCACTTTCACCGGTGAATAGCCTTCCATTTCAGCTTCCGCAGTCAGGATCAGACGGTGCTGAAGTACATAAGGAGCTACAAACTTGATATCTTCCGGTGTCACAAAATCACGTCCCTGCAAAAGAGCATACGCTTTCGACGATTGCAGCATGGCTACAGATGCACGTGGAGAAGCTCCCAAATATACAGCTTTACTGGTACGGGTCTGCTGCACAATCAATGCGATATATTGGAGCAACGTGCGGTCTACAAATACCTGATTCATAAAAGCACGGAGCGACAACAGTTCTTCTTTGGTAATAGCGGGAGTAATGTCGTCCAACTTCACCAATGCGGCATTGGTATGATGACGTTCCAAGATATTCACTTCCTCTTCCAATGAAGGATAATCCATCGTTATCTTCATCAGAAAACGGTCGAGTTGTGCTTCGGGAAGTTTGTATGTTCCCTCCTGCTCTACCGGATTCTGGGTAGCCAAAATCGTATAAAGATCTCCCATCCGGTGAGTCGTTCCATCAATACTGATCTGGCGCTCTCCCATTACCTCAAACAAGGCAGCCTGTGTCTTGGCAGGAGCACGGTTGATTTCATCGACCAATACAATATCCGCAAAAATCGGTCCCTGATGAAAATCAAAACCATTCGTTTTCATATTAAACACAGTCGTACCTAATACGTCACTCGGCATTAAATCCGGAGTGAACTGAACACGACTGAAGTCTGCATCAATCAGACGAGCTGTCAGACGGGCCAACAGTGTCTTCGCAACTCCCGGAACACCTTCTATCAATACGTGTCCATTCGCCAAAATTGCCGTCAGTACCAAATCCACTGTCTGCTCCTGCCCTACTATGACGGAAGCAATCCGGTCTTTCAACTCTTGTATCTTCTCGGAAAAGAGAGTTAAATCTACTCGCTGTTCTGTATTCTCTTCCATAAATTTCTTCTTTAGATATGATTGATTATTTCATTCATTTTATCGATATATACCTTCATCTGCTCCGCATCAATAACACGTCCTCCGTAAATCACGGGTCTGACTTCGCGGATAAATTTAGCAATCTCTCCGGCATCCATTCCGGTTTTTCGGGCAATCCGGTGGAAAGAGCGTTCATCGTCGGCCACTTCTTCAATATCCACTTGAATCTCTCTCCGCAGTTCTTCGGCTAAATAGGAAAACTTCTTGCGAACTAAATCCGCATGGTCTTTCTTCTGAAAGTAAAGCGTACCTATCAGTTCGGTAAATTCAAGAGATTTATTGGCCGGCTCGTGAATAACAGGGATCACCCGTTGCCGCCTCTTCGCTGTGAATATCATAAAGAGCAGGATGGTAATCATCGTCAGATACAAAGCCGAACGAAGCGGTTCATGTGCAAGAAAATAACGGAAAGGTGATTGCTGCACCTGTGCAGTTTCTTTCATGTACCCCTCCATGCGAACGATAGGAAGCTTCCCCATCTGCGACAACAAACGGAAGATATAGGTTGCATTTTTGCCGTCCAACATTCCGTAATTGGTAAAAATCAAAGGAGTGGAAACTAAAATAACTTCTCCTTTCCCCCACCGACGGGACATCGCTACAGGCATATAAACAAGACTATCCGTTGTCAACGAGTCCACCTCTGTTTCATACCGGAACTCATTCGACTCAAAAACTCTTTGCGCCAACACCCTTTCCGGAAGTGAATCTCCCCAAAAATAAGAGGAGCACAACTGGGGATAAAAATAGAAAGTCTGACGGGGATAAACCGTCGAATCTCCTATCCAATGCAAGCTATCTTTTTTCAAAAATGAAGTTGCATATTTCTTCAAAGCCATCGGACTGAAGTAAGAATAGTAAGACCTGAACTGCAAGGTATCTTCCAAATATCTGCCGAACAAGGTACTCACCAACATGATCTTATCTCCGCGTTCCGCCATTTTCAACAGAGCGTTTACATCGACGTCCGACAATCGCAAATTATCAGAGATAACCAATATACCTTTGCGTTGCGTCGTATCTTCCTGCTCCAATTGATAGAGACTCTTCCTCGAAAAAGTGTACCCCTGTGGCAAAGAAGAAGACAACACACTATCGAACACTGCACATCCGAAAGGTTGCTCGTCATGATGTCCGAAAGTGGGCTTCCACACAAAATTCTTCGGCAAATGATATTCTATTGCAAACATGATGAATAGAAAAGCGACAATAAAGACAATGAACCAGCGACTTCCTTTCATGAAACGCCTCCTTTCCCTATTTCTTCCTGCAAGGCCTGCATTACCCGGAAGAGTTCTTCCGTTGCCTCAAAGTTGCCATAACGTACCCGCAGGAAATGATTGGTCAGTTGCCTGAAAGCCGGTAGCCGGACTTCATTGATATACTGGGTAGGCGTTTTATAAAGTTGCCAGTCAATACGTTCAGCGTCACTAAGTTGTTTCAAAGTTTGCAGATAGAGCAAACGTACTGCTTCCCGGTAATTCTGACGGGAAAGCGCTTCCGCAATCCCTCCCGGAAAATCTACTCCGTAAATGGTGTCTTCTTCAACTGTATAAGGCAACGCATTTTTATGCGAGACCATAAACAATTCCGGACGTTTCCGATAGACGAACCAAACAATCAGCAACAAAAGAAGGATGGCAATACATACCAGGATAAGCCCTGAATACTCTTCAGCAAAACGACTGCCGAATATCTTACGCATCAATTCCCCAAACTGTCTGCTGATCCACTCAAAGATATTCATCTCCGGAGTAATCAGTTCACGGTTATAGTTGTATGCCGGATCAGACTGCCAGAGGGCAATCTGCGCCGTATCACAGACTAATGTATCAGCCGGGGAAGTGAGATTCATTTAGTTGAGGTCTGTTTTAGAGTTTGTCAAAATTATCAATATCACTTTCTACCGTTATGCTGTCTACCACTTCCGATGCATGACCGTACTGATAAACCAGACCGACAATACTAAATATAGCCGACAAGTAAGAACCATACAACATTAGGATAGAGAACAAATATTGTGCGAAGTTCAGTCCGACCGATGAAGAGGTTGCACCTCCGTCACTCATAGTAAAGATCATTTTCACAATATAGATTACATACCATGGTATAGAAACAATTGTCTGCAATACGCTGGCAATGAGTCCCATTACAATTAATATCAGAAAAATTCCACCCCAGGTTGCGAATCCCAACCGGAATGTCTTTGCAAATGCCTCGCTCAACGAAATGTCTTCAAATAAGTAGATGGGAGACATTAATACCAAAGGTATCATAAATGCGAATAAAAGCGGAATGGTCAGAATGAGTGTGAAAGGTGTTAACACAGCCAATAGAACAACAAGGATCACCGCAAAGAGGAACAAGAAGCCACAAGCAATCCCCATCAGAAACAGCCTCTTGACATTACGGAGCAGCAACGGTTTTATATCGCCAAATACAATTCCGTTCAGGCGTTCTTCCCGTTCATTGTACAATCGCACCATCGCATAAATCAGGGAAGTCAACAGCAAACCTCCCAAGCATAAGAAGAAGATTACTCCCGCATAATTCAATGCAAATGAGGGTCCCAGGGCAGCTAACGGATTCTCACCTATTCCTCCTGAAGTCTGCATGGCACTAAGATCTGTCATACTTCCCATTAAACCACTAAAGTTAGCAGCCTGAATTAAGCATATAGGGAGTATCAGATAAGTTGAATACTTAAACAATTGTTTCCAATTCTCTTTTATAAAATCAAAAGAAGCGTTCAACTTCTCACCGAAAGGACGTTTCACATACATCGCAATCTTAGGTTTCTGTGATTCCATGTTTTTTTCTATTTGGTAAATAAATATAGTAGAATATAATAAATGCCAGAGAAGTGAGTATCACACCGAGCCTCAACATATCGGGAAGTTCTGTGTGACGGGTAATAAAACCTTCTATAAAGCCTGCCATAATAAATACCGGAACAGTGCCGATCACTATTTTCAAGCCTCGCTTCGCTCCTCTTCTGAAAGATTCCAATCGTGAATACGTGCCGGGAAACAACCAACCGTTGCCTAAAGCTAATCCGGCGGCGCCGGCCACGATGATCGCCCAAATCTCAAGCGTCCCGTGTAGCCAGATAGCAAGACTGGACTCCCATAACAAATCGTGCTGATAAAAGAATGTTTGAAAAGCTCCCACCATGATGCCATTGGAAAGAAGCATATATCCTGTACCGAAACTGGTCAGCAATCCCATGGCAAAACAGTTGAAAGATACCATCACGTTATTAAGCGTAATGCCTAGAAACATCGGTACTTCAGAAGAGCCGTTATACACGGCCATCGGCTCACCATTGGCTATATTGTCGAGTGTCATATCTACATAACCGTTTCCTAATATCAGCCGGACAAAATCCGGATCATTCGCTGCTGATAATACACCGATTAATGCACTGGCTACAAAAATCAGAAAGGAAGTCAGTAATTCGCGGCGTGCATCGTGCATGGTTCGTGCCACTTCCTGTGTCCAAAAGGTTATAATGCGTGTCCACTTCTCTCGTTTATTCCGATAAATCTCGTTATGTAACGCTGAAGCCAGATTATTCAAATAAATAGTAATACGGGAAGTCGGGAAATGTGTTTGAGCAAATGCCAGGTCAGCTGTCAAGTCCGTATATGCATCGGCCAGTTGATCGGGAGACAGACTTGCCGCCTGCTCCACAACCTTCTCTGTCTCCTTCCATTTTTCAATGTTCCGACGAATAAACGTTACTTCTTTCATGCTTTTCAATAGATTTCGGATAAGTTTTGTCCGAAACCGGAAGCAAAAATAAGAGAATTATGATATATTTGCAACGGAATCCTAAAAATGTTTAACCTGAAATGGCAGAATCTACGATAATAACCGGACAATTCGTTCGTATCAGCCAAACGCCCGCCAGTATCGGCGAACGACTGATGGCTTTAATCATCGATTATTTTCTGATCGGGCTTTACATCTTGTCTACTATTACACTCTTGTCTAAATTAAGTATACCGTCAGGATTCAGTTTATTCTTTTTTCTGTGCATCGTTTATTTGCCTATTCTCGGTTATTCTTTTCTTTGCGAGATGTTCAATCACGGACAGAGTTTTGGAAAGAAACTCATCAATATCCGTGTTGTAAAAGTGGACGGTTCCACTCCCAGCATAGGATCTTATCTGTTACGATGGATTCTTTTCCCAATTGATGGTCCTATCACAAGCGGTCTGGGACTTCTGGTCATTTTATTGAATAAAAATAATCAACGGCTAGGAGATCTTGCTGCCGGTACGATGGTGATTAAAGAGAAAAACTACCGTAAGATTCATGTTAGCTTGGATGAATTCGATTATCTTACCCAGAATTATCATCCGGTATATCCACAATCGGCTGATTTATCACTCGAACAAGTGAATGTAATTACCCGAACACTGGAATCCAGCGAGAAAGACCGGGCAAGACGTGTCACGGCACTTGCTAAGAAAGTACAGGAATTGCTTTCCGTTACTCCTCGTGACGGTAATCAGGAAAAATTTCTTCAGACTGTACTTCGCGATTATCAGTATTATGCATTGGAGGAAATATAACCAGAATACGCTGTTTCAGGCTATTCAGGCAAGGGATTATTCTCACCATAGTGAGAATTAATTCTCATTGCAATGAGTATTTTTTCTCATCGCAGTGAGAACTTTTTCTCATAGGCATAAGAATGTTTGAGAAAAAACACCGCACAAAAAAGGGGTATACTCACAGAGCACACCCCTTATCTTAATTTTATCTGCAATGAGACCGGACGTCGTTTAGTCCACTTGTCCCAGAGAGTTTCCGTATTCCATCTCTCCCTGAACCACAAAGAGGACTTCTTCAGGATCATATTCTCCTACTTCATCCTTTTTGGCTTCTTTTACAATGTAAGCCACAACCTCTTCCAAATCGATGTTGACATAACCATCTTCATCGGGTTGAGCGTCGAGAATGCCACTTTCAGAGTAGTACTCGTCGATTAAATCGAGAAAATAATACAATTCGTCGTCCGAGAACTTTTCCTTCAGTTCTTGAGGCAGATAGTTTTTGATAAACTCGATGGTCTTTTCATCATCGGCATCTGCTAATAAAAAATCTTCTTCCAGTCCCATGATAATTTAAGTATTAAGTGATAGATATTAAGTAGGCTGCTTATAACAGTTTCTTTACTTTCTCTACAAATACAGGTTTGCCGACAGCGCCTACTTGCTTGTCTACAATCTCACCATTCTTGAAAAACAATACGGTAGGGATATTACGGATACCATATTCAGCAGGCAAATCGCTATTTTCATCCACATCACACTTGCCGATGATTACCTGTCCTTCAAACTCTGCCGCCAATTCTTCAATAATAGGAGCTACCATTTTGCAAGGGCCACACCAAGGAGCCCAAAAATCTACCACAACCGGTTTTCCTTCTGCAAGGATCTCCTTATAGTTGCTGTCTGTAATTTCTAAAGCCATTTTCTTTAAGTATTAATGATTAAATATTATCTCGTTAGCTTATTCTCGCTACAAATATAGAAAATTAAATCCAATTGATTATACCTATTTATTGTTTTATAGTATTATCAAATCACTTTATACAAAAGCTACTCGTCGGTTACTCTCCTTTTTATTTTTTTTCCTTTTTAGAAGAAGCACGCAACTTAATCTCAGCATCCAACACTATCGAACGATTTGGAGACAACGGCTCCTTAATCTTCTCAATAATCAATTCAGCCACCACCTTACCCATTTGTTGTAAAGGAGGCTCAACCGTAGTTAATTGTGGATAAACAATTGTAGATAACACCGTACCAGAAAAACTAGCAATAGCAATCTCCTCCGGAATCTTCTTACCTAAATCCCGCAGTCTATTCATTGCACCAATAGCCAATGTGTCTGTGAAAGCAAAAATTGCATCAAAGGAAATTCCCTTTTCTATTAACATATCTGCCGCATTTGCTCCATCCTTGAAAGTCAACCCCGCCTTTAACATCCTATCTTTATTAAACGGAATGTTAAATTTAGCCAATGCGTCTTTATATCCTCTCGCCCTCTCTACTGAATTATACACATCATCAGGTCCCTGTAAATGAACAATATGCCTATAACCTTCCCGGATCAAATGCTCAACCAAAAAAAAAGCCTTTATATAATCGTCTACAATAACCTGGGAAACATTCATTCCATACGGTATACGATCATAAAAAACCATGGGCATTTCCGCCTGCTGCAGACGTATATACTGATCCAAATTCTCCTTATAACTACAAAGACAGATAATAATTCCATCTACCATAAACCTTTCCATTGTTTGCAGATTCTCTCTTTCCTTATTTGGATCTTCATCTGATTCTGCAATAATAACCTTTATCCCATTAGCATAAAGTACACTTTGTATACCGCTTATCACTTGTGAAGCAAACGGAGTGAGCATTTCCGGAACGATAACCCCAACAGTATTCGTATGTCCATATTTCAAATTGGTAGCTACCGGATTAGGCTTATACCCTAACATTTTTGCTGTTTCCAGCACCCTTTCCTTAGTCTCTTGACGGATGTTCTTATCATTTATCAACGCACGAGATACTGTTGAAACAGACAAAGACAAATGTCGGGCTATATCTTTAATGGTAATGTGCTTCATAGCTACTTTTGTATTTTAACTTAGGGCAAAAATATGCATTTACAATGACAAATCCTAATCATTGGGAACGTTTGCAGATTTTGGGAACGTTCCCGCAATCGTTTGCAGGTAAAACGTCCTCAAAAAACAGCTTTTTATTATTCACCAAACTTATCTTTGCTTCATTAACAATAATATAGAATTAAAAAATAAAGAAAACATGAAAACACAAGTACTTTCTTACAATTACAACCGCGAACATATCAAACCAGGTATCTTACATATTGGTGTCGGTAACTTCCATCGTGCACATGAAGAATTTTATACTAATTTATTATTAGAAGATCCTACCCAACAGGATTGGGGTATTTGCGGTGCTATGCTATTGCCTGGAGATGAGCGCTTGTACAGAATACTAGAAAAGCAAAAAAAGGAATATACACTAACTATTTGCGGACGAGATGGTAAAGACCAAACTTATCAGATAGGCTCATTAATCGAGTTGATTTGGGGAATCGAGAATCCAGCAGCCATTATTAATAAAATTGCCGATAAAAATATCCATATCATTACACTAACTATCACCGAAGGCGGATATAATATAGCGAAAGCTACCAATGAATTTATGCTGGATAATGAAAATATCAAATATGACTTAGCACACCCACAAAGCCCGAAAACGACCTTTGGCTTTGTAGCCGAAGGATTACGGAAAAGAAAAGCTGTCGGGAATGGACCTATCACAATTTTATCTTGTGACAACTTACAACATAATGGTAACACCGCACGCAAAGCATTTCTCTCCTTTTTCCAAGCCCAAGATCCAGAACTAGCAGAATGGGCAACAGTAAATATCACTTTCCCTAACAGTATGGTAGACCGTATAACCCCCTCGACCCAACCTGAAGACATTATCCGGCTGAACACCCAAAATGGAACTCAAGACGGAGCACCTGTATATTGCGAAGACTTCATCCAATGGGTAGTGGAGGATAAATTTATCGCCGGTCGTCCTGCATGGGAAAAGGTCGGCGTAGAATTTACGCAGGATGTGACTACCTATGAAAATATGAAACTCAGCCTACTGAATGCCTCTCATACCTTACTTTCATATCCTGCTTTCCTGAGCGGATATCGTAAAGTAGACGTCGCCATATCCGATGAACGAATTAAAAAGTTCGTACGTGGCTTCATGGATATTGATATTACTCCGTATGTTCCTGCACCGGGAAACATGGATCTGGATTTGTACAAACAAACTTTAATAGAACGTTTCGGTAATCATACCGTTAGCGACCAAGTAGCGCGTTTATGTTTTGACGGTGCATCCAAATTTCCCGTATATATCATGCCAAATCTGATCCAGATGATCCGTGACCGTGCAAATCTTACTCGCCAAGCGTATCTTTTTGCTGCTTATCGTCATTACTTGAAATATAAGACTGATGATAACGGAACTAAATTTGAGATTGCAGAGCCATGGCTGACAGCAACAGATGACATCCTTATAGCCAGTAATTCCCCAATAGATTTCCTCTCACTATCACCTTTCCAAAGTACAGAACTGAAAGCTGCCGACGAATTTGTTGAATTATATCTGCAAATGGTGAATGCAATCAAAGAAAAAGGAACAATGTCAACACTGGAAAGTATATTATAACAAAACTCTTTTTTGCACCCTAATATTATGAATACACAAAAAAATAACAGTCTCGGTCCATTCATTGTCCTGACTTTCATATATTTCATAGTAGGTTTCCTAACAACTGTGAACGGGCAGTTTCAAGGTCCTTTAAAAATTGCGTTTCTTTCGCATACAGATGAATTGAGAAATACATTAACGACTTTTATATCTTTCTTTTTCTTCCTCGGATATTTACTGAATAGTTCATTAGGAGGAAAATGGATAAACGTGCACGGTTACAAGAAAACATTACTACGCGCACTGTCAATCATGGTTATCGGTCTATTAATGTATTCTCTCTCGTCCTGGCTTGTAGTACATTACGGAGATGCTCGCATCCTAATTTTTAAAGACCAAGTTCCTTATGGCTACTTTATTTTTCTATTGGGCTCCTATTTAATGGGAACATCAGCAGCCTTACTACAAGTTGTAATCAACCCTTATATTGCCGCCTATGAACTGCCAAATACGCAACCGGTACAGCGTATCAATATCGTATGTGCTATCAATTCGTTTGGTACTACGATCGCTCCTTTCTTTGTTACAGGAATTATCTTTGCCGGTGTTACGCTTGAAAGTGTTACGGCCGACCAATTAATGTTTCCCTTTTTAATGATCACCTTATGTATCATTATCACTACATTAATCACCTCCCGACTAAACCTGCCTGATATTCAAGGAACCAGAGTTGACAATAACAATAAGCCCAAACACAGTATTTGGTCTTATCAACATTTAAGTTTAGGAGTCATCGCCCTATTTTTTTATGTAGGGGCAGAAGTATCAATTGGAGTAAATATCAATTTGCATGCAATGGAACTAATAGAAAATGGGCACAGATTTTTTTGCTTTGGAAAAAGTCATATAGTAGTCTGGGGGTTAGATCTAGGTATCCCCGCATTACTCGCCACTCTCTATTGGGGAGGTTTGATGGTAGGAAGGCTTATATTTAGTTTTTTCAACAATGTTTCTCCACGCATATTACTCACTGTAACCACCATTATTGCTACAATACTTATATTGGTGGCTATTCTTACCAACAATTTATGGATATTGGTATCTGTAGGACTATGCCATTCTGTAATGTGGGGTTGCATATTCACTTTAGCTATTAAAGGATTGCAGCAATACACTTCCAAAGCTTCCGGCATTCTTATGATGGGAGTATTCGGCGGTGCCATATTCCCTGTACTTCAAGGCATCCTTGCCGACACATGGGGAAGCTGGCAATGGACATGGATAATTGCACTTATATGTGAACTAGTTATGCTATATTATGCCATTTCCGGATCACATATTAAAAACTTACCCAAAGTACAACAATCATGATGTTTCCATTAGCTGTCTACATAGAAATAGGACATGCCTAATATATTTTTATGTTTTTATACACGATTCTTAAAAAAAATACATAAATTGCAATATCAATCAATATTTTATACAAATATTCTATCTGTATAAATTAGTTCGATATAAGAGTGCTATCCAAAAACAATAAAGACGTTTTGAGGTTGACAATCAACAGTCCTAATTGTTTATTAAAATATTATCCAAAGTGATGCATTGTGAAACTATAGAAAAACAAAGAAAAATATTATTATCTGTTCGGAATGGCTCCGAGAAAGCCTATCAAGAACTTTATGAGCAATGGGTATCTCGGCTATATGGATTCGTGTTTCAATACCTAAAGTCGAAAGATGCAACCGATGATGTTGTTCAGGAAACTTTTTTACGTATATGGTCTAATCGTGCCAATCTTAATCCAGACGTTTCGTTTAAATCATACTTATTTACGATTGCATATCATTTTCTCCTAAAAGAAATGCGCCGTCAGTTAAATAACCCCTTGATGGAAGATTACGTTGAATATCTTAATCGGTCGTCTACAGAAACAGCTGAAGCTGAATCATTGATGTGCTATGACCAATTTGTAAATGCATTAGAAAAAGGAAAACAACACCTATCTCCTCGTCAACGTATCATATTCGAAATGAATAAAGAATATGGTATGTCAATTTCTGAAATTTCTGAAAAATTGTCGATAACTAACCAAGTCGTGAGAAATCAATTATGTATGGCTCTAAAAATTCTCCGTGTAGAATTGCGTCAATATTATCCTCTTCTTCTTCTCTTCCTGAAAGATATTTGAAAGTTCTCTTGTTTATGTGTTTTATAACATAATACTTTTGATGTTACATTTAGCTTACTTGTGGATATAACATATAAAATGTTATAAATATGCACATAGTAAATAAAGCAAAAGACTTATTAAAGAAGTTTCAGTCCGGTAATCTTTCACTATCGGATTTTAAAGAATTGGTATCAACAGTTAACGACTCGTCTGACCAAGAGTTGGAGGACGTTCTTTTCGAAGAATGGAATAAATTTGATACATATCCTTCTTTATCTCAAGAAAAGATTGACTCCTTGTACTCTCACCTACATAAAAAGATGAAGATCTCACCTTTTTACAAAATAACACGGCACTGGGGACAAATTGCAGCCTCAATTCTTTTCCTTTTTGCAAGTGGATTAACCATACTGTACTACATACAACACCAAGAGTTGCAAACATTGGCTGAACAAGATGTAATAGTACGTTCAGGAGATTCCGGCACTTCTCAAGTGACTCTTCCTGATGGTACATTGGTTCGTCTAAATGCAAACTCATCCCTTACATATCAACAAAATTTCGGACAGGATAATCGCAAGGTGAAATTATCGGGTGAAGGATATTTTGAAGTTAAGAAAAACACAGAGAAAAAGTTTATTGTCAATACCGGATATATAGATGTCACAGTTTTAGGAACAAAGTTCAATCTTTATGCCTATGAGGATAAGGATATTATAGAGATGGCTTTGGTAGAAGGACATGTTAATGTATCTACATCGCAGCCTCCCTATCAGACTATTTGCGTTAAACCCAATGAAAAAGTTACTTATAACAAATATGATAATAAACTTAATATAGAAAAGACCACTACTAAAATAGAAACAGCTTGGTTGAACAAAGAATTAGTATTCCGGGAAGAAAAATTGGAGAATGTATTCCAATGTTTATCAAGGAAATTTCGTGTGAAATTCTCAATAGATAGTTCAATATCCGTAGATGATGTATACACTGGTGCATTCGATGATGAGAAAATCGAAGATATATTGGAAGTATTGAAAATACATTATGGATTCAATTACACAGTTAAGGATGGAAAGATAAATATTCGAATGAACAAATAATTATTAATCTTAAAATGAAATGATATGAAAACATGAATGAAAAACAAAAAAACTTCGGATAATTTGCCCATTATCCGAAGTTAGGAATGAGTCTTGTATGAGTTTCCGCTCATACCAACTCTTAATAAAAAAGAAAATAAACCAAATAGTTGTGTATTTATGAAAAATAAAAAACAATTAATCAGTTTAGTGCAGAAAGATAATAAAAATACAATCAAGTTGTATTCCTTATTGTTATTTTTTTGTTTCTTAACATTCACAAGTGCTAATGCACAGACAGGAAAAGTCAGCATTAATTTAAAAAATGCATCAGTAAAAGAGTTATTTAATGCAATTGAATCCCAAACGCCCTATCGTTTCTCATACCGTAGCGTAGAAGTAGAGAATAAAAAAGGGGTTACCATTTCTGTAAAGAATGCTAAACTTAAGGATCTGCTTATTCAAGAACTACCTAAACATCACCTCTCTCATATAGTACAAGGTAACAAAATAATTGTGACTCCTGCTACAGATAACCAGTCCTCTGACAAGTCTAATAAAGTAACAGGGAAAGTGGTTGACACAAATGGCGAGCCTATAGTTGGCGCTACCATCAAGGAACAGGGAACAACGAACGGTACAATTACGGATATGGATGGTAACTTTAGTTTTATGGTTTCTCCCAACACAATGATTGAAATCTCCTATATAGGATATCAAGAGCAACGGATAAAAACCGTTTTTGGAAAAAGTATGTTCATTACCTTAAAAGAAGATACAGAACTTCTTGATGAAGTGGTTGTAGTTGGCTATGGAATACAAAAAAAGGTAAATCTGACAGGAGCCGTTTCCGTAGTAGATGCCAAAACAATTCAGAATCGTCCGATTACAAATGCAACCCAAGCGTTACAAGGTGCACAAGGAGTCTATGTAAACTCTGCAGCCGGCGCTCAGCCTGGAAACGACGCAGCTACTATTCGTATCCGTGGTATGGGAACATTTTCCAGTGCAGGTAATGACCCATTATTTCTAATTGACGGAGTTCCTGGAACATTGACCGATGTGAATCCAAGCGATATTGCCAGCATTTCCGTATTGAAAGATGCAGCTTCAGCTTCTATCTATGGATCGCGTGCAGCAAATGGAGTGGTATTGGTGACAACAAAAAAAGCGGAAGCCGGAAAATTTTCTGTTTCATATAACAACTCTTTCGGATTACAGCAAATCACTTATCTGCCAGATGCCGTATGGGATCCGATCCTTTATATGAAAGGTTTTGATAAAGCTTACGAGAACGAAGGAAGAGCACCTCTTTATGCAGATATCATAGAAGAATATAAAGAAGGAATGAAAGTAGATCCTTATACCTATCCGGCAACAGATTGGTTCGATCTTTACTTTCGTGATGCTTTTATGCAAGAACATAATATACGTATCTCCGGTGGAAATGACCATATACAAACTGGTTTATCTGTCGGATACTTAGACCAAGAAGGGGTTGTTAATTTTACAGACGCTAAAAAAGTTTCTATTAATTTCAATAGTACTATTAAATACGGTCAATTCAAAGCAGGAATCAATGTGTCGGCTAATTATAGAAATTACAATGAGCCGCATACTGGAATCTCCGATTACATGCAATTGGGAATGCGTGCTCTACCAGTAATGACTCCTTATCTGGCTGATGGCAGTTATGGCCGTAGTTGGGTGGTAACTCCCGGACAGAATACATTCAACAACTTGCTGTCTTGCAAGGATGGAGAGAATAATTACAAACAGACTCGTATTGTCGGCAGTGCATTCGCCGAATATATTTTCCCTTATGATATCAAATACAACATTACATTGGGAGTCAGAAAAGTAGATTTAACTAGAAGATACTTCCAACCAACAACCTACACTTACAATCCAAAGACATTGGAACCGCAAAAAATGATTGCAAATACAACAGCAATGAATGCAGCGAATGACGATATTAATCCATCAATAAGCCAGACCGTCAATTGGAATCGTAGTTTTAACGGTAAACATAACATTGCTGCCTTGTTGGGTATGAACTACGAAGAATTCAATGCGTGGTCATTCAGCGCAAAAGGACAAGACGGATATCTGGATAATGAACTGACAGAAGTAGGACTGGCTACAACATTTCTTAAGCCAAGCAGTTCAAGCAGTAAAGTTCGGTTACTTTCCTATTTCGGCAGAATAAATTATGATTACGCAGATCGCTATCTCTTTGAGGCAAATCTCCGCTACGATGGTTCTTCCCGTTTTGCAAAAGGACATCGTTGGGGACTTTTCCCATCATTCTCTGCCGGATGGCGTATCGATCAAGAAACTTTCATGGAAAATACTCAAAATTGGTTATCAAACTTGAAGTTGAGAGTATCATGGGGGCAATTAGGAAATCAATCTATTGGCTTATTCCAATACACTCCAGTTATGAGTTCTGGTGTAAATTATATATTTGGGAATACACCTGCAACGGGATATGCAATGACCCAAGCTGTCGACCCGGAAATTTCTTGGGAAACAACAACTATTACCAACTTAGCATTGGACTTCGGAATTTTCAATAACTCACTGAGCGGTTCAATTGAATTCTTCAAAAAAAGGACAAAAGACATTCTCCGTTCTGTCAACCAACCATCACAGGTAGGAAATCTAACTGGAGCCATGCGTAATATCGGCACAGTAGATAATACCGGTTTAGAAGCCAATTTAGCTTATCGCAATAATATAGGAGCCTTCAACTATCATGTATTTGGTAACGTGACTTATGTTAAAAACGAAGTAGTACACATTGGTGGTGACGATATGATTAATGGCAAAAGAATTACGAGAGAAGGATATCCAATTGACGCTTATTATCTTTATATCTGTGACGGGATTTTCCAATCAGAAGATGAAGTAAAACACCATGCTTACCAAAGTGCTAACACACATGCCGGTGACTTAATTTTCAGGGATGTATCCGGCCCTGAAGGAGTACCTGACGGACAAATTACAGAAGATGATCGTGTAGTAACAGGCAGTTCTGTACCAGATTTCACCTATTCGTTTGGCTTAAATCTAGATTATAAAGGAATAGGACTGAATGTATTTTTTCAAGGAGTATCAGGAATTAGCACTTACCCTACTCATAATTTGGTGTACCCCTATGCTAATGGAGCAGGTGTTACCTACGAATGGCTGAAAAGAGCATGGACACCAGAAAATACCGGTGGTGGATTCCCCCGTTTACTGACTACTAACAGTCAACATGATAATTATACAAAATCCAGCACATTTTGGTTAAGAGATGCCTCCTATTTACGTTTAAAAAACATTCAACTAAGTTATGATTTTCCCCAAAAATGGATCGCTCCATTAAAAATTGCATCGTTAAAAGTATTTGTGAATGCAGAAAATCTCTTGACATTCTCGGACTTTGACATATTTGATCCGGAAAGATCGTTAACCTCAGACTATATATGGTCATATCCTTCTGTAAAATCATTTACAGGTGGAATCAATGTTACATTCTAAATTATGCCAATTATGAAGAAAATATTAACTGGATTTGTTTTTTGTCTTTCTATAACAAGCTGTTCTCTAGACACGATTCCCACAAGCCAGTATGTAGAAGATAATTTTTGGAAAACCCCTGAACAAATTGAGGCAGGTTTGGTAGCCTGTTATAGTACGATGTATAATGTATATATGTACGGAAGTAATTTAATTTTTAGTGAAACCGGAACCCCTAACGCCTACAATTATAATGGAACTTATGGATGGCGAGTAATTGGCGATGGCTCAGTAAATTCTATAAATTCAGATATTGTCAATGGTAAATGGGGAGCTTGTTACCAAGGTATCGGACGTTGCAATACATTTATAGCCGGTGCTCCTTCTTTTGTTATTTCAGAAGAAGATAAAAAGGAGATGGTAGGAGAAGCAAAATTCCTGCGTGCGTTGTTTTATTTTGATCTTACTAACATGTATGGTGATGCTCCATTAATTTTAGATAAACCGGATGTAAATACACAGTCATTTCTGCCTAGAGATCCGAAAGCTAAAATTATAGCTCAGGTTATTCAAGATCTGAAAGATGCTTTTTCTGCATTGCCAGCAACTTCTTCCCAAACAGGAAGAGCCAATAAATGGGCCGCAAAAGCATTACTAGCACGTGTCTATCTATACAATGAGATGTGGGAAGAGGCAGAAAAAGCAGCTGAAGAAGTGATAAACTCCAAAAAGTATTCCCTCTTTTCAGACTACCGTAATCTCTTTTCAAGAGATCATGAAAACAATCAAGAAGTGATCTTTGATGTACAATACCTGTACCCAACTTTTGTTCATTCGGGTAACGGGTTGGATGTCGTACTTCGCCAATTCAACTCAATTGCTCCAACCTTAGATTTGGTAAAAGCTTACGATATGAAAGATGGTTCATCGTACACCGATGGAAAAGATTTATATATAGATAGAGATCCTCGTTTCTATGCAACTATCGTTCATCCCGGTGCCACTTATATGGGACAGATTGTAACAAACGATAAATTCATAAATACCGGTTATACGTTCAAGAAATATTCACGTTATGACACAGCTGCCGCCACCATAGACGATAAGAATGATATCAATATTATTCTTATGCGCTATGCTGATATACTTATGATATATGCGGAAGCACGAAATGAACGTTTAGATAAACCAGATCAACCTATATACGATGGCATAAACGAGGTACGTAATCGTCCTAGCGTAAAGATGCCTTTATTTGATAAAACAAAAGATAATTTTACAAAAGAGCAGATGCGTGAAAGAATACGTCATGAACGCCGCATCGAATTTGCAGGTGAAGGTTGGTATTACAATGATATACGCCGCTGGAAAATCGCAAAGGAACTAATGAACGGTAGTACCGTACAAAAGTATGATGGTTCCATTATTGAAAGACGTATATTTAACGATAAGAATTATTTATTTCCACTTCCACAGCAAGAAGTGAATGATAATCCGAATCTATTACCCAATAATCCCGGTTGGTAAAAATAAATTTCTTATTAAAATGAACAATAAGTATCCATTATTATATATGTTCTTTTTGCCTGTAATGTGTCCATCAGGAACAAAAGCTCAGAATCCGGATCAACGACCAAACATTATTTATATTTTGGCGGATGATATCGGTTATGGGGATCTAGGGTGCTATGGGCAGCAAAAGATAGAAACGCCGAATCTAGATCAGTTAGCTGCAAAAGGTATGCGGTTTACCCAACATTATTCCGGTTCTGCGGTTTCTTCTCCTTCTCGTTGTTCATTAATGACAGGATTACATACGGGACATGCCTATATCCGTGGAAATGACGAATTACCTGAACGAGGTGATATTGAGAATTATTTGGCTGTATTGGCAGATTCTACTTTAGAGGGGCAACGTCCGATGCCTGAAGGTACGATAACGGTGGCATCCTTATTAAAGCAAGCAGGTTATACAACCGGTTGCGTTGGTACATGGTGTTTAGGCTATCCAGGATCAAGTTCTACTCCCCGCAAAATGGGCTTCGATTTTTTCTATGGGTATCATTGTCAACGACAGGCACATGATTATTATCCACCTTTTCTGTGGCGAAACGAACATCGGGAATATCTGCCTAATCGCCTTCTTTCACCAAATCAGAAATTCGATGCAACAGCCGACCCTAATAAGAAAGAAAGTTATGAATTCCTTGTCTCCAAATCTTACGCACCGGAGTTAATGCTTCATGAGGTCCTTTCATTTGTAAAACGACACAAAGAACGTCCTTTCTTTCTATATTGGCCTACTCCCATTGCACATGTACCATTGCAAGCACCTCAACGCTGGATTGATTATTATGTAAAAAAATTCGGTGACGAGTCCCCTTATTTGGGTGACAAAGGATACTTCCCTTGTCGCTATCCAAAAGCTACATACGCTGCCATGGTTAGTTATATGGATGAGCAAGTCGGCTGTCTGGTTGAATTATTAAAAGAATGCGGGATTTATGAAAACACATTAATCCTATTCAGCAGTGATGACGGACCGACTCACAACGGAGGAGTGAATGCTCCTTGGTTTGATAGTGCAGGACCCTTCAAATCGGAAAAGGGCTGGGGAAAAGGCAGTTTACGTGAAGGTGGTATCCGAGTGCCAATGATTGTTCATTGGCACGATCAGATCACCGCCGGATCTGTCAGCGATCATATTTGCGCCTTTTGGGATGTGTTGCCTACATTAGGCGAAATTAGCGGCTATTCCTACAAAAAAACAGATGGCATCAGTTTTTTTCCTACTTTGAAAGGCAACCGTCAAGGAGTGCATGAATATCTTTATTGGGAGCTTCCGGAAGGGAAAGGTTCGAAAGCTATCCGCATGGGAAAATGGAAAGGATATCTTTCTAATATTAAAAACGGAAACCGTTGTGTAGAGTTGTATGATCTGGAAACAGATCCGCAAGAACAGTACAATCTTTCATCTATTTATCCGAATGTAGTGAAGGAAATAGAGAAAAAGATGAAAAAAGCTCATACGGAATCCCCTGTTACTAATTACAAATTATAAATTATCGAAAATATGAAAAAATGGAATTTATTACTTGTATTGGCTTTACTTTTTGTTGCATGTAAAGATGAATACGATGTCAATTTAGATGAGCTTTATGGCACTACCTCCGGCTCATCTTCTAAAGTAGATAAAGAAATCATTACATGTGGAGACTCAAAAGTCATGATTGTCAATATAGGCAAAGCCTCTATGACCACAGTACCATATGAGTGGGAATGGGATTCGAAAACAGCCGATGACCTTTCTGCAACATTGAAAGGACGTTTATTGGGAATGGATGAATGCAAAGTCGTAAATGAAGGAAACGACCAACTTGTCTTGCTAACATCTTCGGGAGGAGCAGCTCTTATTCTTTCTCGTAAAACCAAAAAATGTTTATTCACTGCTGTGGATGCTCCAGGAGCACACTCTATTGAATTGCTGCCCAACAATCGAGTCGTAGTGGCCC
Organism: Bacteroides ovatus; assembly: GCF_001314995.1. Taxonomy (NCBI): domain Bacteria; kingdom Pseudomonadati; phylum Bacteroidota; class Bacteroidia; order Bacteroidales; family Bacteroidaceae; genus Bacteroides; species Bacteroides ovatus. The sequence goes on from NZ_CP012938.1 coordinate 2,789,601, forward strand.
TCTCTGGTGACGCAGGCGGCTTTCAGGTATATGACAGGGACGCTTCTAACAAAGTTATCTTTAAAGAAGATCAAAAAGGCGGACATGGTGTCATTTGGATGGAAAATCAGCAACTTTTATATGCATTAGGATATGATAAATTACTCGCTTATGAACTAAAAGATTGGAATACATCAACGCCCTCATTTGTGAAGAAGCAAGAATGGAATCTACCTTTAGGTGGGACAGAGCAAATACCGGATGGACATGATTTAATTCGCATTTCAGATCATGAATTAGGATTCACAACAGCTTATAACGTATATGTACTCGATACAAATACAGGAACTATCTCTGAATTCGAACCTATGAAAGGTCGCAAATTTATCAAATCCTTCAATTACGATAAAGAAAGCGGATACTTAGTTTATACTTATGCAGATATTGAGTGGTGGACACATAATATTCACATCCAAAATCCCAACAAAACAATCACCATCAGTAATGTAAATCTTTATAAAGTGAGAACAGTACCTGAAAGGGAATAAATAAACAGAAAGAAGCGATTACAAATTTGTAAAAAATAGCTTTCTAAATAGTTCGTAAAATGGATATAAGAAAAAAAATATGAAAAAGATATATGCAATATTTATACTTTTTTTTGTCTTGTGCGCATGTGCTACCGGACAAAAAAAGAACGAAATTGTTGTCTGTGGTGACGACAAAGTATGGATTGTCAATGTAGATAACTCAGAGGGAAAAAATTTAGATATCGTATGGAAATGGAATGCACAAGAGTCTAATATCCCTGACGATTTCAAAAAATACTTTCAAGGAATGGATGAATGCAAAACTGCAAAAAATGGTGACTGGTTACTTACATCTTCTTCGGCTGGAGGAGCAGCAATTATTGAGCGTTCATCTGAAAAATGCTTGTTTTATGCAAGAGTTCCAGCCGCACATTCCATAGAGCTACTTCCTGATAATCGGGTAGTGGTAGCATTATCACATAATGAAGAAGGAGACTGTATACAATTATTTGACATCAACCACCCTAACCAAGTTCTTTTTCAGGATAGTCTTTTTTGGGGGCATGGAGTAATCTGGATGGAAAACCGTCAATTGTTATACGCACTCGGCTTTAATGAATTAAAAGCTTATTCCCTAAAGAATTGGAAAAGTGAACAACCAACATTACAGATGGAAAAAGTATGGAAACTGCCAACAGACGACGGACACGATTTGATTCGCATTTCAGAAAATGAATTGGGATTTACAACATCGTCCGGAACTTATGTAATTGATTTGGACACGGAAAAAATTGTTTCATTTCAACCTTTAGAAGGGAAAAAATTCATCAAGTCATTTAATTATAACAAGGAAAATGGAATTTTGAGTTATACACAAGCCGAAATCGAATGGTGGACTCACAATATTTATCTGGAGAATCCAAAGAAAACGTTAACTATAGACAGCATCAATCTGTATAAGGTTCGTCCAGTTATCTATGAATAATCATAAAATTAAAAAAGTATTTATGCATATTATTAATAAAATATTAATATTGGGGAGTTGGCTGGTTGTTCTATTGTTAGTCCATACTTCATGCACAAACTCTGTTGACCATTCGGAAAGGACATTAAAATTACTTCCTGAACCTGCCCAGTTAACAGTAGGAAAAGAAGCATTCATTCTACAGGACGATATGATTATCAGCATCAATGCCCCCTCTTTAAAATCGGCAGCAGATTATTTAGTTACCATCTTGCAACGTGCCACTGGTTATAAGTTTGTTGTTACAGAAGAGGGAAGAGGGCATATTCAACTATGTATAGATGAAAAATTACCTCACAAAGAAGGCAATTACACATTAAAGGTTACCTCGAACCAAATACACATATCTTCGGCGAATTATGCCGGTGTAATAGCCGCTATATCAACAATCCGTCAAATGTTTCCTGTTGAAATAGAAGCATCAACCGTTGTTTGGGATACAGTTTGGTCAATACCAACTGTTTCTATCATAGATGAACCACGTTTTGCATGGAGAGGCATACTACTTGATGTAGCTCGCCATTTTTTCAGTAAAGAAGAAGTGAAAGAGTTGTTAGATGTTATGGCACTTTATAAGATGAATAAGTTTCATTGGCATCTGACTGATGATCAGGGGTGGCGCATTGAAATCAAGAAATATCCCCTACTGACAGAGAAAGGGGCATGGCGTACATTTAATGACCAAGATCGTATTTGCATGAGTCGTTCAAAAAGAGAACAAAATCCCTCTCTTGCCATTCCTTCTGATAAATTACGAATTATAGAAGGGGATACTCTATATGGGGGGTTCTATACACAGGAAGATATACGTGAAATTATAAGGTATGCAGCAGTACGTGGCATCGACGTAATTCCAGAGATAGACATGCCGGGACATATGCAAACAGCAGTTAGCCTTTATGCGAATGTATCTTGTTTTCCACAAAAAGAAGCACCGATGAATATTTCTTCTCCTGTTTGTCCGGGTAAAGAGAGTGCCTTAGAGTTTTGCAAGAACGTGTATGACGAGATTTTCCGACTATTCCCTTCTGAATATGTACACTTAGGAGCGGATGAAGTTTCAAAAAAGAATTGGGAAAAGTGTTCAGACTGTCAGAAACGTATGAAAGTAAACAACTTAAAGACAGAAGAAGAACTGCAATCATGGTTCATTCATCAAATGGAACAATATTTCAATGAAAATGGAAAACGTTTGATTGGCTGGGATGAAATATTGCAAGGTGGAGTGTCGCCTACGGCTACAGTGATGTGGTGGCAAAGCTATGAAAAAGAGGTTGTAAAAAAATCCATAGCCCAAGGTAATTCGGTCATTCTTTGCCCGAACTACGATTTCTATTTGGATTATTCCGAAATAGGACAGTCCACTCGTCTGATTTGTGAATCAGTATCTTTATTGGACTCATTGAACGAATCTCAATCCAAACAAATATTAGGAGTACAAGGAAACATTTGGGGTGAGTTCATTCCTTCCCGTGAACGAATGCATTATATGGCATTTCCTCGGTTACTCGCCATCGCAGAGACAGGTTGGTCACAAGCTGCAAATTACAATTGGAAAAGCTTCCAGAGACGCATGACCGGACAATTCAATCGTTTAGATGCATTGGGAATAGATTACCGCATGGCTGATTTGGAAGGATTTTGCAACACAAATACTTTTATCGGTGAAACTAAAGTAAATGTCATTTCCCCTGATCCAGACGTTGTTATCCATTATACTGACGATGGCACAGAGCCAACCGAAAAATCGGCAGTATACACCACTCCTATATCCATCCGCGATTCTGCAAGTTTTGCGTTCCGCGCATATCGCCCCAATGGAAAATCAAGTAAAGTTTTCCATGCTTCTTATAAAAAGCAGAATGGATATATTCCAGCGGTAGATATTAAAGCTCCGAAAAAAAAGGGATTAATGCTTACATGGTATGAAGGCGACATTCCTTCTTGCCAAGTAATAGAAAATTACCATTTAAAAGAAAAGAGAACCATCGACGATATATATATTCCTTCAGAAGTAGGCAACAGTAAAGTAGGTTTAATTTTTACCGGTTATTTTTACGTATCGGTTGACGGTATCTATTCATTCAGCCTTTCATCTGATGAAGGAAGTACATTAAAAGTAGATGAAGAAATGATTATAGACAACGGAGGCCGACATTTGAGGAATGAAGTTTCAAGTCAACGTGCATTGGCAAAAGGATGGCATCCGTTAGAAGTTCGTTACTTCGATTTCAATGGTGGATGTTTGTCGTTAAAGATGCATGATGCTTCAGGCAAACAAATAAAACCAATATACAACCATTAATTAACCAATGATAAATAATCATGAGAACACAACTGATAATTATATTGTCGCTGTTGAATGTATGTTTGGTGCCTGCCCAAGAGCGTGATACGCGTGTGCGTACCTACATTACTCCCACCCGGATTGTTTGGCAACAAGACAGTGATCACATCACTAATTGTAATTTTCTGTTAAACCAGGGAGATGGTCAGGCTTATTGGGGAGCGTATTACGATTACGAATCAATAGATACCGGTTTACAAGGCAAGAAAGAGAAAACGGTCAAAGCCGCCACATATTGCCGACTATCTTCTACCGATGGGGCTCGTCCAGCTATTCTGCTTGATTTCGGGAAAGAACTTCATGGCGGAGTACAATTAGTCACTGGTGCCTGGCCAAGCCATAAGCCGGTAAAAATCCGTCTTCGTTATGGCGAATCGGTCAGTGAAGCAATGTCCGACATAGACGGCAAAGGAGGAGCGACAAACGACCATGCTATTAGAGATCAAGAGCTTATCCTTCCATGGCTCGGAGTATATGAAACAGGAAACTCCGGTTTTCGTTTTGTGCGCATTGATCTATTGGATACAGACGCAATACTTGAGCTTAAGGAGGTCCGTGCAATCTCTATCATGCGCGATATTCCGTATCGCGGTTCTTTCCAATGTAATGATGAGAAACTTAACACAATATGGCGGACGGGAGCTTATACCGTTCACCTGAATATGCAGAATCATCTCTGGGATGGAATTAAACGAGACCGTTTGGTCTGGATAGGTGATTCCTATCCAGAGGTGATGACTGTAAACTCCGTGTTCGGTTACAATGAAGTGGTACCTAAAAGTTTGGATTTAATGCGTGATATCACGCCATTGCCACATTGGATGAATGCAGGATTCTCCTCTTATTCTATCTGGTGGCTGTTGTGTCATTATGAATGGTATCGCTATCATGGAAATAAAGCCTATCTGGAACAATCACGTGATTATATTACAGCTTTATTGAGACAATTAATGACTCAAATAGCCCCCGATGGGCAGGAATGTCTGGATGGCACTCGTTTTTTGGATTGGCCATCGAATAGCAACAAAGACGCAATTGCGGCAGGGCTCCAAGCCTTAATGGTTTGGGGAATGCGAGTCGGAGTTGAATTTGCAGAACTATTTGAAGACAGACAATTGTCTAATGACTGTAAAGCTGCCGAGAAGAAGTTGGTAAAAGCTGCATCCAAAGTTTATAAAAAGTTTTTAGCTTCCTGTCCGGCTCCCGATGCGCCCGGCTCCAAGCAAGTGACTGCATTAATGACGATTACAGGATTAATTGATGCCCCAAAAGCTGATAAAGAGTTCCTCTCAATAAATGGTGCACAGGGCTTCTCTACTTTTTATGGCTATTATATGTTGGAAGCAATGGCTATGGCCGGCAATTATCAAGGAGCATTAGACGTGATTCGTGAATATTGGGGAGCAATGATCGACTTGGGAGCCACTAGTTTTTGGGAAGATTTCGATATCAATTGGATTCCGAATGCAGCCCCCATCGACGAACTAGTACCGGAAGGGAAAAAAGATATTCATGGTGACTGTGGCGCTTATTGCTATGTAGGCTTCCGTCATAGTTTGTGTCACGGTTGGGCTTCAGGACCAACTTCTTGGTTGAGCCGTCACATTTTAGGTGTGGAAGTAATAGAACCAGGATGTCGTCAAGTACGTATAACTCCTCATTTAGGCGATTTACAGTGGGTGAAAGGTACATTTCCAACTCCTTATGGCGAACTACAAATTTACCATGAGAAGCAAGCAAATGGCAATGTAATATCAGAGGTGAAAGCCCCTAAGGGAGTATCAGTCATCAAATAGATAATGAGTTTTATAAAACAATTAGAAGGTAGTTTACACTGCCGTAATGTATAAATTAGAAGGAGTAAACAAATGAAAAAGAAATTATTAATGAATGTATGGATAATGCTTGCATTATTCACATGTGTAGGTATTTCTTCTTGTTCAGACAACGACGAAGACGGCACAAAAGGACATCAAGTATTACGTTTAGTTGATAAAAGTGGAAATCCAATTGGCGGTATCAGTGGTGGAGACTGTAATTTGACTGGTAGCGCTGAAAACCTGACGCTGAGAGTGATGTCCGATTTAGACTGGGAAATAACTATTTCCGAAGGCAACGAATGGTTTAAAGCCGACATCACAAAAGGAAGCGGTTCAAAAGAGATTTCATTTACAGTAGCCGAAAATGAAGGATTGGAAGAAAGAAAAGCTACAGTGATATTATCGACCACCCAGAATTCATCTGTTCAAGATTTCGTATTGAATTGTATTCAGCCAGGTGGACCAAGATTAATAGTGACTCCTGAGAATACTTCTGTCGAAAAAGAAGGGAAAGATGTCACCATTGCAATTAACACTAATTTACCTTCATTGAAATGTATCATACCTGAAAATGTTAAATGGATTACTCAAAAATCATTAACAAACAAACAGTTAATTCTTACAGTAGCAGCAAGTGATATCGCAAAAATACGTACTGCAACGGTGGAAATTACTTCTGAGTCGGCCGCTTATCCTACAACAAAAAGCATAGAAATCAGGCAAGCGGGTGCTGTGGATATGGCAGAGTTACTCGATGTTAAGTTCAATGCAGATGGTACTGCAGAAGATCTTTCTGCGATGAAAATGCCTATTAAAGCATTTGCCGGTTCTACTTTGAGCATGATTGAAAATGAAACTTTTGGTTATATTGCAAAATTCGACCCGGTAACAATAAATGCGAATAAAATTACCAGTGGTTTCTATATTGTTGATTTCACCCAAAACTTAATTTTCCAAAATGCAATTGCCGATGGATTCTCAATGGAATTATATGTAACTGCTAAAGATTACGGAGAAAGCGGTCCGATTCCGATGGGGTGTCATGGTGGTGGCGGTGTTGCCATTACTTGGCAAGATAAAGATAACTATTGGACTTTTGAACCCTATATAGGTAATTATTCAGCTTGTAATACGCCTCCACTGGGTGAAGTGCCAGAAGAAACATGGTACCATGTAGTGGGTGTCTGGGATGGTACAGGAAGTGCAGGTGCCATTAAATTGTATCTAGATGGAGAAATCAAGGCAGAAAGAGCCCCTGCTAAGGGTAATTCATTCCAATTTCCAGGAAATAAATGGTTCGTAATTGGTGGAGACGCTGGTGCTGCAAATGAAGCAGACAGAGCCTATAAAGGTCAAATTGCCGTAGCTCGTATATATGACCGTGCTTTGACAGCCGAAGAGGTTAAACTATTATATGATACATTGGAAGAATAAAACACTCCGCAGATGAATCATTTTTCATAGGTAATCAGAATAAACAAGCTACAGAGATTACTTTCCAGCTTTTAATTCTTAAGTTGAAAAGTAATCTCTGTATTTTTTCTTATTGTAAAATAGGTCCAATATAGATTCATATAATTAACTATAAATGAAGAAAATAACCAAACTCATTTCAGTCATAGGTTTCATCCTTTGTCTGTCCGCCTGCCAAGAAATTCGGGAAGTCAGTTATGAGCAACTTCGCGGAGGGTTTACCAACCTCCCGGATTCCATTCAGACAAGTGTCTACTGGCACTGGATTTCTGGAAATATTTCCAAAGAGGGAGTCATCAAAGATCTGGAATCAATGAAACAGGCTGGCATCAACCGTGCATTTATAGCGAATATCGGACTAAGTGCAGCGGAAGCACCCACCGGAGATGTGCAGATTTTCTCCGACGAATGGTGGGAGATACTGCATGCCGCTTTAAAAAAGGCAACCGAGCTGAATATAGAAATCGGTATCTTCAACTCTCCGGGATGGAGTCAGGCAGGAGGTCCGTGGATCAAGCCGGAGCAGTCCATGCGGTATCTGGCATCTGTCGGCACGCAAGTCAAAGGCGGACAGGCAATAGAAGTTATGTTACCCAAAACCAATCCTAATTTTCAAGATGTAAAAGTACTGGCTTATCCGTCTGTGAAAAGCAAAGCTACGATCCTTAATCCGGCCAACTGCACTGTTAGCTCTTCCCCCGCCATCACTGCTATCCATCATCTGATAGATGGAGAAACGGCGACAGAAATACGGTTTGGCAACCAATCCGAAGTCGTAATAGACTTTAAGAGCCACGATACAGTAGCATTGCGAAGCCTCCGCCTGCTTACCTCCGCCGCACCTATACGTTGCCAGGCGGTTCTGCAAATGAATGATAACGGTGAATACAAAGAAATCAAGCAGTTCAGTATAGAAAGATACAACGATAATCTGGCTGTAGGATTCGATCCTTATGCTCCTATTGCCATCTCTTTCCCCACAGCCAGCGGTAAAGACTTCCGGTTGTCACTCTCCGGTCTGAATCCCAATAGTGGCATCCGGGAAATAACATTGTCTTCTGCTCCGGTAGTAGAAAGTTATTCGGAGAAAACATTCGCCAAAATGTATCAGACTCCACTTCCTTACTGGAATGAATATCAATGGCCGGTGCAAGCAGTGGTGGACGACCCTGCATTGATCGTTCAGCCCGAACAAGTGAAAGACATCACCGCCTGTATGAAAGGAAACAAACTTTCCTGGGACGCTCCCGACGGAGAATGGGAAATTGTGCGAATGGGAATGGTACCCACTTATGTAGAAAACGGTCCTGCATTAAAAGACGGGATAGGTCTTGAAGTGGACAAAATGAGTAAGGAGCACCTCCGAAGCCATTTCGACGCCTTTATCGGCGAGATTTACAAGAGAATCCCTGAAGCCGACCGTAAGACTTGGAAAGTAGTTGTAGCGGACAGTTATGAAAAGGGAGGTCAAAACTTCACGGACGATTTCCTTGAATCATTTGAGAAGAAGTACGGTTATAGCGCACTACCTTTTCTCCCTGTCTACAATGGAGTGGTTGTGGAAAGCGAAGATGCCTCCGACCGCTTTTTGTGGGATATGAGAAAGATGGTGGCCGAACGGTTATCATACGATCATATTGGTGAACTAACCCGTCTAAGCCACCAATACGGAATGACTACCTGGTTGGAAAACTACGGTCACTGGGGATTCTCCGGAGAGTTTTTGCAATACGGCGGGCAAGCAGATGAAGTGGCAGGAGAATTCTGGAGCGAGGGAGAACTAGGCAATATAGAAAACAGGGCTGCTTCTTCGTGTGGTCATATCTACGGTAAACAAAAAATCTCTTCCGAGTCTTTCACCTGTGGCGGTATGGCTTACAGCCGTTATCCGGCTACCATGAAACAACGTGGTGACCTTTTCTTCTCCGAAGGAATCAACAACACACTGCTGCACGTCTATATTTCACAGAAAGCGGAAGGCAAACTGCCCGGACTGAATGCACCTTACAGCAACGAATTTAACCGTTTCAACACTTGGTATTCCCAGTTGGACCTATTCACCGACTACCTGAAACGTTGTAACTTCATGCTCCAACAGGGACTCAACGTAGCTGATATTTGCTATTTCATAGGAGAAGATACTCCCAAAATGACCGGTGTCACGAATCCTCCCTTGCCGAAAGGATACCAGTTCGATTACATCAATGCAGAAGTGATACTCCGCGATATGACTGTCAAAGACGGTCTATTGACTCTACCCCACGGCACAAGTTACCGAATCATGGTATTACCGGAATTGGAAACAATGCGTCCCGAACTATTAACCAAAATCACTCAACTTGTGAAAGACGGAGGTGTCATTCTCGGTCCGAAGCCTAACCGTTCGCCAAGCTTGCAAGACTTCCCCGAAGCAGATAAGAAAGTTCAGGAAATGGCAAATGCCTTGTGGGGAAATGTAGACGGTATCAAGGTGAAAAGCGGCAATTATGGCAATGGCATGATATTAAGCGGTATGAATATGCACGAAGCATTAGAATTAGTGCATTGCATTCCCGACTGTGCATTGACTAAAGACATTCCTGTAGTATACGGTCATCGCAGCATCGGTGATATGGATGTTTACTTCCTGTCCAACCAATCTTCAGAAAAAGTCGTATTCTCACCGGAATTTCGTGTAACCAATAAGCAACCTGAACTTTGGGAACCGACAACTGGTGCTATCCGCCTTTTAAAGAAGTACGAACGCAACGCAAATGCGACAGTAATTCCTCTCGAACTGGAACCTTTGGAGAGTATCTTCGTCGTATTTGCCAAAGAAGTTTCCTCATCTTCGTTAGTCAACGATACGGACACCAATTACCCGGAACCACAGACAATCGCCACACTGGCCGGTCCGTGGACAGTCTCTTTCGATAAGAGTCAAAAAGGTCCTCAAGCCCCGGTTGTCTTCCAAAGCCTGTACGACTGGAGTACAAGTAAAGAAGACGCCATCAGGTATTATTCAGGAACAGCCGTCTATCGGACTGAATTTACGCTAAAAGATATAGTACCCAACAGTCCATTATTTATCAACCTCAATGAGGTAGCCGTTATGGCAAAAGTGAAAGTCAATGGACAATACATCGGTGGTGTATGGACGCCCCCTTACCGACTCAATATTTCGGAAGCCATCAAGCAGGGAACAAACAAAGTAGAAATTGAAGTGGTAAATACATGGGTGAACCGACTCATCGGAGATAGCAAATTACCTGTTGAAGAACGTCCGACCTGGACTCCTAACAATCCCTGGAATTCATCATCTCCTTTACAGAAGTCCGGACTGATAGAACCTGTCGTTATTGAAAGCATCACTTATTAAAACAGGGAATTCTTAAGGTATTAAACCATGTCAGCGATTATGACATTCAGCAACTGAATATGCTTTGGTCGGTACGTATGTTGAGCTTAGGCGTTGCATTGCTGTGCGGGTGGGGACTTTCAGTAATTTGGAAGTATCCACTATAATAAGTAAAATCGCTTATAATTTATGTTTATAAGCGATTTTACTTATTATAAAGAAAATAAATGAACACTTAATCAATTTATATGAAATCCCAGTTCGGGACGTTCCTTTAAATATGTTATTAAATCCCGGCCTACTGAAAGTCTAACCGGACGGGAAATCAAATCAACCGACATATGAGTTACATCAGCATCATCTGTCACCTTGAAGTATAGTTCCGTATTTCCCGGATGTTCCTTCGTCAGAGTAGCAAGTTCAGTGACCAAAGCCGAATTCAAGACAGACAGGGGAATGACGATTGTGATCTTCTGCACCAGTTCTTCTTTCACGTCGGGAAGAAGTTCCATAGAGGTGATTTTCACTTCCAGTTCATCCTGCCGCCATTGCTTGGCCTGACAGCGTGCCTTGATATACAAGAACGTTCCTTCATTGAGATATCCCTGATAAGTCACCCAGTCGTTTCCCCAGAATGGAATCTCGGTAGAACCGGAATAGTCCTCAATCTTGGCGATACCATACGGATTTCCGTTCTTGCTGACTCCACGACGAACACTGGTCACAATTCCTCCCATCGTTATTTCACGACCGACAAGGGCAGCTTTATCTTCCAAATCTGCCATACGTGTATTGCAAACATGTTCCAATACGATAGAGAATTCATCCAACGGGTGAGCGGAAAGATAGATACCAACCAAATCACGCTCACGGTTCAGACGGTCGAGATCACTCCAACGTTCTACCCCTTGAGGAATTTCAGGAGTTGCAACATCAATAACGTTTTCACCACCGAACAGAGAATTGACGGCAGCCGCCTTATCTGCCTGATAACGGTTACCATAACGCATCAATGTTTCCAGGAAAACTTCTCCCTTAGAGTTTACAGCAAAATATTGTTCCCGTTTCAGTTCCGGGAAACTATCAAATCCTCCGGCTAATGCCAGACATTCCATATTCTTCTTGTTGCAGGCATTGAGATTGACACGTTGCACAAAATCAAAGATTCCGAGGAAAGGACCATTTTTACGCCGTTCCTCCATAATGCTTTGTACAGCAGCTTCACCTACACCTTTGACGGCCCCAAGTCCGAAACGAATATCACCGTCATGGTTTACGGTAAACTTCAGGTTACTCTCATTTACATCTGGTCCCAGTGTCTGAATACCCATTGCCTTACATTCGTCCATAAGTTTCGTGATATCGGTAATGTTCGACAAACTTCGGCTCATGACAGCTGCCATATATTCAGGAGGGTAATTGGCTTTCAGATAGGCTGTTTGGTAAGCCACCCACGAATAACAAGTAGCATGTGATTTATTGAAAGCATAAGACGCGAATTTTTCCCAGTCTGTCCAAATCTTCTCAAGCACTTTCGGGTCATGTCCATTCTTTCGTCCGCCTTCAACAAATTTAGGTTTCATGTGATCCAGCTTGTCACGCAACTTCTTACCCATCGCTTTACGAAGGGCATCGGACTCACCACGGGTAAAGTCGGCCAATAAGCGTGACAAAAGCATCACCTGTTCCTGATAGACCGTAATACCATACGTATCCTTCAAGTATTTCTCCATTATCGGAATATCATACTCAATCGGCTTGCGTCCATGTTTACGATCAATAAAATCAGGGATATAATCCATCGGTCCCGGACGATAAAGGGCATTCATGGCAATCAAATCTTCGAATGTAGAAGGCTGCAATTCGCGCAGGTACTTCTGCATACCAGCAGATTCAAACTGGAATGTACCAATCGTACGTCCGTCACTATATAATTTATAAGTAGCCGGATCAGAAATATCTATCGCATCGACATCTACTTCAACATTACGACTTAAACGGATATTTTCAACAGCTTCTTTGATGATAGACAAAGTTTTCAGACCGAGGAAGTCCATCTTAATCAACCCAGTATCTTCAATCACCGAGCCTTCATACTGGGTAACAAGCATCTTTTCGCCCGTTTCCTTATCATCAGCAGTGCTGACAGGTACCCAGTCAGTAATATCATCACGGCAAATAATCGTACCGCAAGCATGTACACCTGTACCACGCACGTTGCCTTCAAGCATTTTGGCATACTTGATCGTATCCCGCAATAGAGGATCAGATGACGCTTCCGCTGCTTGCAATTCGGGAACATAAGCAATGGCATTCGGCAAATTAAGTTTCTTGTCAGGAATCTTGTCAGGAACCAGTTTACACAAACGATCGGATTCTGACAAAGGTAGCTTTTGTACACGCGCGACATCCTTGATAGCCATCTTTGTCGCCATAGTACCATACGTAATAATATGAGCAACTTTTTCCTGACCATATTTATTTGTCACCCAACGAAGTACCTCACCACGACCGTCATCATCAAAGTCCACATCAATATCGGGCAAGGAAATACGGTCTGGATTCAAGAAACGTTCAAACAGCAAATCATATTGGATAGGGTCTATCTTCGTAATACCCAAACAATAAGCCACTGCTGAACCTGCTGCCGAACCACGTCCCGGACCTACCGACACACCCAGTTCCTTACGTGCCGCATTGATAAAGTCCTGTACAATCAAGAAGTATCCGGGGAAACCCATCGTTTTCATGATGTACAATTCGAAGTTCATTCGTTCTTTGACTTCTTCCGTTAGAGGTTCACCATAAATTCTTTTAGCTCCGTCAAAAGCCAGTTTTGCCAAATAATCTCCTTCAAGTTTTATACGATAAAGTTTATCATAACCACCCAAGCGTTTAATTTTTGCTTTCGCATCCTCTTCACTTAATACCACATTACCATGTTCATCTTGAGTAAACTCGTCGAACAAGTCTTTTTCTGTAAACTTCGCCCGATACCCCTCCTCTGTTCCGAAATCTTCGGGAATGGCGAAAGTCGGCATGATAGGTGCATGGTCGATCGAGTAGTATTCTACCTTATCAAGAATCTCCAGTGTATTGCTCAATGCTTCGGGCACGTCGGCAAAGAGTTCGTTCATCTCTTCGCGTGTCTTCATCCATTCTTGTTTGGTGTAAAGCATACGGGTAGGATCATCCAAATCCTTACCGGTACTCAAACAGATCAAACGGTCGTGCGCTTCCGCATTCTCTTCATCTACAAAGTGAACATCATTCGTACAAATCAGTTTGACATTGAATTTCTTAGCATATTCTATCAAATGTTTGTTCACATTCACCTGCAACGGATAACACTCATGATTGGCACGGGGAACAGTCGCTTTATGGCGTTGTAACTCCAGATAGTAGTCATCGCCAAACAAATTCTTATACCATTGTATTGCTTCCTCCGCTTCGGCAAATTGCCCGGCAGTAATCCGCTTCGGCACCTCACCACCGAGACAGGCTGAACAAATAATAAGTCCTTCGTGATATTTTTCGAGTTCGCTACGGTCAGTACGCGGACGCATATAATAACCGCGCGTCCACGCGTGCGATACTAATTTAATAAGGTTGTGATAACCTGTTTCATTCTTAGCCAATACGATCAGGTGATAACCACTCTGGTCGGGCTTGCCTTCTTTCAGGTCCATGGTACGGCGTGCCACATACATTTCACAACCGATGATCGGTTTGAATAGTTTGTTTTCCGCTTCCACGATCTTAGCTTTGCAAGCAGCAATCTCCGCCTCTTTATCCTCGCACTCTATCGTGCCGGCCTCAATTCCTGCAATTCGCTTCTTCAGGTCCTTGACTTCACCTTTCGGACCGCTGTTCTTCTTATTGACGTAGTTCGTAAATTCCTTGATACCGAACATATTTCCATGATCGGTCACGGCTATACCCTTCATCCCATTCTTCATGGCTTTATCAACCAGACGAGCTACGCTAGCCTGACCATCCAACAAAGAATATTGAGTATGGACATGTAAATGAACGAAATCCTGCATAATGATAAGTAGTTAATTTGAAGGCATAAAATTACTACCTCCCGGGTTATAAACAAAAATAATCCTCAAAAAGTTATCAACATTCGCATTTCTATGCTCATTTACTTGCTGAATTTTTAAATTAAGTATATTTTTGCAGACAATATCATTAAACAGCATTCATGGGCCGACTAAAGAAATTGAAGAAAATACGTATTCACCGCGAAGGAACACATATATTATGGGCTAGCTTCTTGCTATTGCTATTGATTAATGCGGCTCTTTATTGGGGGATCGATTGCAAAATACCATTTTATGTGGTAGCAGTAGCGAGTATAGCAGTCTATCTGCTGATGGTGAATTTCTTTCGATGTCCGATCCGTCTCTTCGGACAGGACACTGAAAAGATTGTCGTAGCACCCGCCGATGGAAAAATCGTCGTTATCGAGGAAGTCGATGAAAACGAATATTTCCATGACCGCCGGTTAATGATATCCATCTTCATGAGCATTGTGAATGTACATGCCAACTGGTATCCGGTGGACGGTACCATTAAAAAGGTAGCACATCATAATGGAAACTTCATGAAAGCATGGCTGCCGAAAGCCAGCACAGAAAACGAACGTTCTACGGTAGTAATCGAAACTCCGGAAGGAGTGGAAGTACTCACCCGGCAAATTGCCGGAGCAGTGGCACGCCGTATTGTCACCTACGCTGAAGTAGGAGAAGAATGTTATATTGACGAACACATGGGATTTATCAAATTCGGTTCCCGTGTGGATGTGTATTTACCCATTGGCACAGAAGTATGTGTCAGCATGGGACAATTAACGACCGGTAACCAAACGGTTATCGCCAAACTTAAATAATTCTGTCACAATGACAAACGTTATTAAAAACAGTATTCCGAATACCGTAACCTGCCTGAACCTTTTCTCCGGTTGTATTGCCTGCGTCATGGCTTTTGAAGCCAACTATGAGCTGGCACTACTTTTCATTGCTTTAAGTTCCATTTTCGACTTCTTCGACGGATTGTTGGCTCGTATGCTCAATGCACATTCCATTATCGGAAAAGACTTGGACTCATTGGCAGATGATGTCAGTTTTGGAGTTGCTCCTTCACTGATCGTATTCTCTCTGTTCAAAGAAATGTATTATCCGGCAAGTATGGAGTTCATCGCTCCTTACCTACCCTATTTAGCATTCTTGATTTCTGTTTTTTCAGCATTGCGCCTGGC
Source organism: Bacteroides ovatus (assembly GCF_001314995.1). Taxonomy (NCBI): domain Bacteria; kingdom Pseudomonadati; phylum Bacteroidota; class Bacteroidia; order Bacteroidales; family Bacteroidaceae; genus Bacteroides; species Bacteroides ovatus. Next base: position 2,805,374 of record NZ_CP012938.1, read on the forward strand.
TAAATTCAATAATGACACGCGACAGACCAGTTCTTTTGTGGGACTTCCGGTTCCCGCCAACGCTCTGTTCTGGGGTTCTTTAGTGGCGGGTGCACATGACTTCCTGATATCAGACAACTGCCATCCTGTCTACCTTCTTATACTTGTCTGTCTGTTTTCCGGACTGCTGGTATCAGAAATACCGATGTTTTCGCTGAAATTTAAAAATCTGTCATGGAATGACAACAAAATCAGTTTTATATTCCTGATTATCTGCATTCCTCTTCTTATATTTCTTGGAATCAGTAGCTTTGCCGCCATCATTGTATGGTATATTTTACTTTCACTTTTTACAAGAAAAAGTAAATAAACAATCTCTTGGCACGTTTGTTGTACTATGAGTTTTATCGAAGTAACAACATAAAAATCATAGCCCGATGCATATACTTTTATTCATACTCATTTTTATTATTGCCATTTTCGTATTTGGCCTTTCTATTATCGGCTTCATACTAAGAACGATTTTCGGATTAGGACGTGGTTCTTCTTCATCACGCCCGAAACAAACGGAATCGGGACGTACAAGCCAACAGGACTATAGCCAAAGAGATCGCCGTTCAAATGATGATGAAGAGGAAATATATTCCGAGAATGTTCCGGAGAAAAGACATAAAAAAATATTCACCCAGGACGATGGTGAATATGTAGATTTTGAGGAAATCAAATAAAACAGGATACTGCTTTTATTTTCGTTTCGCAGCAAAGAACTCTTTCATTAATGTAGCGCATTCGTCAGCCATTACCCCTTTTACAACCACCGTTTTAGGATGTAGAGCCGAACCGGCATATTTCTGATAGCCGCGTTTTTCATCTTCAGCGCCAAATACAAGTTTACCAGTCTGTGCCCAAGCAATAGCTCCGGCACACATTACGCAAGGTTCAACCGTGACATACAGGGTACATTCGTTCAAGTACTTGCCACCAAGCACATTGGCAGCAGCTGTAATAGCCTGCATCTCGGCATGAGCCGTTACATCATTCAATGTTTCTGTGAGATTATGGGCACGTGCGATAATCCGCTCCTTACAAACCACGACAGCTCCAACGGGAACTTCCCCCCGCTCGGCAGCCTTTCCTGCCTCTATCAAAGCTTGTTTCATGAAGTAAATATCGTCCAGCATTCCACCCTTTAATTTTGAATCTATTATTTTTATTATCCCCCTATCGTCTCATGTCGTGTTCACCAAAAAGGGTTGGATAATCTTCTTCCATATTCTTATGAATAAACATGAGAATCGTTTCACGAAGCCAACGTGACTTGTTCGTTATCTTATATTTCTCAAGATAACGATCTACAATCAGCTGTTCTTCGTCGCTCAATAAAATGCTCATCCGTCGTTCCCTTTTGGTACACTCGACATGCATTTTCAGGCACTTCTTACTCCTTTTTCTCATATCTTCTGCAAAATTACTTTTACTTCTGTAAATACAAAGAATAAAAGCAGTAAATTTGCAAAAAAAGATGGCTAAACATAATGATTTAGGAAAAGCCGGAGAAAATGCCGCCGTAGCTTATCTTGAACAGAAGGGGTATCTCATCCGTGACCGGAACTGGAGAAAAGGACATTTCGAACTGGACATTGTAGCAGCAAAGGATAATGAACTGATTGTAGTAGAAGTGAAAACTCGCAGTAATACCCTATTTGCAGAGCCGGAAGATGCTGTTGATTTACCTAAAATAAGACGTACGGTACGCGCAGCGGATACCTATATCAGATTGTTTCAGATTGACTCTCCTGTACGCTTTGATATCATTACTGTAGTAGGCAACGACGGGCATTTCAAGGTTGAACACATAGAGGAAGCGTTTTATCCTCCTTTATATTAAAGAATGCTTTGGCTTTACATATTCATCATTATAAGAGCCGTGAAATGCGTGCAATCTGCGCTTAAAATTATGATATAACCAATTATGAAAACATACTATAATTATTAATTCATTATGAATGTAGAAACTATCAGAGAATACTGCTTAAGCAAGAGAGGAGTCACCGAATCTTTCCCTTTCGATGATGTATCACTGGTTATAAAGGTAATGAACAAGATGTTTGCTCTCATTGACCTGGAAGAAGCTAATCACATCGCACTAAAATGTGATCCGGAAAAAGCAATCGAATTGCGTGAACATTATTCGGGAATTGAAGGGGCTTATCATTTTAATAAAAAGTACTGGAATAGTGTCCGCTTTGACAGTGACGTAGATGATAAATTGATGAAAGAGCTTATTGACCACTCTTATGATGAGGTAATCAAAAAATTTACTAAAAAGTTACGCGCAGAATATGATGCCCTCCCTTGATACATTCCCGGTTCCATTGATTCATATCAACGAGACGAACTCTACCAACAATTATCTGCAATCTCTCTGTTCTGAACAGAAAGTGGAGGAACTAACTGTCATTGTCGCCGATTTTCAAACTTCCGGTCGGGGACAGCGTGGAAATTCGTGGGAATCAGATCCTGGCAAGAATCTTCTTTTCAGCACCGTTATCTTCCCCGAGTTTTTGGAAGCACGACGTCAGTTTCTTATTTCACAGATTATATCTTTAGCTATTAAAGAAGAATTGGATACTTATACCTCCGATATTTCTATCAAATGGCCGAATGATATTTATTGGAAAGAAAAGAAAATATGTGGGATGTTGATAGAAAACGATCTGATGGGGCGGAACATCAATCAAAGTATTGCAGGCATCGGAATTAATATTAATCAGGAGATATTTCACAGTTCTGCTCCTAACCCCGTTTCACTACTACAAATCACAGGAGAAGAGCATGATCTATTCAAAATACTGAAAAATATCATGCTGCGTATCCAATCTTATTATAGCTTGCTCAAAAAAGGTGATACAACATCAATAGCCTGTCAATATGGAGAATCTCTTTTCAGAAGGGAAGGAATGCATCAATATAAAGATGCTAATGGAGAATTTCTTGCACGAATCGTTTGTGTAGAACCTGAAGGAAGATTAATATTAGAAGATGAGAAGCTGACTAAAAGAGGGTACATGTTTAAGGAAGTAGAATATTTACTGAAATAAGCTATTCTATTTCAGATCAAAACATTATCTTTGAAACATGCGTTTTTATATAAAACTCTTTCATTTATGAAAACAAAATTAATTTTCCTCCTTCCATTGTTATGGATATTAATAGGATGCGATGATTCAGATTCTGCAACATTGAATATATCAGAATCGAAGTTTGATAACATCAGCGCAAGCGGTGAATCATTAACGATAGATATTACTTGTAGTTCCTCATGGACTGTTACAAGTAATAAACAATGGTGCATTCCCAATACACAAAAAGGAGAAAACGATGGAAAGTTAATCTTATCTATTAATGCAAATCTGGAATCCAATTCCAGAACAGCAACTGTCACTATCATAAGTCATAAGGTTAGCAAAACTGTTCAAATCATTCAAAATGGCTCTACCAATACGGCTGAAGAATACCATTATGAACTCCCTGTAATCTTTCATGTATTGTATGAAGATGAGAATTCTCTACAAAAAGTAAATTCAAGCCGTTTATCCCATATACTAGACAAAGTGAACAGTCTGTATAAAAGCAAGAATAACAGTGTAGACATGAATCTTACTTTTACATTGGCAACAACAGATAAAAATGGAGAAACATTACCCAATCCTGGCGTAGAATATATCCAATGGTCAGAGTCATACCCTATCGATTGTGAAGCTTTTATGAAGGATAATTCGGGAAAATATGTAAAATACTTATGGGATCCGAACTCATATATCAACATTATGGTTTATAATTTTACAACTGAACCGAATTCAAATTCAGTAACATTAGGTATCTCTCATATTCCTTTTTCTACTACAGGCAAGCATTATTTAGAAGGGCTTGGTGAAACAGACTACTCTCATCTAACATTAGCAAATTTACAATTCCCACTATGTGTCTCCATTAATAGCCTATATATTAATGAAGAGTCTACTCCAACAGAATATAGTACAGCAGACATTGTTGTCACGCTAGCTCATGAATTAGGACATTACCTGGGACTACATCATGTCTTTGCCGAAACCGATAATGGCACGTGTGAAGATACGGATTATTGCAAAGATACCAAAAGCTATAATAAACAAGAGTATGATAGCAATTGTGATTACATATATGAGAATGAGAGAGAAAAATACACATTTAAAAATTTGGTAAAACGAACAGGATGTGATGGTATAGAGTTTATCTCTTATAATATCATGGATTATGCTATTAGTTATTCAAACCAATTCACTCAAAATCAACGTGAACGTATCAGACATGTCTTATCCTATAGTCCTCTGATACCCGGACCGAAGAAAGGAGACATTGATACCCGAGCGCTTAATGAAGGACCTTTGGATTTACCAATACGCACTATAAAATAACAAATTGAATATAATTGAAAAGAGGTGAACCGCTTAGCGATTCACCTCTTTTTCTATCCTCAATATCTTATCCAATGTCTTTTGAGCTTCTGTTGATGGGAAACGCAGAATCACTTTCTGCAAAGAGTTACGCGCTTTCTCATACCGGGTAGTAAATAACTTCGATAATCCATCCCGGTAGCGGGCATACTGCATTTTAGTGGGAGAAGAAAGTTTTTTATAATCCGTCTCTAACTTTTTTTTCTCCTGTTCTGCTGTCAAATAATAATAGTTTCCTAAAAAGATATTAGCCGCCAGATTATCCGCCTCAAGTTGCAATATTTTTTCGTACATACGCAAAGCATCTTTCTCCTGCCCGCGACATACCTGCATTTCTGCGCAAGCTTCCAAACAATCTACATTATTAGGAGCCTTTTGCAGTAATTCCTTGTAAAATAAATAGGCTTTGTCGTAATTCCGATTCTTTTTATAGGCAAGCGCTAATTCTGTAGCCAGTTTGGAGCTAATTTCACTGTTCTTGTCTACATTCGTCCAATAATACATTTCCGTACGGTCTATATTCAGAGCGATAGTCTGCCGGAAATAGCTCACAGCCTGCCCATTCTGCCCTGCCTCAATGGCAGCAGACACTTTTTGTAACATCTCATCAACCGACTGCGCATTCAGCACCAGCGGCAATAAAAATAAAGAGATAAGAAAAATAGTTAAGGTCCTCATAATCCATCTGATTGCTATTTAGTTCGTGACACACAAAGATACAATAAAAAAATAAAAAATGTACCTTTGTTCGCGAAAAGAACAATCAAATTGATAAAAGTGTTTTTATACAATGACAGATAAAAAAAAATCCTCCGTAAACAGACGAATATTACAGATAGCCATCCCATCGATTATATCGAATATTACCGTTCCGCTACTGGGACTTATCGATGTCACGATTGTAGGACATCTCGGTTCTCCGGCGTACATTGGAGCCATTGCAGTAGGGGGAATGTTATTCAATATTATCTACTGGATTTTTGGATTCCTACGCATGGGAACAAGCGGAATGACTTCACAAGCGTACGGTCAGCATGATTTAAACGAAATCACCCGGTTACTACTACGTTCTGTTGGAGTAGGATTATTTATAGCACTTTGCCTGTTGATACTCCAATACCCTATCTTGAAACTGGCATTTACACTGATACAAACCACACCGGAGGTCAAGCAACTGGCAACAGCCTATTTTTATATTTGTATCTGGGGAGCCCCAGCCACATTAGGGCTTTATGGATTCGCCGGCTGGTTTATCGGGATGCAGAATTCACGTTTTCCCATGTATATCGCTATTACTCAAAATATTGTCAACATTGTAGCCAGTCTATGTTTTGTCTACTTATTGGACATGAAAGTGGCAGGAGTGGCAACAGGGACTTTAATTGCCCAATATGCAGGTTTCTTTATGGCTATTCTGCTATACATGCGTTACTATAGTGCGCTTAAAAAACGAATCGTATGGAAAGAAATCATACAGAAACAAGCCATGTACCGTTTCTTTCAAGTCAACCGGGACATATTCTTCCGTACCCTCTGCCTTGTTATAGTCACTATGTTTTTTACTTCTGCAGGGGCCGCCCAAGGAGAAATCGTATTAGCCGTGAACACCTTGCTCATGCAATTATTTACTTTGTTTTCGTACATTATGGACGGATTTGCTTATGCCGGTGAAGCACTGACCGGCCGTTACATTGGTGCCAAAAACCAAACAGGCTTACGTAACACAATACATCACCTTTTCTATTGGGGATTCGGTCTTTCACTGGTATTCACGATTCTCTATGCAGCTGGCGGAAAAGAATTCCTAGGATTACTAACCAATGACACTTCAGTAATCAGCGCTTCAGACACTTATTTTTACTGGGCACTCATTATTCCGTTAGCCGGTTTCTCCGCTTTCTTATGGGATGGCATTTTTATCGGTGCCACTGCTACCCGGCAGATGCTTTACTCCATGTTAGTTGCCTCTGCCAGCTTCTTTGGAGTCTATTACGCTTTCCATCCCCTTTTAGGAAATCACGCCCTGTGGCTAGCCTTTCTCATTTATCTTTCATTGCGGGGAATTGTACAAACCCTTTTGGGAAGACAAATAATGAAAAAAGTAATCGTATCCCGGTGAGGCTATCCGATAAATTATCTCTATATTTGCGGCAAACAATAAAAAGCAAAAGGTATGGCAAAGTATAAAAGAATCTTACTAAAGCTTAGTGGAGAGAGCTTAATGGGCGAAAAGCAATATGGCATTGATGAAAAAAGACTGGCAGAATATGCTGAACAAATCAAAGAAATCCACCAGCAAGGGGTACAGATTGGTATCGTTATCGGAGGAGGCAATATATTTCGCGGACTAAGCGGAGCCAATAAAGGTTTCGACCGCGTGAAAGGAGACCAAATGGGAATGTTGGCTACTGTAATCAACAGTCTCGCTCTAAGTTCTGCTCTTGTGGCTACCGGTGTAAAGGCACGTGTGTTGACAGCAGTCCGGATGGAACCTATCGGTGAATTCTACAGTAAATGGAAAGCTATCGAATGTATGGAGAACGGCGAAGTGGTCATTATGTCCGCTGGAACGGGAAATCCTTTCTTTACTACTGACACCGGTTCTTCACTTAGAGGCATAGAAATCGAAGCAGACGTTATGCTGAAAGGTACTCGTGTAGATGGCATTTACACGGCTGATCCCGAAAAAGATCCTACCGCTACCAAATTCGACGATATTACATACGATGAAGTACTGAAACGTGGTTTGAAAGTCATGGATTTGACAGCGACTTGTATGTGTAAAGAAAACAATCTGCCAATCGTCGTATTTGATATGGACACAGTAGGCAACTTAAAGAAGGTTATCAGTGGAGAAGAGATAGGTACGTTAGTACATAACTAATTTTTCACTACCGATATTCATTTGTCTATCAGATGATACTCTACTCTGATAAGACATTGATTATTCATTTAGAAATAAGAAGTGCGAATTTTGCAGTATAGCTTTAACCAAAACTAATCCTGTAAAATTCGCACTTTGTTTTTCCTCTCAAATATTATATAGAAACAAACAACACCTATTTATCAAAATACTGAATCAAATCATACGCATTAAAATTCAATTCGCGGGCAAAGAAAGATAGATAAGGAAAGAGTTGATAAGAATTATCATAAAGACCTTTATTAGCAGGTTTCGACGAATTGTCCGTACCATCATCATCCTGGTATTTGAACCAATGCCAGCCAACACAATTCTTAGCTTCAAGCAATCCTAATGTAAAATGCTGATAAGCATAAGCTCTCTCGTTTTGTGTAGGGACAGAATATCCGGCTCCCGACTGGTTATTCAGATCAGAGTCCTCCACCCCTTTCGTATAAAACTCACTTACAAGAAACGGTTTGTCCGCCCAATTAGCCCAATCAGCAATCGCTGTTGTCAGTTCAGGACTCCAACGACTATAATAATTGATAGAAATAACATCACAATATTTTCCGGCAGCTCTCACTACTCCTTCCATGTATTTAGGAGTTCCATGTAATCTAGTTCCCAGATAAAGCAACTTATCATCTACTTTCTTCACTGCCTCTTTCACTGCTTTATAATATTTCTCTGCTACAATCCCGGCAAACTCATTATTCAAGTCATCCGTCACACTTTGCGTACCTTTAGAATCCATAAAAGCTTTCGCCGCAACATAAGCCGGATCACTTGAGTTACTGATAGCCAGAAAACGATCCAAAATCCGGGAACTGTTTGAAGAGAAGTTTATCTCATTATCTGAAAAGAAACCTAACACATTAGGATCCCGCAAATAATCTGCGAAAGCACTACCTGCCAAATATGATTCACACCATTCAGCCCATCCATTATAAAACACAAGACCTGCCGCGTTATCATCGCTTCCTCCGGGATAATTATAAGACTTCGCACTCTTGAACTGGCTTAAAAAAGCAAATGAAGGCGCCAAAGTTAACGGACTGCTCGGATTGGAAACATTATGAGTCTGAATCAGTGAATAAGTTCCTGTGCAGAAAGCACCTGTACCGTGAAAGCCGATCTCACTCAATTCACGTTGAGTAGTAGATAACCATTTCTCATCAGCTCCAAACCTGCTATTCCAGGCCGTTTTATTACGACTAGAAGTTCCCTTACGCAAAGAAGTCGCACTACGCTCCAGATGCAGACAACCTTCCGGATCAACCAACCACCAACGTCCGTCTATTTTCTTCGTATAAAATCTTCCCGTAGCCGCCTGTTTCGGAAGTGTAGTCGAACTTCCGTATTTATTAACCGACTCCTGATACGCTTTCAACGTTTTAATAGCCGGCTTATACCCGTCCATATACGCAATAATACGTGTATTCTCTGTTTTCCAACTAGATATAGGCGGATAAGCACTGGAATACTTAACACTGATAGGACGATACATATTGGCATTTAATGACGGAGTATACATCACAGAAGCTCCGGGAGCAGGCAAATCTTCCGGATATTCCGACTCTACATCTCCCCCTCCCATCACTATGTCAGGAGGCATAAAATTAGGATCTTTATCATCATCATCCGTACAAGACACCATAGGAATAGAACTTATAAACAGAAAAGTTCCCAATATAAATAGTTTTTTCATGGTATGTATTTTATTTATTATTAGTTGATTGTTGGTCGAACCAGTCAGCCAAACGATAAGCGTTGATATTCAATTCTTTCATAGCATCAGCCAACGGTTTATAAAGATTGTATTCATTATCTACCAGCCCTTTGTTAGAGTCCAGATTCGAAGGATCTGCCCCTTTTGCTGTCGGATCATTATCCTGATAACGGAACCAATGCCATCCGACACAATTCCCACTTTCCAATAATCCCAAAACAAAATGCTGGTAGGCATATCCACGTTCCTGCTGGGTTTGAACGGTGAAACCTGCCCCTGTTGTGTTTGCCAGCCCTGAATCCATTCCTTTCGTATAAAATTCCGTGATGATGAAAGGTTTTTGAGCCCATTCGCCCCAATGCTTCATGGTCTTCTCACTCGGTGTCCATGCACCATAGTAGTTAATAGCAACGACATCACAATACCTGCCTGCCGCTTCCACAATCTGGCGGATAAACTTAGGTTTTCCATGTAGACGACTACCTAAATAAAGGTGATTGGGATCATACTTCCGAATCGCTTCCGACACCACTTTATAGTATCGTTCCGCTACTACCCCCGCAAACTCTTCCCGATGTTCGTCCGTAATTTGCTGCAAAGTAATACCCTGCTGTTTCAACCAGGATTCTGCATACAATCTTCCCGGATCATTGGGATTCTTCAAAGTCAGATACCCCTCCAGATTCTTCGGCCCGAACGGCAGTTCATTATCCGAAAAATAGCCGATGATATTTTTATCCGTTTTATTTGCGACCAGTTTTTGTGCCATCTCATCGCAATAGGTTTCGAACTCCGGGTCAAAAACGAAAATACACTGATTAGGATATCCCGTATTACCAGGTAACTGATAAGTTCCTCCTCGTTTCTTCCCATATCCACTCATCAGGTTCAGAATGATTGAGCGAGTCAGTACCTCCTTATGAGAGGCATTGTAAGAGGCAATAGCTTCTTCATTACTCCAGGAGCCGGTCCCGGAAAAGCCCAGCGAATGAATCATCCGTGCCGTTCCTTCGATCCATTTTTCCTCCGTACCGAATTTGTCCAGCATTGCTTGTTTATTGCGTTCGGAAGTACCTAAACGTACTCCTACCACCACTTTCTGCAAATGCCGATACCCATCGGGATCAATCATCCACCATCGATTTCCAATACGTTCTACCCTGAAAAATCCTGTAGCCCGATGCCTGGGAGCATCCAAATCACTTCCATACTTATTCACACGTACTTTACCAGTAGGTTTGAACCCATCCAATTGAGCAATAGTACGGGTATCATACTCTTTCCAAGGCAGATTTTTCTGTCCTTTCACCCACGGACGGGCAGTGACCTTAAATGTACGTCCCTGGGCATAACCAAACTGGGATAACAGCAGTAAAAACAATATAACTATACTATTTTTCATCATCTAATATTCTTTTACGATTCGTATTGCATTTAAAATGGGCACAGACTCCACCGCTCCAAAACGAACGACAAGCCCCTTTCCTTGTGAAACCGGAACAATATATTTCTTAATAACCGCACGTTCGGAACCGTATTCTTCTGCAATATTCAGTTGTTTGGCAACAGATACTCCATTTATATCCACAGAAAATACCCGGTTAATATAGTCCTCCCTCACCACATCATTTCCTAAATTATACACCAAAGCCTCTCTTTTATTTTCAGAAGTAAGTTCTGTCCAATACAAATATACAGCATAAACACCATCCGGTACATCTGCCTTAAAAGCTTCAATGCCTACTCGCTGTGTCTGGAAGATAGGATCCTGATCCGTCCCCAGTATATCTTTATCGCTGGCCGGCAAAGAACCGTAACGAGTTTTGTTCGGAGCCACTTCCCCACCAATATATCCCCATGAACCTTCTGCATAAGCCTGTTCGGGTATCCAGCACATCTCTGCTATCCGGTCCTCAAAATAGCGTCGAGCACCCAGTAGTACATTGATTTCCGTAAAGCCATTCTTCACATTGACACATTTAAAATCACAAACATACTGGTCACGATATTCACGTCCCTCCTTTTCAATCACAGCATCCACCACATTCTTTCCGTTTACAAAAGGAATGTCCACGGAAACCACCTTATCTGCTACCGGATATACTCCCAAACTTTTTCCATTCAAAAAGACCTCCACCTTATCCGCGTTAGTATAAACTTTCAGCGGTTGCGTACAACTCTTTCCATCCCGACTGGCTCCTGCCCTATTCTTCCAAGATTTAGAAGCAATATGCAGAACAGGTGACTCTTTCAGATAAGCCTGATAAAGAAAATATCCGTCCTTACGTTCTCTATCCGTACTTACCAACCCTTTATTGTTCACATGAGGCATGGCATTTCTTCTGGCTTCGGAATAAAAATCATTCAAATTCCAGACCATAGCCCCCACGATATAATCCCTCTTTAGAATTTCAGGCAAATAATGTTCATGATAGACAGAGCCAAACTCACAACTAAAATCAAACCGCACAGGCGAAAAAGAATGAATACGAGTATCTACATCCGCCCCATATTCGGTAATAAGCAACGGTTTATGAGGAAACTCCTTGTGAAGTTCTTCCAGTTTCTCTTCAAATCCGTCCAAATTACCACCATACCATCCATTATAAAGATTAAATCCCAATAACATCGGCAATTCAGTAATCCCTGCTTCCTGATAGATTTGGGAAGCAGAATGACAAGGCAACATGGTATAGCGTTCCGAGTTCAGACTTCTGATCTGCGCCTCAACAGCCGAAGCTATTTGATGAAGAGACTTCATATATTCCGCCCGTTCTTTCTTGTTGTCAGGATTAAAGGGAGGACGCAAAAGCACTTCATTCATGTAAGCCCAAATGATGACAGACGGATAATTATGGTTCTGATAAACCATTTCCGTAGCCTGTTCCACACAGTTGTCCATAAACGCCCTACTTTGAGTAATGGCATTTACAATCGGAATTTCAACCGAAGTCAACAGCCCCAATTTATCACACATCTGCATCACAACCGGATCTTGCGGATAATGAGCCACTCGCAGGAAATTACTTCCCATATCCTTACTCAACTGTATATCCCGGATATGCATTTCATCCCGCAAGGCATTCCCCATTCCTTTGTAATCCTGATGCCGGCTGGTACCAATCAATTTCCGATATTTCCCGTTCAGGAAAAAACCTTTTTCCGCATCAAAATGATATTCACGGATTCCCAGCGGATTAACAACGCAATCGAGAACTTCTCCCTTTTTATTCTTCAAACGGCTATACACCTTATATAAATAAGGAGAATCAACATCCCACCGTTTGGGTTGCGCAATAGTCATCAACGCTTCAAAGGCTACATTCTTCTCCCCTGCCTTCACATTCACTTTCTTTGCGGAAAGTGCCACTCTATTGCCGTCTGTATCCAAAATCTCCGTTTCAAGAATCAATGCCTGATTACTTTTCAAAGCATTGGACAAGAATGTTTTTGCACACACTTCCGCTTGAGCGTCTGTTATTCCAACAGTTTTGAGATATACTCCACTGGAAGCATAATGGGTGGTAGACAGTTGCACGGGCGAAGTATACACCAGATAAACATCCCGATAAAGTCCGCCGAAGAAAGTAAAGTCTGCCGAAAGAGGAGCAATATCCGGATTATAAGAGTTGTCAACACTCACTGCTACCAGATTGCGTCCGGTATGAACATAGTCAGTCACATCAAACGTAAAAGCAGAATAACCACCTTTATGATTCCCTACCAACTTTCCATTCACAAATACATTTGTTTCCTGATTGGCTCCTTCAAAACAAAGATAAACTCTTTGACCGACAATCAGTTCCTCCACTGTCACGGCTTTCCTGTACCAGCCTTTTCCCCGGAAATAACCGGGGATTTCATCTTCTGCATCTTTTGCATTCCAAGTATGAGGAATGGAAACGTCAGTCCAACCGGACACATCAAAGTCAGCAGTGGACGCGTCTCCCTCAAAGAGGGAGAACTTCCAACCATCGTTGATCGTTTGCGTCACACGCTGACCGCAGACCGTGCCGGCAACAATCAATAACAAGCAGGCTAAGATTATTTTTCTATATACCTTATACATACCTAATACCATTATTTCGAGATTGAACGAACTGCACGAATATATCTTAAAGAACTCTTTTTAGAGGTTGCACTGCTCCAAGATATAGGCTTTCCAAAACGTACATAAAATCCATTCACACCATTCGAAGCCTCACGACAAGCCCAATATGTATCTCCTGTAGAAGATGACGCAGCCTCATTCATAATAGTTCCTCCCGCATTGCTGACAACCCGATCCCATGCTGCACGATTGGCTTTTTCAAAATCAGTAATCGCATTCGGATTATCATTTGTTGCATTTGCTACAGTGGTTCCATTATATGTTTCAAACATTTGTTCCAAGTCTTTTCTCCCCGACCAATACCAACCTGTCCCCTTGTCCATACAGAACTTAATGGCAGGCATTTCCGATGCATTTGGTAATGCAGCCAACGCCATAGTATTAGTATATCCATCATCTCCGGATAAATCCACTCCGGTAGAAGCCGGAGAGCCTGCTGTAGACCATGCCAAATTCTCTCTGTCCAACGACATGATTTTCGCTTTACCACGATTAGTTCCATCTACCCAGAACACAATGCCTCCTTTTAACGAACCATTATCCGCAATTACCTGTCCCACCGCAAACTCGGAACTTAAAAATCCTCTCTGTGTAATCGTAACCTCTTGTTTAGGTGCATTCGCTCCGCTTCCGGCTGTTACCGTAGCAGTCGTTACCCGGTTAGAACTATTCAGATTGGGAGATAATGTCCAAAAATAAAGAGTTTTATTTGTTACATCAACATACGCTTTCACCCAAGATTCATCAGTGATATTTATTGCAAATTCCGTCTCATCAGAAATCATTGTGATTACCTCTGATTTTGCTACCGCATCAGGCGTAATAGTCACCGTATTGGTACTCAATTCGAGGGAAGCGTCTCCCTCGGCAGCTACATTTTGATTCACTGTTACCTCCACTGCTTTTGCGGCTGCGCCAGTACCGGCTGTTATTGTAGCAATTGTCGTACGAATATTACCAGTGGTATTTTTTGATTTTGCCTTGAACGTAACTGTTGTGCCTGAAATAGTATATGAAAGCCAGGAATCATCTGCCAACACCACGCTGAATACACTCTTATTGGATGTCAACGTAACATTTGCTTCCGCTTCGTTAGCACCTTCCAATGTCACAGGATTGGGAGCAACCGTCAGAGTTGCCGGCTCTTCAGGATAAGTATAATCACCAATTGTGCGCATACATCTCACAAAACGGTTGGTAGCTGTTTTATTTCCTGCATCAGCACCAGACTTTCCGAAACGTACCCAATAAGCCTTATCCCCTGCTGCATTTTCCGTACTCGACCAATAGCTTTCCCCATTGCCCGAACCGGCAGCCTCGTTTATCACATCACCCTGCAAATCGGTCAACATCTTATCAAATGCCGCACGGGCCGCTTTCTCAACTTCCGTCAACTTATCAGGTACAACCGAAGCAAAATCCGGATCAGCATGTCCAATACCGTTGTAAACATCAAACAACTCCCATAACTCATCACGTGCAGGCAGATACCATCCCTCACCCAACGACTGACAGTATGCCACTGCATCATTTGCAGCAGGAGCAGTAAACAAAGCCGTGTTGGCATATCCATTCACTGTAGAAAGCGCATTATGAGACATCACAGAAGCCTCAAAAGGATTTCCTCCCTGACGTTTTACAGATACAGCTTTTCCTACCATCTTGTCCGAAGGATCCACCCAGAAAATCATACCGATACCATCATCTACACTTTGTCCTACCTTCAAAGAAAGGTCCGGTTCTTTGGAATCCTGTGTAACCGTCACTTCCACTGTATATGAACCGCAAGTCAGTTTCACGACAGTACTCCTTGCATCCTCACCGTCATTCTGCGTCAAGGCAGTGTATATTACACTTTTAGCGTTTACATCTACAGAAAGCCACTCCGCTTGATATTGAGCAACAACCTGACCGACATTAGTATATAATAGCGATGTGACGGAAGAACCCGCCGCTTTTGCCAGGTTTACTTTTGTATCTTTACAATTAAATTCAGGCATCACACGTACCGACGCATCATCGACACAGGAAAGCAGCCCCAGATTTAAAATCAATAACAGATATATTATTTTTTTCATACTCATTCATGTTTTACAGATAATCAATCGCTTAATACCAATTCTCATTCTGTGGAAAATTCTCTTTCCCCATCAAGTCAATCTGCTCCTGTGGAATAGGCCAACATTCGTGCTTTCCAACTACAAAACTGGTACGACATTCCGCATAATCTTTATCTAAATAAGGATTTTCAGCTTTTGTCTCGCCATAATGCGCTTTCACCCTTTCACCCAAAAGACCCAAACGTTTTAGTAAAGGCCAACGGACTCCCTCGAAGTTCAGTTCACGGGCATATTCATCCAAAAGAATATCTTGCGTCAGAGGTCCCGCAAATTTGTCATTCCCGGCACGTTCCCATGTTTTATTGTAGCAGCGCAGAGCATCCGTGCTCATTCCTCCGTCACGGCGCATATACGCTTCTGCCGCCATTAAGTAAGTTTCAGCCAGTCGATAGACAATCAAATCCTTGAATCCCGTTGTCCGGTCCGGATTATCGGCCATAGTCCACTGATCAAAGTATTTTTTCGACATGAAATGCAGCGTCTCACAATAACTGGAACTTTTCGCAAGGGGAATCAATTCGCCATATTTAGGAGAAGTAGGATCATTGTATTTGAAACGGTGTACGAACAATTCATTGTATCGTGTATCTTTAGCCTGGTCATACAAACTCAATAAATAGGTATTCGGATAAATACGTCCCCAACCATATCCACCCTGATCGGCCGTATTGATACAACCTGCAATTTTATTGATTCGGGTAGTGGTCTGAATAGAGATACGATGTCCGGCAACCGGAGTTCCGGAACCTCCTCCACCCAAGTTTTGTGAATATTGGAAACTCCACAACACTTCCGGGGATTTCAAATCTGCGCTATTAAATACATTCTCGGCCTTCTTTTCCATTGAGTAAATGCCCTCCTGTTTAAAGATGTCTTCACATTCCTCAATGGCTGTATCCCAATCCGATTCCCACATGGCAACCTGTGCACGGACATGTTTGGCAGTCGCTTTCGTTACCCGTCCATACAATACATTTCCGTTATTTTGAGGAAGTGACCAGTCCAGACCTTTCATCGCATCATCCAAGTCAGTTGTCATCAGTGTCATCAGTTCTTCATGAGAAGCCGGTTTATACTCCCGTTTCAGATTATCTACAGTGGTTGGAGTGATGTTCAGATAAAGGCGGTCAAAGCGTTTCCAAAGTTCAAAATAGCTCCGTCCTCTGAAGAATTTCGCTTCACTCCATGCGTGCAATACATCGCTGTCATCCAGTCCCAAGGCTTCTGCCGCTACAATAATTTCATTTGCTTTTCCGATAATCCCATAGTGATGTTTCCAGAACTTATTGACATCTCCGGTACTTGGAGTAAAACTTGTATTCAAACGTCCGATTGAGGTAGAAACACCTGCTCTAAGTATGGCAATATCCGTATTAAAGTCACACATGGTAACGATGTACAGATTAGATTCGTTATTATCCGCTCCACCCGGCAATTCACGTGCCAGGGAATACAATCCTGTAACGACAGTATTCAACCCTTCGGGAGTAGTGAACAGATAATTATTCGTCACGTCTGTTTTTGATTCCAGATTTAATAAATCCGAGCAGGAAGCGGTCAACATTCCGCAAATGACAAAGGCTGTATATATTAACTTTTTCATAAGGATTCTTTATTTTAGAATGAAACATTGACACCAAACACATATTGTCTGGACTCCGGATAAGACCCTGGAGTCAGTTCGGGACTATAAGATTTAAACTCCGTAAATGTCAGCAAGTTAGTAGCTGTTGCATACAAGCGTAATTTATGAATCGGAGTATTCTTCAATAGTCGGGTGGGGAAAGTATATCCCAGTTGTAAGGTGCGTAAACGGATATAAGAAGCATCCTGAATGGCAATGGCACTCAAATATGCAGGGTCCGCACTATAAGAAGGACGTGGGAATTTGTTCGAAGGATTGAACGGAGTCCAATAATCCACCTTCACCCCATTCAATTTTCCACGTAAAGAACCACCGGAATTATACTCGTACAAATAACCGTTCTTAATCTTTCTGCCGGAAACTCCATACCAGTCCATGAACAGGTCAAATCCTTTCCAGTTCCATGTAGAAGAAAGGGAGAGTGTAAACTTCGGATCTTTACGGATAGGTACCCTGTCATCAGCTGTAATCTTTCCATCCCCGTTGTTATCACGCACCTTGACCATTCCCGGTTCAATAGCGCCACCGTAATTAATCGGACTGTCGGCCACACCGTCATTATCACTATCATAGGTGTTTTTCAGGGTATAGACCAGATTTCCCGTACCATCACGAGTGATATCAAAATCATCATACTGAAAAATTCCATCTATCAGATAATCATAGTATACATTGATCGGTTCTCCGATAATCCACCCCTGGGCTACCTGACTTGCCGGTTTCCCGTTCTCATCGAGAGTATCGTCAATACGGACAATTTCATTCTTATACATGCTGAAATTAGTTCCGAGTGTCCAGGTAAACTCCTTTGTACGTACCACGTCACCATTTAAAGAAAGATCGATACCACTGGATTTCGTCTTTCCCAGATTATCTAGCATGGTAGTATATCCGAGTGACGCATTCAGGGAACGTTTCACCAACAAATCCTTCGTATGTGTATTATAATACTCAACCGTACCATTCAGACGCCCATTGAAGAAACTAAAGTCAACACCAAAGTTAGCTGTTGCAGACTGTTCCCATTTCAGGTTTGGATTAGACAGTTCCTTGCTCGGCAAATATCCCATTTGAAAAACATTTCCAAACTCATATTCTTTATTATCAGCCAGTCCCAAAGTAGTATAATTGCCGATACCGTTCTGATTACCTACAATACCATAACTTACACGCAGTTTCAGGTTATCAATCCACGACACATCTCTTAGGAAACTCTCCTGATTGACACGCCAGGCAAAAGCTGCCGACGGGAAAGTTCCCCATTTATTTTCTTTTCCGAAACGGCTGGAACCGTCACGGCGGACAGCCACGTTCAACAAATAACGATCTAAAAGCGAATATTGCGCCCGAGCCATGAAAGACACCAGGTTATTTTCATTAAACTGACGACGAGGCTTGCCTGTAAACTCACCTTGAGAAATGAAGTTCCAGTCTTTATCCACCGGAAGATTCTCAACCGAGTACCCGATAGACTTCGACCCATTATGGTCGACAGACTGAACGCCGGTCAATGTCAACTGGTGTTTCTTGTTCCGGATAGGCACTTTATAGGTCACAATGTTCTCAACCAGCCAGTTCTGTGTACGCGATTCGTCAAGAACGGCCGTTCCTCCGCCTCCCGGATATTGGGAATCTTTATAAGAACCGTCTTCAGACGTCTGATTATAAACAGAAGTATTCAGACGATAATTGAATCCCTTGAAAGGTTTCACATCCATAAAAAAGTTCAGGCGGTAATTATCACGGGTTACTTCACGTCCATAATGTTCGGCACGGTACAAAGGATTATAATTTCCTTCCGAGTTGATATATTTTGTATACTTGCCATCCGCATCATATATCTCCGCCAATGGAGAACTGGTAATAAAATCATTAAAGTTACCATCCTCACGATCTTGTTTTGTCATCGCATAAGAAGAATTGATACCGAAACTAATCCATTTGGCTATTTCAAAGTCCAGATTCAGTCTTAAAGAAAACTTCTGATACCCCGATCCGGTAACCACCATTCCTTGTTGGTCAAAGTAATTGGCACCTGCCGATACTTTGATTTTTTCTGTTCCTCCACGTACACTGACGTCGTGATTATGATAGATTGCATTTCTGAACATTTCTTTTTCCCAGTCGATAAACTTTCCACTGGCCCATACCCGCTGCATCACCTCGTCTTCCAACGCTTCGGCTATAGAAATCTCACGCGCATCAATTATTCCTTTATCATGCGCCTTTGCTTCACGACGAAGCTGCATATATTCTTCGGGAGAGTAGAAATCGAAATTTCTCCAGAGAGATTGAATACCCAGATAACCATTATAGTTGACTTCCACTTTTCCGGCTTTACCACGTTTGGTAGTCACCAGTACCACACCGTCACTGGCGCGTGCACCATAAATAGCCTGTGACGCAGCATCTTTCAGGATTTCAACCGATTCAATATCATCCGCACTCAACGTACTGAACTCTGTTGCACTGGAAGGAGAACCATCTATAATATATAAAGGTGCATTGTCCGCACTGATAGAACGGGAACCACGAATGGTAATCGAAGGAGTCGATCCCGGCCGTCCGGAACTACTCGTTACATTCACACCTGCGGCACGTCCACGTAACATGTCAGCCACATTTCCGGCGGGAAATGTTCTCATTTCATCCGCTTTGACCGAAGCTACCGAAGTGGCCACATCACTCTTACGCTGAACTCCATAACCGACAACCACCAATTCATCGAGCATTTTCGACTCTTCCACCATATTCACATTCAGCACCGTTTTCGTACCGACACGTATTTTTTGTTCCTTATATCCTATACAAGAAAAAACAAGGGTAGATTTAGCCGATACACTGATTGAATATTTTCCATTTACATCCGTCACTGTACCATTAGTAGTCCCCTCCTCCATGATATTAACTCCGGGGATCGGTCCAAGTGCGTCTGTCACCACTCCAGAAACTCTGACGTTTTGAGCACTAACCTCTAAAGAGATAAGAAAGGCTGTCAGGAACACAGCCCATTTAATTACGATGTTTTTCATACTATGTAATAATTTGAATGATTACAGCGCAAAAATCCCAATTATTAATGATTTCGAATAATAGAATCGTCCGTATAAAAGTTCAAATAGTACAAATCTCGTCAGGCAGAAAGTATATAAAACACTATAAATTAAGAGTTTGCATATTTCCGTCTATAAGCAGCCGGAGTAATATCATAAGCATTTTTAAAACACCGGATAAAATAACTTGGATTAGAAAAACCGTAATCAAATGCTATATCAGCAATCAGGGCATTGGGGTCATTCCGCAATTTTTCTGTTGCTTTTTTCAGTCTCAAAGATAAAATAAAGTCATTCGGGGTCTGTCCGGTCAATGCTTTCAATTTGGTGAAAAGCAACGTTCTGCTCATACACATTTCTCGTGCAAAAGTAGCTACGTCAAAGTCTGGGTTATCAATATAAGATTCCACAATCGCCGTAGCATCCATCAACATCTTTTTATCGATCGGATTAAACGGAAGGTCTTCCACTTTAGGTTCGTCGTTTCGAACAAACCGTTGTTGAAGTAGTTTACGAGTCTGGATGATATTGTTGCACCGGGCTACCAATATCTTGATATTAAAAGGTTTGGAGATATAATCATCCGCACCTGTCTGCAAGCCTTCCAAAGTATGTTCTTCCCGGTTGCGGGCTGTCAGCAAGACAACAGGTATATGGCTGGTCTGCAAATTACTTTTCAACTTCTCGCACATTTCCAGTCCGGACATGACAGGCATCATGATGTCACTTACAATCATCTGCGGTTGGAGCGAAGAAGCCCGTTCCAATCCTTCCTGCCCGTCGGCAGCCGTATATACCTCATATATCTGTTCAAAAATCTGCGTCAATACTTTACGCATTTCCGGGTTATCTTCTACAATCAGTATTTTCACCGTTTTATCCGGCTTCACCATTTCCGAGATTTCTTGAGGCTCTATTATATAATGTTCGGCAACGTGCTCGTCTGCGGAGGAAGAGACTTCCATATTCATATTCGCATCCCGGTGGAGAGTAACGGTAAAAGAGGTAACTCTATTCGGTTCGCTTTCCACTCCGATGGTTCCCTGATGCAACTCTACAATTCCTTTCGCCATCGCCAATCCAATGCCCGACCCTTTGACAGTTCGTGTGGTTGTTGCCGAATCATCCTGCCAAAACCGTTCAAATACATGTTTGATCTTGGATTTATCAATGCCTACCCCCAGGTTGTTGACTGAAATCACAATGTCATTATCTCCTTCCGCTGACAGCTCAACAGAAATCCAGTCACCAGGCTTCGTATACTTAAAAGCGTTGGACAATAAATTATAGAATACTTTCTCTATCTGTGTTTTATCAATATACAAATCAGCTTCTTTCAGAGTGGAAGAAAAGCGGAGATCTATCTTATTCAGTTGGGCATAACTATAGAAAGAACCACAAATTTCCTCTATCACCGCCACAATATTCTCTTTAGAAATCTTTAGTTTCAAGTATCCCTGATCCTGCTTGCGGATATCAATGACTTCATCCACGAGGTTATTCATCCGACGGGAATTTTTATAAATATCCAGAATCTTATTATATACTTCAGGAATAATGTCCTTATGCATCAGGAGCATTTCGAGCTGGCTGGATATAAGTGTTAACGGGGTACGGAATTCATGCGATACATTGGTAAAGAAACGCAGTTTGGACTGGTTCACACTTTCGATATACTCTTTTTCCCGTTTCTCGGCCAATAAAGAGTGCCGCAAGGTTTTTCGTATCCAGAACATACGGATAATATAGCCGGCAATGAGGATAGCTGCCAGCACCATCAGCAAAATAAACCATGCCCGCTGATAAACCGGAGCCTCCACTATCAGCTCAAAACTAACGGAAGGTGCTTCCTGACCGTGAACGCCCACCTGGTCGCCACGGACATGGAAAGTATAATGCCCCGGATGAAGATTGGTATAGGTAATCATCGTATTATCGC
Organism: Bacteroides ovatus; assembly: GCF_001314995.1. Classification (NCBI taxonomy): domain Bacteria; kingdom Pseudomonadati; phylum Bacteroidota; class Bacteroidia; order Bacteroidales; family Bacteroidaceae; genus Bacteroides; species Bacteroides ovatus. The sequence continues at coordinate 2,827,351 of NZ_CP012938.1, forward strand.
CCGCCTTCATATATTCGTTGTCAAAGCCTTCAAGTTTATATTCCAGGCCGATATTAGAAATATTATTCAGGGTGTTACTTGCTATCTCAAAAGTGACGGAAGAATATCTGGGCGGCAATACTAACCGATGTTCATACAGTACGGTTTCTTTGATAAGCCCCAACGAATCAAGTGGTTGTATTTCCGTATTATCCACAAGCACCCGTTTTACAAACACATCATAGTCAACAGACTGTTTGTTCAGCTTTTCCTGGGCGATAGAGACAATACCCGCCAGACCACACACGTAAATATCGTGGTCGGACGCAATATACAACCCTCCGTCATTTACATTATTCAAGGGAAAATCACTCTGTCTGTTATAGTTCTCGAATGTAGTCGTTGCCAGATTGAATTTAGAGAAACCACCATTGGTTGCCACATAGATAGAACCATCCAAAGGACTCTCCACCAATCCGGTTATAAATCCATTTTCCAATCCCTGTTTCGCTCCGTATCCCACAAAAGAATCTGTCTTCTTATCAAATAGATAAATTCCCGAGCCTGTCGATCCCAGCCATATACGTCCTTTCTTATCACATAAAATGTGGTTGATGTGATGCTGCGCTGTGCTCTGCGCTATTTGGGAGAAAGGATAACTATGGGCAGTGCCCGCTTTGAGGTTGACTCGTATCAGATCAAAAGAGGTAGTCAGCCATAAATCCCCGTCTTTGTCAAACGTCATATCCCAAACCTGCGACAGATGTTTGGCAGCCAACGAAGGGTGTTCGAAATGATGAAGTCGAAGGTGTTTCTTATCCAATACAAGCAATCCTCCCTTGGCAGCTATCAATAAAGAATCGTGGCCGGCAAACTCTATCATTTTCACCAGATTATAAGCTCTGTCAACAACTGTTTTTCCTTCCGGAGTATAGATGTTTTCCGGGATAGATTCTATATGTCCGGTCGACAGATTAATCCGGTTGATTCCCTGATAAAGAGAAGCTACCCAAAGATAATCCGGCTCTCTCTCATAATAAAGAGACTTCACTATCTTAAAAGAAAGCTCTTGAGAATAGACCTTTTTTAAAGGGAAAAAGCGTTTGGTATGTTTATCATAATAGTTCAACCCACTTCCTTCACTTGCAAACCAGATCCGGCCGGAACGGTCTTCGGCAATGGAACTGATAATATAAGAATTCAAATGACCGCCAACAGCCGTAGACGAGCGGTAAAAATGGAAAGCATCATTCGCTACATTATAATATTGGATTCCCTGATAGAAAGTCCCCAACCATAAAGTCCCCGAAGCGTCGTAATGCATCGAAATAATAGAACGTATATCGGCCGCCTCCACATTCAAGTCATATTCATAATCTGTAAACTCTCCGGTAAACAGGTTTAAAGTCTGCAAACCGGCATAGGTTCCGATATACAGGAGACTATCATTAGCTTGCGTCACATGACGCACATTATTATGGTTAATCGTATTTTCAGCTACCTTATTATGCTTGAAATGAGTAAATTTTCCATCTTCATCCAACCGTATGAGCCCTCTGTTTCTGGTAGCTATCCAGATACTCCCGTTTCTGTCTTCCGTTATTGAATTGACAGCTCCCACATCCATACGCCGGGTGATATGTGCAGACTGGTCGATGCAGTATACACCTTTCGAAGAAGTACCCACCACCACTGTCTGATTCTGACGAACCATGAGACTGTTCATCAATACATCCTCCTCATCTGAAGGAAATGAAAAGAATAACTCGGGCGCCTGGTCGAGGTTGCGATAACGGTAGATTTCCTTTCCGGTAGCTATCCATAATGCATCGTGCGCATAACAGATTCCCGCAACTTCTCCTTCACGCAACACCCTAAAACGATTCAAACGCATATCATAAAGAGTCACGCTCTGCAAACTGCGGATAAAGAGCAATCCGGCTTTATTTCCGCAAACCTGCCTGATATTATTGATATTGATGGAATAAGGATTAGCGTTATCCGGTTTGAATACTTCAAACTTACGTCCGTCAAATCGATTCAGCCCGTCTTGAGTCCCGATCCACAAAAATCCGAATTCATCCTGATAGAAACAATTGACCGTTTGATGAGAAAGTCCCTGCCTTACGTCCTTAAAGCGCATATTGATATCCTTCGTCACATTTGCCATGCAACAAAGTCCCGATATGAACAGGCAATAAACAACAAGAAATTTAGCTTTGGCCATCTGTGTTTTTCGATAATTCAGATGCAATATTCGGGAAAATCCAAGATATATGCAAGCGTTTATTCAAAAACCTGATTGCCTATTGCCTGCAGACTATTACTCGGGAGGCGTATAACTAATCTCCCTACCGAATAAAATTAATCATCTAACGGTTAATTCTTTTTCGTCTGACTATAGTCAGACGAAAGTTCAACTATAGTTAGACGTAAGTTTAACAGTAGTCAGACGCAAGTTTGACTATAGTCAGACGATTAATTTTATGCATAAACAAGATTAGTTATCTCTTTACCAAGAAATAGTTTTTTGCATACGAAAGATTAAATTATACTATCAACCGCCTAAACACTTGTTTATCATTGGTGAACTGCGTACTTTTGCACGCCATTAAAAAAAGCAAAACAATGACTAACAAAACCAAAGGTTTTATCTATGGAGCGATTGCCGCTGCGAGCTACGGTATGAATCCTCTTTTTGCACTTCCGCTCTATGCAGCCGGAATGAGTGTCGATACCGTTTTATTCTACCGGTACTTCTTTGCGACAATCGTATTGGGTATTCTAATGAAAATGCAGCATCAGTCTTTTGCACTTCATAAGGCAGACGTTTTGCCCTTAGTCATTATGGGGCTGTTATTCTCTTTTTCATCACTGCTTTTGTTTATGAGCTATAATTATATGGATGCCGGAATTGCTTCAACGATTCTGTTTGTTTATCCGGTGATGGTAGCTGTCATTATGGGAATATTCTTCAAGGAAAAGATTTCCGCCATTACCGTTTTCTCCATCCTGCTGGCACTTTCAGGCATTGCCTTGCTTTATCAGGGAGACGGCAACAAACCGCTATCGACTTTGGGAATTATCTTTGTTCTGTTGTCTTCTCTCTCTTATGCTATATATATAGTAGGTGTAAACCGTTCGACATTGAAAAACCTGCCGACCACGAAACTTACCTTCTATGCCATTTTGTTCGGACTATCGGTTTATATCGTCCGTTTAAATTTCTGTACGGAACTGCAAGTAATACCGTCTGCCTGGCTCTGGGCCGATGTACTATCACTCGCCATCCTGCCAACTGCCGTATCACTGGTCTGTACCGCACTGGCCATCCATTATATAGGCTCTACACCAACGGCAATATTGGGTGCTCTGGAACCAGTGACAGCTTTATTCTTCGGTGTTCTCCTGTTTCACGAAAAACTGACTCCCCGCTTAATGATGGGTATTTTAATGATTATCACCGCCGTTACCCTGATTATCATTGGCAAGTCACTCATAAAAAAGATGGGTATGCTGTTGCAGATGAACAAAAAATAATATACTTTTGCTACTTAATCAATCAAAATGCAATTTTAAATCTCAAAAAATATGGTAGACGTAAAGACTTGCCTTGACAATGCACAAGAAAAGATGGATATGGCCATCATGTATCTGGAAGAAGCACTGGCACATATCCGCGCCGGAAAAGCGAGTGCACGCTTATTAGATGGTATCCGCGTAGATTCTTACGGAAGTATGGTACCTATCAGCAATGTAGCAGCAATTACTACTCCGGACGCCCGCAGTATCGTAATCAAGCCTTGGGATAAAAGCATGTTCCGTGTCATCGAAAAAGCAATCATCGACTCTGACCTCGGTATCATGCCCGAAAACAATGGAGAAATGATCCGTATCGGCATCCCTCCCCTGACGGAAGAACGTCGTAAACAACTGGCAAAACAGTGTAAAGGAGAAGGCGAAACGGCTAAAGTAAGCGTACGCAACGCGCGTCGTGACGGCATCGACGCACTGAAAAAGGCCGTAAAAGACGGATTGGCAGAAGACGAGCAGAAGAATGCGGAAGCCAAACTGCAAAAAATCCATGATAAGTATATCAAACAAATCGATGATATGCTGGCTGAAAAGGATAAAGAAATTATGACCGTCTAAAAAATAATGAAGAATTAAGAATGAAGAATGAGGAATTATAATGCTGTATTATTCAGTTGAAACACAGCCTGAATTCTTCATTCTTCATTTTTAATTTATAATTTATATGAAAGGATTAGTAATCAAAAACACGGGTAGTTGGTATCAGGTGAAAACCGATGACGGACAATCTATTGAATGTAAAATCAAAGGGAATTTCCGGTTGAAGGGGATTCGCAGTACTAATCCTGTTGCAGTGGGTGATCGTGTCCGGATTATACTTAATCAGGAAGGCACTGCTTTTATCAGTGAAATAGAAGATAGAAAGAACTACATCATCCGCCGCTCGTCCAATCTTTCCAAACAATCTCATATCCTTGCTGCCAATCTCGACCAGTGTATGCTGGTGGTAACCATCAATTATCCGGAAACTTCCACTATTTTTATTGATCGCTTTCTTGCATCCGCAGAGGCCTATCGCGTCCCTGTAAAACTGGTATTTAATAAGGTAGATGCTTACGACGAAGATGAACTCCGCTATCTGGACGCACTTATCAACTTATACACACAAATCGGCTACCCTTGCTTCAAAGTTTCCGCAAAGAGCGGCACTGGAGTGGCTGAAATCAAAAAAGCACTGGAAGGCAAGATTACTTTATTTTCCGGACATTCGGGAGTCGGCAAATCGACTCTTATCAATTCCATACTGCCGGGCATAGCAGCCAAGACCGGCGAAATTTCTTCTTACCACAACAAAGGAATGCATACTACTACTTTCTCCGAAATGTTCCCTGTGGAAGGAGATGGCTATATCATCGATACTCCGGGTATCAAGGGCTTCGGCACATTCGATATGGAAGAAGAAGAGATCGGACATTATTTTCCCGAAATATTCAAAACCTCCGCCGACTGCAAATATGGCAACTGTACACATCGTCATGAACCGGGATGTGCCGTACGCAAAGCAGTGGAAGAGCACCTCATCAGCGAATCCCGTTATACCTCTTATCTCAATATGTTGGAAGATAAAGAGGAAGGAAAATATCGGGCTGCTTATTAGAAAAAATGCGAGCAGCGTGCTTATAAAACCAATGCTGTTCACACTTATAGTTATAATAGTACACACAAAAAAACAATATGAAAAAAATCTTAGTTTTATTATGTTTCATTTTATACATAATTTCCGCACATGCACAATATTGCAGTATTAAAAAAGGAAGAACTGCTTACTATGTAACAACCGAAGTAAAGGAAGGAAAAACACTGAAAGATACTATGTGCATCGCAGACGTGGTTGATAAAGGTGATCGCTTAATCATAAGAGAAGATGCTTTCGGAGAGCACTATGATTCTCTAAGTATAAAAAGTGGTATCAACAGGTTATTCTATATTTATCATAAGAGTCAAGATATGACCGAAGTTATCCTTTTGGATGGTAAATCAGAATATGAATATCAGAAATATTCTAAGAACATATATGCAGAAGGACGAATTAGCATACCTTTAAAGGATCATGTTCAGAATGGAGATGATATACCACAGTGTAATTTCTTGCAAAAATCAGGACCAATGACTATGAAAGCTTCTCTAAAAGGAAAATATAAAGGACGTGAAACCATACATACTCCTGCGGGAGATTTTGATTGCATTAAAATCTACACGGAACAAAAAGGAAAAGTCATGTTCATTTCAGAAACCGAATATTCAATAGATTGGTATGCCAAAAATATTGGGCTGGTAAAATCAGAAACTATCACTAAAAAAGGGAAAGTCATATCAACCACCCTTCTATATGCCATAAAAGAATAGTTCCCTTAAGTGTATGAGCTTATTAAATTGAAAAAGATGCATTAACTTTTTTTCTATCATTTACAGATTAAACCTTTCCAGTCAGGGAAAGTCTAATCTTCAAAGATTATATTATAATTGCCATATACAATACTAAACCATGAATAAGAAGACTAAATGGGGCATCATTATTCTTGTTGGTGCCGGGATTATCGGTGGAGGAATCTACTCACAATTACCGAAAAAAAACGACGAACTAGCAGCCGCCGACAAAGTGATGGGCGGTAATAAAAAAAGAGGGAAACAAGTTTTAAATGTAAATGCCAAGGTCATAAAACCGCAATCTCTGACAGATGAATTCACCACTACCGGTGTACTTCTGCCCGATGAAGAAGTGGATTTGTCTTTCGAAACGTCGGGAAAGATTGTAGAAATCAACTTTGAAGAAGGAACAGCCGTAAAGAAAGGCCAATTACTAGCCAAAGTGAATGACAGACAGTTGCAGGCACAATTGCAAAGGTTGATTTCGCAATTGAAACTGGCAGAAGACCGTGTATTCCGCCAGGATGCTTTATTGAAACGGGATGCTGTCAGTAAAGAAGCCTACGAACAGGTGAAAACGGATTTAGCAACTCTGAATGCCGATATAGAAATTATCAAAGCTAATATTGAACTGACAGAGCTACGTGCTCCGTTTGACGGAGTGATCGGACTTCGCCAAGTCAGTATCGGTACGTATGCGTCTCCGACCACAGTCGTTGCCAAGCTGACAAAAATCGCTCCACTGAAGGTTGAATTTTCCGTTCCGGAACGTTATGCCAAGCAAATCAAAAAGGGTACCAATCTCAATTTCAGCGTTGAAGGAACATTGGATGCTTTTGGCGCACAGGTATACGCTGTAGAATCTGCCATCGATCCGAATCTGCATCAATTTACCGCCCGTGCATTATACCCGAATGTCAATCGCACCCTACTTCCCGGCCGTTATGCCAGTGTACTGTTGAAAAAGGATGAAATACCTAATGCAATAGCCATCCCAACGGAAGCAATTGTGCCGGAAATGGGTAAAGATAAAGTCTATCTGTATAAATCAGGAAAGGCCGAACCGGTGGATATCATTACTGGTATCCGCACCGCATCTGAAGTGCAAGTGATTAGAGGATTGCACGTAGGAGACACAATCATCACTTCAGGAACATTGCAACTCCGTACCGGACTCGCCGTAACACTTGACAATATTGAAGAATGAGAATTTATGATTTATGAATTCTGATTTATGATTTATAAGCCAAATAATTTATGATTTATAAGTCAGCAAAATACAGCAAACATTCAGAAATCAGAAATCATAATTCAAAAATCAGAAATCTTCAATCCATAACTCAGAAATCATAATTCAGAAATCAGAAATCATAAATCAATGAACATCTCCGAATTAAGTATACGTCGCCCGGTATTAGCCACAGTATTAACGATTATTATCCTCCTTTTCGGATTCATCGGATACAACTATTTGGGTGTCCGCGAATATCCGTCGGTAGATAATCCGATTATTTCTGTCAGCTGCTCTTATCCGGGAGCTAATGCCGACGTTATCGAAAACCAGATAACTGAACCGTTGGAACAGAATATCAACGGTATTCCCGGTATCCGTTCTTTGTCCAGTGTGAGCCAACAGGGGCAAAGCCGTATTACAGTAGAATTTGAATTGTCCGTCGATCTGGAAACAGCGGCCAACGACGTACGTGACAAGGTTTCACGTGCCCAACGTTATCTGCCTCGCGACTGTGACCCACCGACAGTTTCAAAAGCAGATGCCGATGCCATGCCTATCTTGATGGTTGCTCTTCAGAGTGACAAACGTTCTCTGTTGGAATTAAGTGAAATAGCGGATCTGACTGTGAAAGAACAATTACAGACTATTTCTGATGTAAGTAGTGTATCTATCTGGGGAGAGAAGCGTTACTCCATGCGCCTTTGGCTCGACCCGGTAAAGATGGCAGGTTACGGTATCACTCCCGTCGATGTTAAAAACGCTGTAGATAACGAAAATGTGGAACTTCCTTCAGGTAGTATCGAAGGAAATACCACCGAGTTGACGATCCGTACACTAGGATTGATGCATACCGCAGATGAATTCAATGACTTGATTGTCAAAGAAGAGAATAACCGTATTGTACGATTCAGTGATATCGGACGTGCTGAACTGGGGCCGGCTGATATTAAGAGTTATATGAAGATGAACGGCGTTCCTATGGTGGGTGTCGTAGTCATTCCACAGCCGGGAGCCAACCATATTGAGATTGCGGATGCGGTATACCAGCGTATGGAGCAGATGAAAAAGGACTTGCCGGAAGACGTACACTATAACTACGGTTTTGATAATACCAAGTTTATCCGTGCGTCTATCAATGAGGTAAAGTCAACAGTGTATGAGGCTTTTGTACTCGTAATCATCATTATCTTCCTCTTCCTGCGTGACTGGCGCGTTACATTGGTGCCTTGTATCGTAATTCCTGTCTCCCTCATCGGTGCATTCTTCGTCATGTATCTGGCAGGATTCTCCATCAATGTGCTTTCCATGCTCGCCATCGTACTATCGGTGGGACTGGTGGTAGATGACGCCATCGTTATGACAGAGAATATCTACATCCGTATAGAGAAAGGAATGGCCCCGAAAGAAGCGGGAATAGAAGGAGCCAAAGAAATTTTCTTTGCCGTTATTTCCACCACTATTACGCTGGTAGCGGTATTCTTCCCTATCGTCTTTATGGATGGAATGACGGGACGATTATTCCGTGAGTTCAGTATCGTAATTTCGGGTTCGGTGATTATATCCTCATTTGCCGCATTGACTTTCACTCCGATGTTGGCAACGAAGTTACTCATTAAACGAGAAAAACAAAGTTGGTTCTATGCAAAAACAGAACCGTTCTTTGAAGGAATGAATCGGCTATACAGCCGTTCGCTTGCCGCTTTTCTTAGCAAACGCTGGATCGCTCTTCCATTTACTTTCATCACCATTTGCCTGATTGGTATTCTATGGAATGCAGTTCCTGCGGAAATGGCCCCACTTGAAGACCGTTCGCAAATCAGTATCAATACACGAGGAGCGGAAGGCGTCACCTATGAATATATCAGGGATTACACAGAAGACATCAATCAACTGGTAGACTCCATTCTGCCTGATGCAGAGGCTGTAACTGCCCGTGTATCCAGCGGTAGCGGAAACGTGCGCATCACGCTGAAGGATATGAATGAACGTAATTATACCCAGATGGATGTGGCAGAGAAAATATCAAAAGCGGTACAGAAGAAAACAATGGCGCGTTCATTCGTACAGCAGCAGTCTTCTTTCGGCGGACGTCGTGGAAGCATGCCTGTACAATATGTACTTCAGGCTACCAATTTGGAAAAGCTGGAAGAAGTGTTGCCCAAGTTTATGGCTAAAGTATATGAGAATCCTGTTTTCCAGATGGCGGACGTTGATTTGAAGTTCAGTAAACCGGAAGCTCGTATTCAGATCAACCGTGACAAGGCCAGTATTATGGGGGTAAGTACCAAAAACATTGCTCAAACGCTGCAATATGGATTAAGTGGACAGCGTATGGGATATTTCTATATGAACGGTAAACAATACGAAATTCTTGGTGAAATCAACCGCCAGCAACGAAATAAACCGGCCGACCTGAAAGCTATTTACGTCCGTAGCAGTAGCGGGGATATGATTCAGCTGGACAACTTGATTGAATTGGAAAGCGGTATTGCACCTCCAAAGTTGTATCGTTATAATCGTTTTGTGTCAGCTACCATCTCTGCGGGATTGGCAGACGGCAAAACAATCGGGCAAGGCTTGGATGAAATGGATAAGATTGCCAAAGAAACATTGGATGACACTTTCCGTACTGCCCTGTCGGGAGACTCGAAGGAATATCGTGAAAGTTCTTCCAGTCTGATGTTCGCCTTTATCCTGGCTATCCTTTTGATTTACCTGATTCTGGCAGCCCAGTTTGAAAGTTTCAAAGATCCATTGATTATCATGTTGACAGTGCCGCTGGCTATTGCCGGAGCTTTGGTCTTCATGTATTTCGGAGATATTACGATGAATATTTTCAGTCAGATCGGTATTATCATGCTGATCGGTCTGGTGGCGAAGAACGGTATTCTTATTGTAGAATTTGCCAATCAGAAACAGGAAGCCGGAGAGGATAAAATGAGCGCCATCAAAGATGCTGCCCTTCAACGCCTCCGTCCGATTCTGATGACAAGTGCCTCTACGGTTTTGGGACTTATCCCGCTGGCATTTGCCACCGGAGAAGGTTGTAACCAGCGTATTGCCATGGGTACGGCGGTAGTGGGTGGTATGGTCGTATCCACTCTGCTTACGATGTACATTGTACCGGCTATTTACAGTTACATTTCGACTAACCGAATCAAAAAACTACAAGAATGAAACAGAAAGGAATTTGCATGAAACGCATCATTTATATCACCATTGCATGTGCCTTCTTATCAGTCTCTTTTGCAAAGGCACAAGTTCTCACTCTCAAGGAGTGTCTGGAAGAAGGATTGCAAAACAATTACTCTTTACGTATCATCCATAACGAAGAGCAGATCAGCAAAAACAACGCAACGTTGGGAAATGCAGGTTACCTGCCTACACTGGACTTCTCTGCCGGATATACCGGAAACCTGGACAATATTGAGACCAAGGCGCGTGCTACCGGAGAAATAACAAAGAACAACGGAGTCTACGATCAGACAGTTAATGTCGGTCTTAACCTCAACTGGACTATTTTCGACGGATTCAATATCAGTACCACCTACAAACAGTTGAAAGAGCTGGAACGTCAGGGGGAAACCAACACGCGTATTGCCATTGAAGATTTTATCGCTGCCCTGACTTCCGAATACTATAATTTTATCCAGCAGAAGATTCGTCTGAAAAACTTTCATTATGCAATGTCACTTTCCAAAGAGCGCTTGCGCATAGCCGAGGCTAGTCACCTGGTCGGTAAGTTTTCAGGGCTGGATTATCAGCAGGCAAAGGTGGATTTCAATGCAGACAGTGCCCAATACATCAAACAACAGGAATTGCTACATTCTTCACGCATCCAGTTGAATGAACTGATGGCTAACAACAATGTCAATCAAAACATTATTATCAAAGACTCCACTATCGACGTACACAGCGACTTGCAATTTGATGATTTGTGGAATTCTACGTTAGCAACCAATGCTTCTTTGCTCAAGGCCGATCAAAACACAGTACTTGCCCAATTGGACTACAAGAAAATAAACTCACGCAACTATCCATATCTCAAATTAAATACCGGATATGGATATACGTTCAACAAGTATGACATCAATGCAAACAGCAGAAGAGGTGAACTGGGCTTCAATGCCGGAATAACTGTCGGTTTTAATATCTTCGACGGTAATCGTCGCCGCGAAAAGAGAAATGCAAGTCTGGCTTTCAAGAATCGTCGCCTGGAACGACAGGACTTGGAATTAGCACTTCGCTCTGATCTCAGTAACCTATGGCAAGCCTATCGCAACAATCTTCAATTGCTGAATCTGGAACGTCAAAACCTGATAACCGCCAAAGATAATCACGATATTGCCATGGACCGTTATATACAGGGAGACCTCTCCGGTTTTGAAGTGCGTGAAACACAAAAAAGTTTGTTAGATGCAGAGGAACGCATCCTCTCTGCTGAATATAATACGAAACTTTGCGAAATATCCCTGTTACAAATCAGCGGAAAGATTACGAAATATCTGGAATAAGGAAGTAGTTTCCATTTATTTTTTGATTGGGTTAATCTTCTTATCGGGAGGGTTAACCCAATTTTTACTCTATAAAAAACAGTTATTACATATCAGTATTTTTCTTTCTTCATACATTTGCATACTATAAAAACATTAAATAATAAAGCCATGAGAAAACCAGGTTTTTTCTTACTGCTACTTTTTATCCTGACAAACGCCTCAGCCCAAAAAGCAACAGACTACAGAAAACAACAAAATTACAAAGAATGGGTACACATCGCTCCTAAATTTGACGACGATTTCTTCAAGACGGAAGAAGCCCAACGCATTGGTGACAACGTGTTACTGTATCAGCAAATCACCGGAGGATGGCCAAAAAATATCTATATGCCGGCAGAACTGACAGAACAGGAATATAAAGCGGCACTAAAAGCCAAAGAGGATATCAACCAAAGCACAATCGACAACAATGCCACCACGACAGAAATAGAATATCTGGCACGACTTTATCTGGCTACACAGAAAGAGAAATATAAAGAAGGAGTGCTGAACGGTATTCAATATCTGCTCAAATCGCAGTATGAAAACGGAGGATGGCCTCAATTTTATCCACGTCCCAAAGGTTATTATGTACAAATCACCTACAATGACAATGCAATGGTAAGAGTCATGAATCAACTTCGGAGCATATACGAAAAGAAAGCTCCATATACTTTTCTTCCTGACAATATCTGCGAACAAGCACGCAATGCATTCAACAAAGGTATAGAGTGTATACTCAAAACGCAGGTGTGCCAAAATGGTGAATTAACAGTATGGTGCGCCCAACACGACCGTGTCACTTTGGAACCCTGCAAAGCACGTGCTTATGAACTTCCGTCACTAAGCGGACAAGAGTCGGACAATATTGTATTGCTGTTGATGTCACTTCCTAATCCATCCACAGACATTGTAAAATCCATAGAAGGAGCAATCAAATGGTTCCAAAAGTCTAAAATAAAAGGAATACAGAAGGAATATTTCACTAACGGTGAAGGTAAAAAAGACTATCGTATGGTTCCCTGTGAAGACTGTCCAACTCTCTGGGCACGTTTTTATGAACTGGAAACGAATCGGCCTTTTTTCTGCGACCGTGACGGCATTAAAAAATATGATATATCGGAAATCGGGCATGAGCGCCGGAATGGTTATAGTTGGTATAACAAAGATGGTAGTAAGGTATTGAAGAGATATGAAAAATGGAAAAAAGAACAGAACAAGTAATCACAAATGATGAAAGGCTGATATCTACACTACAAAAATAAATATCCGGAAAGTCTTTAAGTCCTCAAAAGATGAAATCCCCTCACTACATTGCAGAGTGAGGGGATTTTATAAATTCAGGGCATTTAGCCTCTTCTTAAAGTTTTATCCCAACAGGTTAAAACCGGTTATTTTGTGCAATTCCACGGTTTCAACTGTTTGAAGAAGTCATTACCCTTATCATCCACCAAGATAAATGCAGGGAAGTTTTCTACTTCAATTTTCCAGATGGCTTCCATACCCAATTCCGGATATTCCACACATTCGATGCTCTTGATGTTATTCTGTGCAAGGATAGCTGCCGGACCTCCGATAGAGCCAAGATAGAAACCACCATATTTCTTACAAGCATCTGTCACTTGCTGGCTACGGTTACCTTTTGCCAACATGACCATGCTGCCGCCATGACTTTGGAACAGTTCTACATAAGAGTCCATACGTCCTGCTGTAGTAGGACCCATAGAACCACAAGCCATGCCTTCCGGAGTTTTTGCCGGACCTGCATAATAAATAGGATGATCCTTAATATATTGTGGCAAGTCTTCGCCGCGATCCAAACGTTCTTTCAGTTTAGCATGGGCGATGTCACGACCTACGATGATCGTTCCGTTCAATGACAGACGAGTAGCTACCGGATATTTAGTCAGCTCTTTCAGGATTTCAGGCATCGGACGGTTCAGGTCGATCTTTACAACATCACCTTCACCTGCTTGACGCAGTTCTACAGGAATAAGTTCGCCCGGATTTGAATCCAGTTTCTCAATCCAGATACCTTCCTTATTGATTTTACATTTGATGTTACGGTCGGCAGAGCAAGATACTCCCAAGCCTACCGGACAAGAAGCACCGTGACGAGGCAAACGGATGATGCGTACGTCATGAGCAAGATATTTACCTCCGAATTGCGCGCCCAATCCAATTTTGTGAGCTTCTGCCAAAACTTCTTTTTCCAGTTCGATGTCGCGGAATGCACGGCCATATTCGTTTCCAGTAGTCGGCAAGTTATCATAGAAATGAGTAGAAGCCAGCTTCACTGTCAATAAGTTCTTTTCAGCAGAAGTTCCACCGATCACGAAAGCGATATGATAAGGAGGGCAAGCGGCTGTTCCCAATGTTTTCATTTTTTCAACCAGGAATGGAACCAGTGTACCGGGATTCAGGATCGCTTTTGTTTCCTGATACAAATATGTCTTGTTGGCAGAACCACCACCTTTTGTTACGCAAAGGAATTCGTATTCCATACCTTCGGTAGCTTCGATGTCAATCTGTGCAGGGAGGTTACATTTTGTATTTACCTCATCATACATATTCAAAGGCGCATTCTGTGAATAACGCAGGTTCTCTTCAGTGTATGTTTTATATACGCCCAGTGAAAGCGCTTCTTCATCAGAATATCCAGTCCATACCTGCTGTCCTTTTTCACCATGGATAATAGCAGTACCAGTGTCCTGACAGAAAGGAAGTACACCTTTTGAAGCAACTTCCGCGTTACGCAGGAAAGTCAATGCCACATACTTATCGTTTTCACTTGCTTCCGGATCACTCAGAATCTTAGCAACTTGTTCGTTGTGCGAACGACGAAGCATGAATGATACATCACGAAAAGCTGCATTAGCCATCGCAGTCAAACCTTCTTTCTCAATTTTCAGGATAGGATTTCCTTCAAACTCGCTTACTGATACATAGTCTTTTGTAAGCAGATAATACTCAGTTGTATCTTTTCCCTTTTCAAACATGGGCTGATACTTAAACGGAGGTGTTGCCATAAGTTTCTTATTTTATTACGTAATGTTAGTTAGTGTGGCAAAGGTAGTAATTAAGAATGAAGAATGGCGAATGATGAATGAAGAATTAAGAATGAATAACGGAGAAAAGCAGGAACAGCAAAAGACAATCATAAACAATAAACAACGAGCGGTAAACAAGCTATGCCATTCATTGACATCTGCCGTTCACCGCTCACTATTTTATTTACAGTTTGCTATTTATCATATCCTGTTTATCATCCACAGTTCGCCATCTGCCACTCCTATTATGATTCGATTGCTTCAATCCGTTTGATTAACTCGTTTCCAAGAGCTGTTTTATCTTCAATATGTTTCAAGACGGCAGTCACAAAGGTATTACTTTCGAAATCACCGCGTACTTGCTCAAAATCCTGCTTCATTTCGTCGTGGGAGCCGTCAGCACCAAATCCGGTCATGGAAGACAACGAAAATTCTTTCTTGGCATCCTCATATACCATCTTATCCAATCCGACAACAGCTTGCTGCCACGCTTTCACGATACCGATGATATCTTGTGCTGTAATCGTTTCCGGATTCAGGCCGTAGAATTCCTGAATCTTATGATAAGCCCATGTCCATTCATAGGTATAATAATTCTCGTGCATTTCTGCAAAGCTTGCATTGATGGATTTCAAACGATTGACTGTTCCATTCTCAATACCATCCAACAATCGGTCGATTTCACTCTTGGGAGCAATCAGTCCGGAAACATCCACCCATTCGCCAAGTCCGATTTCCGTGTCAGGTTTCAGTCGCTGACGGATTTCTTCATTGGTCTGGAAATTAATACCCTCCAATCGTTTTATGATGGAGTTTCCCAAGAACTTGTGAATGGCGATTTCATAAAAACGAATTCCGTTATTCAGAGAAGAGTTCTTGATTTTAGCACTCTGGTAGGAGTAGATCTCTGAAGTTTCACCGGATACACGTTTCAATTCTTTCAAAATGGAACGTCCTTTAAACATCTTCTGAATGGTATAAGGACTCAGCAGGTTATAATTGATATAATCCAGCCGGTTCGGATCTTTTCGCTTATCACGCTTTGGCCATTTCTGTGCGTCACGGATAGTACCTACACTTCTCAAATTAACTCCCGGAACCAGATAAGTGGTATTCCGCTGCTCTATCAGGTAAGAGAAAGGAAGATTGGAAGTATCGGCATGATTAACATGACGTCCCATTACCAAAGAGAAAGCCCCGACACGTGCCGGCCACAGGATATATGAATCGGAAGTGGTCTTCGCTCCTCTCTCCATCGTTCCCTGATGGATAGGACCTAACTTATACATGTGATTACTCTGATTGGACCCCGAACCCGCATTCATAAACGAGAACATACCGGCAATCAATAAAGTAGATTTATGGTGTGTCACAGTGAAAGGACCTGCAAAAATAGCACATGCCTCACCGTTCTCTCCCTGACAATTACTGAAGAATAAAGAATCGGAAGCGGAATAATTGTGTCCCAGTTTACAGGATTGTCCGACGAAACAACGAGTCAACATCGTGCCGTCATCCACTTTAGAGCCGGAAGAGATGATAAAGTCATCACAGATTACACCATGTCCGATATGTACAGGTGCCGTCACATTACTATTGACGCTGCCATTGGATAAGCGGCAGGTCCCACAGATATGGCAGTAATCACCAATCCGGACATTCTTGATCGAGCCCGTATTGAGAATCATCACATGATTGCCAATACTGCCGACAGCAGAAGCATGTTTATTGGAATAATAATCCGCAATAGATTTCATACGGTTTATCAGCTCGGGACGATGGCGGTACAGTGCAAGAATATATGCCTGGTGCGCAGACAATTTATCGTTCATCAACACCTCACGGCCTCCTGTTTCATTCAAGACAGCCACTTCTACCCCATTACCAAAAGTGCTTAACCTATCCACTAAAATAATATCTACATTCTCAATGAAGGTGTCACTGCCAATCTCATAATTAGCAATATAGTTCTGTATATTCTCAATACAGCAGTTATCGCCCACCGACACATTGTGCAACGTCACATGACGTAATCCCGAATGTTTCTTGATTCCCCCCGGCAATGTAAATTCAGCTTCGAATACCCCCAGTTTTACTTCACCCGAGAAACGGGTATGATGGACGTACTCACAATTAAAACCCTCTGCCACTGATACATTTCCCCAATCATCGGCCAGACATGACTGGCTCTTCAACTGAAGTATCTCATCTTCAGTCAATCTACGATAGTCTTTCATCTTAATAATGTGTTAATGTGCCCATATGCCAATGTGCCAATTCTGATGCAGTATGCGCAACCAATTGGCACATCAGCACATTAGCATATTGATTATTCTTCCTCTTCTTCGTAGGTCTGATAAAGAAAATCGTTATAGGGATATTTCTGAACGTGTAATTCTTTCACTCGCTGATAAACTACATTTTTCAGTTCGTCTATATTGATTCGTTCGCGGGCGGAAATAAAGAGGCAGTTATCCTCCATTTTTGCCATCCACGTCTTCATCAGTTCTTCGAGTGTTAAGTTTTCCTTTGTTCGGGGGGTAAGGTCGTCCGGCGCTTTCTCCACGTAGGTGTAAGCGTCTATTTTATTAAATACAAGTATCATAGGTTTGCCACTGCCTCCAATCTCTGCCAGGGTCTTGTTCACCACCTCAATCTGTTCCTCAAATCCGGGGTGGGAAATATCGACTACGTGCACAAGCAAATCTGCTTCACGTACCTCATCCAGGGTAGATTTAAAAGATTCTACCAAGTCGGTAGGTAACTTGCGAATAAACCCTACTGTATCTGACAACAGGAACGGTAGATTATCGATAATCACTTTGCGCACAGTAGTGTCTAAAGTAGCGAACAGTTTGTTTTCCGCAAACACTTCACTCTTGGAGAGAAGATTCATCATGGTTGATTTTCCCACATTGGTATAACCAACCAGTGCAACACGTATCATGCGTCCGCGATTCTTGCGTTGGGTAGCTTTCTGCTTGTCAATCTCCGCCAGACGTTCTTTCAGCAATGACATACGGTTCAGGATGATACGGCGGTCCATCTCAAGCTGTGTTTCACCCGGACCACGAAGTCCCACGGAACCTTTGCCACCACCGGCACCGGAACCACCTCCCTGGCGTTCCAAGTGAGTCCAAAGCCGCTGCAAACGCGGCAACATATATTTATACTGTGCCAGTTCTACCTGTGTCTTCGCATTGGCTGTCTGCGCACGCATGGCAAATATATCAAGAATCAGTGAAGTACGGTCCAGTATCTTCACTTTCAGTTCAGCTTCAATATTACGAATCTGTTTCGCAGAAAGCTCATCATCAAAGATGACCATTCCTACTTCACGTTCTGCTTCCTCTTCGTCATGGATATATTGTCTGATTTCTTCCAACTTTCCTTTTCCAACATAAGTCACAGAGTTAGCCGTCGGCAACTTCTGTGTAAATCGTTTCACAACTTCCGCCCCAGCCGTCTCGGCAAGGAAAGCCAGTTCATCCAGATACTCGTTTGTTTTACGCTCATCCTGCGTCTGTGTGATGAGTCCTACAAGCACTGCTGTTTCTACTTTGGCTTCGGATATTACAAATTCTTTCATTCTTTACTTCTATTATATATAATAATGTGGGCGCAAATATAACAAAAAAAAAGAGGACAATGTTTTATTGTCCTCTTTTTCGTATCATTTATGGTAATTCAATTATAAATCAAACCATAGTTTTTCCCAGATTTTCGGAGATTCTTTCGGTGCATTAATATTAGCTGTCATTTCTTCAGGACTATATTCCCATCTTCTGATCAATTCTTTTGAAGTTGCATCTTCCGGGACTTGCAATGTCGGGACCTCGTTTCCGGCAGTACCAGATCGCCTCCATTGTACAAACTCCTCAAACGGACGATCCATCAAATCAATCCATTGCTGCATATGAATCTCATACAGAGCTTTTTCCTGGGTCATCGTTGTCAATTCCGGTAAACCTGTAACATATGTATCAATATCGGATTCCGCAACTCCATAAAAAGCACATGCTTCACGAATTCCTTTCAGGTACAGTTCATTAGCTTTCGACAGATTTTGAGCAACTCCTAATCCGCGCGCATAAGCTTCTGCTTCCAAAAGTAGCTGTTCTTGACAAGAATAAATCAATTCCGGAGCGTCTCTTCTGAAAAGGTAGTTGCTTACAACAGATGACAGTAGATTTTCTTCATCATCCGTCTTTGCAGCCTCTCTATTACCCAACCCCCGGTATACACCATCCGCACCCGGTTCAAAATAACAGGGAATACGGGGATCATTACGTTCTTGCATCGGTTTCAACATATAATTGCTGGCAAAGAACAATATTTGTGTCCCCCCAACCAATTCTATAAGTTCATATTTAGGGTTCTGGTTACCCGGATCTGTAGAGTAAGGAAATACCAAATTGTCCGCTGCTGATGCAACCATTCCTCCAGCCTGCAGCAACGTACCAATAGCAGCAGCCTTAGAAGGGTCTTTATCTACCATAACCATCAATGTTCTGAATTTTAAAGACTTTGCCAAAGTCATCCATTTGTTCATATCACCTTTGTAATAGATATCGTACTCATCAATTGCATTAGCATCATTCAGATCTATAAGCTGTAATGCCTCATCAAGTAATGACAAAACACCATTCAATACACTTTCCTGAGAATCAAATTTCGGATATTTAATTGTTCCGTTCCAGGATTCTGTGAAAGGAATATCTCCCCACAACATCGTTGCCTCATACATATGCTCAGCCAAAAGAATCTTACACTGCGCAATAGCATTGTGATTCACCGGTTCTGACTCTTCTGCATTTTTAATAGCTAACATCAAATTATTGCCACCTACAGAATAATAATGTTTCCAGACATTCCCTGTACTATAAGGAGAAATAGTATATACAGATTCATCCCAGCCACCGTAATCAAGTCCACCATCAACTTGACACTGCGAACTCATAGATAAAGGAATATAAAAGTCACCACCAGTGCGTGTTCCAGCCCAGTTTACAGCTACATAGTTAAACAAATACCCGGGATCAACTTTCTCGGCAGTATTGGGATCATGGTTAATATCGAGCCAATCGCTACATGAAGTTAAACATGCCAAAGCGCTCAATGCGTATGTTAATATTTTCTTTTTCATTATCATATTCGTTTAAATCTTACAATGTTAATCTGACATTAAATCCAAAACTTCTGGTAGAAGGTATGCTGTTAAACTCTACACCACCCCCAATCTGAGAAGGACCGAAGAAGTTAGCTTCCGGATCAATATGTGGCACATGATCTTTAATAATCCATAAGTTACGTGCCTCAAAACCTAAATCCAATGATTTAACAAAAAAGCTCTTGAACCATTTGCGTGGGAAGCTATAAGACAACTGTACCTCTCTGAGTTTTACAAATGATGCATTATAGATATTCCCTTCATTATTACTAGAATTGGATATATGCTGCCAATAATCCTGCATACTTTTCACAGGAACATCATTAGGTCTATATGTTCCATCATCCTGAAGGATTACACCCGGCTCAATAAAGGAAGCATCTTCACGGTGAGCTATTGTTTCAGCAGCCAAACCGCTACTTCTTAAATTAGCTACAGTCTCTGAATACAAAGAACCTCCATGACGGATATCAATCAAGAAACTCAAGGTAACTCCCTTATAAGTAAATGTATTGTTGATTCCCATCGTAAAATCAGGATATACATCTCCTAAACGCACGTTATTAACAGTTTCTCTCAAACCTGTTTTAGAATTAATCACATAATTTCCTTGGTCATCACGTTTCCAACCCGTGCCATACAAGCCAAACGAATCTCCTTTAGCAGCCTTAATTTGTAAACCGCTCAGTCCACTCGTTAACGTATATTCATCAAGTCCTTCAGCTAACTCCTCCACTGTCTGCTTATTTGAAGCAAATGTTGCATCCAGGTCCCATTTAAAATCACGTGTTTCCACAGGAGTCAACCCCAAAGTTACTTCAACACCTTTATTGGCAATCTTCCCGGCATTAATATTATTGGCAAAGTAGCCTGTTGACAATGGGACATCAATACTTACAATCTGATTCTTTGTAATATTGCTATAATAAGTCATATCTAACCTAATTTTTCCACCGAAGAAACGCAAATCAGCTCCAACTTCAAAAGAACTTTGATTTTGCGGCTTCAAATTCTCATTTGGTAAGACACGAGGTCCCGTAAAGCCAACTAATCCCATATGGGGGAAAGTGTTAACATTACCCAGATATTGCAAAAAGTAAGTACTAGCGGGAGTATATTTAAATGCCAAATTGTACGGATCTTCATCACTACCCACATTAGCATAACTCAAACGAACCTTACCAAAATTCAGAATATCTTTGTTTTCCATCAACTCCGTAAAAATAAAACTACCACTTATGGAAGGATAGAAATAGGAACGATTATTGATCGGTAGAGTAGACGACCAGTCATTACGTCCTGTTACATTTACGAAAAGCATATCTTTGTATCCCAAACTAATATCTCCATATAAACCAACAAGACGTTTCTTTTCATAATAATTTACCGGAGTAGTAGACTTCGCATTAGTATATGTGTATAGCCCATCAACAACCAGATTCTGCGCCTGCACATTTTCATTCTTCCATTCCTCCTGATAGAGATTATGCCCCATCATTACCTTAAAATGATAGTCATTTGCAAAAGTCTTCTCGTAAGAAACCATTAAGTCATTATTTATAATTCTTTTATACAAATTCCAAGTCTGGAACTTTCCGTTCAAGGCTCCTACAGTACCTTTTGCATATACCTTACGCCTTCCTTCTGTGTAAAAATCTGTTCCGGCATTATTGGTGATAGTCAGTCCTTCAATCGGTTTATAAGTCAATGTGATATTACCAATCATACGATCTAAATTATTGGTAAACTTATTCTTATTAATAATCCAATATGGATTATTACTTTTACCTTCCGGATCTAATGTGATTTGCTTTCCATTCTCATCCACCCAATTCTTTTGAATATCATGTATATCAATAGTTCTCGGCAATCCATTAATCAATGGAATCAGTAGGTTACTATCATTTGCACCTTGCGCTGGACGACCTTCAGAGTCGGAACGTATATATTGAGCAGAAATACGACCTGTGAAGTTCTTAGTAAAATTCATACCCGCATTGACAGAAAAAGCGTATTTATTATAGTCAGATCCAGGTACAACACCAGTCTGATTAGTAGAAGTAAAGCTCAAACGGAAGTCCGCCTTTTCACCACCCCCCGCAACTGATACATTATTAATATAACTCATTCCCGTTTCATAGAAATCCTTTACATTATCAGGATTTGCCTTCAAAGTCACTTTATCACCTTTGTAATCTGTAAACTGCTGATCTTGTACCGATGAGATCTTCGGTCCCCAACCATTCAACATTTTCACATTATATACACCATAACTGCCTTGTGCATATTCATTTTGAAAGTCAGGTAACTTTAGTACATTTTCAAATCGTGTAGAAGAGTTTACTGTTACAAACACCGGTGAGTTCTTCTTTCCCTTCTTAGTAGTAATAACGATAGCACCATCCTTTGCACGCGCTCCATACAATGCTGTTGCAGCTGCTCCCTTCAATACATTGATAGATTCAATATCATCTGAATTAATATCCCCTGCACGATTACCGACATCAACTATACCATTAGTTCTGTCAGGGTTATAGGAACCATTGTCAATTGGAAGCCCGTCAATAATAAATAAAGGAGAAGAAACGGTACCAATAGACGAAGCTCCACGAATCTGTATACTTGAACTACCACCTACCGTACCAGATGATTGGGCTATTTGCAGTCCCGCAATCTTACCAGACAATGAATTAAGTACATTACTTTCACGTGCTTTAGTTATTTCATCTCCCTTCACACTAGATACGGCATAACCTAGGGATTTTTCCGATCGCTTAATCCCCATAGCTGTCACTACAACCTCATCTAGATTTTGGGAATCAGACTTTAGCACAACTTTTAAAGTTGGTTTGATCACCACTTCTTGTGTCTGCATACCAATATACGAAATCTGCAAAGTCTTTGCAGAACTTGGTACATTCGACAAATTAAAATTACCATCTACATCTGTGATTGTACCCAGAGTGGTACCTTTTACCAACACAGAAGCGCCAACAACTGGCTGCCCGTCTTCTTCAGAAATCACAACGCCTGTGACCTTTTGAGTCTGGGCAGTTACTAGGCCTATGCCCACAAAAAGGCATGCCAATAACAGCATTAATTTTCTTTTCATAAATTCTCTCTTAAAGTTTAACTTTACATTATTTGTATCTTTACTCTAACAATTTGCAAATATATTAATAAAACTGAAACTAGCAATTATATTAATAAAAAAAGGTTGCAAATATAACATTTTGTTATTTTACAAGCTGTATTTATGCCGATAAGCATATTTTTTTCAACCAAAAGCTTTGATTGCTAAAACAGCAATTGACACTTTGCATAAGCAAAATGCCTCTTTTAATATTTCTTTTACTCGTTTTTAGTCATAAAACACCTTTAAAAGCCATTCTTTTTGCTTTTTTCGTGAAAAAGCGAATAAAAAAGTGGCATTTAATTTAAAGTTTTGTGAATACCAAGTGATTTGAAGATTTATTTTTTAGAGATATTAATGCTTATTCGCCTCTGATATAGCACAGAATTACGTCTAATTTGTTCTATTATTAATTAAAAAATGAAAGTATGGAAAAGATCAGTTACAACCTTGTGTTTAACAGAAAGAAGAGATTGAATAAAAGAGGAATGGCATTAGTTCAGGTAGAAGCCTATCTGAACAGGAAAAAGATGTATTTCTCCACCAAAATATATCTCAAACCGGAACAGTGGGATGCCAAACGAAAAATGGTGAAGAATCATCCTAATGCGAATGTTTTGAATCGTATGTTATATGAAAATATAGCAGCTATTGAGCAAACAGAACTTGGACTATGGCAACAGGGAAAGTCCATATCGTTAGATTTATTAAAAAATTCTATTGATAAACCTCTAAGCAATGGAAGGTCGTTTTTGACTTTTTTTAAAGAGGAGATAGCCAATTCTTCTTTGAAAGAAAGTACCCGTCAAAATCACCTTTCCACGCTTGAATTACTTCAGGAGTTCAAGAAAGAGGTATTATTTACCGATTTGACATTTGAGTTTGTGTCTTCATTTGATAATTATCTGCAATCTAAAGGTTATCACCTTAATACTATTGCCAAGCACATGAAGCATCTGAAACGATATATTAATGTTGCAATAAATAAGGAGTATATGGATATACAGAAGTATGCCTTTAGAAAATATAAAATTAAAAGTATAGAAGGAAGCCATACACACTTAGCTCCGGAAGAGTTACACAAATTTGAGAATTTGCAGCTGACTGGAAGATATACGAGACTGCAAAAAACAAAAGATGCTTTTTTATTTTGCTGTTATGCTGGATTACGATATTCTGATTTCACTAATCTGACCTCTGCAAATATTGTTGAGTTCCATCAGGAGACTTGGATAATATACAAATCTGTCAAAACAGGTATGGAGGTACGCCTTCCTTTATATTTATTATTTGAGGGTAAAGGAATCCAGATATTGCAACGCTATAAAGATGACTTCAATAGTTTTTTCAAGTTGAAAGACAATTCTAATATTAATAAGGAATTAAACATATTGGCAGGCTTGGCTAAAATTGATAAACGTGTATCGTTTCACACCGCCCGTCATACAAATGCTACCTTATTATTATATAATGGTGCCAATATAACTACTGTACAAAAACTGTTAGGACATAAAAGTGTAAAGACCACGCAGGTATATGCGAATATAATGGATATTACAGTGGTGCGTGATCTTGAGAAAACTGCCTCATCAAAAAAATAATAATAAGCACAAAAACTAAACGAAAGTGTTCTGTTTTTAAGATTTGGTTATAGAAATGGAAGGTATAATTTTCTCTAATAGAAGAAAGTGTGTATAATTAAATGAAAGAATATGCAATATAAGTTCCGAAAACGCATATATATAATCTAAAGATACATCATAATTACGAATATTATCACTCGTCCCATTTAAAGGAATAAAGCGTTCCTTTAAAAGGAACGAGTCATTGGTCGTAGAGAAGCCCTTGCTTTCTTTAAAAGGAAAGGATTAAAAGCTAATTTATAAACTTGACAGCCTCTAATAGCTATTAAAATCCGGCATTTGGGGTTCTTTCATTTTAGCATCAGATAAATGATAAATACCTCTTTTTGCATAATTAGATGTAATTACACAATCTCTTTGATACAGAAAAAGCATATAACCATCCAATATAAATATTCATCAATCATATTCTCTGCGATTTTGGAGGATATTTGAATCCACCCCTGCATATTTTAAAATATACAGTAATAAAATATGCATTTTTTCATCTGGAGTTTTTCTTTTTCTTAGATTACCGTTTGCTAATGAATATATTATTATAGTCAATAATTATTGGATATAATTTAGAACAAGAAAACCATCTTCAACAGTTAAGATGGAAATAAGTTTTAGCTTATATCATATAAGATAAGAACTTAAATAATTAATTAATAGATGGTTATGCCCTATTTTTGATAGAAATCTGGTATCATAAATCAGTAAACTAATATGTTTGGTAGGTGCTTAATATATTGATAATCTGTATAATAACTACAACAGAAAAATATTTCCAAAGGAAAGCAAACATCATATATATTGTTAGTAATCAACATATTATAGTTGTATTTAGTTCTGCAAAGACTTTGCAGATTTCGTACATCGGTATGCAGACGCAGGAAGTGGCGATAAAGCCCAATTTGCGAGTGGTTCTCAAATCTGATGCACAGCTAATAGATGAGGTTGTGGTAACCGGATATGGGGTAACTAAAAAAGCGGCATTTACGGGATCTGCCCAAACGGTGGATAATAAGGACTTGATGAAAAAAACAGATGCAAACTTTATGAAGTCTTTGGAAGGATCAGTAGCTGGTTTACAAGTAAATAGCTTGACTGGACAACCTGGTGCATACGCTTCTACTACTATTCGTGGAGTTGGTTCAATGAATTCTGGAACCGAACCTTTATACGTAATTGATGGTATTGCCATTTACACAGACAAAATGGGGGCTTATAACAAAGCCGGGACAGGGGATATGGCGGCAAGTCCGATGGCTAATATCAATCCTAACGACATTGAGTCCATCACAGTTTTGAAAGATGCTACAGCTACAGCTATTTATGGAGCTCGTGCAGCGAATGGAGTAATTGTAGTTACTACTAAAA
The DNA here is from genome assembly GCF_001314995.1 of Bacteroides ovatus. Classification (NCBI taxonomy): domain Bacteria; kingdom Pseudomonadati; phylum Bacteroidota; class Bacteroidia; order Bacteroidales; family Bacteroidaceae; genus Bacteroides; species Bacteroides ovatus. The sequence goes on from NZ_CP012938.1 coordinate 2,853,418, forward strand.
AAGGTAGTCTGGGAAAAGCGCGTTTTAATGTGAATGCAAAAGTCGGAACTAGTTTTGTAGGTAAGATAGATCATAATTATCGTACGACAAATCTGGATAAATACAAAGAGATCTGGACCGAAGGACTAACAAATGCAGGATATGACGGTGAGGATGGCATGACTTCTGCTGAATGGCTGAATGCCTATGTTATGGATTGGTATAATGTGGACTTGACGCAAAATATCAAGAGTGTGGATTGGCTGAAGGAGATTCTGCAAAATGGTTTTTCACAAGAATATGATATCAGTGCTCAAGGTGGGAATGAAAATTTGCGCTATTATATTAGTGGAGGATATTTTCAGAATACAGGTATCGTCATCGGAACTGGAATGAAACGCTATAGCGGACGTATTAGTTTAGATGGAAAAAGCGGGCGGATAGGATATGGACTTTCTGTGAATGGAGCACTCTCCGATATAAACAATACTATGACTGAAAGCCAATATACTAATCCTATTGTAGCAGTATATGACATCCGTCCGTTTGAACAGGTGCGCAATGAAGATGGAACATATAATACAAATGTTAATTATAATCCTGTAGCCATTAACGATAAAGAAAAAGGTGATAAACGTAATCAAAAGCAGATTACATTGGTTGTGAATCCATATTTTACTTATAATATTATTGATGGCTTAACATGGAAGACAAATGCAGGATTGAGCTTAATTGACTTGGACGAGTTCTTTTACAGTTCAATTTATAATCCTCAATATTCCGGTAGCGGTATGCTTGGTCAAAGAAATCAGGAAAGGGCAACAACCTTGACCATTACCAATACCGTAAACTTCAACCGCACTTTCAAAGACATGCATCATTTGAATGTATTGTTGGGACAAGAAGCACAGAAAATATCTTATAGAACAATTTATGCAGCTGCCAGTGGATATCCTAGTGATGCTGTTTTTGAATTGGACAATGCTTCCAAGCCAACAGGGGCGGGATCTTCAACCAAAGCAAGCACTCTTTCTTCGTTCTTTATGAATGCAGAATATAACTTGAATGATAAATATTATCTGTCAGGCAGTTTCCGTTATGACGGCTCGTCAAGATTTGGTGTAAACAACAAATGGGCTCCTTTCTGGTCTATAGGAGCAAAATACCGCATCTCTAACGAAAGCTTTATGGAAAATACCAAAAGTTGGTTGACAGATTTGACTATCAGAGGTAGTTATGGAACTGTAGGTAATCAGGATATTGGTTATTATGCAGCAATGGGATTATATAATTATGGATATTCTTATAATGGTAAACCAGGAGCTATTCCTTACCAAATAGCCAATCCGGATCTAAAATGGGAGACTGTTGCAAAAGCCGATATCGGTATCCATGCTGTTTTCTTTGAAAGACTGACACTCGAAGTAGATTATTATAACCAACGGACAAAAGATATGATATTTGATGTACCACTTTCTTACACAACTGGATTCGGGTCTATCCTAAAAAATGTAGGTGAGATGGAAAACAAAGGTATAGAATTCTTGATTAACGCTAACGTACTTAGAAATAAGGATTTCAGTTGGGATGTTCGTTTCACTGGTACGGCAAATAAAAATAAAATCATAAAACTTGCCACAGAAAAACCAATTGAGAATACTCTAACTATCAGAAAAGTTGGCGAGGCGTATAATACATTCTATATGCCGGAATATGCAGGAGTGGATCCTGAAACAGGAGAAGCAATGTGGTATAAAGGACAAGAAGGGGATGAGAAAACAAAAAATGTAAATGAGGCCGGTCAGCGAATTGTAGGTTCTGCCGATCCTAAATTTTATGGTGGCTTTGGAATGAATTTCAAATACAAAGGTTTTGACTTCTCTTTTGATACCAGTTTCACCTTGGGAAATAAAGTATATAACTCCGGATTTGCATTTGATATGCAGGTTGGACATTATTTCTTAGGTCCGGTATCTAACTATGTTTATGACAACCGCTGGCAAAAGCCGGGAGATATAACCGACGTACCCAAATTTGTAGCTGGAGACAACTCGGGAGCAGAAACTAATTCCAGCCGTTTCTTAATGAACGGTTCTTATTTGAGAATGAAATCCATGGTTTTAGGATATACTCTTCCGAAGAACCTTATGAATAAAGTGGCTATTGACAATTTAAGAGTTTATATCTCTGCTGACAATTTGTTCACTATCACTGCTAAAGATTTTATAGGATTTGATCCACAAACTAGATCTACCGGTATGCAGTCTTGGGCATATCCTGTACCTAGAAATATCATGTTCGGTCTTAATCTTAGCTTCTAAAAAATAACTTTAGAAATTTATGACAATGAAGAAAATATTATTTGCTTTATTAACCGGTTGGATGGCAATTTCATTCACCGCATGCGATGACTTCTTGACAGAAACGCCATCAACTTCTGTTCCGACAGAAGAAGCCTTGGTTACTACCCAAGATTTTCAGAATGCTTTAAATGGTGTATATTACACATTAGGTTCATATCGTTTTCTGGGACGTGATGTATTAGCAATTGGAGATGCGCCAACGGATATCACTTCACATTCCGTTGCAACGTCCCATTTCTATGACATCTTCCGCTATCAGATACTGGATACTAATTCATACATAGAAGAAATATGGGCATACGGATATTGGGCTATCGACCGTTGTGCACGTATCATTAAAGAAGGTGCTTCATTTAAAGAAGTAACAAAGGGGGATCTGACAGAAGTGGAAGGATGCATCGCTCAAGCCTATGCAATTAAAGCCCTCTGTTCTTTCTATTTGACTAACATGTTTGGTTTGCCATATTCGGAAGCCAACAAAACGACATTAGGTATCGTAAACGTTACTGAGCCCGTCCCTGCCTATTCACAGGTGTCAAGAGTTAGTGTAGAACAAAATTATAGCCTGATTCTTGATGATATAACGAAGGCTAAAGAATATTATGCTAAAGAAGGTGTTGAAAATGTAGGTAAACAGTATATGAATACGGCTGCAGTTGCTGCACTTGAAGCTCGCGTAAAACTCTATATGAAAAATTACGAAGGGGCTATTACGGCGGCTCAAGAGGCAATAACCCTAAGTGGTGGTACAATTGTATCAACCAAAGAAGACTATAAGAATATGTACACGACATTGGCTGTTTCGACAGAAGACATTTTCTTTATAGCAAAAGCCGAAGATGATTATTTATCTGCTAATGCTCTGAATACTTTATGGAATAAATACGGTTTGTCTATTAACAGCGCAACAATAGCAGAATATTCATCTAATGATATTCGTCTGGCACTTCTTGGCGGTACGTGGACTGGTGGAAAAATGCGTGGTATCACAACCAATAATCAGATTTCTAACTTGCCGGTTTTCAGACTGCCTGAAATGTATTTAATACAGGCAGAAGCATATGCAAAACAATCAACTCCTGATTATGGTAAAGCTAAAGAAAAACTGTTGGAAGTAGCGGCAAAAAGAAACCCGGATTTGGATGATAGTGAAATTGCAGAGGATCAGACGATTATTGATGTGATTGACAAAGAAAGAAAATTAGAACTGGTTCAAGAAGGACATCGCTTCTTTGATGCAAGAAGATTAGGCAAAATTATTAGTGTGGCAGATGGAGCGTATACTAATTTCAACATTGCCAAATTTGTGTACCCAATACCTTCTTTTGAAGTTAATTCAGGTTTTGGAGTTATACAAACAGAGGGATGGAGTGATAATCTACCTCGATAAAACATTTTTTAATATTGCCTCCATATAAGGATAAGTTTTAAATAAGTAGATGAGACCTGCAATTTTAGAATTAATCGAAATTGCAGGTCTTATTATTTATAAATATATACATAAATAGTTTTACGTAAGAAACATTTACTTCAACATCGTATCGAATAATGGGGAGAAGGAGCACGTCTATTAGACTACAGACGTTATATTGATCCGGAAGACTGGGAAATGACGATGATGATTCCAATGACAGAGTTCGACGGTAATGAAAGCTTAAATATTGCCACTGATCAGAATCCATAAACAATTCACTTCTTTTTAATGAAATAAAAAAGAGTAGATACAATATATCCAATTCCAAGATATAAAAAAGATACTGATTTATAAAGGTAAAAATGAGACTAAACTCTTTGGCAAGCCTTGGAGTTTTAGTCTCATTTCTATTAAGGGGGTTATAAAAAAACTCGGGAATCTATTTTTTACAAAAGTAATTTAAAATAAAATATTCCTGATAGTTGTCATCCATTTACGGCTTTATTTATATATATCTTATTAACTTCTATAAGGGTAGTTCATTTTTTACAGCAAAGATAAATTTCATTTTAAGGACTCTTCAACCCTTCTATCTTTTATCATCAAGGAAGCATCCCCTCTCTCACAATATCCACCAAAATCGGTTTCAATCCGCTGACGAAACATTCCACCGCAATTACCATCAGAATCAATCCCATGAGGCGCATCATTACATTGTTTCCCGTCTCGCCCAATACGTTTACCAATTTCGTAGAAGCACGAAGAATAAAGAAAGTCAGCAGATAAATCAGGGCAATAGTGCCGATCAAAATTCCCTTCATTTCATAAGAATGTGCATCCTGCATCAAGACAATAGCATTGGCAATCGCTCCGGGACCGCATAACATAGGAATGCCGAGAGGAGTAATGGAGATATCATCCGCATACGTTTTGATTTCTTCATCTTTCAGTTTCATTGGTGTATAACGGGCTTGAAGCATATCAAAGCCGATCTTGAAGATAATCACCCCACCGGCAATACGGAAGCCATTGGTAGAAATACCGAAAAACTTAAAAAGAAACTGCCCGGCAAAGACAAATACCATTATTGTAATAAACGACACAATGGTGGCGCGACGTACGATAGACTGACGTTCCTTATCCGTCATACCATGAGTCATGGTAAGGAAGACAGGCATCGTTCCCAATGGGTTGGTCAATGTAAAGAATGAAGTGAAACAAAGTAAGGCAAAAGGCAGAAGCGTACTATCCATGATTATATCGTATTTTATGCAAAATTAAAACGCAACAAAAATACGACTTAATCCAGAAAACCTATAATAAATCCATTAATTCTTTCAAGGAATGTATGTGATAAGTGGGAAGAAAAGGGAAAGTAGTCCGTTCCGTCACATTGTAAAAAGCCTGATGCATCCCTACTCCGTGCGCTCCGGTTATATCCGCTTCCCAACTGTCACCAATCATCAAGGATTCGCGCAATTCGGATTGAGTGGCAGACAAGGCAAAATTAAATATTGCCGGCCAAGGCTTCAACACTCCGAGATCTTCCGAAAGAATCACTTTTTTGAAATACCCGTCCACTCCTGCCGACCGCATCTTGCATGATTGCAATTCACGGAATCCATTGGAAAGGATATAGAGGTTATATTTAGGAGCAAGATATTCCAATACCTCCTTTGCATGAGGCATCAAAGTACTTTTAGTGGGAATAATCGCGAAAAAATCTTTCGAGAACTGTTCGGCAAGCGCTTCATCTTCCACTCCCACAGCCTGTAAAGGATAAAAGAAACGTTGACGGTTCAATTCATCTTTCGTTATTTTTCCTTCGCCGTACTCAATCCAAAGTTCGGTATTTCTTTGCTGATAAAGGGTATAATAATGATCGAACGAATCAAAATAACGGTCGAATGAATATTTCTGATATACTTCTTCAAAAGTATCACGGGCATTTTGAGAGAAAGCCCAGATGGTATCATCAAGATCAAAAAAAAGATTTTTATATTTCATCAGTAGTTATGCGTATAATAAGAAACAAAAAAGCCAATGTGCTAATTTCTTGAATCCAGGAATCAGCACATTGGCAATTCAAAAAGGGATGTCTACCTTATTTTACTTGAATAACCAAGTATCTGGATACACTCCAGAATTCAGTAGGATTAGTAATCTTCAATGTCAACTGGCCTTTGTCATCTTTTACCAATTCATAAGAACCGGACGGATGAGTAGTCAGTAACTCAGCACGTTTAGAGTACAACTTGATTTCTTTGGTTGTACGGATATCGATTTGAGTGAAATAATCCTTATTGAAATCAGCGCTCTTCAATACATCTCCGCTCTGAAGAATCTTTTGAGCTTTCAATTCAGATTTAGTACCGAATACGAACCAGGCAGCATTCAAGCTCTTTTCCTGTTCAGCAACGGTTTTAGCTTTCGCTTCGTTTTCTGCAGCCAACGTTTCTTTAGCAGCAGACAAGTCGCTGACAGCAGCATCCAATTCCTGGATACGGATATTCTTGGAAGCCAGTTCTGTTTGAAGTTCTTCGATACGTTGTTGTTTAGCGTTCAATTCAGCAGTCAAAGCAGCAACAGCTTTTTTCATCTGTGCAGAATTGTAATTGCTGTTCTTCAACTGTGCCTGCAACTTTGCAATCTGCGCTTTGTTTTCTTCCATCTGTTTAGAGATGAATTCGATGTCAGAAGCAATCTGTTGCTTGGCGCTGGCAGAGTTTTCAGTGATGGTTCCACGTTGCAAGTCAACACGACTTTCGGCAGCATTGATCTTACGGAAACCTTCCTGAACTTCATTGAAAGTACCCATCATATCATCCAGTTCAGCATTGCGCTGGTTCAGTTCCATCAAAAGAGAATCATTTTCAGCTTTCAGGTCTTTACTTCCACCTTTAAAGCTATCACACGAAGCTAACATGGCTACGCATACAAATAAAACAGCTAACTTTTTCATACGTTTACGTTTTACGTTTTTTAATGAAATTATTTAATCATCTATTCCTGCTAATACTATCACAATCTCGCCCCGGGGTTCGGTAGCGGTAAAGTGTTCTATCAATTCAGCCAAACTGCCCCGAACTGTTTCTTCGTGGAGCTTGGATATTTCACGCGACACGGTTGCCTGACGTTCAGCACCGAAATATTCGGCAAACTGTGTTAACGTCTTCAACAGACGGTGGGGTGATTCATAAAACACCATCGTACGGTGTTCTTCCGCCAATGTCTTCAGTCGTGTCTGCCGTCCTTTCTTCTGGGGGAGAAATCCCTCGAAGCAGAACTTCTCGTTCGGCAATCCCGATGCTACGAGTGCCGGAACAAAAGCGGTTGCTCCCGGCAAGCACTGCACTTCAATACCGTTGCGCACACATTCACGAACAACCAGAAATCCGGGATCGGAAATTCCAGGCGTTCCGGCATCCGAAATTAGTGCCACCGTTTCACCTGCCTTTATTCTATTAACAACACTTTCCACCGTTTTATGTTCATTAAATTTGTGGTGGGATTGCATTGCATTCTTTATTTCAAAGTGTTTCAACAAGATACCGGAAGTACGTGTATCCTCCGCCAAAATCAGATCGACCTCTTTCAGGACTTTGATAGCCCGAAAAGTCATGTCCTCCAGATTCCCTACCGGCGTAGGCACTACATATAGCTTTCCCATCTTGTTTTTGTTTTATACTGATTGATTAAAATATTTCTTTAGTAGCTCCAGAAAGTCGTTCACCGCCTCCTTTTCTTCATTCAATTCGACTTTCGAGGACAGAAATGCGACTGCAGTCTTGTAGGAACTCATTACTGATATCTGTTCGATAACCCGATTCATCAAATCAGTGTTGCCTCCGAACAGTTCACGAGAAAAACGGAAAGAATCATTCAAGCTGATAGCATGTCGCAAGCCGGCAGACAGTTTGAGACTTTCTCCCAACACAGCCGATTTAGGTTCTTCCTCTTTCACAACAGTTTCAACGACAGGTTCCTCAACAATTGCCGGTTCCTCTTTTTTCCCTTCTTCTTCTTCTTCTTCTTCTTCTTCTTCTTCTGCTGCTGCTGCTGTCTCTGCAGCTGCCGCTATTACGACAGGTTTCTCTTCCGCAACAATGGCTTCTCCTTCCTCATCTTCTTTCACAACAACCGATTCGAGAGATTGTATAATCACGGGGGAATCCTCTTCAGACCCGGCAACTTCATCCTCCTCTTCCGCTGTCTCTTCCACAGCTGACGGAGAAATTACCTGAACAGCATCCACCTCCTGCTGCAGTTCGTCCAAACGCCCCTGCATCCGTGTAATGCTCCGCTTCAACAGTTCAGACAAAGTCGGAGTCGGCTCCTTGGTAAATGAATCCATGAGATACTTCAACTCATGAACATCCAACTCAATATCTGTTAATAGCTTCTGTTTCATGTCAGTCCATTGTTTATACGGTGCGAATGTAGGAATAATTTATGCAATAACTTAAAATAATGGATAATTTAACAGTTCTTGCACATTGAATTGCTTACCTTTGTCCACATATTTATTTAATCAAGAAAACACAAAATCTCATGGTATTATTTTCAGAAGACCACATACAGGAGACTAGAAGAAGAGGCCGGATCGAAGTAATCTGCGGTTCTATGTTCTCCGGAAAGACAGAGGAATTGATTCGCAGAATGAAGAGAGCGAAATTCGCGAAACAACGTGTCGAGATATTCAAACCTGCTATCGACACCCGTTATTCAGAAGAAGACGTAGTCTCTCACGACAGCCATTCTATCGCCTCCACTCCCATCGATTCGTCAGCCAGCATTTTACTGTTTACTTCTGAGATAGATGTAGTAGGTATTGATGAAGCACAGTTCTTCGACAGCGGTTTGATTGATGTATGCAACCAGCTTGCCAACAATGGAATCCGTGTTATCATTGCAGGATTGGATATGGACTTCAAAGGAAATCCGTTCGGACCTATGCCACAATTGTGCGCCATTGCCGATGAAGTCTCCAAAGTTCATGCGATCTGTGTGAAATGTGGTCAGCTGGCTTCTTTCTCACATCGTACAGTCAAGAATGAGAAACAGGTTCTTTTAGGCGAAACAGCCGAATATGAACCTCTGTGCAGGGAATGTTATCTCCGTGCACGAGGGGAAGATGAGCAGAAAGTATAAACTCTATAAAAGAAACAGATTATGGAAAGGAAAAAGATAACATTTGACAGTTTTATACGCGGTTCCATCGGATGTATGTTAGTTGTAGGAATATTAATGCTCGTGGAACGTCTTAGCGGAGTGTTATTGCCTTTCTTTATTGCGTGGCTGATAGCTTATATGGTCTATCCGTTAGTCAAATTCTTCCAGTATAAGCTACGATTAAAAAGCCGCATTATTTCCATCTTCTGTTCCTTATTCCTCATTACGGTTATCGGAGTCACTTTATTCTATCTATTAGTGCCGCCGATGATTTCGGAAATAGGCAGAATGAACGATTTGTTGGTGACTTACCTCACCAATGGAGCCGGTAACAATGTACCTAAGAACCTTTCTGAATTTATCCACGAGAACATTGATCTTCAGGCGTTGAACCGTGTATTAAGTGAAGAGAATATCCTGGCGGCAATCAAGGATACCGTCCCCAGAGTGTGGACTTTGCTTGCAGAATCTCTCAACATTCTATTCAGCATCCTTGCCTCCTTCATTATATTATTATATGTAATCTTTATATTATTGGATTACGAAGCAATAGCTGAAGGATGGTTACATCTGCTACCCAATAAATACCGTACGTTTGCCTCCAACCTAGTTCACGACGTACAGGATGGTATGAACAGATATTTCCGTGGACAGGCTTTGGTTGCTTTTTGCGTAGGTATCCTTTTCAGCATTGGCTTCCTGATTATCGATTTCCCCATGGCTATCGCTTTGGGACTTTTCATCGGAGCATTGAATATGGTTCCTTACTTACAAATCATCGGTTTCCTGCCCACCATTCTATTGGCAATCCTCAAAGCTGCCGACACCGGACAGAACTTCTGGATTATCATTGCATGTGCATTAGCTGTCTTTGCAATCGTACAAATCATACAGGATACCTTCCTTGTCCCCAAAATCATGGGAAAGATTACCGGACTGAATCCTGCCATCATTCTTTTATCTCTTTCCATCTGGGGTTCATTAATGGGAATGCTCGGCATGATCATCGCCTTACCACTAACAACTTTAATGCTCTCCTACTACCAACGCTTTATTATCAACAAAGAAAAGATAAAATATGATGAAGCCGAAACTACTGATAATCAAGAAACAAGCCATAACTAGGAAAAATAATTGAAACTTTTTTCTACGGAATGCTTGCAAATTAAATAAAAGTAACTACCTTTGCACCCGCAATCAGGAAATAACTGATTCGCAAATAAGGATTGATTCGCTAGCTCAGCAGGTAGAGCACAACACTTTTAATGTTGGGGTCCTGGGTTCGAGCCCCAGGCGGATCACAAAAATAGAAAAAAGCCTCTGATTCTCAGAGGCTTTTTTCTTACTTTACGGCTTTACTCCCCCAATTTCCTAATCATATTTTTCGCAAAATATTTTCTATTCATGTGTCTAATTAGACACTTTCATCTTCTATTTCAATATATTCAATATGTTTTTTCAAAAAAGTTGGATATCTCTTAAAATTTGACTATTTTTAGCGACACATAGTTGACAATAAAAATAGCACATAACATAAATATGGGTCAAACTAATCAAATCAATAGGTTATATAGGATAGCAGAATTAGTGCTATTCATTACATCCTATACACCCTTATTTATTTTGATTGTACTCAAACAAATCTCAGAAAATGTTACATACTTAAATTGGGGAGGAATAAACAGAGAATCTATTAATCTTTTCATTGAGAAGTTTGGTTTTTCGTTTTCATTAATTACAATTTCTATATTTAGCCTTATAGGATGTAGGTTTTTATTTTCAAATTTTCAAAAAAACATTAACAATGGAGAAATTGTCATCCTAACAGATGTTCGAAATCGAAATAGTGAATCAATAGGCTATATTGCAACATATATAATTCCTTTTATTTTCCAATGTTTTAACACGCGATATGAGATTTTCGCATTCACCTTTTTAATGATAATCATCTATCGTATTTATGTAAACTCAAATCTATTATTAATAAACCCAATTTTGAGTTTTAAATACTCTATCTTTGAAATAGAATACATAGAACAAAGAGGAAAGAAAAGAAATGGACTAATAATAATTGAGGATAAATACATTCTTGAAGATACAATGATCAATATTTATCCTATTGGATACAAACTTTTCTTCGCTAAAAACAGAGAATAACAAAATATAAATAATAATATGACACTACAAGAAATTTTAGACAAGGTTAGCACCACCAATGTCAATGATCTTCGCTTATACTTTATCACTAGAGTATTAAAAGATAACATAAAGAAAAGTGCAAAAATCATAGACAAATACCTCTTTAAAGTTTATCAAGTTGATATTGATGATGAAATTAGACAATACTTGTATGATTTATCTATTGAACAATTAGATAAAGTCATAAAAAAAAACTATGAAATACTTGATTATGACGTTATAAGTGATGATACTCAGCACTTATTTACTTATTCTATGCAAAATAAGATTTTCTCCTTTTCCGACGTAGTTTGTAATCAACTCAATACCACTCCTCCAAAAATGCAGAGCATTGAATCTATCTTATCAAATAAAGATGAATTGTGGGCTTATTGCGTTGGATTCAATGATTCTGAAGAAAGAGATTGGATTTACACTTTTAGAAAAATCCAATCAGGGAAAGTTGCCATAGACGAGAAAGAAAACAAAAGTATACTAAAAACAATTAGAACCTATTTTGATACATCAAATCAAAAATTAGAACTACTCAAAGGAGAGACGGTAAATTTAGACAAACAGATAGACTGTATTTACTACGATGAAACTTTCTATGTTATCAAAAAAGTAAATTTCGAACAAATAGTTGGACTACAAGAGGAATATAAAGAACAATCCAAAATTGTTGTTAACGAATTAAGAGAAACAGGAAAATTTAATGGATTAGAAATGATTGAAGAAAAAATAGAATCAACACCATCAATACACAAAAAGCTAGTTCGTATCGCAAGAATCGGAAACTATAGGACTATAGATGACAAGATAATAAAGAAAATGAAAACAGTATGTAATAGATATGGTGTTAAGCTCAATGTTAAAGAAGGAAAGCTTAGCATTGAAGAAGAAGCAGACATTGATACAATATTAAAAATGCTTGCTGATTATTATAAAACAGGAGAAGTTTCAGGAAAAGCATACGGAACATTTGCGGGAAAAGAACTAGTAAATAAGCAATAGTAAAAAGAGGTATTTAATGCGATAAGGGCACTGTCCACATTTTTTGTATAAATAGTAAACTACAGAATTCAAGTATAAAAACCTGAATTCTGTAGTTAAATCACCAATGATTATAGCGAAAATATCTTTTCACCCACAATCAGCAGCAATTTTTCATTTTCCTCTCTTAAAAACTCAATTTCTTCTTTCAACCAATCTATTTCCTTGTTTTTTGAAGAAATCAATTCAGCTATCATTGCATTAGGAGTATAATTACGACTGATAAAACTCAATATCTTGGAGATATTTATTTCTTCTCTTTTTTTAAAGTTTCAAATTGCTCCTTTTGTTTATCCAACAGCTTTTCGAAAATCTCAATTACCTGTTCAACAGGAAAACTATTAAAGGTCTGATTATTACCTGTATTACTGACAGCACTTTTAACACCGCAATTCTCGTAGAAGTTATTCGTATTATACAAGATTGTCTCTTCATTAAAATTCTTCAGGCCATCTACAGTAACGCCTAATGCTGAAGCAATCTCGCCTAATCGTTCATCGTCAAACTTCTCTGTTTGTTCTATTTTCGAAACAGCCTGTTTCGTTATACCTAACAAATCACCGAGTTCCGCTTGAGTCATTCCCCGAAGCCGACGCACCCGTTCAATTTTTCTTCCCAGATGAATCGTATTTGTGTACTTTTCCGTTTCCATATTCCAGTCTGTTGATTATTTGCCCTGCTTTATGCACTCTCTTAGAATCTCTATTTTCTCCTGTTCACTTTTCAACAAGCGTTCATACAGTTCAACCACCTTTTCAAGAGGATTAATCTGTTGCGTATGAGCTGCATAAACAGTTGCTGTTGCTCCCGGAGAAATCGTGGCATCTTTATAGTTATTAATATTACAAATGGCTTTTTCAACATCAAAATCCTTGATGACATCAGTAGATATTCCTAAGACTTCAGCTATTTTTGTCAACAGTCCGTCTTCTATCTCATCTTGTTTCTCTATTTTCGAAATCTCCTGTTGACTAACACCCAGATCAGAAGCCAACGCTTCCTGTTTCATACCCAGATACACACGGATTCTTTGCAGATTGCGACCGACATGCCTTTGATTCACCTTGTCTTTTACTTTAATATCCATATCATTGTTGCTTTAGTAAATACATTGAGACAAAGATAATGAAAATAAAATTCGCAACTACATATCACCCTTTGAAAAAGACAGCTTTCTATCTGTTTCTCTTTTGAATATAACCTAATTAGATCTATTTTATCCCAGTCTTTATCATTCTTATCTACTTCTAAAACTTTACTACTGTAAAGTTTACGACGGGTAAAGGTTTAATCAACAACAATATTACCTTATAAAATCAAATATACAATAGGTAGTAAGAAACAACTCTGTCCTGATAAAAGTCAACTTTATTTTTTTCAATCCCCAGTTCTATATGCATAATTTTGCCCTGTCAGTTTTTTTACTGACATGAATCGTGGCGCCACATTCAAAACAGTAAGAGAATAATGTTCAATTGACATTAACATTCTGAACAATCATCATTTAACCAATAAAATCTAATAGCCTATGGGGTAAATAAAGTCGTTACAATCGAGACATAGCTTTAAATTGTCCGAAAATTTAGCTATCCAAAAACAAATTAGTAAACATACAATTAAACAAAAAGCATGAAATCATTTTCTGATAAAACAAACATAGGGGAGAATAATCCCCTAAAGACTGTTTATAGAATGAATTTTTACCTATTATTCCTATTAATAGGTTCATTGTCGATACTTGGATCAACACGGGCTTATTGCCAACAGAGCAGAACGATCTCGGGTATAGTGAAAAACTCTCAAGGAGAGACGATTATCGGAGCGAATATCGTTGAAAAAGGTACCAGTAACGGGACGATTACGAATGTAGACGGACTGTTCACACTGCGCATAGCGCCCAATGCAGTATTAAAGGTATCTTATATGGGATACACAGAGCAGGAAGTCAATACACGCAACAAGAACAAGCTGGAAATCATACTGACGGAAGATGCCAGATTGATTGATGAAGTAGTGGTGGTAGGATACGGATCGGTCAAAAAACGGGATTTGACGGGGGCAGTAACCTCCGTCAAAAGTGCGGAAGTACTGGCCGCCCCTACCAATAATGTGATGGAAGCCCTTCAAGGCAAGATACCCGGAATGGATATCACCAAAACTTCGGGACAGGTAGGAGGTGATGTCACTATTCTGTTACGTGGTTCACGATCTATTTATGGCAGCAACGAACCGTTGTTTATTATCGATGGAATCCCCGGCAGTTATAGCCAGGTCAGCCCGTCGGACATCGAGAGTGTAGATGTGTTGAAAGATGCTTCTTCCACCGCCATTTATGGTTCCGCAGGAGCAAACGGCGTTGTAATCATCACCACCAAAAGAGGAAAAGAGGGAAAAGCGACCGTAAACTTCGATGCTTATTACGGATTCAGCGGTTCACCCAACTACAGACATGGGATGACGCGGGATGAATGGGTCACCTACCAGCAAGAAGCCTATAAATATAAAAACGGTGACTATCCAACCGATATGTCCGCCCTACTGGGGAAACAGGATTTTATAGATGCATACAACGACGGCAAATGGATAGACTGGATAGATGAAGTGTCGGGCAACACGGCTACCACACAGAAATACAGTCTTTCGGTCAGCAGTGGCACTGAAAAAACAAAATTATTTGCTTCGACTTCCTACAACCGGGAAGAAGGTTTACTTAATAACGAAAATCTGAACAGATATTCGTTACGCCTCAACCTGGATCAGCAGATATTTTCATGGGCAAAGGTGGGCTTTACCTCCAATTTAGTCTACCGGGACTTGAACTCCGGCGTGAAAAACACATTCACCAAATCTCTCTCCGCCATCCCGTTGGGTGATGCTTATACCGAAAAAGGGGAGATCAATCACGAATACATCACGGGACAATATTCCCCGATGAGTGATTTTATAGAGAACCAGTATGTAGACAACACGCGTTCTACCTACCTGAACATGAGTGGCTATGTCGAACTAACTCCCATCAAAGACCTGACTTTTACCAGTCGTGTCAATGGTACGTTGAATCACTCACGCCGCGGGCAATACTGGGGAGAGAAGTGCAATGCCAACCGTCCGTCTTATGCAGGTTCACCGCATGCTTCCATCACCAACAACAATGCCTGGAATTACACTTGGGAAAATATTCTCGCATACAACACAACCATCGCCAAAGACCATAATCTGGGAGGTTCACTGATTACTTCCTGGAATAAGAACCAGTCGGAAAGCAGCATGGCTGCCGCCAGCGGTCAGATGGTAGATCAATGGTCTTTCTGGCGACTGACATCGGGCACTTCCCAACATGTGGAATCCGACTTCGCACAGACACAGAAAATGTCTTTTGCCTTCCGTCTGAACTATTCATACAAAGGCAAATACCTATTTAATTTCTCTACCCGTTGGGACGGTGTTTCACAATTTTCTACCGGACATAAATGGGATGCTTTCCCCGCAGGTGCACTGGCGTGGAGAATATCAGACGAGGCATTTATGGAAAAGACACGTAGTTGGCTGGACAACCTGAAATTGAGAGTGAGCTACGGCATCACGGGTAACTCGGGAGGAACCACCGCATACAGCACCACAACACAAGCATACGTATATACCGCTTCGGGAATTTCCATTAATGGGAAGATTGTTCCTTTCACGCAATACTCCGGTACTTACGGTAGTTCCGATCTCGGCTGGGAGAAGTCATACAACTGGAATGTGGGGTTGGATTTCGGTATCCTGAACGGTCGCATTGACGGATCGATAGAATGGTTCAAGACAACCACCAAAGGATTATTATTCAAACGTACATTGCCCATCACCAGCGGTCTGACCGGATGGGGATCGCCTCTGGCTATCTGGCAGAACATCGCCCAGACCAGTAACCAAGGTGTGGAAGCAACGATCACTTCGCACAACATACGGCACAAGGATTTCACCTGGAACACTACTTTATCCATCACCTGGAACAAGGAACAAATAGACGATCTGCCTGACGGTGATCTGATCGCCGAAAACCTGTTTGTCGGTGAACCGATTAAAGCTATTTACGGATATAAATATACCGGAATCTGGGGAACCGATACTCCACAGGAAACATTGGATGCCTACGGCGTAAAACCCGGATTCATCAAGATAGAAACCTTAGACCAAAAAGGTGATGGAGGTGTACATAAATACAGTACGGAAGACCGGCAAATTCTAGGACATTCCAATCCGGACTGGATCATCGGATTCAGCAATTCCTTCACCTACAAAAATTTTGATTTATCCGTCTTTGCCATGGCGCGTTACGGACAGACAATCAACAGTGACCTGCTCGGTTATTATACTGCCGAACAGAGCGTAACCAAAAATCAACTGGCAGGCGTAGACTACTGGACAGAGGATAATCAAGGAGCCTATTTCCCCCGTCCCGGAACGGGAGACGAACAAAAAACCGTATATCCTTCATTAAGAGTGCGCGATGGCTCCTTCATTAAGATTAAAAATATCACGCTGGGATATACACTACCCGTCAATATTTCCCGCAAAGTTTTAATGGAGAAATGCCGTATTTATGCCACAGCCTACAATCCGTTCATCTTCGTAAAAGATAAGCAGTTGAAAGATACTGATCCCGAAACCAACGGTTCGGATGCATTTCCTACCTACCGGCAATTTGTTTTTGGCGTTAATTTGACATTCTAACAAAAGATTATAATCATGAAAAGGATATATATAAAATTCATATTTTGCAGTGTGCTGTTCTCGGCCTTATCTCTACATTCCTGCACCTTGGAGGAATACAACCCGGGCGCATTTACCAAAGAGGCTTTGGCTACTTCCATCGATGGATATGAAACCCTGATTAACCAGTGTTATTTTGCTATGGAAAGGTTTTACTACGGTTCTGCGGACTGGATGTCACTGACTGAAGGCGACACCGATCTTTGGACGTATAAAGCCAACGAATCAACAAGTTACACACAGTGGTTCTGGTTTTTCGCAGGAACATCACCCAATACGACTTACACTAACAATTGGTGGAACGGGACGTACGACGGTGTGGGAGCCTGTAACGAAGCTATCGCATTAGGAGACAAACCTCCTTACACCACGGAAGAGGAGCGGAATGCCAAGATTGCGGAAGCCCGTTTTCTTAGAGCTGTCTATTATTTCAATGCAGTGGAACAATTCGGAGCAGTGACGATGCTCACAGAACCGATAACAGCGGAAACACTGACTTACTCACCCACCCGTACCGATCCGATGACTATCTACCAGGAAGTAATCCTGCCCGATTTAAGATTCGCATCCGAATGGTTGCCAACAGGTACGCATGCAACTACTACCACCCCGACAAAGAAAGCCGCTCTCGGTTTTCTGGCTAAAGCCTGCTTGCAGACGTACGAATATGGAAGCACCGAATATTTGCAGGAAGCTCTGGATACAGCCAAGAAATTGATTACCGATTGCGAAACTGGCGGTGGAAAATACAATACGTATATGTATCCATCGTATAGCGAAGTGTTTAAAGAGAGCAATAACTGGGAAAACAAGGAAGCTCTCTGGAAACATCGCTGGTATGCAGGAGCAGACGGTCACGGATCAAGCAACGGAAACTACAAGCTAAATCGCAACGATGAGTATTTCTTATGCAATATCAATAAGTTCGGTGCTCGTGAAGATAATCAGGAAACACGCCTTACTTGGGAAGGCTCAATTACCGGTATCTTTATGCCCACACAGCATTTATTGAGTTTGTATGTACAGAAAGACGGAACATTGGACCCCAGATTTCATGAATCGTTCACTACTGAATGGAACGCGAACAAGAATTACACGTGGGATGAGAGTGCCGTACACATGTATGACAAAGAAGAAACCGTCATTGGCAAAGCTCTGAATAAAGGTGACTTAGCCATTAAGTTTATCATGCCACAAGACATTGATTATGCTACAGAAAAGCAAAAAGAACATATTTCTGATTACTTGCTGATTGATTATCACCATGTATATAGTAATGACAATAATAACGTGAACATGAATTATGCTTATACAAACGTCACAGGCAATTACAAGGATGACGGCACAAACGAGAACCAGTTCCGCTACTATTATCCGTCACTGAATAAGCATAACAGCAGTAATTATTATGTAGCCAATGCTTCCAAACAGAGAAATGGTAATCTGAATGCGACATTTATCATGCGTATGGCAGAAGTTTATTTGATTGCGACAGAAGCTGATATTTACCTGAATGGTGGTGCAAATGCAGCCGGTTATATCAACAAGGTTCGTGAACGTGCCGGAGCAAATCGGCTTACAGGAAGTATTACGGTCCGAGATATCTTAGACGAAAGAGGCCGTGAACTTTGCGGAGAATATTGCCGCTTCTACGACTTGAAACGGACAGGAATGTTTAAGAACTCGGAGTATCTGGAAAATACTCATCCGGACTTAGCACAATTCTTTCACCCGAATTATGCATTACGTCCCATTTCAACTACATTTACTGCAACAATCACCAATGGCAGCGAGTATCAAAATCCGGGATATTAAGTAGAATTTTCAATATGTACAGGTGCTATGGAATCAATCTTGGCACCTGTACATTATTATAATAAGCAATGAAATATTTCATATAATGATATTAGGTATTTCTATTATTTATCTCATTCAACCAAGCCATTTTATGTTCTTTTCCGTCCGGACAGAACCATTTATAAATATATTCTTTAGCCAACCATTTACTGAAAGTGCCTACATCTTTATCATGTAAGGGTTTTATTGTGATCTTATCATTCTTAATATCCATACTTTTTTATTTATTCAAACATCCACTTTTGCAGCCTCCCAACCAATCATTGCACTCTTGCGAATCTCTCCCCAATGGTAATTTCCCAACTCACCGGAAGCACGAATGACCCGATGACACGGAATAAGGAAAGCTACGGGATTCTCACCGACAGCCGTTCCAACAGCCCGGCAAGCTCTCGGATTATTGATTCCTGCGGCTATATCTCCGTAAGTAGTCAAGCCACCGACAGGAATTTTGAGTAGGGTTTCCCAAACCTTTAGTTGAAAGTCAGTACCTTTCAGGTGCAATTTTATTTCTTTGAGTTTACTCCAGTCCTGCGTGAAGATGAATAAAGCGTTTTGCTGCACTTCATCCACAATCGAGGTAAACCTTGCATTAGGAAACTTCTTCCGTAAAGAGTTAAAAGCCGCGTCATGATCGTCTGCAAACTCCATACAACAAATACCTTTATCGGTAGACGCAATGAAGATTTCACCGAAAGGACTTTTGGCAAAACTGTAATTGATAGAAAGACTTTCACCTCCGTTTTTATATTCGCCCGGCGTCATCCCTTCTATATTTACAAACAAGTCATACAATCTGCCCGTACCGGAAAGCCCTGTTTCCTGTGCCGCATCGAATAAAGACGCATGAGTTTCATTCAAGATTCTCTTGGCATATTCAATACTAGTATATTGCAAGAACTTCTTAGGGCTAACTCCCGCCCACTCCGTAAACATACGTTGGAAATGCGCCGTACTCAACGCCACTTCCCCGGCAATCTCATCCAATCCCGGTTGCCTTTTAAAATTCTCCCTTATATACCCGATTGCCTGCGCAATGCGTGCATAGTCAAGCGTTTTTTGCTCATTCATAACAGAGGTTACATTCGTTTTATCTCCCATACTTCCAAAGATACGTTTATTATATTTACAGTTGAAATAACAGCTAATAATATTTTCGTTTTTACACTCGCACTCTTATTTCCAATGCTGCAAAATTACTATACGCATCACAAATAAACGACCCGAAAATTGCTATTTTTACGTAGAAAAGACAATCTCTCCTCCCACTCCTCCATATAATCAGTCATTCTCAATATACTTTATCACACGATTTACTCTCACACCCTCACACTTTCCCTGCATCCCCCTATTCATCGTCCTTTCAGTGATGAGGGTAAGAGTGAGGGTAGGTGAGAGTAACTTTTTACCCTCACCCTGTCTCGTCCTGATTTTGATTGCCCCCCTTTCACACCACCTTTATCAATTACTCCACCTTCATCAAATGATAAAGCGTCCCTTTACGAGACTTACGGCAAGGAATATTCAGTTTTTGAAGTGCACGCCCAAACTGTCCAACCTTATTAATAGCCAGTTTATCCCGTGTTTTCGTCTGTAAATAACTCAAAATCTGCATAGCAGTCAGCCATTCGCCTTCCATGTCCTCTTCTACGGGATTAAGATAGCAATGAAACAACTGTTCCAGCGGACTCGCCTGTTCAAACTCACGGTTAGTCTGTTTTAATATGTTTTCGTCCTCATCATTCAGCCAATAACGTTCACCTTTATAAATAGCCTCCATCGCTTGAGCATAAAGCTGCTTGTAATTAATCGTAACATTCGTATTAATAGGAGCCGTCACCTCGATGCAAATAAAACGGCGGCTACCGCTAGGATCGGTAAGCAAATCTTTCTGATTGCTGGTACCGATAAAAGAAGCATAACGCCTCATTTCCCGAATCGTATTACCGTATGGTTTGCGCAGATTCGCCACAGGCTTCTGCAACAAATGCTTCAAGAACCCCTGCTGACTGACATTAATCTGATCGAACTCATCAATATTTATCAGAAAAAAACGTCCCAAATAGCGTTCCGCCTCCTGTTTACTTTTAAAATCAATACTGTCCGTATAGCCGAAACGCAACTCCGGCGGCAGAATAATGCGACAGAATGTAGACTTACGATACCCCTGCGAACCAACCAGCAAAGGCGAAGTATTATTACCATGCTGCCGATCGACTCCCCTCCAATGCGCCACCATACTAAGAAACCAGCGGTAAAATAATTCCTGCCAATGCGGATTATCACAAGGCACCAGACCAGCCAATGCACGGATACGATCCTTCCCGTCCCAGCGACCTGTCTCATAAAGATATTCCTCCACAGGATTATACAAAGGAACACATTCCGAATTCAGAAAACGATCCACATCACGGTCCCACGCACTGATGCCTTCCTTCAAAGCATTGATCGCAATACTGTTGCGCACCCGTTTATCCACCGGCTTAAAGCAAAAGTGAACAGAATCGCGTTGCCGATATTCCAAATCGTCCTGCACCGTATTGTAACGGAATTCATACCGACGTTTCATAAACTCTTCCAACAGAAAAGCCGTCTCCTGCTCTTTATTGATACTGCTTTTCTTGCCGAATCCCTTACACTCCTGATAAAGATTATGCAGTATCGAACGGATCACCTGCTCTTCTTCCTCGCGATAATAATGAATCATCGTCTGTCGTATCGCTTCCTCTTCGGGAAGCCCCGCTTTGAAACAATGCTCGGCAAGGCGAACCAATAAAGGCTGCAAGTCGTCCCCACGTTTCCAATCCTCCATTTCCTGAAGTGCCCTGTTCAAGGCCGCTTCATAAATCTTCGTGAATGTTTGCGCCGACTCATATCCCGGCTGCAACCGTAATAACGGATTTTTCTCTCCCAGTTTCCGCTGACGGAAAGTCTCTTCTCCCGGCATCATAAGCGGTTGTTCCAAGCAGAACGGCACCGCATCCGGATTATAATAAGGAGATTCGTCCAGCGTCATACGGCATCTCTGTGCCAAAACCGGTTCTTTCAAGTCAATATCGAAAGGCAACATCGGCTGATAACATTTCACAGCCAGCCAATAAGCATGAACATGAAATAATTCCGCCTCCGCTTCCTTGGTCGGCAATCCTCCGTCATCCGGCAAAGCGAAACGCACCCATATTTTCACGCTACGCCCGCTGGAGCCACAAAAAGCGGCAAAAGTCTGTGGCAGAAGTGCCGCTTGCCGTTTCACAAACTCCGCTTCCGAGCCACCGGCCAACCGGCTCACTTCCAACTGTACCAAACCGTTGTACTGCTTCATTTTCCGTTCGCCCTCTTTGGTACGGGTATATTCCACAGCAGAATAAATGTATGGCAATTTATCAATATGTTCGTATCGGGCATACGTACCTTCCAGCAATGGTATGATTCCCCGCAAAGCCGTGATATGCCCCGCCTTTGTTTCCGTTTTCATTTTGTCGAATAGTGTGCCTGTCTCACAAATGCTAAGAGTTTCTTTTCCGCTCCCGTTGTCTTGTCTGATTAAAGTAACTTTCATCCTATTTTTGTCTATTTTTTCTACAATCACATCTACATATTTAATTCCTGTAAAGATACGCTTTTATCCTCCGGTAAACAAGCATTTTATCCGATAAATACCTGCATATTATTTGCATTTGCCTTATTATTTATGTATCTTTGCTTAGTAGTTGTCAAGGGCTCACCCGTGTGAACAAACAGGCTATCAATTGTAAATAAAAACGTCTACAGACGTAAACAGCCTTGTTCACATGGGTGAGCCCTTGCAAATCATTAGAGTTTAACAAAAGAAACATTAAGCATTAATGTATTACTATCTAAGAGAATACATAACAAGAAGAGTTCATTTAAAACAAATATAGAGCTATGGCAATATTATTCGATTGGTATGAAGACCCGAAGCCTTCAAACAAACAGCAGGAAGAAAACGAAAACACCCTGCATCCACGCATCAAATACAACGGTTCCATAGGGACCGACGTACTACGCCGCCGTATTCAGGAACGTTGCTCACTGACAGAAACAGACGTCACAGCCGTACTTGATGCGCTTTCGCACATCATGGGACAGGAATTGGCGGAAGGACGCCAAGTTCATCTGAACGGCATCGGTTATTTCCATCCGTGCCTGACCACTACGGAACCCGTAACGATAAGTACCAAACGGAAAGCAACTAAAGTGAAACTGAAAGCAATTCAGTTTCGTGCCGACCAGACATTGAAAAACGAATTCGGCGTTCTTAAAGTGAAAAACCTCAAAGGTGGACTGGATTTCACCCAACTGACGAACGAGGAAATTGACCTGCAACTGACTAAGTACTTCCGTACTCATCCATTTATGCGGAGACACGACTTCCAATATCTTTGCGGAATGGCAAGAAGTACAGCCATGCGACATATCCGACGTCTGCGCGACGAGGGTAAATTGAAAAATATGGGTGGAGCCATGCAGCCGATTTATGTGCCGGGAAGTGGATATTATGGTAATAATAAAGAAGTTAGTGTAAAAACGGAATAAGATTGGTCAACTCAAATCAGGACGAGACAGAGTGAGAGTAAAAAGTTACCCTCACCTACTCTCACCTTTACCCTCACGCCTGTAACCCCGATGAATAAATGGATTGAGCACAAAGGGTGAGGGTGTGAGGGTAAAACGTCACCAACATTTATTTGAGAGCATTCTTAATGCGAGCAACTATTATACAAGAGCACCTCCATACCGTTCCATATTTTACCGGGGAATCTTAACCATTTCAACCGGCTGCTCCTGTATCTTATCCAACGGTTGTGATTGATATTTTACCTTTGAGAAATCAATAGCTTTTAAGTCAATGCAACGTATCGAATTGTTATAAGCTGTTTTATAATAAACCTTCCGGTTCGTGAGGTCGATAGCTGAGGTCCATTGCGTAGCACTGGGAATATCCGGAATATCACCCTGTGAATGTTCTATACCAATAGGAATATCAAAATTATTAAGCAAGTGGAAACATTGCTGCACGGTATCAAAGCCTGTGGCACGTTGCGGAGCTGTCCCCCGGTAAAAGGCCGCACGCACAAACCGCGAAGGAGGCGTGGCATCACCCGGAATGCCGAGAAAACCGGAGTTGCCACCAGTAGGTTGCAACGTAATACCGCTCAATTTTTGCACGGAAGCGTCACCCGGATGAAGATTGACGTAATTGTTCAAATTTGTAAGTTGCCATTCAAAACCGGGGGCATTCGTCAATACTCCTACTTCATTCTCATAAAAATGCGGCACACCACCTACAATTTCCAACACAACCTGACGCCCCGACGGTTCACCGATACGCCAATGTACTACCGCTGTCTTTTCCAATCCTACAACACGTACAGAAGAAAGGGCTGCCTTCACCTCGTCGATAGTGGAAAACTGCGACAACAGCCACTCCGTCACTTGAAGGTCTGCCAGTGTCCGCTGGTTCTGTGCAGCATCATACGTTTTATATCCCCCATAATGAGGAAAGAAAAATAGTCCGGCCGAAAGTCCGGCCTCATTGATTCCTTCGGCAATAAATTCTTTTTGTACAACAGCCAGACCAACCACTCCATATTTTGCCGTAAACGTTAGTCCATTGACACCTGTAGGAGTGAATGACGTGAGCTGTTGGCCACGTGGAATAATCACATACTCGCTTTGCAACACACCGCGCGCCCATTCAATCGTACGGGCCTGCACATAACTGCCGTCACGGGATGTCAGCGAGATTCCCGTACAAGCTACAGCCTGAAAAGTGCTGCCACATACGGCAGCAATCCCTAGCAATAAGTTCTTTGTCATCTTCATCATTATTTATATATTTATTTGCTAAAAACTCAATACTGTATAAAGACAACAAAATATGGGTTATTTTAGTTTGCAGACACCTCTCTCAAGAAAACTATTGTTTTTTGTTCGTCCCGTACTTTGCGGAACAATATACGTAGTTTGCTTCAATATGCAATCTCTTTTTTTTGGTTAAGCACCGGGAACATACGGATGAGTGAACCAGAAGCACGACCCTTCCCCCTCACGGGATTCGACTCCAATCTTTCCGCCCATCCTATTGACCAGGCTTTGACAGATGGATAATCCCAATCCGGCACCTTGTACAAATGAGTCTAATTTTACAAAACGATTAAATATTTCATGTTTTTGTTCATCGGGAATCCCTTTGCCCGTATCCGTTACACAAAAACGCACCTGACTCTCATCTTCCAATGAATAGGAAAGTGTGATTGAGCCTTTAGTCGTAAACTTCAAGGCATTAGTCAGAAAATTAGAGAGTACTTGCATGATTCGGTTTTTATCAGCATCAATCACAATCTGCGGTGAATTTTCATCAAACCGCAGTTCGACCGCAGTGTCACGTTTTTTGTGTGAGAAGGTAGCAATCACTTCCCGGCAAAGTTGTGGTACATCCACCCGTCCCATAACAAGATCTATCATACCGGCTTCGATTTTGGAGATGTCCAGAATGTCGGAAATAAGGTTGAGCAACAGCTCATTGTTCTCCTGCACTAAAGACATATATACATAACGCAGCTCCGCCTCATCGGTTTCGGCAAGCAGACTGGAAAAACCGACGATGGCATTCAAAGGAGTACGTATTTCATGGCTCATATTGGCAAGGAATGCTGATTTGAGCCTGTCCGATTCTTCCGCTTTTTCTTTAGCTTGAATCAGCTCCAGTTCCACCTGTTTGCGGGTGGTGATATCGGTAGCCAGTTCCATGATTGCCCAACGTCCGTCGAGCCATTTTATTGCCATACTCTGGATGGTATACCAACGTTTGGTGACCGGATTGTAGTCTTCCCAAAAATGAACGCCTGTAAACTTACGGTTGGCATCGAGCAACTTCGGCTTCGGGCAGTGTTTACACCCATTTTCCAGACCTGCATTCAACATTCTCCAACATTCCGCATTTTCCGGCACTTCTCCTGCTTCTTCCCTGAAAGGCTTATTGGCAAAAATCACTTTCAACGTATCGTAATCACTCACAAAAATATTGGCATTGATATTATCCAATACCTTTTGCATGGTTCGCTGCGACTGTTGCAGCGATGTTTCAACTTGCCAGCGTTTAGTAGCAGTAGATACAATTTGCGATATCTGGCTCATCAGTTCCACATCTTTTTCATCCCATTGTTTGTTCCAACAAAAGTTGAACGAAAGAAAGCCGAAATGTACTCCCAATTGTGACAGGGGAAAGACAGCGATGGCTTTTACGCCTTGCACTTCGAGCATTTGAGTAATAAAAGGATCGAGCGAATAAATATCGGACGTACAAATGATATGGTTTTCTTCCAGCATGTCGAACCAAGGTTTTCCCGCTTCAATGGTCATACTCCGCAAGTAATCGATAGCGGGTTCTATACCGTCGTTGCACCATTCGTTGGTGCAGCCATACGTAACTCCGTCAAGGTGGTTTTCCCATGTCGCCAAACGGTCGACATCAGTATAACGGCCAATTTCGGCCAGTGCCATATTCATAGCAGTAGGTATATCCGGTTCCAGTTGCAGAATTTGCAGTACCTTGATAAATAATGCCTGCCGCCGGTTGGTTGCTTCGAGATTCTCCTGAATAGCGATCAGGTCTTTAGACTTCTCTTCAACCATCTGTTCGAGTCTGGTACGGTACTGTTCCAGTTCCATACCAACTCCTTGAGGTTCGGAATCAGTGGATTTCATGTTTAATAGATAACAGTAAATAGAATTTTAGTTTAGTTTCGAATCCGGACGAGATGCGTCCCACATTCTGCAAATATATACATTTATTTTAGAAACCAAACTTTTTCCCATCAAAACGACTTCTTATAAATGCCTAATAATCGCAGAATTACGAAAGCAGATATTACATAATCGACCTCGTCAGTTCCAAACTTCCCCAATATTATACCGGATGAAATCTTTTCAACAATATATGACTTACACTGAAAAAGTCCTTATTACACTTTTCTATCTATTAAAACTAAATCCTATTCGTCTGATTATATCAGTTTCAACCCTACGATTGAAATAATCAGAGTCGTCATAAAAAACAAACGACCCAAAGTTGCCGGTTCATGAAAGAACAGGATACCGATCAATACGGTTCCCACCGCTCCTATCCCCGTCCAAACAGGATATGCAGTGCCAATAGGCAATGTTTGCGCAGCCTTTGCCAGTAGGAACATGCTTAAAATTACAGAGATTACAAATCCCGCTCCCCACAAATAAAAATCGGTGCCTGTCGCTCCCTTAATCTTGCCTAGACAAAAGGTAAAACCAACCTCAAACAGTCCGGCAATAATCAATATAATCCAATTCATATCATTCTATTTTAATATTAGACTGCAAAATTAACAAGATGCCCGGAGCTTTCACTTTACATTTGATAAGAAACGCCGGTGTAAGAGTATCATCAATTCTTCTTTTCCTAATATAACTTTTTGTATTTTTGCAGAATAATGATTCAATGCGATATGGATATACACGAGATTATAAACAGGATATATCGGATGCCGGAGGCTTCAGCGGATAAGGTGGTCAAACATCTGTCAAAAGTCACATATCCCAAAGGTTATCATATATTGGAGGCTGGCAAGACTGAAACGAATATCTTTTTCATCGAGAAAGGGATTGCCAGAGCTTATATTCCCGTAGACGGAAAAGAGGTAACGTTCTGGATTGGGAAAGAAGGGTCAACCATTGTCTCATTGAAAAGCTATGTAAATAATCAACAGGGGTATGAGTCAATGGAACTGATGGAAAACTCGGTGTTGTATCTATTAAAGCGCAAAGACTTACACGAATTATTCAAGGAAGATATCCATATTGCCAACTGGGGGCGCAAGTTTGCCGAATCAGAGTTCCTGCAAACAGAGGAAAGACTTATTTCTCTCTTATTCACCACCGCGTCCGAACGGTATATGAAGCTGATACAAAATAATCCGGAGCTATTACAGAGAATACCATTGGAGTGTCTTGCTTCTTATCTGGGAATAACTCCGGTAAGTTTAAGCCGGATAAGGGCGAAATTGAAACGGGTACTTTGAGATAGAAACATATTTTTCAAAAGCAAACAGAAAGTAATATATTTGTGTTTTGAATGAATCAAAAAAGAGAAGTCATGAATATCGAAGAGTATAGAGAATATTGCCTGTCAGTCAAAGGAGCAACAGAATGTATGCCGTTTGATGAACATACTTTGGTTTTCAAGGTTATGGATAAAATGTTCACTTTTGCTACATTACGTCCTAAAAACGGAAGATTCTGGGCGGATATGAAATGTAATCCTGATAAATCAGAAGAGCTCATAGAACAATACGAAGACCTTTTTTGGGGACCTTTTTCGGATAAGAAACATTGGATAACTGTCTATTTAGAAGGTGACGTTCCTGATAGGCTCATCAAAGAACTGATTAGCCACTCGGTAGAGGAAGTTATAAAGAAGTTACCCAAGAAAAAACAAGAGGAATACAGGAACATGATTTAGGATTTGAAGAGTAGACATATCCGGTACTACTATTATTGCTAAAAGTAGAGCCGAATAAAATCACTATCACCCCAAAACGCACACACGGATAAAATCATCCTATATTTAAAAATGTATGTCCCAGAAACACTTGCATTCTTCATTCCGGCAATCATGAATCTAGAGAAAAAATAAATGACTAATTTTATTAACTAATGCTTTTTTAGAAGCATTTTTTTAAGTTATTTTGCGGAACAAATATCACGAACTCGTCAAATTATGGATTGGATTGGCCTTGATTTAACATTCCCTATTACCGACCCTACATGGATATTTCTCCTTGTACTCCTAATTATATTGTTTGCTCCGATATTATTGAATAAACTGCGCATCCCTCATATTATCGGGATGATCCTGGCAGGACTGGCTATTGGCGAACATGGATTTAATATCCTGGCACGAGACAACAGCTTTCAGTTATTCGGGAAAGTCGGACTCTATTACATCATGTTCCTGGCTGGTTTGGAAATGAATATGGGAGATTTCAAAGAGACGCGAAACAAAGCATTGGTGCTCGGATTACTGGCTTTTATCGTTCCTATCGGGATTGGATTCGTGGCAAATGTATCTTATCTGAAATATGGTGTAATCACCTCTGTGTTATTAGCCAGCATGTATGCCTCCCATACGCTCGTGGCCTACCCAATCGTCACCCGTTTCGGCATATCATGCCATCGTAGCGTAAGTATTGCCGTAGGAGGAACGGCCGTAACGGATACACTCACGCTGCTGGTA
Organism: Bacteroides ovatus; assembly: GCF_001314995.1. Taxonomy (NCBI): domain Bacteria; kingdom Pseudomonadati; phylum Bacteroidota; class Bacteroidia; order Bacteroidales; family Bacteroidaceae; genus Bacteroides; species Bacteroides ovatus. Next base: position 2,882,480 of record NZ_CP012938.1, read on the forward strand.
CTGGCTGTTATAGGCGGATTGTTCAAAGGAGAAACCGGAGGATTGTTTTGGATTTGGCTGGTGGTAAAAGTAATCTTTCTAGGGGCACTAATTATTTATTTCTTTCCGCGCATCGGTCGTTGGTTCTTTCACCGGTACAATGACAACGTGATGCAATTTATTTTCGTGCTTGCGATGGTCTTTTTAGGAGCAGGGTTGATGGAGCTTGTTGGTATGGAAGGTATCTTGGGAGCTTTCCTCGCAGGATTGGTACTTAACCGGCTCATCCCACACGTCTCTCCATTGATGGATCATTTAGAGTTCGTTGGTAATGCACTTTTTATTCCTTATTTCCTTATCGGAGTGGGAATGTTAATCAACTTACGTGTTATTTTCGGAGAAGGGGATGCTTTAAAAGTTGCCGCCGTGATGATAACCATGGCGCTGACAGGCAAATGGATTGCTTGCTGGCTCACTCAAAAGATATATAAGATGTCTGTTCTTGAACGAAATCTGATGTATGGTTTGAGTAATGCACAGGCGGCAGCCACATTGGCGGCCGTATTAGTTGGATACAACATTATTCTGCCTACCGGCGAACGGTTATTGAATGATGATGTACTAAACGGAACAGTCTTGCTTATCCTGGTTACTTGCGTAGTGAGTTCACTAATTACCGAACGGGCAGCCAGAAAAATAGCGATGGATGATTCACAACCTGAAAATGAATCGTCGAAAGAAACAGAGAAAATTTTAATATCCATAGCCAACCCGGACACTATCGAGGACATGGTGAATCTTTCTCTAGTCATACGTGACCCCAAATTGAAAGACAATCTCCTGGCATTAAATGTTATCAACGACGATAATAACTCTGATAATCTACGAATTCGAAGCAAACATTATCTGGAAAAAGCCGAAATGACAGCAACGGAAGCAAATGTACCACTCAAAAAGGTCACCCGGTATGATTTGAATATAGCTTCCGGTATTATCCATTCAGTCAAGGAGAATGAGATTACGAGTATTATCACCGGCCTGCACCGCAAGAAAAACATCACAGATTCATACTTTGGAATACTTGCCGAACACTTATTGAACGGATTAAACTGTGAAATAATTATCTCTAAATTTCTGATACCGGTCCATACAATCAAACGGATTGTCGTTGCCGTCCCTCCTAAAGCCGAATATGAATCCGGCTTTCCGCATTGGATGGAACACTTCTGTCGCATGGGGAGCACTCTTGGATGCCGCGTACACTTCTTTGCCAATGAAAAGACTACCATCCGCCTACAAGCGTGGATAAAGAAAAGGCATAAACAGACGCTTACCGATTTCTCTCTCTTAGAAGACTGGAATGACCTGCTGGTATTGACAGGACAGGTAAGTTACGATCATTTATTGGTTATTATCAGTGCACGACCAGGAACTCTTTCGTATGACAGTTCTTTTGAGAAGTTACCGAGACAGCTCGGGAAATATTTCTCCAACAATAGCTTCATCGTGCTGTATCCTAACCAGTCGGGAGAGCCGTTGGATACGTCTTTCTTCTCCAAGCTATATACTGATACCGAAACCCGACATTATGAGAAGGTGGGCAAATGGTTTTACAGGTGGTTTAAGAAAGAGGGATAAAATTAGAATTGAAAAGTTCCGTTTAATTTATAAATATCGACACATTTATCTATATTTGTACCATTAGCAATTTTGCTATAAACACCTAAAGGAAAAGAATGGTATGTCAAACGTCGATTTTTCCAAAATAACAGAAGGAATCTATCATGTGATAGAAACTGAAGAGAAAATACTAACCGGGCTACAAAATGATACGATCACGTTGAAACGTAATAAACAAAATCGTACCATCAAACAGATTCTCGGACATTTGATTGATTCGGCATCAAACAATCACCAACGCATGGTCAGATTGCAATACAGTAAAGATTTGCTTTTCTTTCCCGATTACCGTCAGGATAATGATCTGTGGATAGCATTACAAGATTACCAAAATGAAGATTGGAACAACCTGATTCAACTATGGAAGTTTTTTAACCTGCATATCATTCAGGTTATAAAATCTGTAGACCAGACAAAACTGGATAGCTACTGGTGTGATTTTGAAGGAACAAAGGTTACGCTACAAGACATGATAGAAGGTTATCTAAGTCATTTGCACCTGCATATTCATGAAATCCATGAATTAATGAATGCCTAAAAAGGATAGCGGTTGCAGTTCTTTTATATTCTATAAATATTAAGATGTACCCACATGGCAACTTACACTCATTTCGCAAAACAACCCGATGTACTGAAACATCTGATACTCTGTGAAGTTCTTAGAAATGAAGCCCCACAAGTATATGTAGAAACCAATTCCGCATGTGCCATCTACTCCATGACGCAAACTCCGGAGCAGCAATATGGTATCTATCATTTCCTGGAGAAAGCAGATGATGACAAATCTCTAAAAGATTCCATTTATTACCAACTGGAAAACCCGGAAATGACAAAAGGAAATTATCTGGGTTCTCCTGCCCTGGCAATGAATGTATTAGAGAAGCAAGCAAAAAGGTTTGTATTCTTTGATTTAGAAAAGAGTGCGTTGGAAAATGTGGGTACCTATGCCAAACAAGTCGGATTAAGTGCATCTGTAGAGATGCATCATGCCGACTCTTCGAGAGGTACCATAGAGCTATTGCCTTCACTTCCTTCATCCTCTTTCATTCATATCGATCCTTACGAAATAGACAAGAAAGGAGATTCAGGAGTAACCTATCTCGATATCCTGATACAGGCTACTCAATTAGGAATGAAGTGTTTATTATGGTATGGATTCATGACCGAAGATGATAAAGAATCTTTGGACAACTATATTGTATCCAGTCTGGAAAAGGCAGGTATCAAGGATTACATAGGTGTAGAGCTTACTATGAATTCAATAAGAAAAGACAGTATATTATGTAATCCGGGCATTTTGGGAAGTGGTATTTTGGCTACAAATTTATCACAAATCTCCAAAGATACCATTCTTGATTACAGTAACAAACTGGTTGATATATACAAAGATGCTAAATACAAAGATTATGATGGAAGTTTATATATTCAGCATCTTTGATATCCACTTATTAATTTAATTACCTAGAACATTACTCTACAAACAGAGCGTCAGAAAGCCGGAGCTTTTAAAATCAGTTTCCGGCCTTTTGGCTATAAATTAACTTATTTCTTTGGCTGATTGTCCACAAACCATCTATTAGCCGTACATTTTTCGTATCGTCATCTTCCACGTTCCATGCATAACCTCCTGAAGGCAGGCCACGTCTCTCCAATATTTCATTGGGCTGATTATTGGAAAAGAAAAGTTCCAGTTGCGTAGAGTCAGGACTAAACACAATAAAGGCAGAAGCATTGCTATCGTCCACCGATTCCGTGCGGATTCCTTTCTCAAACAAGCGGATACAGTCTTTTTGCACTTCACACCATACATATCCGGCAGAACCGATACAGCCATGTTCATCCCGATCACCTCCCACAATCGGAGATTGCGGATACTGAACTAATTTAGAAGCCGGCATTCCCGGTGTATATTTTCCGGTATAGAACACTTCCAGCGTATCATTCAGAAGCAAACCGTTGACTTCATCTTTATTTGCATCTATCGTACTGAACGAAAGGGTATCATTCTTATCAGTAACAATCGTTACCGTATTCATGGTTGCATCACTAACGATTCCTTTTGAGCTTGCCACTTTTGACGAGCAACCTGCCATGAGGCAGAGCGTACCTACTGCTAATAATATTGTTTTCATTTTCTTTAATTGGGGCTTTGTTTTTAAATTAATGCAAAGATAAAGGTTATACTGCCAATATTTCGCTTTTACAAAATAAATTAATTTCCGGGCAGATTGTTCACCAGCTACACACAAAATGCCTATATTGGACAACGATCTATTAGAAAATCAGCCTACCTTTGTGATATGGATAATCAAAAGTAAATACAGAATACCATGAAAGAAACTTTGCAGATTCCCACTCCCGAAACACTGGAAGCCTTGATAGGTAAGGAACTTTATGATATATGGACTTCACTTTGCCAGCTTATCGAGCAAAAGTACAATATGGAACAACTATGGAACCATGGAGGAAAAAAATGGATATACGAATATAAATATCGCAAAGGCGGAAAAACGCTGTGTGCCCTATACGCCAAAGAACAAACGATTGGCTTCTTGGTCATTTTAGGTAAAGATGAGCGTGCCAAATTTGAATCTCTGCGAGAAGTATTCTCCAATGAGACTCAAAAGATATACGATGAGACGACTACTTTCCACGATGGGAAGTGGCTTATGTTCGAATTGAAAGACACTTGCTTATTTAATGATATGGAGCGACTGCTATCCATCAAACGAAAACCCAATCGATGATTGAATCAGATATAAATAAAAGGTATTGTCAAAGTTGCGGGATGCCTCTCCGCTTTGATATAGAGAAATATCTGGGTACTAACTCCGACGGTTCCCGAAGTGACGAATATTGCTACTACTGCCTGAAAGATGGAAAATATATCGTCGACATTCCGATGTCGGAAATGATTAATATCTGGATAAAATACACCGACAAGTACAATGAATATGCAGATACTGCTTATTCGCCGGAGGAACTTAGGCACATACTAAACGAACGGTTACCCAATCTGAAACGGTGGAAACAAAAGTTGGAAACCTGTAATATCCATCATCAGAAGATTCAGGATATAATCGTTTATATCAATAATCATTTATTCGACACTTTGGATACAGACATGCTTAGCACGATAAGCGGACTTTCCAAATATCACTTCAGAAGAGTGTTTCAAACTGTTGCCGGAGAAAATATTGGAAGCTACATACAACGTTTGCGCCTCGAACATATAGCACATCTGTTAGTATCCACCGACTTTACATTAAATCAGATTTCGGAGCAAACAAACTATCAGACTAAATTCAGTCTGGCAAAAGCCTTCAAAAAACATTTTGGAGTGTCAACCTCTCAATATAGGGAGAAGTATAAGCCGATGTATGACGAACAGCATGCGGTTATCACTCCTGAAATCCGGTCGATTCTGCCGATGAAAGTATTTTGTATCGAGGTGGGTGAAAAGTATAAGGATGAACTCCGATACAAATTAATATGGGACAGGCTCACCAACTATGCTAGACAGCGCAATGAAGAAAAGTCGAATGATAAGTTTGTCAGCCTTAGTATGGACGACCCGGCCATCACCCCAATAGATAAATGTCGCTTCTATCTCGGGGTCATAATCGATAACAAAGAAAATGATTTCCAGCCGGGAGTGATAGAAGTTCCCGGTGGTCGTTATGCTATATTCAGGCATATCGGTGACTACTCTTTATTGCATAAATTCTACCGGACTATTTATGAAGAGTGGTTCCCGGAAAGTAAATATCGTCCTCAAAGCACCTTTAGCTTTGAAATGTATATGAACCGCCCTGCCTCCACCCTTAGAACAGAACTAATTACCGACATCTATATTCCGGTCATCAAGAAATAATTAATTATCAACCCTCTAAAAACAATGTATTATGGGAAAAATTTCAGAAATCATGCTATTGAAGCAACCGAAACAATCCGCTTTGGCTGTTGAAGTACAAACAGATTTGAAGGGAATGTCGGAAGCTATCGGAAAGAACTTTGTAAAAATAGACTCTTTATTCAAGGAACAAGGCGAGGTCACTACCGACATCCCCTACGCTGAATATCCTAATTTCGAAAGCGTGACAGAACAAAATATCAGAATGATTATTGGTCTAAAGTCAACCAGAGAGTTACAAGGTGAAGGGGATATACGGTCTATAACGATACCAGAAAAAAAAATAGTTTCCTGCCTACATAGAGGAACTTACAAGGAACTGGCTGCCCTGTACAACGAGATGATGGAATGGATAAAAAACAACGGTTACAAACCTTCGGGAACATCCATCGAATATTATTACAGCAATCCCAACGTACCCGAAGAAGAACAGGTGACGAGAATAGAAATGCCACTATTATAAATGTTGATTTCATCTACTTCATCATGTAGATTCTTCCCAAGCTCCAATTATTGTTATTTGATTCAAAACGGTACGGAAAGGAATGAAACAGATTCTTTTATAAATGCCATATTTTAGTTCTAATGTAAATATTATTACAGTAGTAGATGCAATAGAAATAAACGGTGTTGCCAAAAAAATGTCAATAAAACTCCTATGTATTTCTGATAGATAACGTTATTTTGTAAAACACTGTTATCCAGGCGGTTACTATTCGGGCTTTTCCTTTAAAACCAATGACCCGTTTCTCACCGAGAAACAACCTTTTCGACACCGAGAAACGAAGTGTTTCTCACCGAGAAACGAATCGACTGTTGAAGTCCTAAACTTAAATTAAGAAAATTGTTCGTCTCTTTTATTTTTGACGCTTCTATCGTAGGAATGTATATGTTGAAATATATTTCAATGATAATCTTGTCATGTCTAAAATATAATGATATGGAATAAATTTATAACTGAATAGCAAGCAATTATAAAAAATGACTGAATGAATTATTTGCAATCAAACAACAACAGATACAGACATCATTTTTGTATCTTTGCCAAGTACAGAATAAACATGAAAAGAGAAATCCTATATCAAAAGATAGCCGGCACTATCGCCTGGCAAATAAAAACAGGTATATGGAAAGCAGGCGAGAAATTACCTTCTTTACGTACTATCAGCAATGAATATGGCGTAAGTTTAAACACAGCCATTCAAGTATATTATGAATTGGAAAAGGAAGGATTCATCATTTCCCGCCCCAAATCAGGGTACATTGTCAATTATAAGCCACTAAATTTGTCTGCGCCGGCAACAACACAGCCTTCCGCCCAATCTCCGGGAAAGGAAGAAACAGACTTAATCATGGAAGTATATCATTCCATCGAAGATTCGTCTATCACCCGTTTTTCGCTGGGAATACCGGAAGATGTTTTATTGCCTATTGCCAAACTCAATAAAGAACTGGCCAAGGCCATGTATTCACTTCCGGGAAACGGCACCAGGTATGAAGACCCTCAAGGAAACATTCGTTTGAGAAACTATATTGCCCGTTTTGCGTATAGCTGGAATGGAAATCTGACCGAAGATGATATTGTTACTACCACAGGAGTAACCAATTCCATCTCTTTAGCATTATCTGTTATTGCTCAAAGAGGAGACACGATAGCTGTTGAAAGTCCTGTTTATTTCGGGATATTACAGTTGGCCAACAGTATGGAGCTTCATGTGCTGGAACTGCCGACCAATCCTGTAACAGGCATCGAACCCGATGCTTTAAGAAAAGTATTGCCGCAGATCAATCTATGCCTGCTTATCAGTAATTTCAGTAATCCGCTTGGGAGTTGCATGCCCGATGAACATAAGAAAGAGATAGTACAGATGTTGGCGGAACACAATATTCCTCTGATTGAAGATGATTTATACGGCGATGTATTCTTCGGACATTCACGCCCTAAGCCATGCAAAGCTTTCGATGAAAAGGGACTTGTGTTATGGTGTGGTTCTGTATCAAAGACGTTAGCTCCCGGTTACCGGGTAGGCTGGATTGCCCCCGGTAAGTTTAAGGATGCTATTATTCGTCAGAAACATATTCATTTAATATCCACTCCTACCCTCAACCAAGAAGCCATTGCCAACTTCATGGAGAACGGCAGGTATGAGAATCATTTACGCAAGTTGCGCCATGAGCTACATTCCAATAGTCTTCATTTGGCACAAGCTATTACCGACTATTTTCCCGAAGACACTAAAATCATCACTCCACAAGGAGGTTTTATGCTTTGGGTGGAACTGAATAAAAAGATTGATACCACGGAGCTATATTACAAAGCGATGCAACATAAGATCAGCATTGCTCCCGGACGCATGTTTACTCTGCACGACCAGTACAGAAACTGTATGCGCTTGAGTTTCGGTCAGCAATGGAGTGCTTTCATTGAAGAACGCTTGCAGGTTTTGGGAAACATTATCAAAGAATCATTTTGATTGACTGATATACTCCTTTACCACTTCGCCGAGGGTTTTAAGTCCTTTCTCTATTTTGTCTTCGGGCATATTAGAGTAGTTGATCCGAAGCGTATTTTCCTTGTTTCCGTTCGGATAAAAGGAGCCTCCCGGAACAAAAGCAATCTTTTTCTCCAGGCTTCTGACTAAAACATCACGTGCCGAAATCCCTTCGGGAAGTTCTATCCATGTAAATAATCCGCCTTCGGGACGAGTAAACTTTATAGTATCAGGGAAATAACGTTCTATACTTTCAATCGCCACATTTCTGCGTTTTCTGTATACTTCTACTATTTTGGCAATATGTTTATCAATATCATAGCGCTTCAGGTATTCGGCGATGGTCATTTGGGCAATCGTGTTGCATTGTAAATCCGTACCTTGCTTGACCAATACGTATTTGCGGATAATCTCTTTATCCCCCGCAATCCAGCCAATCCGGAAACCGGGACAGAATATTTTAGAGAAACTACCTGTACACAGGATATTTCCAGCCTCATCAAAAGACTTTATAGATGGCAAAGACTCTCCTTCAAACCTTAACTCGCCGTACGGATTGTCTTCAATAACTGCAACACCATACTTTGCGGATAATTCAGCCAGTTTCCTGCGTCTTTCCAGGCTCCACGTCTTTCCGGTAGGATTCTGAAAAGTAGGTATTGCATATATCAGCTTTATATGAGGAGTATTGCTCAAAATTTCTTCCAAAACATCCATCATCATACCGTCCTCATCCGTGGGAATTTCAATAAAGCTACATCCATACGCTTTGAACGCGCTGATTGCAGCCAAATATGTTGGGCTTTCGCAAAGTACGATATCTCCCTGGTCCAGAAAAACTTTTCCGGATAAGTCCAATCCCTGTTGTGAGCCGTGGGTAATCAGAATATTATCTTTATCGAAAGCCGTGCCCAAACGTTCGTTCATCCGGTTGGCAATCCATTCGCGCAAAGGAGCATAACCTTCTGTTGTAGTATATTGGAGCGCTTTCGTACCTGCCTCTTTCAATACGATCTGATTGATCTCATTGATTTCATCTATCGGAAAAAGTTCTGGAGCAGGCAGACCACCTGCAAACGAAATCACATCTTCCTGTTCGGTGACTTTTAATATCTCTCTTATTTCCGAAGCCTTTATATAAGACATTCTTTTAGCAAAATTCAACTTCATAACCTTTAAGTATATTAGGAGATTAAAACAACACTGCAAAGTAAATCAAAAAAGAAAGACGAGAACAGATACACTTTTTTATATATTAACAGGTACAGATGACTGACTTTTCAAAGGATAAGTATATGAAGTTAATCTCCCCGATTACTTATTTCGTCATGAGTAATCAGGGCATTCGTCGAATAATCCTATACAGAACCTTGTTTAAACCTACCTTTGCACTGAAAACAAAAGTAATTGATAGTAACTATGGAAGAGCAAATACTCATTTTTCGAACCTCGGTTAGAAATGCACGGGATATAAAACATATCGCAGCGCTGTTCACCCTATGTCCCCAAATCTACAAATGGAATGTAGATATGGAGGACTGGGAAAAAGTGTTGAGAATAGAATGTCAGGGAATCACCCCGACTGAAATATCAAAGGCATTACGCGCTATCAACATTTATGCGCAGGAACTGGAATGAAGGGGCAATGCGCCCCTTAATAAATTCACCATCCACCTTTTTCATTTTCACTCTTCAATCATTAATTCCATCTGTATGTCTCCTCTTTCATAAGTCGTGTGATATTCGGGAAGTTCCTTGAAGCCCAACTTATGATAAATATGGATAGCCGGTTTCAGACGCGTATTGCTCTCTATAAAGATTCTTTTACCACCAAGCTCCTTCGCTTTATTTACAACTGCTTCGCAAAGCAGTACTCCAATACCTTTGCCCTGAACCTTAGGGCTGACAGCCAGTTTGGCCAACTCATAATCATAAAGCGGATGATCCATCTTACACAAAGCACATACACCGACCGGCTCATCTTTATAAAGAGCCACCAAAATAGCTCCTCCCTTATCCAGAATATATTCCTTTGGATGATCCAAAGCCTTGTAATCGGCCTCTTCCATCCGAAAATAAGCAGTTATCCACTCTTCGTTAAGGGTCCGGAAGGCAGATTGATAGCAAGGTTCATAAGGAACTATTTTGATGTCCTTACTCTCTCGTTCCTTTTTCGCTTCCTTCACCCGCTCCAACAGGGATTTATCCAACAAAAGATTCTCCCATTCTTCGATAGCCTCCCAAAGGTCATTCCGGGTTTGCTGCGTGATTTGCTCAATAGCTGCCGTAACATCTATACACTGTTCCGAAAAAGAGTCGGACATTCTTTTTCCTTTGGCAGATAACATGACCATGTTTCTTCTCCCGTCGGATTTGTCCTTTGTCTCCTTCACTAATCCTTTAGCTACCATTTCTTTAATAATATTACTCACGGAAGGATGAGAATGACCAATCTCTTTGGCTATGGACGTAATGGTTTTTGCCTCCCCACGTGATAATACAAAAAATACAGGAAACCATTTCGGTTTGAGGTCTACTCCAAACATTTTATAGATGGCGGCTGCATCTACTGTTATTTTATCGGTCAACATGCGTAATCTGCTACCGATGGCTAATTTGCCTGTCTGATTAAAAAAGTCCATGTTTTTATTAGTTGCGTCACTAAATACGTAATTGATTACGCAAATATATTAGCTTTTTATAATATGAACAAACATTTTTCGCAAAAATACGTAAGCCGTTACATAATTAGTTCTATTTATGGATAAACATCAGGAAATTTAGCTTATGTGCAAAGTGCTCCTTTGGATTTTTCCCAATATTTTGGGGAACTGCCAGAAGAACAACAAAGTACAACAAATTGCTGCTGTCGCATCGGATATTGCTTCAGCCGCATATACACCGGCTACTCCCATAAAATGTGGCAATATTAATGCCAATGGGATCAATAGGATTGCTTTGCGCAACAAGGCTATGAAAATAGAAATTTTTGCTTGTCCCAAGGCTACAAACATATTTTGGCAGGCTCGTTGCAATCCGAAAATAGTCATACCACCCAAGAAAACAGGCATTGCCCAGCGGACTGTTTCTATCAATCTTTCATCACTCGTAAAGGCGGAAGCTACTGTTGAGGGGAAAAGAATCATAAACAACATCAGCAGTAAGTTGAATGAGAACATGGTTATCAATGCGACACGGAAACAGTCTTTGACACGTTGTTTGTCGCCGTGCCCATAATTATAACTCACAATAGGAACGAACCCTTGCGCAAATCCTGTTAATGGGACACTTGCAAATTGCATCGCACTTTGCAAGATGGTCAATGCGCTGACATAAATATCTCCAAAATCTTTCAGGCTGCTGTTCAGAACAAAGCCGACCAGGCTTTCGGTACTTGCCATAATAAACGGTGATACGCCCAAAGCAAATATAGAAAGTATTATTTCCCGGTTCAACGCCATATAACGTTTTTCTAAAGGGAGAGAGGCGTGCCGGGAGAAAAGGAAAGTTAAAACCCACACTGCACTACATGCCTGTGAAAGCACTGTAGCCAGAGCTGCACCTTTTACTCCCATATCGAGCCAAAAAATGAAAATCGGGTCGAGGACGATATTCAACAGTGCTCCTATTAATACCGAGTACATGGCGATAGCAGGACGCCCTTGTGCATTGATAAAAGAATTTAATCCTGTGGATATTTCTACGAAGATAGTTCCTAATAAATAGATAGAAAGATAGTTGACTGCATACTCCAATGTATTTTCTGAAGCTCCTGTAAAGAGTAGAATCGGCTCCATAAAGGTATATGCGATGAGAGAAGTAAACAAGGTGAATAGTATCAGCAGGATAAAACCATTACCCAGAATTTTTCCGGCACGTGAACGATCCCCCTGTCCGAGTGCGATAGCCGCTAACGGCGCACCGCCACCTCCTACTATCGCTGAAAAAGAAGAAATCAGTATAACAAGAGAAGTCGTTACTCCTACACCCGCCAATGCATCCGTACCAATCCCAGGGATATGACCAATATAAATACGGTCGACCATGCTATAAAGCAAATTAACAAATTGCGCTGCCACAGCCGGAAGTGCCATCTTAAAAACAAGCGGTAACATGCGCTCTGTCCCCAGTCGTTCTTCATATTTATTTATCATCCCAAACTTCTTTTTCTAAAATCAGTTGCAAAGTTATAAGAAAAACAGGCTTCCGATTTAAAACCATTGGATAAAATAAATATAATACATCAGTTATCTCCGTGTAAGAAATCCATAGATATACTGATTGATAAGGTTGTGTTGTTCTTCCGTTCCATTCTCCCCCATATTACTATGCGTTATTCCGTCCAATTTCACAACCTTCATCCGGAATTGTTCCTGCTCCTTTTCAGTGGGTAATACTCCTGAATCCGCATCATAATCGCATCCTCTTAACGTATAAAGTCGAGGATTCCGTGTTCTAGGCATTATCATTCTGCGATGATCCATAGATATGGCTTTATTTATCAACTGCGGATATCGGGTAGCAAATAACATGGTCATATCTCCGCCATTGGAATGTCCTATCAATATAAAGTCATTCCAATTTAATTGTGGCTTCAATTTCTTAAATTCCTGAATAGTAAAAAGAATATTTGCCACTCCCCTTTCCCAATTTGGCATGCGTGTTTCCATGAAATTACCTTCCATGGCCAAAAGAGGATCATCTGCCAATTCATGTTGTATGCTTATTACGTAAAAGCCTTTCTGGGAAAGGAATCGTGTTAGATAGGCATAAGTCTGATTGGACTTATTATTTTTATTTCCATCGTAGCCGTGGCTAAATATAATGACTTTTGTTTTCGAATTCACTTTGTGCGGCTGATAGACGGCTAGCGGTATCACTCTGTTTCTTGAAGCATCAAAAAGGCAAGTCGAAAACTCTATTTGTGAGAAACAAGAGAGTGCTGATAATAAAAGAACAAATACAATAATTAGTTTCTTCATGTCTATGATGTGATATTTATCTTTTTCAGTTTTTCAATCTTTCCACCTATAATATAAGGTATACATTCGGATATCTTCTCAATACTCCAATCCCACCATTGCAATTTCTGCAATTGAACAATCGTATTCTCATCAAAACGCTTCCGAATTTCTTTAGCTGGTGTCCCACCTACTATCGTATAAGGAGGAACATCTTTAGTAACCACTGCCCGCGACGCAATAACCGCTCCATCTCCGATATGAACTCCTGCCATGATAACAGCTTCATATCCAATCCAGACATCATTACCTATTACTATATCCCCTTTATTATCCCAAGCAGAAGTTACATCTCCTTTATCTAAATTCCATTCCTCAAAAAAGATAGGAAACGTATAATTGGATAAAGAACCCAATGTGTGGTTTGCGCTGTTAAAAAGAAATTTGGCTCCACAAGCAATGGAACAGAATTTGCCAATTATCAATCGGTCTTTATTAATCGGATAATGATATAATACATTGTTCTTCTCAAAAAGAACAGGATCATTTACAAAGTCATTGTATATTGTATAATCACCTACCATAATGGCAGGATTCTTAATCACTGTATTCAGATAAACAGTCTGGAAATCATTGGTGCGAGGATATGTTTTTGAATTCATTGTGTCAGCAGAAGAGGATTTATATTACATAGCAAATATACAAGATAAATTTCAGACTATCACACAACGAACTAAATATGTATCCCATATTGATGCTTCACTTCAGCCATTACAAACGTGCTTTCCAGTGATCCTAAGCTATCAATCGTCCCCAACACATTCAAAATAAACTCCTGATAGTATTTCATATTGGGAGCATGAATCTTCAACAGGTAATCATAACTTCCTGATATGTTATAACATTCGGTTACTTCAGGAATATCCTGTATAATCCGTGTAAACTCGGCTGCTATATCCCTGTTCAGACGTCTAAGCTTCACACTGCAGAATACGACAAATCCCTGATTCAGCTTTTCCGCATCCAATACGGCAATATACTTCTTTATATATCCTCCACTCTCCAACCGTTTAAGACGTTCAAAAACAGGAGTTGAAGAAAGGCTCACCCGTGCAGCCAACTCTTTTGTCGTCAATCGGGCGTTTTCTTGCAAAGTACGGAGTATTTGCAAATCGACTCTATCCAGTTTATCAAAAGTATCCATAAGAAAAATATTCTTCTAAAAGGTGATTTCTAGGAATAGCACAGTTATATTATTCCATATAATGGCACAAAAATAGCATTATTTTCTATATTTTAGATATATATTGTTCGATATATCTTCATCCAATAACTTTGCAAGAAAATAAAGAAAGAATATTAAACTTAAAAAATATACGATTATGGCAACAAAGAATTTACATTTCGAGACTTTACAAGTTCATGTAGGACAAGAACAAGCAGATCCGGCAACAGATGCCCGTGCAGTACCTATTTATCAGACTACTTCTTATGTATTTCACAACTCCGCTCACGCAGCCGCACGTTTCGGCCTGCAGGACCCGGGAAACATCTACGGTCGTCTGACCAACTCCACTCAAGGAGTTTTTGAACAACGCGTAGCCGCTCTTGAAGGAGGAGTAGCAGGGCTGGCAGTTGCTTCGGGTGCCGCTGCTATCACTTATGCTTTCGAGAACATCACTCGTGCAGGCGACCATATTGTGGCAGCCAAAACTATTTATGGAGGAAGCTATAACTTACTGGCTCATACCTTACCCAGTTATGGCATCACAACAACATTCGTTGATCCAAGTGATTTATCGAACTTTGAAAAAGCCATTCAGGAAAATACGAAAGCCGTATTTATCGAGACATTGGGAAATCCGAACTCAAATATCATTGATATAGAGGCAGTAGCTGAAATAGCCCACCGCCACAAAATACCTTTGATTATTGACAACACATTTGGTACCCCGTATTTAATCCGCCCTATCGAACACGGAGCAGATATCGTAGTACATTCCGCAACAAAATTCATTGGCGGACACGGTTCGTCATTAGGAGGAGTCATTGTAGATTCGGGCAAATTCGACTGGGTAGCTTCCGGCAAATTTCCACAACTAACCGAACCTGATCCATGCTATCATGGCGTACGCTTCGTTGATGCAGCCGGTCCGGCTGCCTATGCCATCCGTATCCGGGCTATTCTGCTGCGCGACACAGGTGCCACCATCAGTCCATTCAACGCTTTTATCCTGTTGCAAGGCTTGGAAACTCTTTCCTTGCGCGTAGAACGCCATGTAGAAAATGCATTGAAGGTAGTGAATTTCTTAAACAATCATCCGAAAGTGAAGAAAGTGAACCATCCGTCATTATCCAATCATCCTGACCATGCACTGTATCAACGTTACTTCCCGAATGGTGCCGGTTCCATTTTTACTTTCGAGGTAAAAGGCGGACAAGAGGAAGCACACCGCTTCATCGACAGCCTGGAGATTTTCTCCCTGCTTGCCAATGTTGCCGATGTGAAATCATTGGTGATCCACCCGGCAAGCACTACCCATTCACAGCTCAATGCACAGGAACTCGCCGAACAGGAGATTTATCCGGGCACCGTACGTTTATCAATTGGAACGGAACATATTGATGACCTGATTGCGGATTTGGATCAGGCGCTTGCCAAAATCTAACATTCAATCATTGAACTTTCCATGACTGCAAGATGTTATACCTATATAACATTAAAAACATTGCAGTCATGGAAAAATATTTAATACACAGCAACGAACTGCATCTGATAGACGCAGAGAAAATCCATCAAGCCGTAGAAAAGATGGTGGAATCACTCGATTTAGCCGCAGGATCAACCACTAACTTCGATCTCTATCAGGTTGTGGAAAACTACTTTAAAGATCTCGAGAAAAGGAGAAAAATTAATCATGTACTGGGAATCAAAGAAGATAGATATGAACTAGCCGAAGATTTCGGTATAAAATAAAAAAGAGATTTATTCAATCACACCAGACAAGTTTTCCAAAAAATAAGGGAGTTGCACGTTAAGTACAACTCCCTTATTTTTTGAATTATCAGAGTATAACAATCAATTTCCCTGATGCACAGTAAGCTGTGGGAAAGGGAAGTTGATACCTTTTTCATTGAAGGTTTCGTAAATAGCTTTATTGGTATCGAAATAAACACCCCAATAATCTCCGCTATTTACCCATACACGTACCACCACATTCACACTGCTGGCATCTAGCGCATGAAGAGCTATAAACGGAGCAGGTTCATTCAAGATACGTTTATCTTCAGCCAGAATATCACGAACTATCTGCTGAACCTTATTGTAATCTTCCCCATAATCTATACCAATAATCCATTCTACACGGCGGGTTTCCTGGTGACTGTAATTAATCACTACTCCACTACTTAATGAACCATTCGGTATATAAATCAGTTTATTATCCCCAGTAGTAAGGATGGTATGGAATATCTGAATTTCTTTTACTGTACCGGCTGATCCCTGCTGTGTTTCTATCCAATCGCCAACTTTATAAGGTTTGAACAAAAGAATAACCAGTCCACCGGCAAAGTTTTGCAGATTACCGGATAAAGCCATACCGACAGCGACACCGGCGGAAGCCAATAAAGCCGCAAATGAAGTTGTCTCAACTCCCAAGGCACCGACAACAGAAATGATTAACAGGATTGTCAACAGAATATTGACCAGACTTCTAACGAAAGTTTTGATACTTACATCTACTTTTCGTTTATCCATCAGACGCCTGATGAATTTGTTGAGCAGCGAGATGAGGAAACGTCCGACGACAAAGACAAGGACCGCAATCAATATACGTTCTCCGGCACGAATACCGAAGTCTATCAATTGTTGAGTAATCAGCGAAAGCTTATCCAATCCGTCAGCATTGGCAATCGCCTCTTTCATTAATTCGTCTGCAGCCACTTGCACAGAGTCCGCAGCTTGTGTTGCTTGCAATAATAGTAGCATAATTAAATATATATTAAGTGAATAAATGCAGTTTTGTTATTTCAACAATTTACAAAGTTATATTGTTTTTAGTGAATCTAAAAGTTTTTTTTGCTTTCCTCCTGCAAAAGCAGTATTTTTGTCACCGATTCACTGGTAGGGGTGCCTTAACATGACGGGCTGAGAACATACCCATAGAATCTGATCCGGGTAATGCCGGCGTAGAGAACTAATTAGTAAGCAAAAATGAAAAGAATTGTATGGATGGCCGTCGCCTTATTGGGCGCAGGTATCACTGTTCATGCACAGACGAGTGCAAAGGATAGTATGAGAGTAGTAAACCTGCAAGAGGTGCAGGTAGTGTCCACACGTGCCACAGCCAAAACTCCCGTGGCATTCACCAATATAGGCAAAGCAGAACTCAAAAAGGTAAACTTCGGACAGGATATCCCCTATCTGCTAAGTATGACTCCTTCCACACTGACCACATCGGATGCAGGAGCTGGTATCGGCTATACGACACTTCGCGTACGTGGAACCGATGGCACACGAATCAACATCACGGTAAACGGCATACCGATGAACGATGCCGAAAGCCATAACCTGTTCTGGGTGAATATGCCCGACTTTTCTTCTTCCGTAAAAGATATGCAGGTGCAGCGCGGAGCAGGTACATCGACGAACGGAGCAGGTGCTTTCGGAGCCAGTGTCAATATGCAAACCGAAGGTGCATCTATGAAACCATACGCCGAATTCAATGGTTCATACGGTTCGTTCAACACGCACAAGGAAACAGTGAAAGTGGGAACCGGCCTACTCAATAACCACTGGACGTTTGACGCCCGCCTTTCCAATATCGGTACGGACGGATACATAGACCGTGCTTCGGTGGACTTGAACTCTTACTACCTGCAAGGAGGTTATTTTGCAGAAAACACATCTGTGAAGCTCATTGCATTTGCCGGAAAAGAAAAAACATATCATGCTTGGGGATACGCAACAAAAGAGCAAATGGAAAAATTCGGCAGACGCTACAATCCTTGCGGGGAAATGTACACTGATGCCAACGGCAAAAAATATTATTACGACGACCAAACAGATAATTATCTGCAAAAGAATTATCAGCTTCTCTTCAATCATACTTTCTCGACAGCCTGGAATCTGAACGTTGCCTTACATTATACCAAAGGTGACGGTTATTACGAAGAGTACAAAGACGGCAGATACCTGATAGAATATGGTTTAAAATCATTTACAATAGATGGAACCGAAGTATCTAAAAGCGATTTAGTCCGTCAAAAGAAGATGGACAACAAATTCGGCGGCGGCGTTTTTTCTCTCAATTACATGGCTAACAGGCTAAATGCGTCTCTGGGAGGTGGTTTGAATCAATACCGGGGCAATAACTTCGGAAGAGTTCCCTGGGTGAAAAACTACGTAGGTTCTCTATCTCCCGACCATGAATATTACCGCAACAAATCCAAGAAGACCGATGGAAATATTTATCTGAAAGCGAACTACGATCTTACTAGAGGACTAAGTGCTTATGCCGATCTCCAGTATCGCCACATCAACTATACCATCGACGGAAACAATGATAAATATGACTGGAGTAAAAATGCGCTGCGTCCACTGGCAGTAGATAAAAAGTTCGATTTCTTTAATCCGAAAGTAGGATTAAACTGGAACATCACTTCCAACCATCGTGTCTATGCCTCTTTCTCGGTTGCTCAAAAAGAGCCAACAAGAAACAATTATACGGATGGCGATCCGGACTCGTACCCCAAAGCAGAAAAGCTGCTCGACTATGAAGCGGGATATACCTTTGCCAACCAATGGCTGACAGCAGGTGCAAACTTCTACTACATGGACTATACCGACCAACTGGTTCTGACCGGAGCCTTAAACGATATAGGTGAAGCACTGACCGAAAACGTGCCGGACAGTTATCGCATGGGAATCGAAATCATGCTGGGAATCAAACCGTGCAAATGGTTTCAATGGGATATCAACGCTACATGGAGCAAAAACCGTATTCAGGATTTCGTAGAGAGCCTGCCGGGCTACCACTATAATGACGACGGTAGCTCTACTTCTCTCCCGACTATTCAGATAAAGCATAAAGACACTCACATTGCTTTCTCACCGGACTTCTTACTCAACAATCGTTTCTCATTCAATTATAAGGGATTCGAAGCTGCCCTGCAATCACAGTTCGTGAGCAAACAGTATATGACAAACGCAGAAGTTGAAGAACTGACTCTTGATAAGTATTTTGTCAGCAACCTCAATCTGGCGTACAGCTTCCGTCCCAAGAAAGTACTGAAAGAAGTCACCATAGGATTTACTGTATACAATCTGTTTAATGAAAAATATGAAAACAACGGCTGGGCATCAAGTGACTACACCGATACGCTGGAAAATCGGGGAAACTATGCCGGATATGCAGCTCAAGCAGGAACAAACGTTATGGGACATGTTTCTTTCCGCTTTTAATCACACAGAGTTATGGAATTGAATTTTCTGGAAATATTCGGTACGATTGTCGGGCTAGTCTACCTTTGGTTAGAGTACCGGGCAAGTATCTACCTTTGGATAGCGGGTATTGTGATGCCTGCCATCTACATCTTCGTATATTACAAAGCCGGATTGTATGCTGACTTTGGCATCAATATCTACTACCTGATAGCTGCCATCTACGGCTGGTTCTTCTGGATGTGGGGACACAGGAAAAAGAAAGGTCAACTGACGACAGCAGATGCTTCAACCGGTGACACCCCTAAAGATCTTCCTATCGTACATACTCCGGGAAAATGTTACTTGCCTCTTTTTCTGGTATTCGTCGTTTCTTTCCTCGGTATTGCATGGATACTGATAGCATATACGGATAGCAATGTTCCCTGGCTAGATAGCTTTACTACCGCATTGAGCATTGTCGGTATGTGGATGCTGGCACGCAAATACGTCGAGCAATGGTTTGCCTGGATTTTTGTGGATATTGTCTGCTGCGGACTTTATATCTACAAAGACCTTTATTTTACTTCCGCTTTATACGGACTTTACTCCATTATAGCTATCTTTGGCTACTTTAAGTGGAAAAAATTAATGAGCATACAATGAAATACGAACACTATACTCCCGAAGCCGTGATACTTGCCAATGGCGAATATCCCAGCCATCCTCTTCCCCTGCAAATGCTGGAAAATGCAGAATTTGTAGTTTGCTGTGACGGGGCTGCCAATGAATATATCCTGCGTGGGCATACCCCCGATGTAATTATCGGTGACGGGGATTCTCTTTCCCCGGAATATAAAGAACTTTTCTCCCCTATTGTACATCAGATAGCGGATCAAGAAACGAACGACCAAACCAAAGCCGTTCATTTCCTGCAAAAGAAAGGATTCCGGAGAATTGCCATCGTCGGAGCCACCGGCAAACGGGAAGATCATACGTTAGGAAACATCAGTCTGCTGATCGACTACATGAAAGATGGTATCGAGGTACGTACCATTACCGATTATGGTATGTTTATCCCCGCCAAAGACACGCAAACCTTCGCCTCTCATCCGGGGCAACAAGTTTCTATTTTCAATTTCGGAGCGAAAGGATTGCAAGGAGAGGGATTAGTTTATCCTCTTAGTGATTTTACTAATTGGTGGCAAGGAACGCTTAATGAAGCAACAGCAAATGAGTTTACTGTTCATTGTACGGGAGAATATTTAGTATTCTTAGCTTCTATATAAACTATATTGCAATTATCCGGTTTATGCCACCCTATTGTCACAATTGTGCCACCTTGTTGGCACGACCGTGACACTTCGATGGCACAACCGTGCCAACAAGGTGGCACAAATTCATTCATAGGAAGAAGAGGATTAAAGCGTCAACAAATACTTCTTGAAGTCCGCAAAGTCTTTTGTCATTTGAAGGCTTTTTTTCTCGCCTTTCATAAATTCCTGCAATTTGGCAGGGATTTCTACCGCTTCTCCAATAATGCTTTCCACTGTTTCGAGGAACTTGGCAGGATGAGCCGTTTCAAGGAATACACCTGTTTCTCCCTCTTTCAAGCCTTCTACCAACGCACGATATCCACAAGCACCATGAGGATCAAGGAGATAATGATGTTCTTTCCAGGTTTCCTTCACCGTTTCGCGGATTTGCTCATCGGTATAAGTTGTTCCTGAAATCTCGGCAGAGATATCAGCATGTGAACCACTATATAAATCGAGTACGCGGGCAAAGTTACTCGGATCGCCTACGTCCATAGCATTAGCAATCGTTGCGATAGACGGACGGGAATTATATTTACCTGTCTGCAGATATTGATAGAAAATATCGTTGCGGTTATTAGCAGCAATGAAACGCTTCACGGGTAAACCCATCTTCTTGCCAAACAATCCGGCGGTGATATTTCCGAAGTTTCCACTAGGTACACAGATTACAGCATTATCAGCTTTTCCGGCACGTTTCAATTGTGCATAAGCATAGAAATAATAGAATGCCTGCGGCAAGAAACGGGCTACATTGATGGAGTTGGCAGAAGTCAACGAAAGGTGTTCATTCAATTCTTTATCCATGAAAGCAGATTTCACCAATGCCTGACAATCATCAAATGTTCCGTCCACTTCAAGCGCAGTAATATTCTGTCCGAGCGTAGTGAATTGCTTCTCCTGTATTTCGCTCACTTTTCCTTTCGGATAAAGCACATACACATGAATACCTTCCACACCCAGAAAGCCGTTGGCAACAGCACTTCCCGTATCACCGGAAGTAGCTACCAATACATTGACATTCTTTTGTCCTTCTTTTTTAATGAAGTATCCCAAAAGGCGCGCCATGAAACGACCGCCTACATCTTTAAATGCTAACGTCGGTCCGTGGAAAAGTTCAAGTGAATAGATGTTATCTGCCACCTTAACCAAAGGTACATCGAAACTTAATGTATCATATACAATCTGTTTCAGCGTATCGGCAGGAATATCCTCACCGAAGAAAGCATCGGCTACGCGATAAGCAATTTCCTGAAAGGATAAACTATCAATCGTATCGTAAAAGTCCTGTGGAAGAGGTTTGATAGACATAGGCATAAACAGCCCTTTGTCGGCAGCAAGCCCTTTTACCACCGCTTCTTGCAGTGAGGCAACAGGTGCTTGTTTATTCGTACTATAATATTTCATAATCTGTGGTGACTTATTTCATGAATTCTTTTATAAACTCGTCTTCTTTCAGAAGTCCGTAACTACCGTTGCAAGCGGCTATTTCATCATACGTCTGCACTTCGTCCGACTCGATACCCGGATACCAGATAAGAAACGGAATGGGATCAGATGTATGAGTCCGAAGCTCACAGGGAGTAGGATGATCGGGCAATACAGCAATGGCTACCGGTTCGTCCCAATCTTTCACTGCTTCATAAATAGGACCTACGGCACGTTTATCAAGATTCTCGATAGTGAGAAGTTTCAAGTCGATGTCTCCTTCGTGTCCGGCCTCATCACTGGCTTCGATATGCAGATAAACAAAATCATCCGTCTTCAATGCTTCCAAGGCAGCGGTCACTTTGTTTTCATAGTTCGTATTATAAAGTCCGGTCGCTCCCTCTACTGCGATGCGACGTAAATCAGCATAATAACCGATTCCGTTTATCAGATCGACAGCCGAGATGACTGCTCCTTTCTTTACCTGTGGGAAAGTCTCGGAGAAAGTAGGCATCTGCGGACGGTAACCGGGACTCCAGGGCCAAATACTGTTCGCAGGATCTTTACCTTCTGCCATACGTTTCAGATTCAATGGATGATCTTTCAGCAATTCCTGTGATTTCAGAATCAGGTCGTTAATCAGATCTGCCGTTTCTTGCGCTTCCGGAACCAATGGTTTCACCATCAATGGACGGAAAGGTTTCAAAGGTACATCATGCGGAGGTGTACAATCCAGTTCTTTATTACCTCCCTTGATAACCAATAGATGGCGGTACTGAACTCCTGTATGAAAGCGTACGCGGTCATTGCCCAGTTTTTCTTGCAAATATTGAATCAATACATCTGCTTCTTCCGTAGATATATGTCCGGAGGAGTGATTCTTCAGAATATCTCCTTCCACACAAATCAAATTACAGCGCATTGCCATCTCGCCCGGTTTCAGATCCACACCAATACTGGCAGCTTCCAGCGGTCCGCGACCTTCATATACCTTTGGCAAATTATATCCCAACACGGACATATTGGCAACTTCACTACCCGGATGGAAACCTTCCGCCACAGTAATCAGGCGGCCGTTACGTCCCATGCGAGCTAGCTTATCCATATAAGGCGTCTTTGCATATTGCAGGAGCGTCTTGTCCCCTAATGACTTCACTGGCCAATCGGCCATTCCGTCTCCCAATATGATAATATGTTTCATAAGGCGTTTAAACATTTGCGATGCTCATGATGTCGGCAAATACTCCGGCAGCCGTTACGCCGGCACCGGCACCGTATCCTTGAATCATCATCGGATATTCTTTATAGCGTTCCGTAGTGAGCAGGATAATATTGTTGCTGCCTTCCAAGCCGTAGAACGGATGGTTGGCTCCTACTTCCTGCAGGCCGACGGAGGCTTTTCCATTCTCCAGTTTGGCGACGAAACGCCAGTGCTTGTTTTCTTTTTCCAATACCTGGCGACGGGCTTCAAAGTCTGCGTCGAGACTTGGAACACGTTTCCAGAAATCTTCCAGAGAACCTTCGAAGAAGTCATTCGGAACAAAGAGGTTCTTTTCAACATCTTCCTGTTCCAGACGGTATCCGGCTTCACGTGCCAGAATCACCAGTTTACGGATCACATCTTTTCCACTCAAGTCAATACGTGGGTCCGGTTCAGAGTAGCGTTCTTCCTGTGCCATTTTGATGGTACGGCTGAAAGGAATATCGGCGCTGATTTTATTAAATATATAGTTCAGTGTACCGGAAAGCACCGCTTCAATCTTCAGAATCTTGTCACCGCTATGAATCAGGTCATTAATTGTATTGATGATCGGAAGACCTGCACCTACGTTTGTTTCGAACAGATACTTCACACCCCGTTGGCGGGCAATCGTTTTCAGTTCACGATAGTTTTCATAAGCGGAAGAAGCCGCAATCTTATTGGCTGCTACCACAGAGATATTGTGTTGCAGGAAATCTTTGTAAAGCGATGCGATGTCAGCGCTGGCCGTACAGTCTACAAATACAGAATTAAAGATATTCATTCCGATAATCTCGTCGCGGATGGTTTGCAAGCTGCTGTCCTTACCCTTTTCCAACAGTTCTTCACGGAAGTTGGCGAGGTCGAAACCTTCACGGCTGAACATTGCCTTGGCTGCATCAATGATGCCTACTACATGGAGTTTCAGTCCGTTTTCCATCATCAGCTTTTGTTGCTGGCAACGAATCTGTTCTACCAGACTACCCCCTACCGTACCGACACCACAGATAAAGAGGTTCAATACCTGATATTCGGAGAGGAAGAAAGAGTCGTGGATTACGTTCAATGATTTACGCAAGGATTTGGAATCGACAACAAAAGAGATATTAGTTTCCGAAGCTCCCTGTGCGCAAGCGATAACGTTGATACCATTACGTCCCAGTGTACCGAAAAGTTTACCTGCGATACCCGGTGTATGTTTCATATTCTCACCTACGATAGCCACTGTTGCCAGATTTCTTTCTGCCAGAATCGGAGAAATCTCGCCCATCTCTATCTCTTTCGCAAATTCCTCGTTCAGCACTTCACAAGCCAGGTCGGCATCGGCATTACGCACACCGATAGAAGTACTGTTTTCCGATGAAGCCTGTGAGACGAGGAACACGCTGATTCCATTCTTTGCCAATGCTTTAAAAATGCGGTAGTTTACACCGATCACACCTACCATACCAAGACCCTGAACAGTAATCAGACTTGTGTCGTTGATGGAGGAAATCCCCTTGATAGCCTTGCTCTGCGGGTTGGAAACTTCTTGTTTGATAACCGTTCCCACTCCATCCGGGTTGAATGTATTCTTTATTATAATAGGAATATTCTTGTGACATACGGGATAGATAGTCGGCGGATAAACCACCTTTGCGCCGAAGTTACAAAGTTCGGTCGCTTCTACGTAACTCAATTCCGTAATCGTATAAGCAGTCGAAATGACACGCGGATCAGCCGTCATAAATCCGTCTACGTCCGTCCAGATTTCCAGACTTGCCGCATCCAGCGCCGCAGC
The DNA here is from genome assembly GCF_001314995.1 of Bacteroides ovatus. Lineage (NCBI taxonomy): Bacteria > Pseudomonadati > Bacteroidota > Bacteroidia > Bacteroidales > Bacteroidaceae > Bacteroides > Bacteroides ovatus. Next base: position 2,907,690 of record NZ_CP012938.1, read on the forward strand.
AATAATGGCAGCCGTATAGTCCGAGCCACCGCGTCCGAGGTTTGTTACATCCCCTGTCGTTTTATCCGAAGAGATGAATCCCGGCACCAGCGCTACTTTAGGAATAGACTGGAAAGCCTCTTTCACCAGTTTATTAGTCAATTCTGTATCCAGCGTGTGCTTGCTATGCTTTCTTTCCGTCTTGATAAAAGTGCGCGAATCGAACCATTTTGCTCCCTCAATCAGTGCGGTGACGATGATCGATGAAAGGCGTTCACCATAGCTGACGATTGTATCCGAAGTTTTCGGGGAAAGGTCTTTAATCAGGTAAATTCCCTGAAAGATATCCTTCAATTCGTTCAGCAGCTCGCCAATCTGACGTTGCAACGATACTTGCTTTTCTCCGGCAGGAATCACCTCCTTAATCATCTCCACATGACGGTAAACGATTTCGCGAAACTCACCCTCATAGGCTGAATCTCCCACTGCCGCCATCTTCGATGTATTTATCAATTTGTCAGTGATGCCTCCCAATGCGGAAACAACTACAATTACCGGCTCATTTGCCGACTCTACAATTCTCTTTACGCTTAAAATGCTGTTCACGGAACCTACGGATGTTCCGCCGAATTTCATTACTTTCATGAAGATACTTATTTAAATGCAATGTCCTGCAGTTTGCTTTTTACAGAACGATTGGTTGTTTACGAATAAAATTGAATTTGAATTTTGCCTGCTTATACAAGCGTGAATCACGTAGATACACAAAAACTATCCATTAACCCCTAAGGGTCATGGTACACATGGATGTGACTGTATGTGGATAGTACTTCATCATAGTCCTTGTTTCTACTCTTGTTTTTGATAAGTGTCGCAAAAGTAATAATAAAAACGTTCAATCTATCACTTTTTTCGGTTTTTTTCTGATAAAAAGAATCTTTCGCCTGCGCTTTATCCGGTCATTCGCCTTCACTTTTATGACATTTTGTTACTTATTTATCAAATCTATTATTATATTTGCGAAAACAATCGCACAAAATCAGCTTATGAACCCATTAAATACTTCCGTATTGTTAATATACACCGGTGGAACAATTGGTATGATTGAGAATGCCGCGACAGGTGCTCTGGAGAACTTTAACTTCGAGCAACTGCAAAAGTATATCCCCGAACTGCAAAAGTTCAATTTTCCAATTGACACCTATCAGTTTGATCCTCCGATGGATTCGTCGGACATGGAACCGGATATGTGGCGGAAGCTGGTACGCATTATTCATGACAACTACAATCGTTACCACGGCTTCGTCATCCTGCACGGAACGGACACGATGGCTTATACCGCTTCCGCACTAAGTTTTATGCTGGAAGGACTGGACAAACCTGTTATCCTCACAGGCTCACAGCTTCCCATCGGCGTACTCCGCACGGACGGAAAGGAAAATCTGATGACCAGTATCGAGATTGCCATTGCACAAAACAAGGAAGGAAGGGCACTGGTGCCCGAAGTATGCATCTTCTTTGAAAATCACCTGATGCGGGGAAACCGTACGACAAAGATGAATGCAGAAAACTTCAATGCATTCCGTTCTTTCAATTATCCGGTATTGGCGGAAGCGGGAATCCATATTAAATATAATAATGTACAAATTCACGGAAATGGTGAAAAGCGGGAATTGAAACCGCACTATTTGCTGGATACCAATGTAGTGGTACTGAAGCTCTTTCCGGGCATTCAGGAAAATGTAATTGCCACCATTCTGAGGATTGAAGGTTTAAAGGCGGTTGTGCTCGAAACATACGGTTCGGGGAATGCTCCCCGAAAGGAATGGTTTATACGCCGGCTCTGTCAGGCCAGTGAACGTGGAATTGTGATTGTCAACGTAACACAATGCAGCGCAGGAATGGTAGAAATGGAACGTTACGAAACGGGATACCAGTTGTTGCAGGTAGGCGTTGTCTCCGGATATGACAGTACAACGGAATCGGCAGTCACTAAATTAATGTTCTTACTGGGACATGGATATACTCCGGATGAGGTACGCGACCGGATGAACCGTTCGATAGCGGGAGAGATAACTCTGTAGGCTTCATCTATTTCTATTAGGCAGGGATAACTTATTTCTAATAAATTATCCCTATTTTTGTACCCTACAAGAAGAAAGGAATTTCGATGGCAAAAGAGAAAACCGTATATGTATGCAGTAATTGCGGACAGGATTCACCGAAATGGGTGGGTAAATGTCCGTCGTGTGGAGAATGGAATACGTATGTTGAAGAAATCGTACGGAAAGAACCCACTAACCGCCGTCCGGTGTCGGGCATTGAAACACAGAAGCCCAAGCCACTGGCACTTAGCGATATAGAGGCAGACGACGAGCCACGCATCAATATGCACGATGATGAACTGAATCGTGTATTGGGAGGCGGACTTATACAGGGTTCTCTTGTCCTGATAGGCGGCGAGCCGGGAATCGGTAAATCGACGCTCGTCATGCAGACCGTACTGCACATGCCGGAAAAGAAGATTCTTTATGTATCCGGTGAAGAGAGTGCACGACAGCTGAAACTTCGTGCCGACCGTCTCTCTGACACTTCCAGCGATTGCCTGATCGTTTGCGAGACTTCACTCGAACAGATTTATGTGCATATCAAGAATACGAATCCCGATTTAGTGATTATCGACTCTATACAGACTATTTCCACCGAAAGTATCGAATCGTCTCCCGGAAGTATAGCGCAAGTCAGAGAGTGTTCGGCGTCTATTCTTCGTTTTGCGAAAGAAACACATACGCCTGTATTGCTGATCGGACATATTAATAAGGAAGGAAGTATTGCAGGACCTAAAGTGCTGGAACATATCGTAGATACTGTTCTTCAATTTGAGGGCGACCAACATTATATGTATCGTATTCTACGCAGTATCAAGAATCGTTTCGGTAGTACGGCAGAATTAGGTATTTATGAAATGCGTCAGGACGGGTTGCGCCAAGTGAGTAATCCTTCCGAACTTTTGCTAAGTCAGGATCATGAAGGGATGAGCGGGGTAGCCATTGCCTCCGCCATTGAGGGGATTCGCCCATTTTTGATTGAGACACAGGCTTTGGTAAGCTCTGCAGTCTACGGAAATCCGCAACGTTCGGCAACCGGTTTCGATTTGAGAAGAATGAATATGCTGCTGGCTGTTCTCGAAAAGCGGGTGGGATTTAAGTTGGCACAGAAAGATGTGTTCCTGAATATTGCCGGAGGATTGAAAGTGAATGATCCGGCTATCGATCTGCCGGTTATCAGTGCAATCCTTTCTTCCAATATGGATGCAGCCATTGAGCCGGAAGTTTGCATGGCGGGAGAAATCGGATTGTCGGGAGAGATACGTCCTGTGAATCGAATAGAACAACGTATCGGTGAAGCCGAGAAATTGGGTTTTAAACGGTTCTTGTTGCCAAAATATAATCTGCAAGGGATCGATACCCAAAAACTGAAGATAGAATTAGTACCGGTGAGAAAAGTAGAAGAGGCGTTCAGGGCTTTATTCGGATAAGACACTGATGCATAAATAGCCCGTTTTTCTAATTGGATAATCGAAAACAATATCAATAATAACTAAATGACACAAGAATACCAACTCCGTATACTTCCCGAAATCGCAGCAAACGAACAGAAATTAAAGGAATATCTTTCTAAAGAAAAAGGTCTGAATTTACGTGACATCACCGCTACCCGAATCTTGAAACGGAGTATTGATGCACGCCAGCGGACTATCTTCGTCAATCTGAAGGTAAGGGCATACATCAAGGAAATGCCGCAAGAAGATGAGTACGAACGTACTATATATAATAATGTAGAAGGAAAACTGCAAGTGATTGTCGTTGGCGCAGGTCCCGGCGGATTATTCGCTGCTTTACGCCTTGTTGAACTTGGGTTACGCCCTATCGTCATCGAACGTGGAAAAGACGTGCGCGAACGTAAAAAAGACCTGGCACAAATCAACAGGGAACACACTGTTGATCCGGAATCGAATTACAGTTTCGGAGAAGGAGGTGCAGGAGCTTACTCGGATGGGAAACTCTATACCCGTAGCAAGAAGAGAGGAAATGTGGATAAAATCTTGAACGTATTTTGCCAGCATGGAGCTTCAACTTCGATATTGGTGGATGCGCATCCGCATATCGGAACAGACAAATTGCCACGTGTCATTGAAAATATGCGGAACACCATTATCGAATGTGGCGGAGAAGTACATTTCCAGACACGAATGGATGCATTGATTATTGAGAACGATGAAGTCAAAGGTATCGAAACAAATACAGGAAAGACCTTTCTCGGACCTGTGATACTGGCAACCGGACATTCTGCAAGAGATGTATATCGTTGGCTGGCTGCCAATAATGTGACGATTGAAGCGAAAGGAATCGCTGTCGGGGTACGTCTCGAACATCCGGCAATGTTGATCGATCAAATACAATACCATAATAAGAATGGACGGGGCAAATACCTGCCCGCTGCAGAATACAGCTTTGTAACACAGGCAGAAGGCAGAGGAGTATATAGTTTCTGTATGTGTCCCGGCGGCTTTATCGTTCCTGCTGCCAGCGGACCGGAACAAGTGGTAGTAAACGGCATGTCTCCTGCCAACCGTGGGTCACGGTGGAGTAATTCGGGAATGGTAGTGGAAATTCAACCGGAGGATTTGGGAAATGAAGAATTAAAAATGAGGAATGAAGAATTGGCTGCCCAACAAGATGAACAGCTGATGGCACTGAATCCAAATTTGAAAAGTTCACAACTTTCAGAGATTAATTCACAGTTACTATCTGTTCTTCACTTTCAAGAGGAATTGGAACGTCAATGCTGGTTGCAGGGAGGCAGACGACAGACCGCTCCGGCGCAACGCATGCTGGATTTTACCCGCAAGAAATTGAGTTACAATTTGCCCGAGTCATCCTATAGTCCGGGATTGATTTCGTCTCCACTTCATTTCTGGATGCCATCATTTATTAGCAAAAGGTTATCTCTTGGTTTCCAACAATTCGGACGCAGCAGTCACGGATTCCTGACTAATGAGGCAGTAATGATTGGTGTGGAAACACGAACTTCTTCTCCCGTTCGTATCATACGCGATAAGGATACTCTGCAACATGTCACCGTTCGTGGATTATTTCCGTGCGGAGAAGGGGCAGGCTATGCCGGAGGAATTGTGTCTGCCGGAGTGGACGGCGAACGATGTGCAGAAGCAGTAGCCAACTATTTCAATCATTAATTAAACTTACACTAAAATGAATTATCAACCCGAAATAGCAATTGTAGAAGCCAATACATTGACCTGTCTCGGTCTGAAAGGAATCCTGGAGGAAATGATTCCTATGGCAACCATACGGACTTTTCATCACTTCAGCGAACTGATGGACGATACTCCCGATATGTATGCCCACTATTTCATTTCCGCACAGATTTACGTGGAGCACAATGCTTTCTTTCTCCCCCGGAAACGAAAAACGATTGTATTGGCAAGCGACAGTCCGCAATTCCAACTGTCCGGCGTACCCGTACTCAACATTCATGAATCCGAAGAAGAGTTGGTGAAAAACATATTGAAACTTCACCAACATGCTCACCATGACGGTTATCCGGTAAAAGATATGTCACCCATGCCTCCGATGCAGCCTCATCAGGAAATTCTATCCGCCCGTGAAATAGAAGTGCTCGTACTGATAACCAAAGGATTAATCAACAAAGAAATAGCAGATAAACTGAATATCAGCCTGACTACCGTTATCACTCACCGAAAAAATATCACGGAGAAATTAGGCATTAAGTCCGTCTCCGGGCTGACTATTTATGCTGTAATGAACGGATATATCGAAGCTGACCGAATCTGACTTCTTAAAAAATAAGTCATAATCCTAATAAATGAGGATTGACCGTCATCTATATTTGCCGTTACTTTGCACCAGATAAATTAACAGCAGATGAAGACAAAGAAGATTATGATTGCCCTCATGCTCCTGACGACAGGGACAGCATGGGCTGAAGATTTCCCCAAAGACTCACTAAAAATAGTAGACATCGAAGAGGTGGTAGTGATTGCTACTCCAAAAGAGAACCGTAAACTACGTGATCTGCCGGTAGCCGCCACCGTTTTATCGCAAGACAATATGCGCGCCAATCAGGTAAATTCCGTGAAGAACCTGACAGGTATTGTTCCCAACCTGTTTATCCCTGACTATGGCTCCAAACTGACTACTTCGATTTATATCCGTGGAATCGGTTCACGCATCAATACTCCGTCCGTAGGACTTTATGTAGACAATATCCCTTATATCGACAAATCCGCTTTCGACTTCAACTATGCTGATATCGAACGTATTGATATTCTTCGCGGGCCACAAGGTACTCTCTACGGGCGTAACACGATGGGAGGGCTTATCAAGGTACATACTAAATCTCCTTTCACTTATCAAGGTACCGATATTCGCATGGGAGCAGCAACTTACAATAATTATAATGTTTCACTCACCCACTATCACCGCACATCCGACCGCTTTGCTTTTTCTACCGGAGGTTTCTACGAGCATACAGGCGGCTTCTTTGAGAATTCTGCACGAAATAACGAAAAGGTCGACAAAAGCAACGCCGGAGGCGGACGTTTTCGTGGAATTTACCTACCGACATCTAATCTGAAAATAGATATGGCACTTAGCTATGAATATAGCGATCAAGGTGGGTATCCGTATTATTATATCGGTATTACTCCCAGTGCCATAGCCAAAGCTCAAAAAGACGGTAAAGAAATGACAGAAGACCGGGCAGACTACATCGGTAAGATTTCATATAACGACCGTAGTAGTTACCGCCGTGGATTGCTCAACTCTGGTGTTAACATCGAATACCAAGCCTGTAACTTTATATTAAGTGCCGTGACAGGTTATCAGCACCTGAATGACCGTATGTTTCTCGATCAGGACTTCACAGAGAGGGATATTTTCAACATCGAACAAAAGCAGAGAGCGAACACCATTTCCGAAGAAATTGTCTTGAAAGCCAAACCCGGAAAAAGATGGCAGTGGGCTACGGGCGCTTTCGGATTCTATCAATGGCTACACACTACAGGTCCTGTTCTGTTCAAAGAAGAAGGAGTGAAGTCAGTCATTGAAAACAACGCCAATTCCGCTTTTGAAGAAGTCTCTGCCAAACCCGGAGCTCCCACCATGGGAATGACCGTGTACAACCCGACATTAAGCGTAGGAGGAACCTTCGATACCCCAACCCTTAGCGGTGCACTTTATCATCAGTCCACTTTCAACAATCTGTTCATCGAAGGGTTGTCCGTTACAGCCGGACTCCGACTCGATTACGAAAAAATCAGTATGAAGTATAATTCTCTTAGCACTCCTATTGACTTTGGTTTCGACTTCCACATGGCAATGGGTCCCACGCAAATAAATCTGTCCGATCAGAATATGAAAGCTCCGGCCTCTTTCGTAGGTAAGCTCTCGACTGATTACGTACAACTTCTACCCAAATTTGCTATTCAATATGAATGGAAGAATCAAAATAATGTTTATGCCACCGTTACCCGGGGATATCGTTCGGGAGGATATAACATCCAGATGTTCTCTGATTTATCACAAACTGAATTGAAAAATTCGATGATGAATGCCATCAAAGAAAGTCCGACAATAGGGCAAGATGCTATATGGGGAGAAACTATTATTAAAATGATGGACCAAATGGTGCCTGCAAAAGAAATTAATGTAAAAGCGTCCACCACTTACAAACCCGAATATTCGTGGAACTACGAAGTAGGTAGTCATCTTACTCTATGGGAAGGTAGACTTTGGGCTGACGTCGCAGCATTCTACATGGATACCCGCGACCAACAACTCTCCCAATTTGCAGAAAGTGGTTTGGGACGTATCACCATCAATGCGGGAAAAAGCCGCAGTTATGGTGCAGAAGCTGCTCTTCGTGCCAGTGTGACTAAAGAACTTAGCCTGAATGCCAGTTATGGATATACGTATGCCACCTTTACTGATTATGTAATCACCGAAGAGAAAAAAGATGGCACTCCCATAACTACGGATTACAATGGCAAATATGTTCCCTTCGTCCCCAAGCATACCTTAAATATCGGTGGAGAATATGCCATCACCTGTAGTCCGCACTCTATCTTCGACCGGGTTGTGTTCCAAGCGAACTATAACGCTGCCGGACGTATCTATTGGACTGAACAAAATGACGTCAGCCAATCCTTCTATGGCACACTCAACTGGAGAACGAATCTGGAAATCGGTGACGCAATGATTAGTTTCTGGGCACGCAACTTCCTGAATAAAGACTATGCAGCCTTCTATTTCGAAACAATGAACAAAGGTTTCATGCAGAAAGGACGCCCAATGCAATTTGGGGTAGATCTTCGCTGCCGCTTCTAATCATTTTTACTCATAAGGATATTATTTAGTCTTTTTATTGTCAGCCTGTCTCTTTGTAGATTAACAGCATAGAATACGGGATAGAAGAACGTATGTCCCTATGAAGTTTGCATTATAAAGCCGTTATACTTAATTTACCCAATCGGTATTGTTCTGTCAGACCTAGTAAGCATTCGGTCACGTGCGTGTTTGTTTCCCTTCTTTTCCTTCCTACCTTTGTGTCTTCATTACAATCTTAATCCATTATGTGTTCAGTATTAGTATTTTCTAGCGAAAGTGATAAACTACGTAGCCTTTTTTCCGAGTCTAACCATTTTGATTCGGTTCTTTTCATATTTGATGGTGGTCGTCGTTATAAAGTTTCGGCTTCCAGCCTTGGTATCCATTCCCCTCAGGACCTACTTCTCCCTTTAGGCCTTGGTCTTTTCCGTAGCAGTCCTTTCTGGTCCTATTACCTTTATCCCCAAGGTTGTAATTTCCATAAAGGCATTGACGGTCTTTGTGGCGAGGTCATCCGGCACACGAGTTCTTGCGTGTCAGAGCAGAGTTGCCATATTTTTCTTGACCGCTCCCGTAGCAGGTTGCATATCCTTTATCGGTGCGACGACGAATACCGTTTGGAATGCCGTCGTCTGAATCGCGGCTCTTTTCTCTTGAAAAAGGACGAACGGAAGAGGGATTTTCTTCAAATTTCCTGGAATCGCCTGAATGAGCTGCTTACTGTTAAAAAGTATCGGAAAACAGTTGAAAAGTAATCTCCCGTCCTACAAGCCGTTCTGCTTTATTTTGATAACTTTGTCACATAATAAAAAAGTGGATATACAGTGAAAGAACCGGTCATTACCCTTACTTTGGAAGAGTACGAAGAGCTGCGCAAGGAACGTGAACGCCTTGAAAAGGAACATGCAGAACTTCAGAGAAAATACGAATCCTCTTTGCGGGAGTATTCCCGCCAGGTCGAAGAAATCTCAGCCTGTACAGCCGTCATTGCCGACCTGAGATGGAAATTGGCTGACTTGACACGCCGTTTATGGGGTAAATCCAGTGAAAAACGCCATCTTCCCGAAGATGCCGGCCAGTTGAGCATCTGTTTTGAGTCTCCGTCCGATGTCAATGACCCGGTAGCGGAAGAACAGAAAACAGCTGAGAAATCTGCCAAATCGGAGAATGGTTACAACCGTTTCCGTAAGAGCTTCACCAAAAAGATTACTCCCCACGCCCGTAAGCCCATCGACCCGTCCCTTCCCCGTGAAGAGATTATCATTCCCATGCCGGAAGGCCTTTCGTTGGAGGGAGCGGCGAAGCTGGGAGAGGAAGTGAGCGAACAATATGCCGTCAGTCCCGCCCGATTCTATGTGAGACGCATCATCCGCCCTAAATACCGGCTCGCCGACGGTCGTATCATAACTGCTCCCATGCCCGTAATGGCACATCCCCACAGCAATGCGTCGGAAAGTGTACTGTCACACATTGCTACCGCCAAATATTACGACCACCTGCCTCTGTACAGACAACTGGACATCTTTGAGCGTGAAGGCATCCATCTGAGTCCTTCTACCGTAAGTAACTGGATGATGGCTGCCGCACAGCGTCTGGAGCCAATCTATAATGAGCTTCGTGAACTGGTCAAGGACAGCTATTACGTCATGGCCGATGAGACGCCCCATCCCGTACTTGAAAGCGACCGGCCCGGTGCTCTTCACCGCGGGTATATGTGGAACTTCTATCTGCCCCGGTTCCATACCCCATTCTTTGAATATCACAAGGGACGTGGCAGCAGCGGAATAGACACGCTGCTGGCAGGACAGGTTCGGATGGTACAGAGTGACGGCTTTGCAGTATATGATGAGTTCGACACACTACCCGGAAAGTTGCACCTGTGCTGCTGGGCACACGTCAGGCGCAAGTTTGTGGAAGCGGAAGGAAATGATCCTCCTAGAGCAAGGCATGCACTTGAACAAATAGGCAGACTGTATGCTGTGGAGGAGAAAATCAGGATAGGACATCTGGAAGGCGGAGCTGTAGTAAGGCTTCGCCGGGAAGAATCGTACCCTATTATCAAAGGACTGGAAAAATGGTGCAGGCAGGAGTATGAACATACGGTTGAGAAATCGCCTATTGCCAAGGCCATATTCTATATGTACACACGTTTTGAACAACTGTCCGGATATGTCAACGATGCACAGTTCTGCATTGACAATAATCCAGTGGAGCGCTCTATAAGGCCATTGACTTTGAACAGAAAAAACACTCTTTTCTCCGGTTCACATGAAGCGGCACATGCAGCGGCAATATTCTTTTCACTGATGGGATGTTGCAGGGAAAATAAGGTGAACCCAAAACTATGGATGCAGGACGTGTTGATTAGGGTACAGGAGAATGAAAGAGAAAAGAAAAACGACTACGCCGATTTACTGCCATTTAATTGGAAAGGATAAACAAGAAAGATAAATAAAGTCAAAAGCCAGACATGCTTCGTCTGGCTTTTGACTTTATTATAGCTTGGAGAGAAATACGGGCGAGGCCGAATGCTTACCAGACCTACGCTATCCTTAACTCTCCACAGCCGTGGTAGCATCTCTTCACGGCCGTGGGAGGATCTCGTCACGACTGTGGGAAGAAGTTACCACGGCCGTGGGAAGGTAAAGATAGCGGTGGCTTACAGGGAAAACGCATTATACTCTTTCCTTAATCTTTTATACATTTATCTTACACCAATATTGTCTTTTCATCTTATTAATAAGATATTTATCTTTCATTTACAATATTATTTGAGTACATTTACGTGATTATAAATCACAATTAAAATGAAGCAAGAAACTAAAAGAAAGATTGAGATCAGCAACCTACATGAATTTGCTGATTCATTAATATTGATAGATAACCGGATAGACCGTTGTAAAAAACATCAGGCCAGTACCATTGTTCTTATTGCAATTTCTGCTGTTATATGTGGCGCTGATACTTGGAATTCAATAGAAGACTTTGGTAAAAGTAAAGAATCTTTTTTTGCAGCCAAGCTTTCCAATTTTAATGGTATCCCTTCCCATGATACATTTAATCGCTTTTTCTCGGCATTAGATCCTTTAAAATTTGAAGAATCTTATAGGCAATGGGTCCAAAGCATTCTCAAATGTTATTCGGGGCATATAGCCATTGATGGTAAAACCATACGAGGAGCCTATGAATCCGAACAGGACAAGCGTCATCGTAAACAAGGAGTGCTTCCTGATTCGAATACGGGAAAGTACAAATTGCATGTCATCAGTGCATTTGCAACAGAACTGGGAATCTCCCTTGGACAGTTATGTACACAAGAAAAGGAAAATGAGATAGTTGTCATTCCTGAATTATTAGATATGTTGTGTATAAAAGATTGTATTATTACAATTGACGCTTTAGGATGCCAGCGTACAATTGCAGAGAAAGTCATAAAGGGAGAAGGTGACTACATTTTTATAGTGAAAGATAATCAACCGAAATTAAAGGAAATAGTACTGTCAGTAACAGAAAGTATTGTATCAAAAGGTACAACAGTACGATTTGACAAATATGAGACGCATGAAGAAGGACATGGCAGGAATGAGTCGAGAATCTGCTATTGCTGCAACGATCCTGGTTTTCTGGGAGCAGATATTAGAAAGAAGTGGAAAAATATACAGTCTTTCGGATATATAGAGAATACCAGAAATACAAACAAAGGCACTACAGTGGAAAAAAGATGTTTTATATCTTCCTTGGAACCTGATGCGCAGAAGATACTTAAAAATAGTAGAGAACACTGGGAAATTGAGAATAATCTACATTGGCAGCTAGATGTCAATTTCCATGAAGATAATACCAGAAGAAGAAATATATCAGCATTAAACTTCTCCGTACTGGCGAAAATTGCATTGGCTACATTAAGAAACAACAAAAGAGAGATACCAATCAATAGAAAAAGATTAATAGCAGGGTGGGATAATGAATTCTTATGGGAACTTATTTTACATGATTTATAATGCGTTTTCCCTGCGGTGGCTTAATACAATTATACCGGCACCTTACCGGAACTTTATCAATGCTTCGGCATTAGTTTACCTACTGCTTGCTATCAGTTTGCTTATACCTAAGACTGCTTCGTTCATAATCCAACGTACCTGACCTATACTTCAGTACGATCAGATTCCTCCACCCCACCATGCAAACGCTTCATCTGATAAGCAATACGCTCCGTCCCATTCTTTACATAAATGATGCCGCAACGTTGAAAGCCATACTTCGTCAGTATATGTTGCATGACCTTATTATCCCGGTGAGTATCTACCCGGACATTAGGCCAACGTTCGAAACACCAGTCCAGACAAGCTTCCGACACCCCTTTCTGCTTTCCGTTCGTTGCCAACCGGTGAATCACTCCATAAGGTTCGTCATTGAGCCATGCACCTTCATAAATTTGTTGGTAAGTAGGATCTTCTCCCAAGATGAAACAAAAAGTTCCCAAGATTTCTCCTTGTTCACCGGTACAGACAAAGCTATGACCGTCTTCAATCTCCTGACAGATCAATGCTTCCGACGGATAACCGTCAATCCACTGGGTAGTATTCCCGGTTGCACGCATAAAGGCACGGGCATAGTCATAAATCTCCATCACTAAAGGGAGATCTTTTATTTCGGTAGGTCTGATTTCCATCATTTGAAAAGTTATTCAGAAATAAAACAGATAATAAAATCACTCGTTAATCGCTCCACAATGGGGGCATATACCTTTCTCTTTTAGTTTCTCCCCGCAATGTCCGCAACGATACTTATACCCAATGTTTCGATAGACCTTCTTCGCAAAAACCAAAATAAAAAAGGTCAGGAATAGATAACCGATATAGATATGTGTCATCAGGATAAAGAAGAAATAACAGAAAATACAGCAGGACATCAGTCCCAGCAGATAAAAGATAGCCGCAGCGGGAGTCAATTGTTGGAACAAATCATCCAACACCGCCAAAGCTACTATCAGAAACAACCAAATACTCAACAGAAAAACAGAGAGAATGAAAGGAACTTTGAACGGTGACAAAGTTGGATTGAAATAAAAATGTTCCCACGTTTCCGGTACAAAGACCTGCATTGATTCGTAAATCGTTGCACTGAAAGCCATCAATAAACAAAGAAACAGGGGATAAACACTGTCAATATCATTAAAATAAACCATCTGCAACTGCTTCCGACGGAAAGCGCGAAACAAATAAGCTCCAACAAATAAAGCAAAAATAACCACAAAATAAGAGGCATGTGTATCGCTGAAAAGATGAATAGCCTGCGAAATACTATCAGTCGGTGCAAATGACTTCTTGAGTTCTTTCTCACGTATCCAGCCCTGTTCATCTTGCGTATGTGCCAGTTTCACCCAAATGCTGTCTACACTATCGGCAGGATGAACCGCAAACTCTGCAACCACTACCCTATCCCCCCTATTCAACTGAATAAAAGTATCTTTTATCGGGAGACATTCCAAAGAGATGGAATCATCGACTACTTCCAAGTTTGTATTCCATGTATAATGGCGTTCATACAGGTAAGTCAGCGAATCTTTTGTTTTCTTCGACAGCTCCTCCGAATCCAAAGCAGGCGTTTTATAATAACAAGACGAAAGCAAAAACAGACACAATAGCAAGCCCATGACAGACTTCACCATAGAGAATGCAGAGAACACAAAGTTACTATAAGACACGGACGACATAGAAGACACAGAGAACATGAAGAAGAATTTTCCATCTCTCTTCCACAAACCGTTCAAACGAGCGGTTCCGGAAGGATGAGTTGAAACATTGTCTCCTCTACGTCCTCTGTGACGAATGATTCCGTGATTAATTACCCTCATTGTGCCGCCTTTACTTTCATTTGACAATTCTTACAATCAAATTCCAGACGAAAACGTTTGCCGTCATTCGACACCAAATAATAGGGTTCTTTATAAGGCGAACGGACCCGTTGATGGATAGGACACCAGCCCATACTGTAGCGCAAACAATGTTTGCAGAACATCAGTACCGCATCTTCCACTGCTTCTTTTTCGTATGCTGCCGCTACCTGTTGTACCCCATGCTCCTGATAGAAAGAAGCTGCACGGGTGTTCATTACATTCCCCAGATAGGTTAATGTAGTTTGCGGGAAAGCATGACTCGTTGGCTTCCATACTGCCAATTCCTGACGATAATTGATTCGACGGGCAGTTATCAATTGGTCGATTGCCTGTCTGCGGAAATCGGCTAACACCGAAGCTGGCAAAAACCAATTTCCGGTAAAGGATATTTCTATTTCTTTTGCTTCAAAAGGTGTATTCCCCAGTTTGGACAGTTGCGTTTTCAGATTGTCCGTCTGTGGAGTGCGGGCAAGTTCTTTCTCACGAGGGAGGGTGATTGTGACGCTATTATCATCTTCATCAGTCAATGTCAGGGAGAAACCAAAATTATTGTCGGCAAGCAAGATTTTCACTGCGATTTTCCTTTCGGCAGATTTGCGGGAAAGGATTCGTTCAAATTCCTGGTCGAAATTACGATACAGTGTAGTACGCGGCTTAATACGGGGCATTTCCTGCGGATAGAGTTTGTTACTGTCCACCCGGTTGATACGGAAACCCTGCAAACGTCCCTGTTCGTCGATATAGCAAACACCGTCTCCATTGTTAAAGGATTTAAGTCCGGCAACTGTCAGATAGTTGCCCCGGACCTCTTTCATGGTTCCCATCTCTTCACCCAGCGACTTAGGAGTGTCGAAAGAGAAAATCTCTTTATCACGTCCATTCAGGAAATAATGCGTGAATCCACGACTGAAACTCTTATCGAGTTGTGGTTTAAATTCGAAACTACACGTACCCGAAGAAGCACGTACATATTCCGGACGACGGGCAAAGATCGCATCCAGTTTCTGGCGATAAGCAGCCGTCACATTCTTCACATAAGATACGTCTTTCAGTCGTCCCTCTATTTTAAATGAAGAAGCTCCGGCATCCAGTAGTTGCTCCAATTCGTCGCTTTGATTCATATCTTTCAGGGAAAGCAGATGTTTGTCTTTGACAATCACTTTCCCGTCCGCATCTACCAGACTAAAAGGCAGACGGCAGAATTGTGCACACTCTCCACGATTGGCACTACGACCGAAACAGGCTTGACTAACATAGCATTGCCCGCTATAACTGACACAAAGAGCACCATGTACAAATACTTCCAAAGGTACTTCCGGACAGCTTTCATGAATCTTCTTTATTTCACGCAACGATAACTCCCGCGCCAACACCACTTGACGGAAACCTGCTTCCCAAAGGAACTTCACTTTTTCCGGCGTACGATTGTCCATCTGCGTACTGGCATGAAGTGGTATCGGAGGAAGATTCAGTTTCGTGATTCCCATATCCTGTACAATCAGTGCATCGACACCGATCCGATAAAGTGCATGAATCATCTCCTCCGTCTCTTTCAACTCCTCTTCTTTCAGAATCGTATTGACCGTGACATAAATACGTGCATTATACAAATGAGCATGCTGCACCAATGCTTCAATATCTTCCAATGAGTTCACAGCTGCCGCACGGGCACCGAATTTCGGAGCACCGATATATACAGCATCTGCACCATGGTTGATAGCTTCAATACCACATTCCAGGTTTTTCGCCGGAGCGAGAAGTTCTATTTTACGCTGCTTTATCATTTAATATCATTGATGTTGTAAGGTGTTTCCTGATAAACAAAGTAGTTCAACCAGTTGGAGAACAACAAATTGGCATGAGCACGCCAACGTACCAACGGACCTTTTTCAGGATCATCGTCTATATAATAATTGCGGGGAATCTCTATTGGCAGGCCTTTATCCAAGTCACGGCGGTATTCCGTATCCAGTGTCAGCGGAGAATATTCAGAGTGCCCCGTGACAAAGAACTCACGTCCGCCCCGTGCCATTGCCATATAGACACCGGCCTCTTTCGATTCGGAAAGCAACGTCAGTTCCGGAACTTTCAGAATATCTTCCCTGCGCACTTCCGTATGACGGCTATGCGGCACATAGAAACAATCGTCAAAACCACGGAAGATGGAATGGAAAGGTTCCAGTACACGATGCTCAAAGATGCCGAACATTTTCTCTTCCAACGGATATTTAGGAATTCCATAATGATGATATAACCCGGCCTGCGCTGCCCAACATATATATAAGGTAGAAGTGACATGCGTACGTGCCCAATCAAAGATTTCCGTAATCTCATCCCAATAGGTCACTTCTTCGAAGTCCATCTGTTCTACAGGAGCTCCGGTGATAATCATACCATCATACTTCTCATGACGCATCTGATCGAAATCCGTATAGAACGTTTTCATGTGTTCTATCGGCGTATTCTTCGACGTGTGACTCTTGATCTTCATAAACGAAATCTCCACCTGAAGAGGTGTATTCGAAAGTAAGCGCACCAAGTCTGTTTCCGTTGTAATCTTCAACGGCATCAGGTTCAGAATCACAATCCGTAGCGGACGAATATCTTGCTGCGTAGCGCGGGAAGTGTCGATCACAAAAATATTTTCTTCCTTCAAAAGCTCTATCGCAGGTAGTTTATCGGGTAAATTTAAAGGCATAATCGCTATATATTAGTAATTTGAGTGCAAAAATACGAAAAATATAGCAGATTATAGGGAGGTTGCTTATTTAGAAGACGTACAAATTAAGTCAATTTAATCATCGAAGCATAACAACTAATCAATAAAAGCCTTATTTTTGCCGAAGAAATTAGTACTAATAATTTAAATCTTAGAAAAATGGCTTACGTAATTAGTGACGATTGTATTGCTTGCGGAACTTGCATTGACGAGTGTCCGGTAGAAGCTATCTCTGAAGGTGATATCTATTCTATCAACCCAGATGTATGTACTGACTGTGGTACTTGCGCAGACGTTTGTCCGTCTGAAGCAATTCACCCGGCTGAATAATACAAGCTACAAAAAATGTACAGGCTGCTTTCTACGGAAGGCAGCCTTTTTTATTTCTTGTCTTCACCACAGATTACACAGATGGACACAGGTTATTTATATTCAACTAAATTGTAATTCCCTCACTACAACATATTGCAGCAAGGGAATTACAATTTAAACATATATTGAACAATAAAAAAATCTTTTAATCTGTGTTCATCCGTGTAATCTGTGGTGAACTCTTATTTCAATTTAGCTAATGCTTCCTTGATACGACGGATAGCCTCTACGATATTTTCATCGCTTGTAGCATAACTCATGCGGATACATTCAGGAGCACCAAAAGAGGTACCACCTACACAAGCCACGTGAGCTTCTTCAAGTAAGTACATTGCCAAATCATCCGAATCTGCAATCTTACGTTCGCCGTTGCTCTTTCCAAAGAAAGTATCGCATTTCGGGAACAAGTAGAAAGCACCTTGCGGAACGTTTACTTCAAATCCCGGAACTTCTTTAGCCAACTTCACAATCAGGTCACGACGACGTTCGAATGCTTTCTGCATCTCTTTTACCGGTTCTTGTGTTCCTGTATATGCAGCTTCAGCAGCTTTTTGAGAAACAGAGCAAGGACCTGAAGTGTACTGACCTTGCAACTTGTTGCAAGCTTTTACAATCCATTCCGGACCGGCAATAAAACCGATTCTCCATCCTGTCATAGCATACGCTTTGGATACACCGTTTACAATCACTGTACGTTCCTTCATTTCAGGGAATTGAGCGATACTTTGATGTGCGCCGATATAATTGATATGTTCGTAAATCTCGTCAGCGATTACGATTACCTGCGGATGTTTAGCCAATACAGCAGACAGTCCGGCCAATTCTTCTTTTGTATATACAGAACCTGTCGGGTTGGACGGGGAACAAAGAATCAACGCTTTCGTTTTCGGAGTGATGGCTGCTTCCAGCTGTTCAGGAGTAATCTTGAAATCTTGTTCGATACCTGCCGAAACAATTACGGGAGTACCTTCTGCCATTTTCACCATTTCCGGGTAACTTACCCAGTAAGGAGCCGGCACGATGACTTCGTCACCCGGATTTACCAATACAAGGATGGTATTACAAACAGATTGTTTGGCACCATTGGCACACGAAATTTGAGCGGCTGTATATTCCAGACCGTTTTCTTTTTTCAGTTTCTCAACAATAGCATTGCGCAAAGCCGGATAACCCGGTACCGGAGAGTAACGAGAAAAGTTATCATCTATGGCTTTTTTCGCAGCTTCTTTGATGTGGTCAGGAGTATTAAAATCCGGTTCTCCTACACTTAAGTTAATAACATCAACACCCTGTGCCTTGAGTTCGTTGCTCTTTTGCGACATGGCAAGCGTCGCCGATGGCGACAAGCTGTTCAAACGATCTGATAATTGATTCATTTTGTATCTATTTTATTGTTGTTGAGTGAAAATCGTTGCAAAATAAGCGATAATATTTGATATATGAAAACAAATTAGCAATTTACTTATTAAAATGTAAAGTATGCCCCATTCTTTCTTTCTTTGTTCTCAAGTATCGTTCATTATACGGATTAGGAACTGTTTCAACAGGTACATTTTCTACTATCTCCAATCCGTATGCTTCCAAACCAACACGTTTCACCGGATTATTTGTCAAAAGTCTCATTTTGTGTACTCCCAGTTCACGAAGGATTTGTGCGCCTACTCCATAATCACGTTCGTCAGCAAGATGTCCTAAGCAAATATTCGCATCAACGGTATCCATACCGTCTTCCTGGAGCTTGTATGCTTTCATTTTTTCCATCAGACCGATGCCGCGTCCTTCCTGATTGAGATAAACCACTACACCTTTTCCTTCTTTTTCGATCATTTCCATCGCTTTATGCAACTGTTCGCCACAGTCACAACGCTGCGAACCAAGGATATCTCCTGTAGCACAAGATGAGTGAACACGTACCAGGATAGGTTCGTCTTCACTCCACGTACCTTTAAATATAGCCATGTGCTCCAATCCGTTTGATTTCTGGCGGAAAGGAATCAGACGGAACATCCCGTGTTCAGTAGGCATATTTACTTCCACTCCTTTTTCCACAATGGATTCCTGTTTCAAACGATAGACAATCAGGTCATGGATAGAGATCAGTTTCAGTCCATGTTCATCTGCCATCTGACGGAGTTCGGGCAAACGTGCCATTGTTCCATCTTCACTCATGATTTCCATCAAGGCACCTGCAGGGTAAAGTCCTGCCAGACGAGCCATGTCAATCGTAGCTTCCGTATGTCCGGCACGACGAAGCACTCCTTTTTCTTGTGCATATAACGGATTGATGTGTCCGGGACGACCGAAGGTTGCCGGTGTAGAAGTAGGATCGGCCAACGCCTGAATAGTAGCGGCACGGTCGGAAGCAGAAACACCTGTTGTACAGCCTTCCAGTTTGTCAATGGTAACCGTAAAAGGAGTTCCCAACACGGAAGTATTGTCACTTACCTGATGCGGCAAATCCAACTCCTTGCAACGAGACACTGTGACAGGTGCACAAAGCACCCCACGCGCATGCTTCAACATGAAATTCACTTTCTCGGGAGTTATCTTTTCAGCGGCAATAATCAAGTCGCCTTCATTTTCGCGGTCCTCATCATCCACTACTATGACAAACTTGCCTTCTTTGAAGTCGGCAATCGCATCCTCTATTCTATCCATTTTAATAGTCTCTTTCATAACACTTATTTATTGATTTTCTGTATGATGAATTGAATTTGTTCATTGTTCTTTATAATCCGTTCCATATCCTTAGCCAGACGAACGCGGAACGCCCAGATGCGGAAATAGAAAAATAAACCGATAGGGAAAATGACTCCGGCTACCAAATTCAACCAATATATATGGAACGGGCGCACATGGGCAGAAACGGAAATAACCGGATAATTGTTTAATGCACCGATCAAAGTGGCAGATTTCGTATTGGACATTTCTTCAACCAACGCTTCCAGCTTCTCATTGATAGCCATTACTTCGTTGTCATCTTCGCTTGACATCCACAATTTAAAGTAATTGGGTGCTTTTTCCAATCGTTTCTTGGCAGCATACGCTCTGCACTCTGCTGTGAGTTGTTCCAAATCACCAGTCAGACGTGGATAATCAGGATCATGGATAATCACTTCTTTCTTAAATATATGGCGTACACTACGGATTCCCATAATCTTCTTGAACCAGTTGATATAGGCATCTGCATTAAGCACAACAGAATCCTTATTCGATTTATAGGTAAGGAAAACTCCTAATGGGGCAAGGACCGCACTACTTGTCCACATTCCCATCCATACTATCCACTTACCGTCACGGGCCATTTTATATCCTGTATTATCAATGATATAGTAAATAATAAATACCAACACGGATACAATTACCGGCATTCCCAACCCTCCTTTGCGGATGATTCCACCCAATGGAGCTCCGATAAAGAAGAACAGCAGACAAGAGAGTGAAATCGTTATCTTCTTATGCCATTCCGTCTTATGTTTGCGAATACTATAATCGTTGTTCTCCATCGTGAATTTCTTGAACCCAAGATCGTTGGCCACATTCTCCGCCCGACTGACAGCAGAAGAAAGCACCTTCTGTTTCTGCGTTAAAGAGGCTACTTCGTAAAGGCTGTCCACATTATATTCATGGATATCCGCCTTTTCTATTTTGACCGTATCTTCTTTTGTCAATCCATAAGAAGGACGGAAATTTCCTTCTGCCACTTCCCTGTAATACTGTCGTCCGATACTATCTCCCACTACCGTCATTGAGTCGATAGAGCTTTGCAACTGCGCCATATCCTTAGCACTGGACTGCTTACCCATAATCTCACCGTCAACCATATTGAAATCGGAATTAAACTCAATAATGGAATGTTTTTCCCTGAATTCCTCGCGTCGATAAGGTACATTCTCCGATTTCATACTTTGAGCTTTCAGATTCTCAAATAAATCTCCGCTATACAAATGCAGCCAAAGATGCTGTTTATCCGCGGTCATCTCCAAACGCCCGGAATCAGCATATATAATACGTGCTTTCTCAAAGCCATCTTTCATACTATAAATCAGCACATCATATAGCATACCGGTCTTCCGGTTCTTCTTAGCTACCTTTAAATTATAGTCCTTGATTTCAGAATAGAAAACTCCTTCCGGAATGTCCAACTCCGGAGATTTCTGTTTCATCGAAAGAATCAGGGTTCCCAGCTTAGCCTGGGCGATAGGACCAACAACATTTTGGAAATAGAATGAGACACCGACAAGTCCGCAAACAAAGAAAGCGAGCGGACGCATGATTTTAAGTAGAGAAATACCCGCAGCTTTCATTGCAAGTAATTCATAACGCTCGCCAAAGTTACCGAAAGTAATCAAAGAAGCCAGTAACACTGCCAATGGCAACGATACTGGCACTAATGTTAATGCGGAATAAAAGAAGAATTGAGCCATAACGCTCATCTCCAACCCTTTTCCGACCAATTCGTCTACATATCTCCACAGGAACTGCATCATGAATATGAACAGACAGATGAAGAATGTACCAATAAAGAGCATCAAAAAACTCTTTACGATGAATATATCTAATTTCTTTATGCGTAGCATCTTAATAGGTTCGTGCAATTAGGATGCAAAATTAGCACAAAAAAAGGAGCATCGAAAATTTTTAGTTGAAAGTTAACTAAAAACCACAAGTTCTTCTTAATTTAGCTACTTGCGACTCCCACAATTCTTTCATATCATCTACTTCATCCGGCTCTGCGAAATCGGTAATTTCCAGCACATAGTCACTAGTCAGCTCATTATAAGTCATCTTGATTTCAAAATAATCGCGTTCGTTTTCATCATCCTGCCAACGGAAGCGGATAAAAGAGAAAGAGCGAATAGCAATAATCTCTGCTTTCCTCTGTTCTGTCTTCCCCCAATGAAACTCTACTATTTTATCGTCAGAAATAACTTTGTCTGCAAACCAGTCCTCCAACCCGGTCGGTGTACTAATAGCTCCCCAAAGAATATTTTTAGATGTTGCATTCAACAAATACTCCAAATGAATCTTTTCCTTTTTCATAGCAATTTCGAATTGTTTTTACGTGTGCCAAGATAAATACTTTTTTCTAAATACGCTGCATAAATCAGACACTTTATTAATTATTCTTTCATTATCGGGCATCAAACTCCCTATTTATAGGGAAAATCAAGGCCCGTATTAAAGAAAAAACACAAAAAAGTTATGAATTGTTTTGGAGATTATAAAAAATCATCTATCTTTGCACCCGCAATCGAGAAACGATGGCGGGATAGCTCAGCTGGTTAGAGCGCATGATTCATAATCATGAGGTCCCCGGTTCAATCCCGGGTCCCGCTACCAAAGATACCCGTTAAGCCTCTGATACAGAGGTTTTTTCATTTAAACAGGTAGCCAAAGGGTAGCCAAAAACAACATAACTACTACTTTTGGTATATAAGAATAACCGTTTGGGAGGCTTCCACTCTTGGGCGGTTTTTTATTTGTAGAACAACCAACAGACGCAAAAAAAGAGGCTCACCGATCCGGTTGCCTCTTACTAATTTATCCTTACTTTGATATACCACCTTATTATATTACCGAACAAATAACCGAACCTTTCCCGCTTCCTCTCTATCACCCGGCGTATTTCCGGTTCTTTCCTCACAGAACTTTCTAAACGCTTCGACATTCCCAGATGATAGAATAAACTCTGTCGCAAGTTCCTTCGCTGTCATTTCCTCGATTACTCGCCTACGTAAACGCCTCATCTCTGCATCTTGATTAACCACCCGATAAAACAAACCTTGCGCCTCTATAACGTTATTATATCCCTGTAATATTAGATTGTGTATTTCGTCGTATGGATTATCAAACCCCGCCAACATAATAGGGGTAATGTCACACGCCGCACTCATGCACTCTTTTTGGTGTGCTTTCCGGTTCTTCGTGAAACGTTCTAACCGCTCCTGTTGTAATTCGATTACACTCTCCTTAGTACAACCCATATAGCCGCCGTTTGCTTCGCCTAGATGAATTGTGTTTCTATCAAGTTGCATACCTTTCACTGGGCGACCGTCCGCGTCCAAAATTACTACTTCTTCCATGATTTTATATTTTGTTAGATGTGAATAAATCGAGTTTATAAGATGAGGCTACACACAACGTAAGCCCCGTTATATTCGGTGCGGCTGTCTCCGCTTCCGTGGCAAATAGCAGGACCGCGCCCGCTATTAGTCCGAGTAAATAAATCGCTTTCATATTGAGTAACTTAATAGTTCGGCTTGTATACTAATTAACTTCATTACATTGGGAGTAAGCAGACCGGAACGAATTACGCCGTTATCTTCCCGTAGGCACCCGAATAGATTCTTTATAATTCCCGCATTTGCTAGATTCGCCTCGCAACTAACTGTTATTCGCCACATACCCGAATCCTGTTTAATACTGATCTCTAGTTCTTTCATTTGAATATGTATTTAGTTCGTTAATAATCAATCACCGCAATAATTTCCCCATCCGCTAAAAGATGAATAATGCTCGCCGCGACCGTAACCGTATGCTAGACATTCAGCCTCGACCTTTGCGGCACGTTCTTCACGTTCACGCTTTGCAGCTTCTACTTCCATTGCGATACGGGCGGCTGTCTCTGATTCGATACGGGCGATACGGGCGGCTAGTTCCTGCGCTTCTTGTTTCTTCGCTTCGTGATAAGCGATTGTTTCGGCTCTACGGTCTGCTATTTCTTTGTTGAACTTCGCAACTTTCCAAGCCTTTTTCAATGCTTCCGAGAAGGTCGGATACTTTTCCGGTCTAAACTTTCTCATCGTGTGAGCTGATTTCATTATTTCGCTTAAATTGTAGACTTTCATGTTGTGTGATATTTAATGTTACTTTGATATTGCAAAAGTAACGTTTAATATCACATTTACAAAGTATAGGAAAGAAAACAATTGATATTTAACGTTACTTAATATAGATATTCGTGATAACATACGACACATTGTTGTATATTTGTGCCAGTAACATTTAATATCACATTAATATGAATCTAAGAGTTAAAGAAATTTGCAAGGAGAAAGGAATTACCATTCAAGAGCTTGCCGATAATATGGAAATGAAAAGGGAGAGTTTAAGCCGTGCTATTAATGGAAACCCCACTCTTGAAACCCTCGAAAAGATTGCCACCGCTTTAGGCGTGAACATTACAGAGTTATTCGACCAACCAAAGAACAACACAACCGGAATCACGTGCCCGCACTGCGGAAAGAATATCAATATCAAAATAGAACTATAATTTTTTATAATACCATGGATACTACACACACTCAATTCATAGCTAGTATAATCCTTCCTTTAATGTTGTTGATTTGTACGGCGGTCTATACAGTGATAAATTATAAAATGCTTAAAGAAAGCAAGGCTACACGATTGCAAAAAATAACTCCTAATATTGTGGCGTATTTGTCTACAACAGAAATTCACGGAAGCGGAACACTAATTCTTTATATTACTAATATAGGTGAAGGAGTGGCGAGAAACGTAAAGTGTGAAATATATAAAGATTTCGAATGGATTAAAGGTGATCCACTTTGTAATAGGGGAATTTTTAAGTCAGGAATAAATGTGTTTCCTCCACAATACAAATTGCAGTATTACATCTTAACTAGTTGCGGAAGTTTTGACTTTTCGCGTGAAGATGCCTATGTCGAATTTGATATAATCTGCGAGGATATATTAGGAACAGAAATACGCTCTAGGTTTAAACTTTCATTTAAGGAAATGGATGCTCAAAATTATTCAAGTCCTCCTAATGACTATAAAAACAGTGTTGTATATCACCTCAAAAATATAAATGAAACATTGAAGAAGAAGGGATAATTTGGGCTGTCTGATTGGCTGTCACATTGGCTATCTGATTGGCTATCTGATTGGCTGTAAATTTTACAGTAGTAGACGCTGCAACTATTACGGGCGTACTATCTACCGTAAAATTTACGGTAGTTGTTGCGGTAGTCAGTAGCGAAGTACGAAAAAATCGTAGTAAGCTACTTTGGTGCAAGCTATCCGGTCGCCCGTTGCTTGCTTAGTTGATTGATTTGCGTGTCTGTCTGTCTCTTATCCTGTCCCTCGACCTGTCCCGGAACGTTCCATCTTAAAGCGGAAACATGTTGATAAATAGCAGGATAAAACGGCTGCAACCTGTCCCGCTTGCTGTCCCTCGCTTTGTCCCGGTTTGCTTTGGATTTAATCAGGGCACGCCGGAAAATAACAAAACGTTTCGACCTGATACACTTTTCTTTGTCTCGCTTGTTTGGTTCGGTTCGCTTCATGTTGCTACGCAAATACAAGCCCGTAGCGGAATTATCTTTCTTTGTGTGATAACTCGATAGATGGCGAGGCGTTCGGTTGTCTCATGGCTTCGTATTCGGTGATGAACGATACAAAGCGGGTGCGGATGCTTCGAGTTATGGCAAGGGGGCATGATTTTTATTTTTTGACGCGACTCTGTGAAACCCACTTCACCCCATCTTTTTACACGCGGGATATTTTTTTCGGGTGGGGGTGACCGTTGGGGGTAGTGAAATTTATCATTACTCATCTTTAATTCAGTAGTTTAGATGTCGTTTCCTGATATAAATTAATAATAAAATATACGCCTTTTTCCGTCCAATACATGTGCTCTATCGTTTTAATTTCACCTGTTCTTGAATCGGTGCGGGCAAATGTTTGATAACCTTCTAATCCCTTTCCGCGAAGGTCGGAGTATAGAAAATACAAACCGCTTTGTTTATACTGTATTCCTGATTCACACAGGAATTTATTTAACCTTTGGGCACTTATTCCCAACTTTGCGGCTATCGTGTTGGTAGTAATCAGAGACGACGAAGATAACACAGTATCGAAATACTCCGCTTTTGGCTGCATCGCTTCGATAGCTTTTGCGTTAGCCTCTCTTTGTGCACGGAGCAAGGCGTTTTGTTCCTGCTCGCTCTTTAGGGTGGTGAGTAACTGTATCAGGGCGTCCGGATTCTGGAACATCTGCACAACAGTTTCGGGCGTCATATACGCGCCATGTTTGCGAATACTTGGCAATATCTCTTCACATACCCAATCTTGAAAGGCTTCCGCTTGCGGTAATTTGGATCGCATTATTAATCTAATAACATCGCCCTCATTGATAAATGACATTTCTACTACCTGATTCGTTACTACGCCGTGTTGATTGGTTGTGCGAGAGACCCCGTCGCGCTTTGTCACTCGCTTGCAATGCTTACTAATCGCATCCCTAGTATTTGCGTATCCCAATGCTCGCGCCACATCTACAGCCGCAAATAAAGGTTCTCCGCTTTCACTTGTTGCGGTTCTTACTTCTCCGAATCTCTCATTTTTGAAAATAGTGATCTCGTTCATCTTAATTTGATTTTAAATTGTGTTTACTGCTGTTTAAAGAATCGTGATTCATGGAGCGTTTCGGCTTCACATACTCGAAATGCCTTTCAGAGTCGGACAAATCACTAAACATCATTTCGATTTCTTCCGGCACTGGTTCAATCTCCGTATCATTGTCCGGATCGGCAACACGAAGAAAGCAGGATAAAATGTACTGCATGATTTCGTAATTGCTTTTAAACTTGAACTTTTTGCGGATTTCGTCGAGTCGTTCCCATTGCTTGGGGTCGATACGTACCGGAACTTTCTTTGTTTCTCCCATCGCTTTGCGCCGTTCGGCTTTCTTTATTGCATCCATAGTTTTAACGTGTTTTATTGAGTGAATATATCGTTTTGATTAATCTTTGGTTGTCTCATCCTGTATCGAATCCTTCCGGATCGGGCGGTTTTCCTCTACATTTTCCGGTGTTTGAATTGATGTCGTACTTTTTCGCATTGAATAACGGCGGGTTGTTGGCGTTTGGCGGTGGTTCGTTTTCCGGTGATGAAAATGCAACCAAAACGCCCTTTATCTTAATTCCGTTTTGGTTGCACTTTTCACTATTTGATGAGGCATACAAAAACGCCGTTTCGGTTGCACTTTTGGCATTTCGTTCCTGTTGGATATTGTTGCTTTCATTTACTTTATCATCGAAATTTTCCTTTGCAAAAACTCCGTTTTGGTTGCACTTTTCGTTATCCATGTCTCGCAGATACTTACATTCTATTGAAATGAGATTTTTTAAATTCTCTTTTATCTGTGTAGCTCCGATCCGTTCGGCTAATGCAATAAACTTCTTTTTCATCCTGCATCGTTTAACCTTGTCAAGTGCTTGCCAATCATCACCAAGAAATAACGCAAATAAATCTCGTTCTTTCTTGCTTAATCCTTCCAATGGTACAGCCTCAACAATTACAACATCTTCCAACGTATCGAGCAAAAGAGCCTCAAACCTTTCCCAAACATCGACACTAAGCAAGTATCCCAACATTGGCGTATAGATGTGCTTTTTCTTTAAATATGTATTTGTTGCGCTTATCTCAATACGTAGAATACTATCAAAGCCCGATACGCCGCACTGTTTTCCCTTATCGTATATTTTTAGCTTATACGAATCGGCTTCATAGATAAACCCTATCTTTCCTATCGGAGTAAATGTATAACCCTTGTACATTCTTATCGCTTTCAATATTCGTTGCGGATCATAGGGTAGTTTTAAATTTATGCCAAATTCGACGCTATAAAGCCGCGTAATATCGGAATTAATCCCGTAGACTTTTTGCAATTCAGTAAATACACGGCACAAGTCAGACAGCCGGAAAGAATCGGCATTATGCAAACCGCCGTTAGCGTACTTATGTAGGCTACCGTGTAAATTACATAATTTGCGGATTTCTCCCGTAGTTACGTCTACTCTGTCAGTGAAACCAAATATCAGCCCCTCAATGTTGATATAAACCGCTTTAGGGCTTATATCAACACCTAGTTTATTGGCTAATTGGTGCACATCAAGGGCTAGACTACTTGTTTTAAAGCCGTCGACCATTGAATAAAATACGTGTGGTTGTTATACTCTCGCCCGGTGATTCATTGTGTAGGTAGTCGCCTTCATCGCGATTTCTTCCGATGTAGACACGCGATTCTGTAAAAGCCACGCGGATAGCTCATCACGTTTGAAATAAATCATTTTCCCGTTTGGTTTATAGTGTATTACTTTCCCGCCAGACGTTAATTTATAAAGATGTGAACGCGTTACGCCCATAAATACGCATGCCTCATCAAAGGTTAATATTTCCTTTGTTCCTAATCCGGCTAATAAAATAGCCTGTTCTAATTTTGATAATCTTTCTTCTGTCGTCATGTCCTACTAATGTTTTATTTTGGTTCATTAATAGGCGTGCACGCCTTATATTTGGCTGTAATTACATGACAAAGATAGAGGAAGGAAAACAAATGAAATAATGTGTTAGATACTATTTTGTGTATTTCGTGTAAATCTTTACTATGATCCCAAATTTGAGACAATAACCATTAAAAACGTCTCAAATCTGGGATTCCCGTAAAGATTTGAGGGATTTTATTTTCGTAAGTTCCTTATTATAAAGATAATAAATTCGAGGCTATATCACTTAATTTATAGAAAGTAAGAGAATGACGATATAGGCGAACCGTTCCGCTTACATAAAGTTTTACCGTAAAATTGTATTTCTTGAATAAACCTAATTTCTCAAATCTAAGATAGGTCGGCTTTGATATATTAAGCATTTTCATTATTTCTTTTCCGTCTAACACAATATCGCTAATGTCTATTCTTTCATTTTCATCTCCTTCGCCCCAATGGTCAGTCTTAAATAATTCTATTCTTCTATTACTAAAATTCATATTAGTAAGGCGTTCCATATATATAATTATCTCCGGTTTTACTTTTTTGTCTAGTATATTTTTTTTATAACTATCGATCATACTTATAAGATGTAACCTATTCTTTATTCTATTCTTAGGCTTAATTTCCGGCTTTCTAAATTCTTCAATCATAGTTATAGCCTTTTGAAAGTCGCTTTTCTTAATCAGTCCGTTTATAGAGACAGTTTCATCTAACAGCTTCTTTATATCATCTATTTTAATATAGGAATCTAGCATAACATTACAATTTAAGTTTCGGTAAACTATTTATAGCAGCTTCTTTCAAGCTGTCAACGGCGCGCGTGTATTTCTCCGTGTGTTTTAATCCGCTATGCCCTAACAAGCTTGCAACGGTTTTAATATTAGCCCCATTATTCAGGATATTCACCGCAAAGGAATGGCGGGCACAATGCCAAGTTATATGTTTGGTTATCCCCGCCCGCTTAGTCCAACGCCTTAGCGCTTTAAGGCACATTGTAGCACTTGGCAATCTGAAAATAGTTTCTTGCTCGTATTGTTCCGTATGAGGTTCTCCGATCAACTGTAGCAAATCATCATTTAAAGGAATCACAACCCCACTATTTGCACTATGTCCCTTTGTTTTATTCTGCTCGAAACTAAGTATTTTATTTGAGTAGTCCACATTCGAGTATTTCAAATCCTGCACATCACAAAAACGAATACCCGTATATAAACAGAATATAAACGCCCGCCTTATTTCGGGATTCTCGTTATCATAATGCGTACTTATCAAAGCTTGCATTTCCTCTAATGAAAGAACATCCTTTCTTAAGACTTGTTTATCGCACTTACAAACAACACCTTTGCACGGGTTCTTTGCTATTACATCGTTATCTACTGCGTAATTGATAACCTTTTTAAACTTGCTATAATAATCTAATGCGCCCTCGCCCTTGCTCCTACTCTGCAAGTATTCTACGAAAAGAGACACCATGTCTTTTGTAATTTGTTCGGGCTTAATGTATGTACTATATTGTGGGTATTCTATTTTCAGGAAGTCAATAAAACGGGTTAATACACCTTTCATCATTCGAACATCTTTCTTTGTGTATCGGTCGTTATATGCTTGAAAATAATCAAGAAAATTAACCTTTCGCTCTTTCCTCAACCTGTATCCGGTAATGTTTTCTAACAATTCTTGACTGCGTTCAAACCGAATCTTTTTTGCCAGTTCTAATGTTTCTTTATTTTGCTGTCTTTCAAGCGGGGTTCTTGGAGCTTGCCAAAGATAAAGTTTTAAAGCCTCTCTCTTTCTGTCTTTCTTGGCTACCGTCTTATCTTTCGACTCATCATATACCATTATATATCCCAAATAATAATCAAGAAACAAGCTTTCTCGACCGTCAGAGAGTATCTTTGCCCCCAATTTCGGATTATCCGTATCGTCCGTGCTTATCATATAAGTATTATCAGACCTTACCACTTTCTTTGCTGCCATGTTTTATAAGTATTCAAGTTGCTTTTAGTTTCCTTTATTTGCAAAGATACATATTATTTTCTATCCGGGTAGCCAAAGGGTAGCCAAAAGAGCGAAAATAGATGAAAAATAAGGGCAACAAAGGAAAACTCAAAAAAACATTTTACATTGATTATCAGCTATATACTATCTTTTATTTTCTTTTGTTTATTGGGTTTTGTAGCGGGTCCCGCTACTTGATAAGAATAAGGCATTTGGGAGGCTTCCACTTCTGGGTGCCTTTTTCTTTTTATCTCTTCGCGAAATCATTGTGAAATCTTCAATTACATTTCTACCAGAAGCCAACGTTGAACAATAAAAATAGCCTCAACTTACAAAAAATTGAGGCTATCGAAATATCATTTAAAAAGTTTTTCTATTCCCATTCTATAGTCGCATTAGGTTTCGGCGACATATCATAACAAACGCGATTTACATTCTTCACTTCTTTCAGAATACGGTCTGTTATCTTCATCAGGATAGGCCAATCAATCGGCTCAATAGTAGCCGTCATAGCATCCACCGTATTGACAGCGCGAATAATAACCGGCCAATCAAAAGAACGAGCATTATCACGTACACCCACAGATTTAAAATCAGGCACTACTGTAAAGTATTGCCATACTTTTTTATCCAGTCCGGCAAGTTGGAACTCCTCACGCAGAATGGCATCGGATTCACGCACTGCCTCCAAACGATCACGTGTAATAGCACCTAAACAACGTACACCCAAACCAGGTCCAGGGAACGGTTGACGGTAAACCATTTCATAAGGTAAACCTAACTCCAAGCCACAAGCACGAACTTCATCTTTAAATAATTGGCGCAATGGTTCTACAAGTTGGAATTTTAAATCTTCGGGCAAACCACCTACATTATGGTGAGATTTCACCATTTTAGCAGTTTTCGTTCCACTTTCCACAATATCCGGATAAATAGTACCTTGACCTAAGAAATCAATACCGTTCAGCTTACGCGCTTCTTCTTCGAACACACGAATAAACTCGCCACCAATAATTTTACGTTTCTGCTCCGGATCTTCTACACCAGCCAACTTATTCAGAAAACGATCGGTTACATCTACATACACAAGATTTGCCTTCAACTGGTTGCTGAATACCTCAACCACATCTTCAGACTCTCCCTTACGCATCAAACCATGATTAACATGTACACATACCAGATTGTTACCAATAGCTTTCAGAAGTAAAGCAGCTACCACAGAGCTATCAACTCCACCCGACAGGGCCAACAATACTTTCTTATCGCCCACCTGACGCTTAATCAATTCTATCTGGTCATTGACAAAGTTCTTCATGTTCCAGTTAGCTTCAGCTTTACAAGTATCGAAAACAAAAGACTTTACTGCAGCCTTTATAGCCTCGATATCATCTGTAAATTCTGCCAACTTCACTTCACAAGTTGCTTTATCATGCCCTGCAGCCATGACAGGAATTCCCAAAGTATAGATAGCCGGATTTATATCAATAGCAACGCCATCGATTACATTATTCGGGCCACCATTGATAATAATACCCTTTACATTGGGCAATGCTTTCAGTTCTTCTACTGTGATATCGTGAGGATAAATCTCACTATAAACTCCTAATGCACGGATGGCGCGAGCCAATACCGTATTCTCATGACTACCCAAGTCAAGGATAACAATCATATCCTGCTTCATCTGATTTTGGTTGTTTTTAAGTTATTGTATTGTTATTATTCACTATCATTTTCCAAACGGTCTGCAAATATAAAGATTTTTAGAGAGACTATAATGCATTGATTCTCTAAAGTTTCAGAACAGAGTAGCGTTTTTCTTACAACTATAGTATTCCAAAAAGAACTGAAACAACATAGTACGCAGCCGGATAGCAATAACCTGATTCTTCCATACAACCTTTTAAAATCTACGCTTTCAACCGCATCACAAACCGGCTACCCTTACCCAATTCACTCTCTACTGTCAACGTACCACCATGAGCTTCCACAAAATCCTTGGAAATAGATAATCCCAGACCACTACCTTGTACTTTCGTACCCGGAACACGGAAGTAACGATCGAATATACTTTGATGATAACGCGGATCAATGCCTTTTCCAAAATCCTGCACATACAATTCGATTATATTTCCGTCCTGTCTGGCACCGATAATCACACGACCGTTCTCTTTTGAATAACGTATGGCGTTACTCAATAAGTTTGTCAATACCCATGCTATTTTTTCACTGTCAACAAACAGTTTGCCGATTTTTTCTTCCGGATATTCCACTTCAATTTGAATATTGAATTTGTCAGCTTGCACCTGATTAGCCTTAATTGCATATTCAATCAATTCAATCGGTTTCGTAATCTTTGGCATCAATTGGAGCTTACCGGCTTCTACCTGAGTCATATTCAGCAGTTCCCCCGTAATGCTAAGTAGACGCTCACTATTCTCTTTAATACTTCTGGACAGTTGCTCCTGCTCATCATTCAAGGCTCCTACCCGTTTATCTTCCAATAGGTTAAGACTCATCATGATAGCAGCGATCGGAGTTTTCAGTTCATGTGAAATCGTAGAGATAAAAGTAGTTTTTGCCGAATCAAGCTCTTTAAACTCGGTTATATTCTTCAATAAAATCACATCTCCTAACTTTTTTGATTCATCCTTCTTCGCATCTGTATTGTTAATCGGAATGTAGGAAGCCTTGAAATAACTTTCCTTATTATCTGCATAAATCTTTAAAGGCTCTTTCTGATCACTTGGCGTCACCAACTCACGAATTAGCCGGCGGAGCAAGTCATTCTTCAAAGAAAGTTCCTCTGCCGATTTACGAATCACATTTTCCCGTTTCATATTCAGGATACTTAATGCTTCATCATTGATAAACAAAATCTCACGTTCCGTATTCAGACCGATAATCGGATCGTCAATACTATTAACAATAGCCTCTATAAACTTTTTAGCTGAAAGAATATCCGACAAAGTACTTGCACGATATTCTGTCAAACGTTCCGCCATCCGGTTGAAACTGTCAGCCACTTCACGGAACTCTTCATTGTCACTCATGTCGAGACGTTTCTCATAATTATGATTGGCTATTTCAAGAATACCATCTTTCAATTCCTTCACAGGTTTGCTAATACTACGTGGTAGCCAGTACAACAAACCCAATCCAGTAAATATACAAATACCCCCAGTGATAGAAATCCACAATAAAGCTCGCTCTAACCCAGGCATAGCAGCAGGACTATCAGGTTCCGTTGCTGTCAAAATCTGAAGGTTAACTACAGAAAGTGTTACCAGCAAAATTATCATTCCTGCCAGCATCCCAATGCCTAGCACCAGTTTCGTTTTAATATTCATAACTTTCATACGGATTAATATTATGCAAGTATAATCAAATCTATATTAGCTTGCGACAAATTATTTAAAAATCTTCTATATTTCAATACGGAACAGATGGCTCCCGGTAATCTCAAGTCAGGTGATCCCATACAAACTGTTGAAATCTGCTTGTCTTTACATGCCTTTACAATACTCTCCAAGATATCTCTAGACTGTACCTGCAACACTTCTCCCCCCAATTCCGTTACCAATTTAAAATGGTTCAACAGATAACGCTGCCTGGCCAAATCAATCCTATCCATACTCTCTTTCGGAGTTTGCACATACAAAGCAATGAAAGTCGTATTATATCGCGTTGCCAATCGCGCTGCCTTTCGGATAATTCGTCGCGGTGTTTTCTCATGACTACTGATACATGCCAAAAATTTTTCATGCCTCAACCCGACAGCTACTCCCATCACCACTTCATTCTCCACCTTCTTCTCTACCCTAAGAGCTACTTCCTTCAGAGCCAACTCACGCAATTGTAATATATTCTCTGCACGGAAAAAATTATCGAGCGCAGTCTGAATCTTTTCCGGACGATAAATCTTTCCCGCTTTTAACCGAGTGATTAGTTCTTCTGCTGTCAAATCAATATTCACCACCTCATCCGCTTCCTGAATCACACTATCGGGGACCCGTTCTTTTACTTCAATACCCGTAATCTCCTGTACTTCTTCATTCACACTTTCAATGTGC
Source organism: Bacteroides ovatus (assembly GCF_001314995.1). Taxonomy (NCBI): domain Bacteria; kingdom Pseudomonadati; phylum Bacteroidota; class Bacteroidia; order Bacteroidales; family Bacteroidaceae; genus Bacteroides; species Bacteroides ovatus. The sequence continues at coordinate 2,942,453 of NZ_CP012938.1, forward strand.
TGAATATTAATTGCCGAAATCACATTGATTCCTTCATCCAGCAATGTCATTACATCTTGCCAACGTTTCTCATTCAGACTCCCTTCCACATTGGTGTGTGCTAGTTCATCCACTATCACAATTTCGGGATGAAGACGGATAATGGCATCCAAATCCATTTCTTCCAACTCCTTTCCCTTGTAGAAGATCTTACGTCGCGGAATGACAGGAAGTCCTTGTAGCATCGCTTCCGTCCCGGCGCGTCCATGAGTCTCGATATAGCCGATTTTCACGTCCACACCATTTTCCAGCAGTTCATGCGCCTCCTGAAGCATACGATATGATTTTCCCACTCCGGCTATCATACCAATGTAAACTTTAAATTTACCCCGCTGGGATCTCTTTATCAGATCCAGAAAATGCTGTACACTTTGTTCTCTATCATCCATATTTTATCTGTTATTTTAAACATTCCAACCCGTAGTAATCATCACGATCACTACGGGTTTCACAAAAATTCATGAGTTTATTTTATGGCCTTAAAGTTACGCCAAATACTAAATGAGCATCCTCCAAACGTGGATTCCATATAGCCTGTACAAATATAGGCAATGAAAACTTATCATTAAAATTTATTGCTTTCGTTGCTTTCAAAGCGAGGTTAGTCACGGCAAAACCATTCACATAGTACTGTGGTGTCTCATAAGGAACCATACCACACGTAGCATTCAGATCAACCCCTTTCACGCTGAACGGATAGTTCAGTTCTACATAGGAAGAATATGCCTGCTTATCTTCACCTTTATCATTAATCTTTCTGTCAGCTCCGGCAAACATAGTATACCATGCAATAGACAATGGAAACTTCTCAATGGGAAGTGTATAAGCTAATCCTGCTTCAAAATGATGTCCGGTTTCTCCGCTCTTAAAATGGAAATAGTTGTTTGTATATTCTCCATTAGCAACATCAGCCTGTCCGTCCCACCAAAGAGTGGCTACAGAAAGTGTCGGTCCTGCTTCACCGAACTTATAAGCTGCAGTCAGGTCAATTTCTTTATTGCTCTCACTCAAACTAGTTGATCCCCATGCAGTAAGCGAGAAATTACCTACGCTAAATCCCAAAGTCGGCTGAAAAGAAGCGGCTCCCCCCTGATAAATACCACGCCATACATACGAACTTACCAAATCACCTTGTATAGTAAACTCTTGTGCTTGTGCATTAGTTGTTCCTAACATACAAACGGCTGCTACAGCCATTGTGCCTAAAAAACTCTTTTTACTAAAAAAACTTTTCATACTTCTTATCTTATTTTCTATTTTATGTTTCCGTAAAAAAGCAGCGCCCCATCCAACCCTGTTAATTTGAACCGTGGTATAACCCAAACGGCCCGGACAGGAACGCTGCTCAATCTTCATCTACTTATTGCTTTCCTCTAAAGCGATATTCAATTTCAAGACGTTTACCTTTTCGGTTCCCAGAAATCCCAAAAATGGTTTTTCTATACTTTTATCCACGATTGCTCTAACTTGTTCTTCTGTTAATCCGCGTGCCTGTGCCACTCTTTTCACTTGCACATAGGCACATTGAGGAGTAATGTTAGGATCAAGTCCTGAACCACTGGCCGTAACCATCTCTGCAGGTACATCCGCACGGCTCAAATAAGGATGATGTACAAGAAATGTATCGATACGAGTTTTCACCTCATCCAGATATTCCTGGTTCGTAGGGCCTTTGTTGCTACCGGAAGAACTACTTGCATCATATCCATCTCCAGCAGAAGAAGGACGTCCCCAGAAATAAATATCTTTTGTAAACATCTGCCCTATATTAGCTGCTCCCACTACCTTCCCGTCCAGTGTAGCTACTTCAGCATTTCCCTTATTAGGTCCTGCAACCTGTGCAAATAACCACAGGATGAGGATATAGAATATAGAGAAAAAAACACAAAAAGCAAGTGTTATTTTTAATGATTTCAATAAAGTTTTCATTGCTATTGTTATTTAATTAAAAGAATAAACCTACTAATAAATCAATCAACTTAATTCCGACAAAAGGAACAATCACACCACCTACACCATAAATTAGCAAATTACGACGAAGTAAAGCACTTGCACCTATCGGTTTGTATTGCACACCACGTAAAGCCAACGGAATCAGAATCGGAATAATAATCGCATTAAAGATTACCGCTGAAAGAATAGCACTTTCAGGACTATGCAGATGCATGATATTTAATGCGGCCAGTTCAGGAATAGCAACCATAAACAATGCCGGGACAATAGCGAAATATTTCGCAACATCATTGGCGATAGAGAAAGTAGTCAGTGTACCACGAGTCATCAGCAATTGTTTACCGATCTCCACAATCTCAATCAATTTTGTCGGATCATTATCCAAGTCAACCATATTACCGGCTTCCTTTGCAGCCTGTGTACCACTATTCATAGCCACACCTACATTCGCTTGCGCCAGAGCAGGAGCATCATTTGTACCATCACCCATCATCGCAACCAACTTACCAGCCTGTTGCTCTTTCTTGATATATTCCATCTTATCCTCCGGTTTAGCTTCAGCGATGAAATCATCCACACCGGCTTTTTCTGCAATATATTTAGCAGTCAACGGGTTATCACCTGTTACCATAACCGTTTTTACACCCATTTTACGCAGACGTTCAAAACGCTCCTGAATACCCGGTTTGATAATATCCTGCAATTCAATAACTCCTACAACATTTTGGTTTACACATACTACTAATGGAGTACCACCATTACTTGAAATAGTAGAAATTACCTCTTCCACTTCTTTCGGAAATTTGTTTCCGGCACTTTCTACAATTTTACGGATAGCATCAAAAGCTCCTTTACGAATCTGTGTACCATCAGCCAAGTTAACACCGGAACATTTAGTTTCAGCTGTAAATTTTATCATATGAGCACCAGTCGTATTCAAACTACGCATACGAATACCAGATTCACGTCCTAACTCTACAATTGATTTACCTTCCGGAGTTTCATCAGACAAAGAAGACAACAGGCAAGTTTCTACAAAATCATGTAAATCAACGCCCGGAGCCGTATGGAAGTGAGTTGCTTTACGGTTACCAATGGTAATAGTACCTGTTTTATCCAACAGTAACGTATCAATATCACCAGCAGTTTCTACTGCTTTACCTGATTTAGTAATTACGTTAGCACGAAGTGCACGATCCATACCAGCAATACCAATAGCCGAAAGAAGTCCGCCAATAGTTGTAGGAATCAGGCACACAAACAAAGAAATTAATGAAGCAATGGTGATAACCGTGTTGCTATAATCGGCAAATGGTTTCAAAGTCACACACACAATGACGAAAACAAGCGTAAAACCTGCCAGCAAAATAGTCAATGCAATCTCATTCGGGGTTTTCTGACGGGAAGCACCTTCCACCAATGCGATCATCTTATCAAGAAAACTTTCTCCCGGTTGGGTAGTCACCATCACCTTTATATGATCAGACAACACTTTCGTACCACCAGTTACCGAACTCTTGTCTCCACCTGCTTCACGAATCACCGGAGCAGATTCACCGGTAATAGCACTTTCATCAATAGAAGCCAGACCTTCAATAATCTCACCATCAGACGGAATCACATCTCCGGCATCACACACAAATACATCTCCTTTTTTCAACTGTGAAGAACTGATAGTAACAATTTTATTACCTTCTACTTTCTTTGCCGGTGTCTCTTCACGAGTCTTACGTAAGCTATCAGCCTGTGCTTTACCACGTGCCTCCGCAATAGCTTCAGCAAAATTGGCAAACAACAAGGTTATAAACAGAATAATAAACACGGCAATATTGTAAGCAAACGAACCCTGCGAAGAATTTACAATAGAGTAAAGTGTTACGAGAAACATAACCGCTGTCGCCACTTCCACCGTAAACATTATCGGATTCTTGATCATCATCCGAGGATTCAATTTCACGAATGACTGTTTCAAACTTTCTATTACTTGCTCCTTAGGAAACAAAGAAGCTGACGTATTATTTTTCATATCTTCTCTAATTCAGTATTACAAACTCAAATGTTCAGCAATTGTACTCAACGCATGTACCGGGAAGAATGACAGAGCGGCAACAATAAAGATTACAGCAAATGTCATCACTCCAAAAGTGACCGTATCTGTTTTCAATGTTCCGGCACTTTCCGGTATAAACTTTTTCTGTGCTAATAGTCCTGCAATGGCAACCTGTCCCACAATAGGGATAAAACGGCTAAGAATCAAAACAATACCACATGTCCAGTTCCAGAAATAAGTATTATCGCCCAAACCTTCGAAACCGGAACCATTATTGGCCGCACAAGAGGTGTACTCATAAAGTTGCTCGCTCAAGCCATGGAATCCTAAATTATTCAACCAACCGCCTTCACTTTCCACAAAATCCGGATGATGTGCATAAATATAACTTGAGATAGCCGTAAACACCAAGATTACAAACGGATGAAGCAAAGCTACAATCGTCGCGATTTTCATTTCGCGGGCTTCCACTTTCTTACCGAGGAATTCCGGTGTACGTCCCACCATCAAACCGCTGATAAACACTGCAATGATAATGAATGTATAGTAGTTCATCCACCCTACACCTACACCGCCAAACCAAGTATTAATCTGCATATTCAGCATTTCCATCATACCGGACAGAGGCATAGTAGAATCATGCATACCATTCACAGAACCATTGGAAGTTACGGTCGTTACAATACTCCACAACGCGGTTGCTCCAGCTCCCAGACGTACTTCCTTACCTTCCATCGCACCATTATCCTGTGCAATTCCCAGCTCATCGATGCGCGGATTACCACCCATTTCCTGATTGACATTAATACACACACCGACCAGAAAAGCGAAAAGCATTACCCCATAAATACTGTAAGCCAATTTCTTCCTACGGGTATAGAATCCCAATGCAAATACCATTGCCATCGGAATAATCAGAATAGACCAGCATTCTGCCATGTTAGTAAGATAAGTAGGATTTTCCAATGGATGAGAAGAGTTTACACCAAAATAACCACCACCATTTGTACCCAATTGTTTGATAGGAACAATCGCAGCCGTAGGACCTTGAGAAACCATTTGTTCCTGGCCTTCCATCGTAGTTACCTTCATCTTACCGTCAAATCCCATCGGGGTTCCCTGGAGAATCAAGATAAAACCTACAATCAGAGAAAGAGGCAATAAAATACGTGTACAGCTTATTACCAGAAATTGCCAGAAGTTACCAATTGTTTTGGTTGTTTTTGCAGCAATACTCTTCATAATACCTGCCATAGCAGCCATACCTGTTGCTGCGGTAATAAACTGGAATAGCATGATGACGAACAGTTGAGTAAAATAAGTCAGTCCGCTTTCACCGCTATAGTGCTGCAAGTTACAGTTCACCATAAAACTAATACAGGTATTAAATGCCTGATCCGGAGTCTGCGGTCCGTTGCCGTCCGGATTTAAGGGCAACCATCCTTGTGAAACCAAGAGTACCATTCCCCAGAAAAACCAGAAAGCATTCAAAATCAACAATGCTTTCAGGAATTGTTTCCAGTTCATTTCTTCATTGGGGTCGATTCCACAAACTTTATAAATGACTCTTTCGATAGGAGCCATAAAATCAGACCAGGTCTTTTCTCCTCTGTAGACCTTAGCAATGTATTTTCCCAGTGGATAAGCCAGAATCACCATCAAGGCTATCTGAACAACCACGCCTAAAATTTCTGTATTCATATACTTTTTACCTTAAACTGTGTGTGTTACTTTAAAACTTTTCGGGTTTGACGAGCACGTACATCAAATAACCGAAGATCGCAATACCTAATACGAATAATGCTGTGTACATAATCAATTCTCCTTTTTCTTTAAATATTTTCAAACCAGTCTACACATTTCCAAAATAGCCAGAAACAAGCGAAACCGCTTAACAGGCAGAAAATAAATGATAGTGTTATTCCCATGTTTTTACCTTTTAAATGATTACTATTATTTTTTTACTCGCCACCCTTCATGCCAAATGCGTGCCACAAAAAACACACAGCAGATAACAGACTAATATTCAACAAAATACACATCACAAGAAACTTTCTATCCATCCAACATACCCTTCCATTTTGAAAAAAGGATTCTATTTTGAAAAGCTTTGTACTTTTCCGGAATTTCAGAAGAGAAAAAATAAGCAAATTACCACTTTGAAAGGGGGATTTTCATTTTGAAAAGGCAAGAGAAGGAAACATAATACTTATAATACACTGATAATAAGAGATTAACAACTAATATAGGTCTATTGGTATATGCTTTGCAAAGAGATAGATATGAAACTTTATATTATTGCAAACAGATTACCTGTCAAAGTAGCCGGCACAAACGGTAAATTCGCATTTTCGCGTAGCGAAGGCGGACTGGCAACAGGTTTGGATTCTCTTCAGACTTCTTATGAGAAGCACTGGATAGGTTGGCCCGGAATATGTGCCAATGAAGAAAAGGACCAACAGGAGATTAACGAGAAACTACAGGAAATGAATTTTCATCCGGTCTTCTTGTCGGAAAAGCAAATTGAAAATTACTACGAAGGATACAGTAACAGTACTATCTGGCCTTTATGCCATTACTTTTATGCTTATACCTTATATAAGAACTGTTTTTGGCAATCCTACCAGCAAGTCAACCGTCTTTTCTGTGAGGAGATTTGCCGACTGGTACGTCCCGGCGACAAAGTATGGATACAGGATTATCAGTTGATGCTACTTCCGGGAATGTTGAGGAAAATATATCCGGAACTCTGTATCGGATATTTCCATCATATCCCGTTCCCTTCCTACGAACTTTTTCGTATTCTGCCGGAGCGCGCCGAGATACTGAAAGGCTTATTAGGAGCCGACTTCATTGCTTTCCACACCCACGACTATATGCGTCATTTCATCAGTGCTGTAGAACGTGTATTACATCTCGATTTTAAATTGGATGAAGTACAGATCAACAACCGGGTGACCAGAGTAGAGGCATTACCAATGGGAATCAACTATGAATCTTATCATAAGGCCTCGGAAAATAAAGAAGTGCACCAAGCTATTGAACGTACCCGGAAACTTTTCGGCGAGCATAAACTGATCCTGTCAGTAGACAGACTGGATTACAGCAAAGGCATATTGCACCGTCTTCGTGGCTTTGCCACCTTCCTCGAACATCATGCTGAATATCACGGTAAAGTTACATTGGCAATGGTCATTGTCCCTTCACGCGACCATGTAGGCAGTTATGCGGAACTAAAAACAAAAATTGACGAAGAAATCGGCTCTATCAACGGACGTTACTCCACAATGAACTGGACTCCCGTCTGTTATTTCTATCATGGCTTTTCACTGGAAGAACTGACTGCCATGTACTATGTGGCCGACATAGCCCTCGTCACTCCACTTCGGGACGGAATGAATCTGGTAGCCAAAGAATACGTAGCTACCAAATGCGACAATCCCGGTGTACTTATCCTTAGCGAAATGGCAGGTGCCGCCGTAGAATTGACGGACGCTATCCAAATCAACCCGAACGATACAGAACAAATAGAAAATGCTATTTGCCAGGCACTTGAAATGCCCGAAGAGGAACAAAAACAACGCCTGCAACGTATGCAAAGCATTCTGTCCGTACAGACAGTCAACAAATGGGCAGCCGACTTTGTCAATGAACTGAACGCGACATGTATGAAAAATGATATGTTACGGAAAAAACGCATCGTAGCTGCCACCATCGCACAAATCAAGCTCAAGTATAACCAAGCCAAACAACGCCTGATTCTGCTGGACTATGATGGTACACTGACGGCTCTCAAACCACGTCCCGAGGATGCACAACCTACACCGGAACTCATTTCTATTCTACAACAACTGGCTAGCGATCCCGCCAATCATATTGTTATCAATAGCGGGCGGGATCACTTTACATTAGAAAAATGGCTTGGCTCCCTTCCTGTGTCTATGGCTGCCGAACATGGGGCTTTCTACAAAGAGAACGGGGTTTGGCATAAAAACATAAAGAAGAAAGAATGGGGAGCAGGTATTCTCTCTATTCTTCAAATGTTTGTAGACCGTACTCCCCGTTCCCATCTGGAAGTGAAGGAAACTGCCCTGGCATGGCATTATCGTGAAAGTGACGCATGGCTCGGCACATTAAGAGCCCAACAACTCGTCAACACACTGATTTCGCTCTGTACCCGGCAGAAACTACAAATTCTACAAGGAAATAAAGTGATCGAAATCAAATCACCGGATTGCAATAAAGGTTCCGAGGTGGGTCGTCTGCTAGCCAACAGACGTTATGATTTTGTTATAGCGATGGGAGACGACACTACAGATGAAGATATGTTTCAGGCATTGCCGATGAGCGCTATCGCCATTAAAATAGGTAGCGTATCCGAAGCCGCCAACTATCACCTGTCTGCCCAATCTGACGTACTTCCTTTCTTACGGTCTTTACTAGGCAAACAAAAAACTGCCACAAAAGAAGGAAGTATTAAGAATCGCCTGACTTTCGCTTTCGACTTTCTCAAAGATCTATTAAAAACTCAATAAAAAGCAATCAATATGAATAATTTAAATTATGGAGTGATAGGTAACTGCCGAACGGCAGCTCTCATTTCGCAGAACGGAAATATCGAATGGCTCTGTTTTCCCGATTTCGATTCTCCTTCTATTTTTGCCAGTATGCTCGACCGGGAGAAAGGAGGAGCTTTCGGATTCGAAGTTTCCGGAGACTATCGCATCACACAAAATTATGTCCCCCACACCAATATTCTTTCTACCCAATTCTCCTCCGATGAAGGAGAATTCGTAGTGCTCGACTATATGCCCTGCTATCGTTCACAAGACGAAACAGGGCATTATTTACCTGCCGAATTATACCGCTACATACATTGGATAAAAGGGAAACCGCGTTTCAAGATCAACTATCATCCGGCCCCGAACTATGCGCAGGGACAAGTGATCCTTAATATCACTCCACAGTATATCGAATCCTACTGCTCCTTTGACAACAAGGACAGACAATATTTATATGCTTCCCTGTCTCTTCAGGACATCAAAGAGAAAAAAGAAATCATTCTTGAGAAAGACGAATTTCTCCTGCTCTCCTATAACGAGAAAGTGATCCCAATCGACATAGAAAGGGAGAAAATAGAATATTGCCGTACGCTGGTATATTGGCTGAACTGGACAGACAGAAGCAAGAAATACACTCTATATAATGACGTAATCGAACGGAGTTTATTGGTTCTGAAACTAATGTCCTACCACAACGGAGCTGTGCTGGCAGCACTAACGACAAGCCTTCCGGAAGCTGTAGGAGAAGTGCGCAACTGGGATTATCGTTTCTGCTGGCTTCGGGATGCTTCCATGTCCATCGAAACCATGTTTCAAATCGGACATACCGGTGCAGCCAAACGCTTTATGAAATTTATCCAATCCACATTCGTTTCCAAACATGATTATCAAATTATGTATGGCATCCGGGGCGAGCACCAACTAACCGAAGTGATACTCGACCATCTATCCGGTTATAAGAACTCCAAACCTGTACGAATAGGAAATGATGCATACCATCAGAAACAAAACGACTCTTTTGGTTACCTGATGGACCTGATTTACCAATATTATCGCCTCATGCCCGGCACACTGGATGAAATTGAAGACATGTGGGAAATGGTAAAGACCATTTTAGCAAAAGTAGTAGAAAACTGGAGAAAGCCCGATAAGGGAATCTGGGAGATCCGGGGAGAAGGACAACACTTTGTTTCTTCCAAAGTGATGTGTTGGGTAGCTTTAGATCGCGGAGCTAAAATCGCTCAAATGCTTAACAAATATAATTATAGCGAACGTTGGCAACTGGAAGCCGAAAAAATAAAGAAAGATGTGATGAAATATGGCTGGAATAAGGAACTTCAAAGCTTCACACAGACATATAATAATCAAGCAATGGATTCCTCATTACTATTGATGGAACCCTATGGATTTATAGAAGCAGATGATATACGCTATCATAAAACAGTGGAAGCAGTCAAGAAAGCCCTTTTCCATAAAGGACTTATGTATCGCTATAACAGCAAAGACGATTTTGGGTTGCCTACTTCTGCTTTTACGATTTGTACATTCTGGCTTATACGGGCATTGCTTGTAACCGGCCATAAAGAAGAAGCACGCTGCCTGTTTGACGAAGTTCTGAAATATTCCAATCACCTCGGATTGTTTAGTGAAGATATTGATTTCGAAACCAAAGAACAGTTGGGCAACTTCCCGCAGGCATATTCACATCTGGCATTAGTAAATACAGCTATTTTATTTGCAGAAGAAGAGAAGAGGTTATCTTTTATCCGACCTTAGAGAAGGCCCTAATTCAGAAGTGATAAAAAAACAGAAAGCCCCTTGACTCAAAATGAATCAAGGGGCTTCTTAAAAACGGCGGCTACCTACTCTCCCACTGTTACGCAGTACCATCAGCGTGACGAGGCTTAACTTCTCTGTTCGGAATGGGAAGAGGTGGAACCCTCGTGCTATAACCACCTGAAGAAGGTTATGACATGATGAAAAGTAAAATTTCAGTGTCTAGCAAGCTAAACGTATATACCCAACCGGTACATGTCCGAAAGAAAGTGAACGGGCAATTAGTAATGCTCGGCTTTGATGTTACCACCTTTACACCTGCATCCTATCAACGTCATCGTCTTTGACGACCCTAAGAAATCTAATCTTGTGGCTGGCTTCGTACTTAGATGCTTTCAGCACTTATCCAATCCCGACTTAGATACCCAGCAATGCACCTGGCGGCACAACTGGTAAACCAGCGGTCAGTCCAACACGGTCCTCTCGTACTAGTGTCAGAGCCACGCAAATTTCATACGCCCACGATAGATAGAGACCGAACTGTCTCACGACGTTCTGAACCCAGCTCGCGTGCCACTTTAATGGGCGAACAGCCCAACCCTTGGGACCTTCTCCAGCCCCAGGATGTGACGAGCCGACATCGAGGTGCCAAACCCCTCCGTCGATATGAGCTCTTGGGAGGGATCAGCCTGTTATCCCCGGAGTACCTTTTATCCTTTGAGCGATGTCCCTTCCATACGGAAACACCGGATCACTATGCTCTAGTTTCCTACCTGATCGACTTGTCTGTCTCCCAGTCAAGCGCCCTTATGCCATTACACTCTACGGACGGTTACCAATCGTCCTGAGGGCACCTTTAGAAGCCTCCGTTACACTTTTGGAGGCGACCACCCCAGTCAAACTACCCACCAAACAGTGTCCTCGTATCTACGAGTTAGAACTCAAATAATCAAAGGGCCGTATTTCAACAGCGACTCCACAAATACTGGCGTACCTGCTTCAAAGTCTCCGGCCTATCCTACACATCAATTACCCAAATTCAATGTTAAGCTATAGTAAAGGTTCACGGGGTCTTTTCGTCCCATCGCGGGTAATCGGCATCTTCACCGATACTACAATTTCACTGAGCTCACGGTTGAGACAGTGTCCAGATCATTACACCATTCGTGCAGGTCGGAACTTACCCGACAAGGAATTTCGCTACCTTAGGACCGTTATAGTTACGGCCGCCGTTTACTGGGGCTTCAATTCAATGCTTCTCTTGCGATGACATCTCCTCTTAACCTTCCAGCACCGGGCAGGTGTCAGGCTGTATACGTAATCTTTCAATTTGGCACAGCCCTGTGTTTTTGTTAAACAGTTGCCTGGACCTATTCTCTGCGCCCAACTCTCGTTGGGACCCTTTATCCCGAAGTTACAGGGTCAATTTGCCTAGTTCCTTAACCGTGAATCACTCAAGCGCCTTAGTATATTCAACCCGACTACGTGTGTCCGTTTGCGGTACGGGTACCTTAAAGATTAAGTTTAGCGGATTTTCTTGGGAGTATGCTTACACGCACTATTACCTTATTCCGAAGAATTTGGTATACTATCAGGTTCGACTCTTATCCTGGATTTGCCTGGGATAATCAACATCTACACCCTTCAACGGACTATTCCGTCAGTCCGCGGCGCTGTCACTCCTCCGTCTCCACGTCACTCCTTAAGGTAGTACAGGAATATTAACCTGTTCTGCCATCGGCCTCACCGTTCGGCTGAGCCTTAGGACCCGACTAACCCTGATCCGATTAGCGTTGATCAGGAAACCTTAGTCTTTCGGCGAGGGGGTTTCTCACCCCCTTTATCGTTACTTATACCTACATTTGCTTTTCCACACGCTCCAGCAAAGCTCACGCTTCACCTTCGACGCAGAGTGGAATGCTCCCCTACCGATCATTACTGATCCCATAGCTTCGGTAAATTGCTTGATGCCCGATTATTATCCACGCCAAACTCCTCGACTAGTGAGCTGTTACGCACTCTTTAAATGAATGGCTGCTTCCAAGCCAACATCCTAGCTGTCTTAGCAATCTGACTTCGTTAGTTCAACTTAGCAATTATTTCGGGACCTTAGCTGATGGTCCGGATTCTTCTCCTTTAGGACATGGACCTTAGCACCCATGCCCTCACTCCTGGGATCGAACTACTGCGCATTCGGAGTTTATCAAGACTTGATAGGCGGTGAAGCCCTCGCATCTTATCAGTCGCTCTACCTCACAGTAGTAATTCCCAAGGCTGCACCTAAATGCATTTCGGGGAGTACGAGCTATCTCCAAGTTTGATTAGCCTTTCACCCCCACCCTCAGTTCATCCGGAAGCTTTTCAACGCTTATCGGTTCGGTCCTCCAGTTAGTGTTACCTAACCTTCAACCTGACCAAGGGTAGATCACTTGGTTTCGCGTCTACTCCTTCCGACTAATCGCCCTGTTCAGACTCGCTTTCGCTTCGGCTACACATTTTGAAATGCTTAACCTTGCCGGAAAAAGTAACTCGTAGGTTCATTATGCAAAAGGCACGCCGTCACAACTTACGCTGCTCCGACCGCTTGTAGGCGCACGGTTTCAGGGACTATTTCACTCTTCTATTCGAAGTGCTTTTCACCTTTCCTTCACAGTACTGGTTCGCTATCGGTCTCTCGGGAGTATTTAGCCTTACCGGATGGTCCCGGCAGATTCACGCAAGATTCCTCGTGTCCCGCGCTACTCAGGATACCACTACGCTTCGTTTAGCTTCGAATACCGGACTATCACCGTCTATGGTTTCATTTTCCAAAGAATTCTTCTCACTAAAGTTCTTGCGACATCGTGGTCCTACAACCCCAATATTGCCGTAACAACATTGGTTTGGGCTAATCCCCGTTCGCTCGCCACTACTTGGGGAATCATTATTATTTTCTTTTCCTGCAGGTACTAAGATGTTTCAGTTCCCTGCGTTAGCCTCTTGCTATGCAAGATGTCATTCCTTCAGAATGACGGGTTGTCCCATTCGGAAATCTTCGGATCAAAGGTTATTTGCACCTACCCGAAGCTTATCGCAGCTTATCACGTCCTTCATCGCCTCCGAGAGCCAAGGCATCCGCCATGCGCCCTTGCTTACTTTCTTTCAAACGTTTTATTCTCATATTGGTATTGACTTGGGGAATTGCTTCCGGCTGTCAATATTGCATATTCGAACACGTACGGTTTGATATATACTTTTAGCTCTTACTTTTAATTTTACTTTTTGTACATCATGTCAAAGATCGTTTCTCTTTTCAGAGAGAGTGGAGAATAACGGATTCGAACCGTTGACCCTCTGCGTGCAAGGCAGATGCTCTAGCCAGCTGAGCTAATCCCCCAAGAGGTTATTCAAGAATGTTGTTTTTAGTTTTTAGCTTTTAGCTGTCACTATTCCTCGTTCTTGAGCTTGGTAGTCCCAGGCAGAGTTGAACTGCCGACCTCTACATTATCAGTGTAGCGCTCTAACCAACTGAGCTATAGGACTAGTTCAACCTTGTCTACCTTTCGTCTAGACTCGGCTTCTTTTTTCTCTTGTTTATCTCTATCTATACTTCTATAGATGGTTGATCTATATATTATAAATAAACAAGTACCAGTAGTACAATAAACAGAACCTTTAAAGTCATTATTTTTAACGATGGCGTTTTACATTATTCATGTAGAATTGCATCGTCTTACGGCATCGCTCCAGAAAGGAGGTGTTCCAGCCGCACCTTCCGGTACGGCTACCTTGTTACGACTTAGCCCCAATTACCAGTTTTACCCTAGGACGCTCCTTGCGGTTACGTACTTCAGGTACCCCCGGCTTTCATGGCTTGACGGGCGGTGTGTACAAGGCCCGGGAACGTATTCACCGCGCCATGGCTGATGCGCGATTACTAGCGAATCCAGCTTCACGAAGTCGGGTTGCAGACTTCGATCCGAACTGAGAGAGGTTTTTGGGATTAGCATCCTGTCGCCAGGTAGCTGCCTTCTGTACCCCCCATTGTAACACGTGTGTAGCCCCGGACGTAAGGGCCGTGCTGATTTGACGTCATCCCCACCTTCCTCACATCTTACGACGGCAGTCTCTCTAGAGTCCTCAGCATGACCTGTTAGTAACTAAAGATAAGGGTTGCGCTCGTTATGGCACTTAAGCCGACACCTCACGGCACGAGCTGACGACAACCATGCAGCACCTTCACATTTGCCTTGCGGCTAACCTGTTTCCAGATTATTCAAATGCAATTTAAGCCCGGGTAAGGTTCCTCGCGTATCATCGAATTAAACCACATGTTCCTCCGCTTGTGCGGGCCCCCGTCAATTCCTTTGAGTTTCACCGTTGCCGGCGTACTCCCCAGGTGGAATACTTAATGCTTTCGCTTGGCCGCTTACTGTATATCGCAAACAGCGAGTATTCATCGTTTACTGTGTGGACTACCAGGGTATCTAATCCTGTTTGATACCCACACTTTCGAGCATCAGTGTCAGTTGCAGTCTAGTGAGCTGCCTTCGCAATCGGAGTTCTTCGTGATATCTAAGCATTTCACCGCTACACCACGAATTCCGCCCACCTCTACTGTACTCAAGACTGCCAGTTTCAACTGCAATTTTACGGTTGAGCCGCAAACTTTCACAACTGACTTAACAATCCACCTACGCTCCCTTTAAACCCAATAAATCCGGATAACGCTCGGATCCTCCGTATTACCGCGGCTGCTGGCACGGAGTTAGCCGATCCTTATTCATATGGTACATACAAAATCCCACACGTGGAACACTTTATTCCCATATAAAAGAAGTTTACAACCCATAGGGCAGTCATCCTTCACGCTACTTGGCTGGTTCAGACTCTCGTCCATTGACCAATATTCCTCACTGCTGCCTCCCGTAGGAGTTTGGACCGTGTCTCAGTTCCAATGTGGGGGACCTTCCTCTCAGAACCCCTATCCATCGTGGTCTTGGTGGGCCGTTACCCCGCCAACAAACTAATGGAACGCATCCCCATCGATAACCGAAATTCTTTAATATTCTCACCATGCGGAGAAAATATACCATCGGATATTAATCTTTCTTTCGAAAGGCTATCCCCGAGTTATCGGCAGGTTGGATACGTGTTACTCACCCGTGCGCCGGTCGCCATCTTTAGTTTGCAAGCAAACTAAAATGCTGCCCCTCGACTTGCATGTGTTAAGCCTGTAGCTAGCGTTCATCCTGAGCCAGGATCAAACTCTTCATTGTAAAAGTATCTTTTCATCTGTTAAGATGATTTTTTGCTCTGTTCAGGATGCCGTAAATTTATTGACCTTATTCAAATACCTATCGTTTCTTCGAACATTGCTGCTCTGGAAACAAGTATTGACGGTTCTATTTTTTTACTTGTACTACTTGTATTGTTTATCAATATTTCAAAGAACTTGCTGCTTTCGTTTCAAAAGCGGGTGCAAAGGTAAAGGCTTTATTTTTAACTACCAAACTTTTTCGGAAGTTTTTTTATTTTTTCTTTTTACTCATTTCTCAGGCTCTCTATGCGAAAGGGAAAGAATGTATAAAAGAAAAAAAACAAAGACCGTTTTCTTTGCGAATCGGACTGCAAAGATAAGAACTTTATTTATTATACTCCAAAACTTTTCGGAAGTTTTTTTGTTCTTTTCTTTAAGCGCAATCTCGCTTTTTCACTATGTCAATTCTGCAAGGCTTTCTTCTCTTGGAAAGCGGGTGCAAAAGTATACCCTTTTGGTATACAATCCAAATATATTAAACTCTTTTTTCGAAGTTTTTTTGAAAGAATCTGCTAAAGCGCTGAAGGATAATGATGTTGTAGAACATATTTTTTTATCATAAGTGGATTGCGGGCGGAAACGGTACACATGGGACACATTATTATATCACACGCGGGCGCGTAGGCGCACGCAAGAGAGAAAAAGATGCAGAAGAAAGAAATAACAGAAATTACAGTCGAATTACAGCTAAGAAAAAGAAAGCTACAAGAAAAAAGATATTAGAAAAAAGCAAGAGGATTTATTGTCAACCGCTAGAATACTTGTTCTAAGTAGTCTAACGGTTGACTATTCCATATGGATATGCCGGATAAATACTGAGTGGATACCGATCAGATTCTATATACAAAATCAGAATATCATTCTTTTTTAGGATTCTCGATCCGCAGGCTGACAAGTTCAACCCACTTCTTTATGCCCAAATCAAAGCCGCCTTTTTCTAATAGATGAAGGGCGCCCGCATAATGAAGGGCAGTTTCCTCCCTACTACAGTTGATCTTACAAGACAACTCACCCAGATAATACTCCAGGCGAGCCATTTGGATATAGTCCAATAAAGTATAATCACCTTCAGTTGACAAATCAATCAATTCACTTATCAAAGCATAGGCCAGTTCACATTCTGTATAGGTTAAATCCGAGAGAGGTTTGTGCATGACAGGATGCTGAACCAGCTGGACAACAATGCGATTAAAGTCTCCGTACATAGGTTGCGTTATTTACCGCATCAGTTCCCGATGGTGCGAGGGTTTATAAAAAAGAAAGAGCGTGGAAACTATCTATTCATGCCATATATAGGTATCCGCTAAGACCCCTTTCGTGAACATGAATGATAGCCCCACGCCCAACTGAGTATATAACAAGGTTATACAGACAAAAGTGCGCGAGACTTGTCACTCATTCCATTCACGAAAGTTAAAATTTAGCGGATTTTATATATGAATGTAACAAATAACCGTTCTCAATAAAAATATTAAAAAGTTACCTTCATCGCTCGAAAGTAAACTACGACAAAAGTAGCAATTTATATTTAGCAAACAAACAATTTTGACAAAGAAATAGGTATGAGACATAAAATTATTATAGCTATATATTGGCAACTTTCAAATCCACACTAATTTGTCCTTACGACTTAAAGCAATGTATTGATGAATTAAACTCAGGCGGACGTTTGCCCTGATTGTATCAAAATAAAAACGCTCAGGGCAGGTTCCTGCAAACGATTTTCAATTTTCATTTCTCATATTCTCATAGTAAATACAATAACTATATATAAATCAAATGCATAACACTATGAGAAATACTATTCAAAACGGCATTTCTCATAGTATTACCAGCGTTTTACCCATAAAACAACGTATTTCTCATAGCTTTTCATCACTTTCAAAAACATTTCTCATAGATTTTCCAAGCGATTCCAAATACTTTTTTACTTGTTTTGCAGAGTATTCAAGTTATTCTTCGACAAAACCGTAATAGTTAGCATGGACTGCAACGAAACACGCAGTAAAAAAAGAGTCTACTACAAGGCAAAGGAAGCATCAGACTATTATGAAGTCAAGCCAAGCTAGAGATGTAATCAGGTAATACTTAAATAATAGATTATAAAATGGACATGCGGAGTATAAAGAGTAGACATTAGCATATTTATGTATAAGCAGCCATATCGTTCCACTAGAGTGGAAAGGTCTGTGCACTAGAGTAGACAGTACCGTTCACTAGAGTGCAATGATCTGCCCACTCCAGTGAAACGATACAAATACTTATAGCAAAACACAACAATGATTAGGATAAAATATAAAGGGATAAGGAGAACTTAATACAGGAAAGCAGTAAAGTAAGGCAAGGTAATTGCTTTATAAAAAGTTACTTAGGGATATTCAGTAAATGTTCCTCTTTCTAAAAAATCAAGAGAAAAGCTTTGCTTTACGTGAGCTTTTCTCTTGATTTTTTCGTTCAACTCTCCCAATCTTCTATCTTTTTTGTATAATATTGTTTACATATTCTTGTTTTTCCTTCCCCCCCTTGCATTATGTACATGTCTTTTTTAGGGGAAGTTAAAACCTCTCCTGTTTTTCCTGTTATTTTAGTCAGATTATGCTGCCTTTCTTTTTTTCTTTTCGACCTTTTCTATCATACATACCGCATTGGCTGTATGTATCCCAAAGAAAATCCAAAGTACTTCCGTTTTCCTGTTTCTAGCTTTTATCCTGGCCAATGAGTAATGTTGTTTCTGCGTTCCAAAATTTCCTTCCAGGCGGGTAGCTCTTTCACGGCTGAGTTCCGACCGTAAGATCTTACGAAGCGGCTCATCTTTGGCAGCTCTGCCCTTACGCTTAAAGGAAGTACTTATATGATATTTTGTACAAAATTTCCGGTTGGCATTATTGGCATAGATTGAATCCGCCGCAAGCGCCTTAACCCTAACCCCGGTCAGTTGTTGTTGCAGATGAATACAGTCTTTCAAACGTACTCCTTCGTTAAAAGCCTTAAAGGAGATATGTTCTATAAAGGAGATTCCGTCTATCTGTATATTGTTGACTTTGGCTCCGAATTCAACGGATTTGGTTTCCTTGCCTCTGATAATGGGGCGAAGGTAATGCCGGTCGATACTCACGATACGGTTGGACACTTTTTTGCCTGCAAATAAATTTTTCCCTTGCTCAAGGACTGTCTGTATGACCGAGAAACGTCTTTGGTAATCAGAGGATAGTGTAAGCCTGTTCCTGTAGGATGAATGAAGCTGCTCCAGCTGGTCAAGTAACTTTTCCAATAACTGAAGTAACCTTCGTGTAATCATACGAGTCTGTGATTTCTTGCGTTTACGCAGTTTGCTATAAGCAAGATAGGCACGGCGTACATCAAGATACTTGTTACGGGGACGTTGTATGTGCAAGGTCTGGCAATGTTTGCACAGATGACGATGAAGCCATACAATACCTTCCCATAAGAGTTTGGTATCAGTAGGAAAACGCAGATGACTTTCATAACAGGTGGCATCGGTCATACAGACATGAAGGTTCTCAAGATAAGGTTTCCAATGATCGGCAAGAATGAGCTGGAGGGACTCAATATCAAGGCGATCCGCTAGTTCCTGACGAATTGCACTGACGATTTTAGGATTGGTCAGTGGATGAAGCGGATCAATCTGAACACCACAAAATAACTGGTAATGAATATTACCGTTTAAATGCTCAATCAGTTGTGCATCGGAAAAGTTGGTATAGGACTTCAAGACCATCAAGGCTATTTTACCTTCGGGAGAAAAATAACTTTTACGACCCAAAGGAGAGGACTTCAAATGCATTTGTCGGGCCAGTTCCGAGAAAGGGAACAGAGAATGGAGTCGACCTAATTCACTCGTTGCAAAACTTTGACGATATTTTTTTAGCATATCGAACTCAGTAAAACCTAAACGAGGTTCGATTTCTGAGATTTTTTGTATCTTTACCATGTGTTTTTATTTTTAATTCCCCCCGTTTTGGCCGTCAAACCGTTTTTGGGGGGGAATGCTTAAAGATACAAAAAAGGCAACTAACTCGCAATGAATTAGTTGCCTTAAATTTTATTATTTTAGGAATATCCCTACTTATATAAAAAAGGAAGAATAACAATCAGTCCGGAAAAAGACTGGGAGGAACAGAATGACGACCACAAAAAACAAGAAATAGAGAAAATGTATAAAAGGAATATGAGAATAAGAAAAAAGTCTATGAGAAATACACTATTTTCAGCATAAAAAGCTGGTAATATTATGAGAAATGCCGTTTTGAAAAGTATTTCTCATAATATATCTATTTGATTATCTTTCGTTTATCGAAAAACAATGAGAATATGAGAAATGCAAGTGAAAAATAGGCGACAGGAGAAAGTGTGCGTAAGTAAACTGAATTCAGCATTTTTTTAAGAAAGAGCAAAAAGGAAAAGAGCAAAAAGAAAGAGATAAATCCAGGAATCCGATTGGATCCATATACCGTATACCTAACGAGCAAAATTCCTCTTCAGTTGTTATTCATACATAAACATATTCTATACAATAAAAATAATATCATGGAGAAAAATATTTTTCAGTTAAATAATGAGCAGCTCAAAGAAATTGCTCGCTCATTTAAAGCGAAAGTAGAAGAAGGTTTGAACACTGAAAATGCAGAGATACAATGCATTCCCACTTTCATCACTCCGAAAGCAAGTGGTATCAATGGCAAATCATTAGTACTCGACTTGGGAGGAACGAATTACCGGGTAGCAATCGTTGACTTCAGCAAAATGCCTCCCACCATTCATCCTAACAATGGTTGGAAAAAGGACATGTCGATTATGAAAACTCCCGGTTATACCCGAGAGGAGTTGTTCAAAGAAATGGCAGATATGATAACCGGAATAAAACGGGAAAAAGAGATGCCAATTGGATATTGTTTTTCTTATCCGACAGAGTCCGTCCCAGGTGGAGATGCCAAACTGCTACGTTGGACCAAAGGAGTTGATATAAAAGAGATGATCGGAGAAGTTGTTGGAAAACCTTTGCTCGACTATCTGAATGAAAGAAATAAAATCAAGTTTACGAACATAAAAGTGCTCAATGACACTGTTGCCAGTTTATTTGCCGGACTTACCGACAGTAGTTACGATGCGTATATAGGTCTGATTGTAGGAACAGGCACCAATATGGCAACTTTTATTCCGGCTGACAAAATTAAAAAATTAAATCCGTCACATAAAGTAGATGGATTGATTCCCGTCAATCTGGAATCCGGCAATTTTCATCCGCCGTTCCTCACTGCAGTAGATAATACAATGGATGGAATCTCCGGGAATCCGGGAAAACAACGTTTCGAAAAAGCTGTATCCGGTATGTACCTGGGAGATATTCTAAAAGCAACTTTCCCATTGGAGGAGTTCGAAGAAAAGTTTGATGCACAAAAGCTCACCTCTATTATGAACTATCCCGATATTTATAAGGAGGTGTATGTAGAAGTAGCACAGTGGATATATAGTAGATCAGCACAGTTAGTTGCAGCTTCACTGACAGGGCTTATCATGTTGTTGAAGTCATACAACAAGAATATACGAAAAATTTGCCTGGTTGCAGAAGGCAGCCTTTTTTGGAGCAAGAACAGAAAAGACAAGAACTATAACATGATTGTCATGGAAAAATTACGGGAGCTTTTCAGTTTGTTTGGTTTGGAAGATGTAGAGGTTGATATCAAAAGCATGAATAATGCCAATTTGATAGGGACAGGTATTGCGGCTTTATCCTGACACCTCCCTGCCTATCATCGTCATTACAGGGTGATCCTCCCAATCGACTTGCTTATAAGAATCTGACAGGAATGTGCCAGAACTCTCTTTTTAATGTAATAGCCCTCGCTACAGATAGTTGTAACGAGGGTTATTCTTCGTTTATAAAGATTTGCACGCACCCTTATCTAACCTATTGCAAATATATCAAATCTATTTCAAGATTTAATAGACAATGTAGTGTGTAAAGTGGTTGTTTACTTAATCTTCAAAGCAAACCCACCTCCGGGTGCCAAATGAATCTTCAACTTACTGTCATTTTTTATCCGGATGGATTCACATTTATAATCACGCCCGATCCGGTGAGCATTTGCTCCGTCTTTAAACAATGTAGCATCATACGTCTTACCACCCAGGAAAGAGCAATCCACTTCGATGTCACGTGCCGTCCAATCGGTGATTCCACCTACATACCAGACATTTCCACTCCGGCGTGCTGTTACGATATACTCTCCCATCTTACCATCAAGCACGATACTTTCATCCCACACTGTCGGAACATCAGCAATAAATCCTGTTGATTCCGGTTCGCGCATATAGTTGCTCGGCGTATCACACAACATATTAAAAGGAGATTCGAATACAACGTACAGAGCAAGTTGACGACAACGGGTTCCCTGACTCATCGGTTCCGAATTGCAAGGGTAATAGTTACCTTTCGAAGCATTGCGCATCGCCCCTTGCGTGTAATCCATCGGGCCGGATACTTGACGTGTGAAAGGAAGCATCACGTCATACTTCACCTGATCGACTGAAGCCGGACTCCATTTCATCTGTTCCAGACCATTGACGCCTTCAAAATTCAACACATTCGGATAGGTACGATTCATACCGGCCGGCTTGTGCGTTCCGTGCAGGTCGAGAATCAGTTTGTATTTAGCACACATTTCGGCAGCCCGATAATTGAAGGCAGTCATAAGCTGATCGTCACGATCCATAAAATCGACCTTGAAACCTTTTACACCCATGTCGGCATAATGACGGCAAACGTTCTCCATATCACGGTCAAAAGCATAATAACCGGCCCAAAGAATGATGCCCACATTTTTGGAAGCTGCATAATCTACCAATTCTTTCAGATTAATCTCTTTCACCACTTGCATCAAATCCGCTTGCAGGTTCACTGCCCAGCCTTCGTCAAGTATCACATATTCTATACCGTTTGCCGAAGCGAAATCAATGTAGGCTTTATAAGTAGGATTATTTACTCCGGTCACAAAATCAACCCCATCCAGATTCCAGTCGTTCCACCAATCCCATGCCACTTTGCCGGGTTTGATCCATGAAAGATCCGTCAGACGGGAAGGGGCAGCCAACAAATAGCTCAAGTTACTTGCTGCCAAATCCTTATCGGAAGTGGTAACAATGCTCATACGCCACGGGAAATCCCGGGGTTTATCTACTTTGGCAATGTAGGCTTCATGCTCTTTCACCAACATCTGAAGTTGATTGTGTCCGCCCTGCACCATCTTCTTGGGATAGGGAGCAAAACTACCTGTCAACCGATTTTCTCCTTCAGCAGCAGACAAATAAAGACCGGGGTAATTCTCCAAATTGGATTCTGTGATACAAACTTTAACACCTTTGCCGGCATCCACAACTAATGGCAAAAACATCAAACGTTTTTTATTCAGTTTCGACAATGGATCGGTCGTATAAGTATTCTCGAAAGAATTGAAATATTGGGAGTCATAATCACCGTCCTTTCCTGTTTTTACATATGGCACAGAAGCTATCATATCGGATGGAAAATGATAATCCACCGTTTCATCCACCACGTTGAAAGGTTTCTTCGAACGGCTGACAAAACGATAAGCAATGCCATCATCGTATGCACGAAACTCTACATTCCAGTCTTTTTTAAACCGGAGAGTCAACTCATTATAATGGTCTCTTAATTCACCGGCACGATAGAAAGGAGAAGGAATCACCTGATCTACTTTTTTTCCGGAAGTGCCGGACAACTTCGCTTTCTCTCCCCAGACTTCTCCGTTATCCAATGTCATCGAAATCGGAGAAGGAGCAAGAATCTGCCGTCCGCTACAGTAGATGTCATAAGTCAGCTTATCACCAACGGTAATGGTTGTTTGAAGTTTCCCATCCGGAGAGTTTAAGGTAAACTGCTTTTGTGCCTGTACCGTAAGCGTACATGCGACAACACATAAGAATAATAAAATCTTCAGTTTTTTCATGGTTTTAATTATTTATCATTTAGCAATAAAACATTTCGTCTTTACATCCCGGCTATTTGTACCTATCATTATTTCAAATTCTCCCGGTTCATAAATATAGTGCAGTTCTGAATTATAGAATTTCAGATCGTCTTCCGTGATGACAAACTTCACATCACAGCTTTCTCCACTCTTCAGGAAGATGCGTTCAAACCCCTTCAGTTCCTTCACCGGACGGGCAACCTCCGCATAAATATCACGAAGATACAGTTGAACCGTCTCGTAGCCGTCGTAGTTTCCTTTGTTGGTTACAGTGACAGATGCCGTCAGTTCACCATTCTTAGGCAGTGTTTCCGAACTGATTTGTAAATCTCCATAAACAAAATCCGTATAACTCAAACCGAAGCCGAACGGATAAAGAGGTTCATTACTCTCGTCCAGATAATTGCTGGCATAACGATTGAATACACGATTGTCGGGATCAGGACGACCTGTGTTCAGATGATTGTAGAATAGCGGCAGTTGTCCTACTGAACGCGGGAAAGTAGTTGTCAGTTTGCCGCTTGGAGTTACTTTACCGAATAATACATCAGCAACCGCATCTCCCGTTTCACTACCGCCAAACCAGACATTCAATATGGAATGAACATTTGCATCTTCCCAATTCAGTACCAGAGGACGACCTGTGAACAGAAGCAGTACGACAGGTTTACCCGTCTTTAGCAAAGCTTTCAACAAATTCTGTTGAGCATCGGGGATTTCAAGATTGGTACGTGAAGCCGATTCACCGCTCATTTCCGCACATTCACCCAAAGCGGCAACAATAACGTCTGCACGTGAAGCCACACGTAAAGCCTCATCCAACAGTTTCCGGTTATCTTCGTGTTCAAGCGGGCGAATACCCGCAGCCGCTTTTTCCATTTCCGCATCCTCATACACGTTACTGCCTTTTGCATATAGTATTTCAGCTTTGTCACCCGCTGCCGAACGGATTCCTTCCAACAATGTTCCGTGACGGGAAGCAGTGCACGCCATGCTCCACATACCGCACATGTTGTTACGGGCGTCTGCCATCGGACCGACTAAGGCAATCTTGCCTTTTAAGCCTAAGGGAAGCAGATGATTTTCATTTTTTAGCAGAACAAATGTTTCAGATGCGATTGCACGTGCAGCAGAACGATGTTCGGCCGTATAAAGTTGCTCCTTGACACGCAAGGTATCGCCATATTTATACGGATTAGAGAACAGTCCCAATTTATATTTGGCTTCCAGCACACGGCGACAGGCTGTATTAATCTGATCTTCCATTATTTTCCCTTCTTTCAGCGATTCCTCCAACGTATTCAGGAAACCACAAGAAACCATATCCATATCCGTTCCGGCCTTTAAGGCTCGCACGGAGGCTTCTTTCAAGGGAGCAATGCCATGAGAAGCCATTTCTGCTATTGAATTATAGTCTGTTACGAGTAATCCACCGAAGCTCCATTCATCCCGGAGCAGATCGGTCAGCAACCATTTGTTGGCTGTGGCGGGAATACCGTCAATGATATTAAAAGAACTCATGACGCTGCCTACACCAGCATCAACGGCAGCTTTGTAAGGAGCCAGGTATTCATTATACATACGCAGGCGGCTCATATCCACCGTATTGTAATCACGTCCTGATTCGGACGCTCCATAAAGTGCGAAGTGTTTCACACAGGCAAGGATTTCATCATTTCCTTGCAGGCTGTTTCCCTGATAACCACGCACATATGCTCTGGCCATCAAGGAGCCCAAGTAAGGATCTTCTCCACTCCCTTCCGCAATACGTCCCCAACGGGCATCCCGACAGATATCAACCATCGGACTGAATGTCCAGTTGATGCCATCCGCACTGGCTTCAATGGCAGAGATACGTGCCATGCGTTCGATGGCCAGCGTGTCCCAACTACAGGAAAGCGCCAATGGGATCGGGAAAATCGTTTCATAACCGTGAATGACGTCCGCACCCACAAGCAAAGGTATTTTCAACCGACTTTCCTCCACTGCAAGACGTTGCAGAGCGTTGATTCTCCGGACACCTTTCACATTGAAGAAGCCGCCGATCTCCTGCTTACGGATCATATCGCTCAACTCTCCATTCATTACCGTACCTGTTACCATGTCGCCGCCCGAAGGTAGATTCAGTTGACCGAGTTTCTCATGGAGAGTCATTTTCCCCATAAGCTCCGTCACAAAACGATCCATCTCTGCCGCCTCATCGCGGCTGACATCCGAACATGAGCACCCTAATAATATGCCAAGCAAGACATAACACAATCTGGCTTTTTTCACTGTAATCATTTCGCAATATATAAAAAAATAGTCAAAGATTATCATTTTAATAAAGAAAGGCCGGTACTTCTACATTTCCGACCTTTCTATTTCTGTATAAAAATTCCTACTCTATAGTTTTGTAACGGTACACGTATTTGTATTCATATCCCACTTCAGATGATATACTCCATATTGGCTATCTATGTTATTAATTGTAGCTCCAAAATTAACATCATTCCCTCCGTCAGCATCATATCCCCATGCACGTCCAAAGGAGCCATCTGTTGAAATAATATTTACTTCGGAAGATTTGATAGCATAATACCAGGCTCCAGTCACATGTTTTCCCTGATAGAAAGCCACACATCCCCAATTAGCGTGAAAATAGAAGGTTGTTTCAAAGATTCCGTCACCTGTTTTAGCACAACAAAGATATTGCCCGGGAGTAGCAAATCCCCATCCGGTATCATCCACACTCAGATAACTCCATATACTACCGTCTGTTTTGGGATGCCCGAAACCATTTCCGGTAAGCCACATCGCATCCGGATAGTTTGTCTTGTCTGTTCTTTCTACATAAATAAATTCTCTATCCGAGCGATAACTGATGCGATAAGTTCCACTGACAGCTCTAAACTTATATTGTCCGTCGACCCGTTCGAAGAACTCCGGCTGAAGCATATATCCCAAATAGGAGAATCCTTCAAACGTAACTGTTTGCCCCTGTGTCAAAGCGAGTTCCACTTCCAATAAATCAGAGGCTCCGTTTGGCTGCATCAGTTTACCATTCACTTTAAATTCAAGTGATTTAACGTCGCCTTCGTTCATCTTATTGACTGCTGCAATAACCTTTTTATTGATGTCGATACGAAGACGATACACTCCGGGAGTAAAATCCTTACCAGGAATAAGGTCACCAGTAAAATGTCCATTGCCTATGCTACTCAAATTTGAAACCTGATAATGCTTATCCAGCAGATTAGCCGGTAACGGATCGAGTATCTGGGTTCCAATGCCTGTACCCCAGTCCGCACGCTTCTTAAAGAATAACAGATGAAAATCATTATCCAGAAATAAGGTTGTTTCGAAAATACCATCCCCCACTTTCACACACTGATAGGAGTCACCTGTATTGAATTGCCAACCATGAGCTGTTACGCTTTCAGCAGCCGGATGGCCGTATCCGCTTCCACAAGTCCACAGAGCATCGGGAAATTCCGACTGGATATTTTCAACATAAATCAATCTATTACCCGGATCATAGTATAGATTATATTCTCCACTCATTCCCCGGAAAACGGCTTGGTCTTCAGTAGCATTTTCAAAGAAATCAGGTTGAATCATTGCGCTGATATCACCGAAATTCTCAAAACTCAGTACATTTCCTTTTTGTAAATTCAGCTTCACTCCCAGAAAAGAAGGGACTCCGGGCAGAATACCCATTTCCTGACCATTAACAATGAAGTTCATGTCAGAAGACTGCCCACTTTGCGGTTGCATGGAGAAGGTGCGAGTACCCATATCTATCGTCAAACGATAGATACCTGATTGGAATAACGGCCCCGCCACAAAATCACCGGAAGATAGTCCCTGAACCAATGTCGGCTTATCTAAAGTAAGGTCTTGAGCCCAAATCTCAATCTCTGGATGAGTGCCCCAGCCATGATGTCTGAAAAGTTTAAAACCAAAATTCTCTGCCAGATAGATTGATATTTCAAACACATTGTCTGACACACGGCAGCAAGTCATCCCATTATCGGGTGTATCCAGATTCCATGTAGCAGAAATGACTCTGCCAGCACCGGGATGTCCCAGATTAGCGCCTATCAGGTAGAGAGCGTCGGGATATTCTTTCTCCGGTTGTTCTACATAAAGCAATTCATTAGTCGCATCATAGATTAAATCATATTCCCCGGTTTCGCCTTTAAAACGTGCTTTCGTATCCGACATAAATTCCCAGAACTGGGGTTGTAAAGCAAACTCTAACGCGTCGAATCCTGTAAAATCGACTTCCGCCGCCTTTGTCAAATGAAGTTTTTTCCCTACATAATGAGTATAATATGTCTCGGTCATTTTTTCTCCGGCCACTGTGACCGGGTCTTGTGTTTTCCATTCAGGCCAGTTATCATATTTCTCCACACTGTCCGTACAGGATACAACGAAGACTGAAATAAGTAATAATATTACAATATAATAGTTCTTCATAATATATTTGTCCTTTTTATTTCTTGTAAGCCTTTAAAATAGCTTGATAAACCTTCTCATTCACTCGAACAATGCATCCGTGACGGGCATCGGGACCTTGAAAATAACATTCAGTCCAAGGACCGTCTATCGAAGAAGCTTTAAACATGTCATATTGCTTCGGATAGCGCTCTGCATAGAGAAAAAATCCTTCACCATCTACTGTAGGAACGAGTATAGGGGCCTCGTGCCACACACTTAATGAAGTAATCGGAGCTCCCGGATTGGTGTATGGTCCTGTCAATGTCTTCGACTTTGCCATACGAATCGTTTTAGCTACTTCCGGAGCATCTTCCGGCCAGCGTTCATCTTTGATGAGAGCACAATACTCATCACCCACTTTACGAATAATCACATCAATGGTTGCCATGTCTTCGTCACTACCCGTAAAATTGAACAAATGTTTCGGGTCGGTGAAAGTCTTGAAATCCGATGTCAAAATATAAAAGGTACGTTTCGTCTTCCATTCTGATGGCTCCCCGTCATTGCCTGTTTTACCGGCATGCCAGGTAATGATATATTGTCCACTAGTCTCGTCATAAAACATTTTTGGAGCTCCGTAATAGGTTTCTTCATTTTTATACCCCAAATCTGATATTTTATTAAATATAGACTTTTTCAATTTATCACTCTTCCAGATTACCAGATCAGAAGATGACCACAATATAGGTATCCCCGTGTTAGGCTGTACACCAATCATATAAAAGACACCGTCTTTCCCCTGGCAAATATCCGGATGGCCGCAATAGTCCGGCAACACGATTCGCTTTTTATTCAATGTTTCCCAATGAAACGCATCACGTGACACTGAATAAAATAAACGGGCATAATTTTCATCAGTCATATGAGCAAACAAGTATCCGCCATCAGTAGCTACCATCGGTTCTTTATTTTCTTGTATCGTATCGTCCGAACATCCCCATCCGGCAAATATCATTAGCATACATATTAGACAATTCATATATTTCATGTTATTTGTTATTTAATTGAATAAAAATCATTTTCTTAGATTCCACCAGCTGCATTTTTGTCTGTTTTCCAATCTGGTCTTTCATAGTTTTGGACGAGATTCTTGCCATTCTCCGCTGCTTGGTCTACGGCATAATTGGGTAGAGGCATATACTGCTTAGTAGGTACAGTACCTTTCATTCCGGCTGTCTCACGTGCATAACGATTGAAACGAATCAAATCAATCTTACGACATCCTTCATAAAATAGTTCGTGTCCACGCTCTTTCAGTATGGCAGTCAGAAATGCATCTGCAGATGATATATCGTCAGATGATAAATTACCTAGTCCGGCACGATTACGTACCTCATTCACTGCTGATATCGCACTTGCTGTGGGTGCTGCTTTCGATAGGCGAACTTCCGCCTCGGCATACATCAGCAACACATCCGCCCACCGAGCCAAAGGAATATCCGTTCCCTGAAAAGTGCCAGGCGTTTCCACTGGAAATTTATTGCAGATAAACCCATCCCATTTCACCCCAATATCATTTTTTGTCACCTTTATTCCATCTTTTGTCCAGTATTCTGTAAGGATGGCCTCTTTGCGTAAGTCGTCCTTTTCAAAAGTGTTATAGAACTTAGGAGCTACATTGTAAAAAGCATTCCAACCGCCATTTTGTGGATAGAAAGGAGTACGGTTTCCTGTCGGGTCCATTGCAGATGCTTCATTAGGAACCACCAGCCAAGAAAGAACATTCGCATTTCCGTTCTTGGGATTTCCATCAGCATTTGGATCACAACTCACTGCCATTATAATTTCGTTATTAAATTTATTGGCATTTTTAAACAGGTCTGTATATGGATTGCTTCCCGATTTAAACAAGGAATATTTTCCTTTCAAAGCCTCATACATATCCAACGCTTTTTGATAGTAACCATCCATATATCCTCCTTCATTCAGGCAATGACGCATCAGACAGAAACGAGCGTAATCACGAGTATACCGTCCCTTCTCCAACGTAGTTTCCGGAGCATTATTGGCAGCAAAATCCAAATCGTCTGTGATCCATTCGCACATTTCGGTCAATGTGGGGCGAACCGTATTTCCCAATGCTTCTTCATTAAACACATCCTCCGGATTGATTATCACCGGCACCGGACCATAAATATGCATTAAGTAGTAAAGCATCATCCCCCGGCACAGACGGGCTTCTCCCAACAGACTATTCTTTTTTTCTTTAGACAGTACGTCTTCAGAAGCTTTTTCCAACGTACCAATAATCTCTGTAAAACGAGTTACCTCTGCCGTTTTAGGAAAATGATTCAGGTTATTGGCATCGTCTACCCAACCTCTCCAATAATAATAACAATTTTCATAATTAGCCTGAGAAAGGCGGAGCCATTCATCACTACATTTCACTACGGCCGGTGCCATTATATCCGACGTAGAGTCGAACATACGAATATTGCCCCCGGTAGCGATATAGAAACCATGCTGTCCTGTGCCACTGTTGATCTGATAGGTAAATACCGATGTGAACGGAATATAACAAGTCATCATATAAGAAACATATTCATCTTCTGTGGACGGATATTTTCCCTGTATGAGATCGCCATAGATATGTGCATCGAAATTATTCTCACAACTTCCAAACAGAAGAAATAAGGAAGACAGTATTGGAAATAATATTTTCTTTTTCATCATATTTCTACATTTTATATCAATTAGAATGAAATTTTCGCACCAAAAGAATAAACTCTCAATTGAGGATATTGTCCGTGACCAAGATTACCAGCGGCTGTTGTAATTTCCGGATCGTCGCCTTCGAACTTGGTCAATGTGAATGGATTCTGGAAATCGACAAAGAGACGAATAGTCTGCACATTTCCCTTCAGGAAAGCTAGTTTCCTTGTATCCCAGTTATATCCCAGCGTTATGTTTCTAACTCTCAAAAACGAGGCTTTTTCCCAAAATGTATTGATAGGAGCGTTTTCGGGCAGTGCTACGGATTTACTGGAAGCAATTCCCGGGACTGTGCCATTCGGATTGGTCTGTGAGTTCCAAATAGCATAGGCGTAATCTGTAGGATTGCTGGCCAATGTACCGCTTGCTAAATTGGCAGCGGAACAATTACTGGCGTGGGTTGAATTAAATTTCTTCACGCCCAACTGTCCATACATATAGATGTCCAAATCGAAATTCTTATAAGTAAAAGTATTGCCAAAACCATAATAGACTTTAGGCAACGTATTGTCCATATAAATATCATCGATATCTATTTTGCCATCTCCATTGCGGTCATCAATAATAGGATATCCGGGCAGTTGTGCTTCACGAGGCAATGAGCGTTGAGAATCGGGCATGTTGCTTCTATCCTCATTGATGACACCAACCGTCTTGTAATAGTAGTAAGCACTCATCGGCTCATTCTCCCGTTTCTGGTATTTCTTATAATCGAAATTCGGCATCCGTTCGATCCAATATGCATTATAATGAGACAATGCCAGTGAAGAGGTCCATTTAAAATTCGGTGTCTGGATATTCAAGGTGTTTAAGGATAATTCCACACCTGTCCGTTTATAATGTCCGCCATTTATAGGGCGATAACCGTACATATTCAATAAAGAGGTAGGAGCTGTGCCCAACAGGTTAGTCACATCATTCCGAAAGAAATCAAGGCTTCCCCATATTTTATCTTTCAAGATTGAAAAATCCAATCCTATGTTTTTCATCGCTGTCTTTTGCCAGGTCACATCCGAGTAGTTGGCACTTTGCAATGCATAAGGTACATAAGTAACACCACTATTGGAGAACTTAACGTCTTCACGGGAGATACCGATAATACCATATAAGGATGTTCCAAGATTGTCGCTACCCGTCACACCATAACTGGCACGAACTTTTAATAGATTCAACCAGGAAAGGTGTTGCATAAACGATTCATTAGACATTTTCCAGGCTACCGAGGCAGAAGGGAAAAGCGAATATTTTTTATCCGGGAAGAACTTATCTGTTCCATCCCGCCGTAAAGTGCCCGTTAATACATAACGGTCCAACACATCAAAAGAGGCACGAAGGAATTGAGAACGTTTCTCATTTTCATATTTATATGAAGTAGGAGAGAAAGGCCCATCCGCAGCAGCCAGATTGCTATCATTAATCATATCATTTGCATTTTGGTAAGAGACGGTCATCCCGGTTCCCTTGTCTAAATAGCGTCCCATACCTGCCACAGCATTTACGTCTATCATATTCCAGAACTTATGGCGGAAAGAAAGAGTGCCTTCCATTGTTTCATACTGCCGTTCATTATATCCAAGACTCCCTCTTGATTTACGAACAAGTCCCCAATAAACGTCTTTAGGAATATAGGCAGAGCGTTTACCATTTTCTTTATTCACGCCATATAACAACTTAGCCGACAACATATCTTTGATAATATCAATGTCAAGAGCAAAGTTCACATAGTAGCTACTTTGTTTAGATCCATCACGGATTTGCAATGCAGCCAGTGGGTTCGGTTCCCTGCCGAATATGGTATATTCTCCCATATTATCATATATAGCGAGATAAGGAGCATAATTCATCGCTGTATAAAGAGATCCCGCTGCCGAGTTTCCTTGATTACCGGTATCTCCTCCTACTGTAGAATTACTGTATTTATTATGATTCAAATTCGCTATGGTCGTTAACTTCAAGAAGCTGAACAACTGTGCGGAAATATTAGTCCGCAAAGAGTATCGCTGCATCCCGGCATTACGAACCACTCCATCTTCGTCGTAATAGTTTAATCCTAAATAATAACGGAGTGTTTTTGAACCGCCACTAATAGTCAAGTTCTGATTATTGACTTGTCCTGTCTTCAACACATAACTCAACCAGTCGGTTGTAGTTGCATTCGCTATTTGCTCGGATGTGAATACCGGAGTCCATTTACCGTCATATCCCACATTTCCATAAGGATATTGCTCATTAATAAACAGATAGTTTTCTTTTCCGAATAAATTGACCATATTCATGTATTCTTGTGAATTCAAGCGATTCATGCCGTAAGAATAACGCTTCTGAACAGAATAGCTCCCTTCATAAGTAATGCGTGGCTTTCCTTCTACACCTTTTTTGGTTGTAATCAGGATAACACCATCAGCCGCACCAATACCATAAATAGCTGCAGAAGCATCTTTCAGTACTTCAATAGATTCTATATCGCTAGGATTCAGACCTGCCAAAGCTGCACGCTTAACGCCATCCGGCAATCCGGTTTCACCACTCCCGACTTCTAAAGAAGAATTTGGCATCACTACTCCATCCACAACATAAATAGGATTTCCACCACCACGAATAGAAATATTAATTTCACCTCCGGGTTGAGTGCTATTTACCGTAGCCTGTAATCCTGCCGCACGTCCCAATAACATACTGGCTACACTGCTATTGGCAGCTTTCGATATTTTTTCAGTCTTTACGGTTGCAATAGCTGTGGTTAGGTTTTTGCGGGAGGTGGTACCGTATCCAACTACTACCACTTCATCCAGCACCTGCTGATCTTCGATTAAGGTAATCGCTAAAGTTGTCCGGTCGCCTACTTTCACTTCTTGTGGCTGATAACCGATATAGGAAACTTCCAATATTGCTCCCGGTGATACTTCCAAAGTAAAATTCGCATCCAAATCGGTCGCAGTTCCATTCACATCTCCCTTTTCCTTTACAGTAGCACCGATAATAGGCTCACCATTCAGATCATTCACCACACCTGTGATTTTCCGCTTCTTATCGCCTTTCACAACTTTCGGACGGGGTTGTCCTTTTTGAACAATAATGTTCTTTCCTTTCACTTCATAAACAACGTTTTGTCCGTACAAAATCTGATCGATAGCCTCATTCAACTGCTCTGCCTTTACACTGACAATTTTCTTTGTATCCAGATCTCCCACTTTATATACGAAGGAATATCCGCTTTTATTCTTCAGTTGCGTCATTGCTTCTTTCACTGAAACATTATTCATTTTCAATGAAACGGCCTGGGCTAGCATTGCTATGTTAAGGCAAAAGAGAGCCACGACCATTAATATGGCCTTCTTCCTGTAATTCATAAAATAAACAAATTATTTAATTAAAACTTGAATAACTCGTTTTAAAAGAGATGTATTTTGCTAACTTTGCAATATCTCTTTTGAAAACATGTTCACTCTTGAGGGTTGTTGAAAGAAGAGATCAGGAGCCGGAAGATGTTCGAGATCTTCCGGTTTTATTTTTTCTCTCCTTAATAAACTAAAGGCTATTCTGTATTATATTCCTCCTTCATATTCTTCAATTTCTAAGGTTAAACAATCATAGTATTATAAATCTCTGGTAACCGGTTAATAGATAGTTATATTGCGTTCTTCAATCTTATATTGTATTTTCTCCGTAGATGCCAATGCTTCCAGTACTTCCTGAATACTTTGTTCACGGCGAACAAAATTACCGTAGAACCGGAAGGTATTTAAAGAATCATTGGCTATGCGGATAGTTACATTGTAGCTACGTTCCAATTCTTTCACGATGTCCGGCAAAAGTTCTTCATCAAAAAACAAATAGCCGCCTGTCCATTGTGAGGCATTGGAGGCTGTGACTGTTTCTACTGTCATCAGTCCGTTCGTTTTGTTTAATATCGCTCTTTCGTCAGGGGCAAGAACTGCTTCTTTCTCTTTTTTCAGTAAATTATTCAGTTCTACTTTTCCTTCCAATAAAGATACTACGACTTCATGATCTTCCGGATAATCACGGAAATTAAATTTAGTTCCCAGTACTTGCAATTGCAAATCTTTAGTCTTTACAAAGAAAGGAAGCTTTTCATTTCTCCGGACTTCAAAATATCCCTCACCTTCCAGTTCGATCATACGGTTATCTACCCCGAAACCTTGTGAATAAGTCATTCGTGAACCGGCATTCAGCCATACCAATGTACCGTCTGGCAAATAGAGTTTCGTCCTCGACCCTAAAGGAGCTTCTACGGAGATATCGGCAAATGTGTCTTTTACATCCACACCTCCCTGCCAATAAGAGAAACAGCCGACTGCAAGTATGACTGTGACAATCGCTGCATAACGCCACAAAGCCGACAGACGGAATCCCCGACGGGAAGTTTTCTCCACTTCTTTCTGACTTTCGATACGATTCTTAAATGTATGGAAGGCCTTATCTTTATTGTATTTCAACGCAGCTTCACGGCTCACGGCAGAAAACCAGACTTCCCGCTGCTGAATAAAGTAATTTTCATTTTCAGTTGATGCAGCGATCCATGCTTTCAGCTCGGCTAAAGCACTTTTGTCCAAACCTTCTGTGAGATAGGTGACGATCAATTCATCCATATGTTTCTTTTCTTCTTCCATATTTCTGCGTTCTATAAAGGAGACAGTAGATTTTTAATTGAGGGTAGTCAGAAAATGACTTTTTTTCGTTTTTATCCGAAAAAAAATAAAAGCAGAGTAATCAGGTATTTACTTAGATTCGTTTGTAAAGATGCTAATGCATTCTTTATATGATATTTAACCGTATTGACAGAGATGCCTAACTCTTGAGAAATTTCTTCGTATGATTTTCCTTCAAAACGACTTTTATCGAATACGCGACGACATTCGTTCGGCAATTTATCTATGGCTTTATATATTTCTTCTTCCAGTTCGCGCTCCAACAATGTACCTAACGGATGCGAATCGGACACCATGATTTTATCATCTGTTATCTCATCGGGCATAAGACATGAGAATGAGATCTCCCGCTTTTCCCATTCTGAATTAAGATAGTTGATACAACGATTACGGACAGCTCTCAACAAATAGCTACGGATAGAAACGGAAATCTCCAGTGTTTCACGAATCTCCCATAAATGAAAAATGGTATCTCCGACAATGGTTTCCGCCAGAAACTGGTCTTTTACATAGCCATTGGCAATATGGCACAGTAGGGCATAGTGACGGTCATAGATGTATTGATAGGCGTCTTCGTTGCCTATCTTCAACTGCTCTACTATTAAAGTTTCAGTGTGCTCCATGAATGTATTAGTCGAGTTAATGGCACAAATTTAGAGAAATATTCGAATTAAAAGCAAAATTAATAAGAAAACCCTCCAAAGAGTTTCTTCTCCGGAGGGTTTAACATATCATTTAATATGATTCGTTTATCAATACAGTAGTTACACTTTCCTTTCCTAAATAAAATGCCTTTGCTTTTATCAGTGGAGCATTGCATGCTATCGGAGTTTGCCATTCTACAGAACTTTCCGTAGGTTCACTACCATCGGTTGTGTACCGGATTACCGCATTGGGAATGGCAGTATTAGCCAGTAATAATCCATCCCTTATCATAATACCGGGAGGAGACACACGGAAATTTATTCCTCGCTTTGCCAAACGTGGCAATTCATAATCTACAATACCAGCATTATACTTACGCTTAGCATCCATATATATTTTGCCATCCGGCGATAATGCCCACGATGGTTGAGCATTCCAAGCACGTTCTGCCAATCCGAAGACTTTTGGGAAGAGATAATATTCTATCTGTTCAAGACTGCGGATTGTCTCTGACCAGATTTGCCCGGACAGACCTTTGATATTCTGATAGCCTTCCTTCGTTAAGGGCTGTTTACCGTTTGAGGCTGTTTTCACATCAACAGATTCACCTTTCAAATTCCGCCGCAAAGACTTATAAATATCAAAAGGCAACATATCAAACGTCACATATTCATCTACATAACCGCCCCAACGTAATCCCGGTTCTTCCACATGATAGCAATATGCCATATCAAGATAAAAGTTACCCACATTACAAAGTATAATCGGATAGCCCGCATTGGCTAACTTATACGGGACTTCATCTCCACCCTGTTCCGGAATGGTATTCCAGCAATAATTTAGCACCTTACTGTTTCTGAAATGTTCGTTCACGGTATTATCCGGATTCATAACTATGTCTTGCCATCCGACTGCCTGTATGCTACGTTTGTCCAACATTTCCAATATTTGTTCCAGAAAATAATCTTTCAAATCCCGTATATTGGTCAGTTCGTTCTCTTGCATAAAAGTACGGCAGATAGAAGAACCTTCCCAAATACCTTCCGGTACTTCATCTCCCCCCACATGGAAAGCTGTCAGTTCTACTCCTGCATCCTGATACATCCGTACAATTTCATCAATCACTTTTTCAAGAAAATGATAAGTGGAAGGCATGGCAACATTGATAACATTATCAGTGAAATTTTGTGCCGACAGATATTGGGAAGTATCCGCAAAATCAATCAAAAGATATTCTTCCGCTTTCGGCCGATCCGTATCTATGTATTTTTGATAACGGGCATTCATGGCTTTAATCGCTGCTCGGGAATGTCCGGGAATGTCTATTTCAGGAATAATTCTGATATGTCTTTCTTTCGCATATTTCAGAATATCCATGAAGTCACTTCGTGAATAATATCCATTGGCCAATGAAGTAGTATCTGTCTCATTCCATCCCCAAGCATACGCAGGATAAAGACATGTCTGTTCATCTGTAGTATGTCCTCTACGAGAAGCGATTTCTGTCAATTCCTCCAATCCGGGTATTTCCACACGCCAAGCCTCATCGTCACTCAAATGCAAATGTAGTACATTCATCTTATAGAATGACAATATATCGATCAATTTCAGCAGATCCGCTTTCTTTGTAAAGTTACGGGCTACATCCAACATAATTCCCCGATGCTCCATGTCCGGATAATCGGTAATATGAAGATTAGGAAGCGGAGCAGAAGTTAGTTCCATGTTATCTAATAAGGCAAGCAATGTTTGACAAGCATTAAATATGCCATGTGCATCATTAGCTTTCAGAGTCAACCGGTTATTCTTTATCACGATTTCGTAATACTCATCAGGATATTGACTGGGAACAGGAACCTCCATTTTCTTCAATTCAATGATTGTTTGTTCATCCTCATCAGAAACGCTGCATCTTAATAATGAAGTCAATTGACTTTTCAATAAAAGAGCTTCCTCTTTAAATGTATCATCAAACTTCAAACAAACCTTTTGAGAGAAAGAAGAAACACCGCCCGTCTTTTCCACTTTTTTAGGAGCAGGAAAAAGAGAAAGCATATCACAATCTACCGGTTTACTGAAATCATCATTCTGCTTATAGAAATAATTTCCACCTGCATAGGGAAAACTATTCTTCGAACGAACCCATTGAGCATTGGGCGTAAACAGTCCGATCTCAATCGGAATATTTTGCGGCTGCAACATTTTCCCATTTTCATCGGTAGCTACAATATAAGCCCCTTCAGGAACCGAAGATACATTAATCACATTTCCTTCGCTCAATATGGTAAAAGTGATTGTTTCACCCGGTGCCAATGCCTGATAGTGTTCAGTAGGATACATCTTATAATAAGTCGAACCAATACATTCTATTTCCAACGGGGCATTAATAGGTTGCTGATAATAAATTGGTGTCTGATTAAAATAGATCACCCAATTATCAGCCAAGGATTTATTCCCGTTATTCGTTAAACAGAATGTATTCTTAAAATATCTGGCTTCCACACTATCTTTTTCCAGTTTCCATGTTAAAGAGAGCTGTGAGGAAAGGGGCTGTTTACCAGCCCCACAACCAAACAAGCATATCCCCAACATCATTATCCATATATTCCTCATAGTTATCATAAGGGAATTATTTAGTTAATGAACGAATACATTCCACTTCTTCTGTTGAATAAGGTGTCCCATCGCTACGGAAAATATCATGAAACCACAAGGAAGGTTCAGTTACATCAGGCAACGGAGTATCCCATGCAAAGATCGTATTTGTTTTTCCGGCTACAAGTCCCCAGTTTATTGCACCGATATTTTCTTTCTTTAGCATTGGCATAATATCTTGGAAAGTACTATTTTGAGTACGTGCCATATATTCCGTGCAAATCATCGGACGGCCATATTGCTTCAATGTGTCAATGAGCCGTTGATGCGAATCCAGACCTTCATACGTATGATAGGTTATCACATCCGAGTTTTCCAACTGAAACTTATTCAGATTAGTCAAACTCATATCCCAGACTCCGGCCGACAAGGGTTGCGACGGGTTAACTGTTCGTCCCCACGTAAATATATTCTGCAATAACGGCAGACTTCTTTCACCGTATCTATATCCGCCCGAACCACCGGGCTCATTATATAAATCCCACAACACAATTCTCTTATCATCCTTAAAAGTGGTAAGAATGTCTTTCACATAATTCTCCAAGACCGGAAGTATCACTGCCGGATCACCTTTATAATACAAATCTCCCGGATCACGCGCCCATCCCGAATTGTGTACTCCCGGCTGTGGTTCCGGCTGTTTACCAGCCTGATATACAGGATTCCAGCAATCATCCAGGAAGACGAAGATGGTAGAGATATGATGCTTGTCGGCAATAGTAAGGTATTCATTAATACGTTTCTTAAAACCTTCCTTATCCGTTTTCCAAACTAGATGGTGCAAATATACACGCATACAGTTCATTCCGATATCTTCTGCCCAGCCTAGTTCACGGTCAATAGTCACCGGATCAAAAGTATCAGCCTGCCACATCTCCAATTGGTTGATTGCCGTGCTCGGAATAAAATCACACCCACGAAGCCATCCCCATTGCTGATACCATTCATTAGCCTGCTCTTTCGTCCAGACTTCACGAACAGAGACTGTTTTCTGACTGCAGGCAATTAACATAATGCTAATAAAAAATGAGAGTAATATCTTTTTCATAATCGAATTTTACTTTATCTAATTAGAAACCTTTATTCATTTTCTCCATGTAAATATAACCATATCCCCCGGTTCAACCGCTATCGTAGAACCATCCGGACTTACAGTTGAGCCATCCTTCAGCACTCTGCTAACAGAACCATCCACATCAATTGCCAGATTCATCACATTACGAAAGTCTTTATTTACAACTACAAGATATTGGTTACTACCTTTCTCCAAGAAAGAGACAACAGCACCGGTATCACTCGTAGTCAATGATTTTATAGGAGTCGGCAGACTTCCCAAAGCTGTCGTTCCTTCCGGTATTTCACTTCCGGTATGAGATACTGAAATTACTTGTGCTCCCAAGAATATACCCGCAAGTTGTTGTACTTCCTGATTAACAGTCTTGACCAAATTATAAACTTCGGTCGGTTCGTCATGTTGAAGTCCGCGATAGGTAAAATACTGGATTGCCTGCGCACCATAAGCCAAATCACTGAAGACTTGTAATCTCAACTCGGGCAATGTCGGTATCTTATAAAAATGAGTTTCATCAAGCTTGTGGGAAAGTGCAAGTGCAAATGCCCAGAACGGCTTATTATTCTCTTTAGCAGCAGCCGATATTTCTTCCAGATTCCGATACCAGTCCGGACGGACAATGCTGGGAGCACCATTTATAGATACAATAGGATAATTGTCAAACGAAATAAATGGAACAGGAACTTGTTCTATAAACGACTTTATATTTTCAGAATAAAGTTCTTTCCCCCATGCCCAATTGGGGTATAAATTTATATAACAAGGATGATGGCTGTCGATGGTTTTAATCTTCTTCACCAATTCGCCCAAGCCCGGCAAATCATTCACTTCCGGTTCATCCTTCAAATGGTAGGCATACAAAGCCGGATGATTCATCATCGCTTTTACGACCTCTTCGGCAGTACCAACAGACAAGAGGTCCTTACAAGAAGTTATCATTTTCACTCCGGTCTTCTGTGCGGCGTCAAGCACCTTCAATGTTGTTTCCAAATCATCATACCATCCCAGATAAATATTAATGCCGGATGCTTTCATCACCGGGAATTTCTCCAGCGACTTATCTGCTTCCACTCCGGTCCATGCTATAATCGGAAACTCTCCATCAGTTGTAGGAATATAAGAATTACCCTGCATGATCTCAATTTCCTGTGTCTTCACTCCGTTAGGCACCACACGGAATACAGCTGTACGTCCGGTTCCTGTATTTGCATTTGCAGTAATTGTCACAGTTCCGTTTCCACTCCCTTTGGCCGGTGAGATGGTAACCCAAGACTGATCCGTCTCGTTTACAAATTTCCATTCCGTATTAGACTTTATCGAATAAACCTCCGTAAAACCGTCATTACCGATCTGTAACTTCTCCAAATTTCCGGAAATAGAAAAAGAGGCTTTCTCCGGGTCCATCGAACAGGACATCAATACCATTGGCAACATTGAAAAAAAGAATGCGACCAGTAATTTCTTACTATATGTTTTCATTGATATATACATAATTCTATTAAATATTAAATTAAAGACTATTAATCTTGACCCCCTCTTAATTATAAGGAGTCAATCGTATCACTTCTTTGGCTTTATCAATATGTATCGTATAAAGTCCGGCTTTAAAATCAGGACCGGGAATCAGATCGCCAGGGGCACTTCTCGTAATCAGGTTAGCAGGTTCAACCGTATACAGATTCTTCGTGTCCTCCTCTTGTGCCCAACCATATCCTCTAAAGAACTTAAATCCCATAGTCTGGTCGATATACACAACTGCTTCAAAAGCACTTGCACCTACCTTCTTAAAGAAGAACCATTGGTGAGGATATGCGAAATCCCAAGCAAGTGTAGCCACATAAGGTTCACGCGGGAATCCAACTCCAGTACCAACAATATACATCACTTCCGGATAAAAGACATCCCGCGGCCGCTCCATATACATAAAACCGTTTGATGTATTATATTTCAAATTATAAAGTACCGACGGACCATCGAATTTTGCTTTGCTTCCTGAAACATCTTTAAAGAATTCCGGCCGGAGCATGTTAGTGACATCACTACCAAAACCTATAAAATTAATCTTGGCACTTTCCACCAGCTGAACATCCAACTGGACATATCCTCCTCCCACATCAAAGAAGCGGGACTTATCAATATCAATGCTGTATGTCAAAGTCTTATCAGTCAGAAAACTCAACATATCAAAAGTGATATTCTCCAATGTATAACTCCCTACCTTAGGAGTCGGAATCGATGTAGCTGCATCATCAGTCACAATCGCGATCTTATCGTCTGAATATCCCCATACCAAACCGGAATAATCAGGTTTATTGTTTATTATCTTTTCGGCAACTTTAAAATGGTCGCCAATCCCTGCCAAATCCGCCGCACTCGTCCGGAAACTATAATCCGTTTCATTCTGACTCTCCTTGTCCATTTCATACACATTTCCCAAATCATCAACAAGGTATAATTTGGAAGGTGTTTCCGGACGGGTTACCGCCACACTTGCGGCCTCATCCAAAGTCAGGGTCGATTCATTGCCACCTAAATCGTTTACAGCCTTTATAGTTACCACAGGACGTCCATTCTGGAAACCGGCAACAAAAGGTAAAGTAGCTTCCTCTTCAATAACCGTAGAACGCCCACTCAATCCTTTAGACAAATTCAAGATTTCGGCCCCATCCATTGTCACTAATAATTGGAATGAAACCAAATCATTATATTCATCACTGATCTGTGCGGTGAACTTCACTTTATCACCAGCCGCCACAACCGTTTCACCATTCACGCCCCGCAATACGGCATTTTCTATTTTAGGTTTTGAAGGTGTAGGCCACTCCGGCCATTCACTTGGCTTACTAACATCATCTTTTGCACACGAAAGGAGCAATAACGACGACATGAATAATACATATATCTTTTTCATTTTTCTAAAGATCTCTAGTTTAACAATAATGAATGATGACATTAATTGCGAGCTGCCGCAAGATCCGCTTTCCATCCCTCACG
Source organism: Bacteroides ovatus (assembly GCF_001314995.1). Classification (NCBI taxonomy): domain Bacteria; kingdom Pseudomonadati; phylum Bacteroidota; class Bacteroidia; order Bacteroidales; family Bacteroidaceae; genus Bacteroides; species Bacteroides ovatus. The sequence goes on from NZ_CP012938.1 coordinate 2,985,371, forward strand.
TTCAAATGTCTGTACCAACACTTTTCCATAAGATTCCGAAGCTTGTTGAACCGCGTAATTAGGAATAGGCACATATTGATGTGTAGGAGCCACTCCTTTGATCTTCGCTGTACGTTGCGCATACTGATTAAAACGGATGAGATCTATTTTACGCATCCCTTCATACAACATTTCATGTCCTCTTTCCGTAAGTAAAGCATCTAGGAAGGCTTCAACATTCGCTGTTGCCGATGACGGAAGATCTCCCAGTCCGGCACGCTTACGCACCTCATTGACCGCAGCAATAGCATCAGCGGACGGAGCTGCATTGTTTTTACGTACTTCGGCTTCCGCATACATGAGCAATACATCTGCCCAACGGGCTAACGGTATATCAGTCCCCTGAAAAGCCGTGGCCGTTTCAACCGGGAATTTATTAATTATAAATCCGTCCCATGTGGTTGTATTCCGGTCAATCCAAGTTCCGGCAGTCGTATAATATTTGGTAAGGATCACTTCACGACGTTTATCCAAAGGATCATACGTATCCCAAAATTTCGGAGACACGTTGAAGGTTTGTCCCCATCCCTGCCCTTGCAAGTAGAAAGGAGTCGGATTTCCCTGATCGTCCACTCTGGCTGCATTATCGGGAGTAGCGAGCATCATCAGCGGGTTAAAGTTACCGGACTTATTCGTACCGTCCGCCGTTTCATCACAGCTGACAGCCATAATCACTTCCGAATTGAAGTTATTGGCATTTTTAAATTGCTCAATATAAGGATTATCCCCTTTCTTGAAAAGACTATACCGCCCCTTCAACTCATTATACATATCAATTGCTTTCTGATAATAACCAGACATATAATAGCCTTCATTCAAGCAATGCCGCATGATGCATACACGTGCATAGTCTTTATTGTAACGTCCCTGTTCTGGCTGTGTATCTGCAATATACTGATAAGCATAATCAAAATCAGCCATAATCCACTCCGTCATTTGCTGTAATGTCGGACGTACCAGATTTTCCAGCTTTGAAGGATTAATCAGATCGTCCGGATCGACAATCAAAGGAACAGGACCATATACATGCAATAAATAATACATCATCAATCCCCGACAAAGACGGGCCTCGGCAATAAACTCCCTTTTACGCTCTTCGGAGACCACTTCGGTAGAAGCCTTCTCCAAAGTTCCAATCACATTGGTGAAGTAGGAAATCTCACTTACTTTCGGAAAATGATTCGGCCTTTCATCACTTAACGTACCACTCGTATAATAGACACACTGACTGAAATCGGCTTTGGAAAGAAAGTAGTATCCGCCTCCCCAACCATTATTCCACACAGCCATTTCATCTGTCGGATAATCAAAGAACTTCAGTACACCTCCGGCAGGGATATACCAACCGTGCTGATTACCACTTGTTCCAGCACCGATCCAATAGGTCCATGTTGTCGTAAAAGGCATATAGCAGGTCATCATAAATGATTCGTATTCGGCTTCAGTCACCGGATAATTAGAAACATTCAACGTGCCATACATCTTCGGATCAAAATTATCCTCACAACTGCACATGATAAATGCAATCATGACAAACACCTTAAATAATTTATTCTTATTCATATTTTCAATCTTTTCTTTCGTTACAGGTTTTCTTAGAAACATATTTTTGCTCCGAAGGAGTATGTTCTCGTCATCGGATACTCCGCTTTGGAGCCGTCACCCCCCGTCTTTATTTCAGGATCGACACCTACAAACTTGGTAAAAGTAAACGGATTCTGACAGTCGATAAAAACTCTGATAGAACTCACATAATCACCCACTCTTCCCAGCTTCTTTCCTGAAAGGTTGTATCCTAAAGTGATATTCCTGATACGTACGAACGAAGCATTCTGATAATCTTCCTCAAAACCTACGTTACCAGGCAAAGCGACAGCCTTTGTTGAAGCGATACCACGACGGTTTCCATTCTGATTGGTTTGAGAATTCCAGATAGTATATACATATTTGTTCGAATTCTTGGGACTCGTGTAATACACATCTCCGACAAGTGCCCAACGATATGCATAGTTATAGCGTGTACGTCCGAATTGTCCATACATAAATACATCCAGATCAAAATCTTTGTATACAAATGTATTTCCAAAGCCTATGTGAATTTTTGGAAGTGTATTCCGCATCTTTACATCATCAATCGTTATTTTATTATCCCCATTTGCATCCTTAATAATCGGATAACCGGGCTGTTGCGCATCTACCGGCAAAGATTTTTGCGATTCGGGCATATTACTTTTATCTATGTTGATAACGCCTTCCGTTTCATAGTAATAATAAGCATTCACCGGTTCGTTCTTACGGATTCGATATTCTTCATAATAATAATTGGGCATCCGTTCTTTCCAAACAGCATTATGATGTGATAAGGTCAATTGTGAGGTCCACTTAAACACACGGGGGATTTCAAAGTTAAGTGAGTTAATAGTCGCATCCCATCCGTAACGTACATAATGTCCATAATTCATCGGGACGGAAGATGTCATACTAAGCGGAGAGGCAGAGTCATATCCCAGCAAGTTGGTTACATCATTGCGGAACATATCAAAACTTCCCCAGATTCTATCTTTTAAAACAGAAAAGTCTACACCTATATTTTTCATGGTAGTCTTTTCCCAAGTAACATTCGGGTAATCAGGACCGCTAAGCAGATAGGGTACATAAGTCACTGAATTGTTGGAAAACTTGATATATTGGGCTGCCAGACTGAAAGTGCCATAAAGCGAACTACCCAGATTATCATTACCTGTCTGTCCATAACTACCACGAATCTTCAACTGGTCAATCCATGATATATGCTTCATAAACGGCTCGTTAGATAATTTCCAGGCCAATGATACTGAAGGGAAATAGGCATATTTCTTTCCCGGGAAAAACTTATCCGTTCCATCGCGGCGAATAGTAGCGGCAACTACATATCTGTCGAGCACATCCACACTTGCCCTGGCAAATTGAGAACGACGTTCATCGGCTGCTCTGAAAGAAGTCGGGTAGAAAGCGCCTTCCGCAGCTTCCACCTTATCAGCAGCAATGTGATCGTTAATCTGTTCGTAGTCAAGTTCAAGACCATTTGAATCGTTCGTATACCTTCCCATACCGACTACGGCATCGACACGTAACAAATCTCCAAACTGCTTTTTGAAAGTCAACGTGCCTTCCATAGTTTGGTTTCTACGTTCAACATATCCCAAATGCCCTCTTGATTTATACATGTCCATAAAATATATATCAGAAGGAACATACAAGTTACGGTTAGCATTTTCCTTATTGATACCATACATCAAGCGGAAAGACAACATATCCTTGATTATATCCACATCGGCAGCAAAATTTAGATAATAACCGCTTGTTTTAGTCCGGTCACTAACTTTTATCATTTCGGCCGGGTTAGGGTAATTTGAATATAAGGTAGGTTTTCCGTCCTCACCTCTGATCGGTAAATAAGAAGGATAGGTTAAAGCCGATTGTATGGCATCATACCCATTTCCACCCCCACCGCCACCGGAAGTTGAGTTTGTATATTCATTCTCATTTACATTGACAATTGCTGTCAACTTAAGAAATGGAAGCAATTGTGAAGATATGTTTGTCCGAAGAGCATAACGTTCCATAGCGGAGTTTTCTACCGTACCTTCCTGTTTGTAGTAATTTCCGGACAGATAATATTTCAGCAGTTTAGAACCGCCCGTAATTGTGATATTATGATTATTGATGCTACCATCCTTTAATACACAATCCAGCCAGTCTGTTGTTTGAGCGGCAGCTATCTGTTGAGGTGAGAATTGAGGTACCCATTTATTATCAAAAGGTTTATCACCATAAGGATACATACCGTTCGTAAATAAATAGTTTTCTTTATTGAAAATGTTGGCAACATTCATGTATTCTTCCCCACTCAAAGGTTCCAGATACGGATAGTTTTTCACGATAGAATAATTTCCTTCATAAGTGATTTGGGGACGAGTTTCAGTACCTTTCTTTGTAGTGATCAATACGACCCCATTGGCTGCACCAATTCCATAAATGGAGGCAGATGCATCCTTTAACACTTCGATAGATTCAATATCGGCAGGATTAAGTCCGGCCAATCCCGAACGATTGATAGAGTTGGGCATAACCTGATTTCCGTTTCCAACCTCTAAAGAAGTGGAAGGCATCATTACTCCATCCACTATAAAGATAGGAGTACCTGCCCCACGAATTGAAAGGTCAACTGCTCCACCCGGTTGCGGGCTTGTCAACGTAGCTTCCAGTCCGGCAGCCCGCCCAAGCAACATCTGTGACATATTACTTGTTGCGGCTCGCGATATTTTTTCCGTTTTTACCGTTGCAATGGAAGTGGTCAGATTCTTACGGGTGGTCGTTCCATACCCTACCACAACGACTTCATCCAATTGTTTTGAATCCTCTTTCATCGTCACATTCAACGTCATCGGTCGGGTAATTTTCTGCGTATATGTAGTGTAACCTATTGAAGTAAATTTCAGTGTCGAGCCTTCCGGAACTTGCAACTGGTAATTGCCATCTATACCGGTAATCGTTCCTTGAGTAGCCCCTTCTATCATCACAGTCACTCCCGGAAGAGCTTCGCCGGATTCATCCACTACTTTGCCTGTCACCTTGACCGGCTGTTTGTTATCCTGTGCCCGAGATGAAACTTTGTTTAATACAATCTGACGTTTTTCAATCGTATAAGATACTCCTTCGCCTTTAAAAAGTCTATCCAGTACCAGAGTCATCAATTCATTTTTCACAGAAATACTTACGATACGGCTTACATCAACAATATCTTTGTTGTATAAGAAACGATATTCTGTCTGATTTTCGATACTAGTCAAGACCTCCTCTACAGTCACATTTTTCAGTCGCAATGTAATTTTGGCGGATTGTGCCAGGATAGGTATACTGATAGCTTGCAAAGCTATACAAAACAACCATATAGCACAGATTCTCCCCATTTTTACATTCGCAGGTACATTAATTCTCTTTTTCATTTTTCTAATTGAAATAAGTTTCATACCTTTACATGTTTGGTTATTGGTTCTACAAATAAGTTGATTAACGAATAACTGAATCTTTGGAAAGGAAGGTGAGTCAGACCTTCCTTTTTTTTTATCAGTTGTCGGAAGCTGAATTCACTGATTATGTCTTTCTCATGGCTTGTATTATTTAAAGGTTAATAAATGTGTTTTTCTCTCGTTTCTATCAATAAGACGTTTCTAAAAATAAAAGCCACATTGGATATCGCATTATTTTTTCATCTGCATTATTTTTTCTTCAAACTATCGTTTATCCCAAATAATCTTTCTATTTTTACCCCCGACAATAGAACCTTTACTACAATACTATGCCGAATATCCAACAACAGACTTCCGACGACCGTTTTCTGGTAATAGCACTAAAACAGGATGATAAACAGGCTTTTACCCGACTATTCCATATTTATTATAAAGATTTGGTATTGTTTGGCGGTACTTACATCCCGGAGAAATCTACCTGTGAAGATATTGTGCAAAATATCTTTCTCAAACTATGGAATGACCGGAAATCATTGGTAATTGAGAACTCACTAAAATCATATTTACTGAAAGCGGTCAGAAATTACTGTCTGGACGAATTACGCCATCGCAGGATTATAGATGAACACATTGCTTACGAACTTAAATCGGATTCTATAGATATAGATACGACAGAAAACTACATACTGTATTCTGATTTATGCCGACAACTTAAAAATGCATTGGAACAATTACCTCCTCAAGAAAGAGAAGTGTTCGAGATGAGCCGATTAGAAAACATTAAATATCAGGAAATAGCCAATCGCCTGAATATCTCTGTCAGAACGGTAGAAGTACGTATCAGCAAAGCATTGAAGCAGCTCCGCATCTTATTAAAAGATTTTTATTTACTACTTTTTTTATTTCTTTTCCACTAATGAATGTGGGATTTTCTTTCTGAAACGTCTATTATATATAAGGTAAAATGCATTATGATAAATAAAGATTCAGACATAGAGATTATAATCTCCAGATATCTCTCGAAAGAGGCTACACCAGAAGAAATAAAGGTACTGGATGATTGGATATCGGCTACTCCCGAAAACTATAGGAGTTTTCTATCACAAAAGAATGTGTGGGAAGTCAGTCACCCGGCTTTTAATCCGGAAGAGATAGATGTGAACAGTGCGCACAGAAAAGTAATGGAGCAGATTCTCCATCCAAACCAGCCGGTTTCCGTTCGTCCTAAGTTGTCCTTCCTACACTATTGGCAGCAAGTGGCAGCTATCTTACTTCTTCCTTTACTGATATTATCTGCTTATCTTTATTTTAAACCCGCTTCTCAAATTGCAGAGACTTATCAGGAGCTATTCACTCCTTATGGCACTTGGTCGGTAGTTAATCTGCCTGACGGTTCTAAGGTTTGGCTAAATGCCGGAAGTTCTTTAAAGTATCCGACTCAATTCAATGATAAGCAAAGAGTTGTTTCAATGCAGGGTGAAGCCTATTTTGAAGTAGAATCCGATAAAGAGCATCCCTTCATCGTAAAAACAAAACAACTAACTGTAGAAGCTACCGGCACTGCATTCAATGTGAACGCATACGCTCCGGATCATGTAGCAGCAGTGACGTTAGTAAAAGGAAAGGTCGCAGTTACTCTTGACCAGAAAAAGACGATTTCCCTTTCACCGGGAGAGAAAATTGACTATAATCTAGCCACTTCTTTATATAACGTCAATAAGACCAACACTTATAAATGGTGCTCATGGAAAGATGGAATACTCATTTTTAGAGATGACCCGCTGGAATATGTATTCAAACGTTTGGGACAGACTTATAACGTGGAATTTATTCTGAAAGACGCCGAATTAGGAAAGTATTCCTATAAAGCGACTTTTGAAGGTGAATCTTTAAATGAGATTTTGCGCTTGCTTGAAATGAGTGCACCTATTCGCTGTAAAGAGGTTAGTAACCGCAACAGCAATAATGAGAAGTTTGAAAAGCAGCGTATAGAGGTGAGTAGGATTGTAGGGAAATAAGTTTGTATTAGTACAAACTTAATCGTATGGCTTCAAATTAATTTCATTTGGTAGTATTAAGTTGTACGACACCCGGGTCTCATGCACACCGACACCCGGGTGTTGAACATGCTGACACCCGGGTGTCAAGCAGCATGAGACCCGGGTGTCGTACAATTTATTCTTGCAGTATCTTTTTTTCTTCTCTACTATAAGTTATGATCCCAACCACTATTAATTAAAGTCATTAGTCCCATAACAGTACAGAAACGAATTTATTACTTCATCTTGTATACCAGCGTTCCTCCTTTTACAATATCCTCATGCGAGATTGTTTTCTTCGTATATGGTTCGCCATTCAATGTAATACTATCTACATATTTATGTTCTTTCGACAAATTCTCCGCAATAATCGTGAAAGTCTTGCCATCGGCCAGATCCAAGGTCATCTTCGGCAACTGTGGAGCACCGAATACATATTCCGCACTTACCGGATCTACCGGATAAAATCCCATCGCACTAAGCATATACCAGGCAGACATCTGTCCGCAATCATCATTTCCGCAAAGTCCGTCGGGTTTGTTTTTGTATTGAGTATCAAATATTTCACGAACCAATTCCTGTGTACGTTCCGGACGACCAGCCAGTGCATACAAATAAGTCACATGATGGCTTGGCTCATTTCCATGAGCATATTGCCCGATTAATCCAGTAACATCTGCTAAACTTTCACCTTCTAGCTTAACCGTAAACAATGAGTCTAATTTATTCAAGAAAGGTTTTTCTCCCCCAAACAACTGGATTAATCCTGGAACATCATGTTGTACATGCCAAGTATATTGCCATGCATTTCCTTCCGTATAATCTCCACCGACACTTTCAGAATGTGCCAACGCACTTGGGTTAAACGGAGCTTTCCAAGTTCCGTCAGCTTTGCGCGGACGCATGAACTTCGTCTCCGGATCGAAAAGATTCTTATAATAGTCAGCACGTTTCGCGAAGTAAGCGGCATCTTCCTCTTTACCCATACGACGTGCCATATCGGCAGCAGCATAATCATCATATACAGATTCTAAAGTGGAAGATACAGATTCTGCTTTTATCAGATCTGTCGGGAAATAACCATATTTCGTATAAACCTCCCAATCAGACTTCAACGGATGAGATACAGTCTGCGTCTTCTTTATTATATTGAAAGCACGTTCAGCGTCAAAGCCACGGAATCCTTTGCGATAAGCCTCGGCAATGACTGATACGCCGTGATTACCAATCATACAGAAATTCTCTTTTCCCCACAATCCCCAAATAGGCAGGAAGCCTTGCACTTCACCCTGTTCGATGAGAGAATTCACAAAACCGTCCACACGTTCGGGAATCACTAATGTATAAAACGGATGAGCGGCACGGTAAGTATCCCACAAAGAGAACGTAGAATAGAAAGCACCCGTTCCAGCCTTTACTATAGAGTCGGCAGCATTACGATACATACCGTCTACGTCCGAAATTTGATTAGGCTGAATCAATGCGTGGTAGAAACAAGTATAGAAATTTGTCTTTTCATCATCGGTACCCTCTATTTCAATACGGCTCAAATAGTTATTCCATTCATTGTGGGCGGCAGTTCTCACTCCTTCAAAATCCCAGGCAGGAATTTCTGCTTCCAGATTCTTTTTAGCCCCGTCTATGCTGGTGGTGGAAAGAGCCACTTTCATCATCAGCTCGTCTCCCGGCTGCATGTCAAAAGAGGCTATGATGCGTTTTCCTTTTTCTGTTTCGCCCATCGGAAGATAAAGTGAATCGACTACCGGACGATTGAATTTCATCACAAAGAAATAATCCTGATTGACCCATACCGTGTTATTGACATGCCCTGTCAGTGTTTGAGCATCTTCCCAGTTCACTTCACAACTATTAACTTGTGAATGATATTGTTCTTCTCTCCATGCAGGACCATGTTGCAAGTCAATCAATATAGAGGCAGAATCAGCCTTGTGATAAGTATAGCGGTGAAGGGCAGCATGGATAGAGGCAGTCAGTTCCGCTTTTACCTGTGGATCAGAGAGCTCTGCGGTGTAATATCCCGGAGTAGCCGCTTCTTTATCTTTAGGGAAATGACTACGATAAGCATCCCACGCACGGGCACGTGTGCCAGTGACCGGCATCACCAAAATATCACCTAAGTCCATACATCCCGTTCCATTCAGATGTGTTTGAGTAAATCCCCAAATCAGAGAATCCTCATAAACATATTCAGAACAGTAGCGCCAACCAACTGCTCCCGTCACAGGACTGGTCTGTATCATACCGAAAGGATAACATGCGCCGGGAAATGTATGCCCGTTGTCTGCGCCACCGATAAAGGTATTAACGTATTGAGTATAATCTTTTGTATCCGTCTTTTCAGCCGGAGTACAAGAAGAATAAAAAAACAAGCCTGCTGCCAGAGTTGCAGCCATAAAAGGGGTTTTTCTTCTCATGGTAAATATAATAATGTTAAGTTAATGCCGCATTATATATGCTGATATTTATCTAATTTTTCACGATAGTAGCTTTCTACATCTTTCCAGTGGTAATAAGGAGCTACGTCTGTTTTCACCGGTAGTTTAGTTTCCTTTTCATTAAGTAATACTTTTACCAATACATCGTTACTTCCTTTTTTATGAAAAAAGACGAATTGCACGTTACTAGCCATCGGGAAAATATCATACGCTCTCCATTGTTCGGATAACTTTTCTACATCAGGGTAAGATTCACCATAATGATTCAGTTCCAATAAAGCGACCAACGGTAACAGACAAGACTCATGGCCAAATCTTAAAGTGGCCTGCTTTTTACCTTCTTTCAAAGCAGCATCTGCCCTATCTAAAATATTACGTAACAAGTCGGCTTCCCGATAGGGCATCAAACCATCCGTTACAGGAGAACAAGCGTGTGTCAGATACCAATATAAGTTGTTACAGCTCCATAGATCATAACACTCTTCATCCGTGAAAAGAGAATATAGCTGCATATCTGTATCATGACTCTGCATATTACAAGCCAAATCAAAAAGACGTCTCATCAGGCGCGCTTCATCAACGTTTGCTTTGACATACGCTTCGTCTGTAAACAATGTTTTCATCAACCGTTCCGGACGTACATGGGTAGCCTCAAAATCTTTCTGAACCTTTTTCACTTTATCGGAACTAGCTATTTTACTCAAATCCTTAGCAGGAGGATTCATGTAATACATATCATGGTAACTTGCATCATTCTTGATACATAGATTAGGATTTATCGCCTGCAATTGGAGACACTCGGATGTCATGGATAATATACACCGGATGACAACTGTGGAACGGGCATCCACTTCTGTTCCATCCGCAAATATTTGTGGGAAATTAGTATACATACGCTTTGCAATTCCTCTGTGTTGGCGTGCTCCCACCGAAGTCAGTTCACCAAGACGACCTTCCGCCATATCAGCCATGCGCAAAACAATATCCAGTGTGTTTTTACCTGTTGCAGTAAGTTTGTTTAAAGAATCGGCTTTTAATAAAGTTTGCTTGGGGAAACGATAATCATTCGGATCAATCAAATACCGTGAACCATGACGCATATATGTACTGATATAAAAAGGTTCGTACCCCTTAGGAGCAGCTGTCTGCTTGGCAGTAGGCGTGGGATATGCATAATAATTATTAGCGGATAAATACCGGTTTGCACGGATCTCTTCACGAGCAGTTTGCGCTTGTACCGTCCATACAAACAAGAGCAATAAAAAGATAGATGTGAGTTTTTTCATGATAGTATTATTCAATGTATTAATAGTTGTGCCACAAAATTAGAGATTTCTTCTCATTTAAAAGGATTTGATACAGACAAATATACTTAAATCTTAAATGAAGGAAGTTCCTATTTATATGGATTCGCTGTGATAAAACAAAAATTCGTACGACTTATTGAATAAATATCAACTCAATTATTTATCTTTGTTAGCTTAATAACAAGCTGGCGCAAAAAACAATAAGTATAATGAAAGATTTCTTGAAATTTACACTTGCCACGGTGACAGGTATCATTTTGTCAAGTATTGTATTATTTATAATCAGCATGGTAACGTTGTTTGGCATCATGTCTGCTTCGGACACGGAAACAATCGTAAAAAAGAATTCTGTAATGATGCTCGACTTAAACGGAACGTTGGTTGAACGTACGCAAGAAGATCCGCTGGGTATTTTATCACAGTTGTTGGGTGACGGATCTAACACGTACGGACTGGACGATATTCTTTCTTCTATCCAGAAGGCTAAAGAAAACGAAAATATTAAAGGGATTTATCTACAGGCAAACTCATTAGGCACCTCCTATGCTTCTTTGCAGGAAATCCGCAACGCACTGCTCGACTTCAAAGAAAGTGGAAAATTCGTTATTGCTTATGCAGACTCCTATACGCAGGGACTTTATTATCTTTCCAGTGCAGCCGATAAGGTGTTGCTCAATCCCAAAGGAATGATTGAATGGCGGGGTATCGCCTCTGCTCCCCTGTTCTACAAAGATTTGCTGCAAAAAATAGGAGTTGAGATGCAGGTGTTCAAGGTAGGAACTTACAAATCTGCCGTAGAGCCGTTTATTGCTACGGAAATGAGTCCTGCCAACCGCGAACAGGTTACCACATTTATCACTTCTATCTGGGGGCAGGTTACGGAAGGGGTATCTACTTCACGCAATATTTCTGTAGACTCACTGAATGTTTATGCAGATCGCATGCTCATGTTCTATCCGGCAGAAGAGAGTATAAAATGCGGATTGGCTGATACACTGATTTATCGCAATGATGTGCGCAATTATCTTAAGAAATTGGTAGAGATCAATGAAGATGATAATCTTCCTATATTAGGATTGGGCGACATGATGAACGTAAGGAAAAATGTGCCGAAAGATAAAAGCGGTAATATCGTAGCTGTTTATTATGCATCCGGTGAGATTACAGACTATCCGAGCTCTGCAACTTCCGAAGACGGGATTGTCGGTTCGAAAGTCATTCGTGACCTGCGCAAATTGAAAGATAATGATGATGTGAAAGCTGTTGTACTCCGTGTCAACTCTCCAGGTGGAAGCGCTTTCGCCTCGGAACAAATCTGGCATGCTGTAAAAGAGCTGAAAACAAAGAAACCGGTCATTGTCTCTATGGGTGATTATGCTGCGTCAGGAGGTTACTACATCTCTTGCGTTGCCGATACGATTGTTGCAGAGCCTACTACCCTGACCGGTTCTATCGGAATCTTCGGTATGATTCCTAATGTGAAAGGATTGACTGACAAAATCGGCTTAAGTTATGATGTCGTAAAAACGAATAAATACGCTGATTTCGGAAATATCATGCGTCCGTTTAACGAGGATGAGAAATCATTGCTTCAAATGATGATAACTGAAGGATATGATACCTTTGTAACTCGTTGTGCCGAAGGACGTCACATGACGAAGGAAGCTATCGAGAAGATTGCCGAAGGCCGTGTATGGACTGGGGAAACTGCTAAAGAACTGGGATTAGTAGACGAATTAGGTGGCATTGACAAGGCACTGGATATTGCTGTTGCAAAAGCCGGTATCGAAGGCTATACCGTTGTGTCTTATCCTGAGAAACAAGATTTCCTGTCTTCCCTGCTTGATACGAAACCGACGAATTATGTAGAATCACAATTACTGAAAAGTAAATTAGGCGAGTACTACCAGCAATTCGGCTTACTGAAAAATCTGCAAGAACAATCCATGATTCAGGCACGTATTCCGTTCGAACTGAATATAAAATAAACCGTAATACATGGACGAACACTTTATCAAGATACATAAGTGGCTCTACCCTGCCTCCTGGCTCTACGGAGCAGTGGTAATGATGAGAAATAAACTCTTTGACTGGGAAGTTCTTCAATCAAAGAGTTTTGATATACCTATCATCAGCGTGGGTAATCTCGCTGTAGGAGGGACAGGAAAAACTCCACACACTGAATATCTGATAAAGTTTCTTTGTAATCAATATAAGGTAGCTGTATTAAGCCGGGGATATAAACGGCACACGAAAGGTTATGTATTGGCAACTCCGGAAAGTACGGCAAGAAGCATTGGCGACGAACCTTACCAGATGCATCAAAAATTCCCGTCTGTCACAGTAGCTGTCGATGAAAAGCGTTGTCATGGCATAGAAAAGTTGCTTGCACTGCAAAAGCCTTCAATAGATGTTATCCTATTGGACGATGCTTTCCAGCACCGATACGTCAAACCGGGATTGAGTATTCTGTTAACGGATTATCACCGATTATTCTGTGATGACACTTTGCTCCCCGCAGGACGGCTTCGTGAACCAATTAGCGGCAAGAATCGGGCGCAAATCGTTATTGTCACCAAATGCCCGCAAGACATCAAGCCTATTGATTATAACATTATCACGAAACGGCTGAACCTTTATCCATATCAACAGTTATTCTTCTCATCGTTCCGGTATGGTAACCTGCAACCAGTGTTCCCTACCATGTCTCCGGACACAAATGCAATTTCGACAAACCATGAGGTTGCTTTGTCCTCACTGACAAACACTGATATATTATTGATGACGGGAATTGCCTCACCTGCCCCTATTCTCGAAAGACTGGAAGGTTGTACCAAACAAATAGATTTACTATCGTTTGACGATCACCACAATTTCACTCATCGGGATATACAGCTTATCAAAGAACGGTTTCATAAACTGAAAGGAGAACACCGGTTGATTATTACCACCGAGAAAGATGCAACACGCCTGATTAACCATCCGGCTTTGGACAAGGAATTGAAACCATTTATCTACGCCTTGCCTATTGAAATTGAAATATTACAAAATCAACAAGATAAATTTAACCAACATATTATTGACTATGTTAGAGAAAATACAAGAAACCGCAGCTTATCTGAAAGGTAAGATGCATACCAGTCCGGAAACTGCTATTATACTAGGCACCGGGCTTGGCAGTTTGGCAAACGAAATCACCGAGAAGTATGAAATAAAGTATTCGGATATCCCCAACTTCCCGGTATCTACCGTCGAAGGTCATAGCGGTAAGCTGATTTTCGGCAAACTAGGCAATAAGGATATCATGGCTATGCAGGGACGCTTCCACTATTACGAGGGTTATTCGATGAAAGAAGTAACTTTCCCTGTACGTGTCATGCGTGAATTAGGTATCAAAACCTTGTTTGTATCCAATGCCAGTGGCGGTACAAATGCAGATTTCGAAATCGGTGACCTGATGATTATCACTGACCATATCAACTATTTCCCCGAACATCCGCTTCGCGGAAAAAATATCCCTTACGGACCTCGCTTCCCGGACATGAGCGAAGCATACTGCAAGGAATTGATTAGTAAGGCTGACGAGATTGCCAAAGAAAAAGGAATTAAAGTACAACACGGAGTGTATATTGGTACGCAAGGTCCTACTTTCGAAACTCCTGCCGAATATAAATTATTCCATATCCTTGGTGCTGATGCAGTTGGTATGTCTACCGTTCCGGAAGTTATCGTAGCCAACCATTGTGGTATCAAAGTTTTTGGTATTTCCGTCATTACCGACTTAGGAGTAGAAGGAAAAATCGTAGAAGTAACACACGAAGAAGTTCAGAAAGCCGCTGACGCTGCTCAACCGAAAATGACCACGATCATGCGCGAACTTATCAACCGTGCCTAAACAATCATCCCGATTTATGAGAACTGAAATAGCATCTCTCGGTGAGTTTGGTCTGATTGACCGCCTCACCGAGGGAATCAAACTGGAAAACGAATCCAGCAAATATGGAGTGGGCGACGATGCCGCCGTTCTCTCCTACCCTTCAGAAAAGCAAGTACTGGTAACAACCGACCTGCTTATGGAAGGTGTGCATTTTGACCTGACTTATGTTCCCTTGAAGCATTTGGGATATAAATCAGCAGTAGTTAATTTCTCCGATATTTATGCCATGAACGGTACTCCCCGGCAGATTACGGTATCTCTTGGTCTTTCCAAGCGTTTCAGCGTGGAAGATATGGACGAACTTTATTCCGGTATCCGTCTGGCTTGCCAGCAATATAATGTCGACATTGTGGGAGGCGATACCACTTCTTCCTTGACAGGCCTTGCTATCAGCATCACCTGTATTGGCGATGCCGACAAGGATAAAGTAGTTTACCGTAATGGCGCCAAAGACACTGACCTGATCTGCGTCAGCGGCGACTTGGGGGCAGCCTATATGGGTTTACAACTCTTGGAACGTGAAAAAGTCGTATTGCAAGGTGATAAAGATGTCCAACCGGATTTCTCCGGCAAAGAGTATTTATTAGAACGCCAATTGAAACCGGAAGCGCGCAAAGATATCATTGAGAAATTGGCAGCCGCCAATATTGTCCCTACTTCTATGATGGACATTTCCGACGGCCTGTCATCAGAACTGATGCATATCTGCAAACAAAGCAATGCTGGTTGCCGCGTTTACGAGGAGCATATCCCAATCGATTATCAGACTGCTGTTATGGCTGAAGAGTTTAACATGAATCTTACGACTTGTGCCTTGAATGGTGGAGAAGATTATGAACTACTCTTTACTGTTTCCATCGCCGATCATGAGAAAATTTCACAAATGGAAGGAGTTCGTCTCATCGGACATATTACCAAACCCGAACTTGGCTGTGCATTGATTACCCGTGATGGACAAGAATTCGAACTAAAAGCACAGGGATGGAATCCATTAAAAGAAGATAAGCAATAGATTTCATCACATACCTGAAATATTTTTCATCTTATACAACACTGATAATTAGCCGACTAACTTTTTATCAGTGTTTTTTATTTCCATAAGACTTGCAGAATCCAAAAGTTTCACTACCTTTGCAACCGCAAAAGAGATATTACCGGACCGAACAAGCATGAGGTGCCATAGCTCAGTTGGTAGAGCAAAGGACTGAAAATCCTTGTGTCCCCGGTTCGATTCCTGGTGGCACCACTATCGATTCGGTAATTTCTCGGAACCCATTGAAATTCAGTCATTTCAATGGGTTTTCTTTTATACTCCAATACGCAAATTCTAGCCGATTCGAGTATCTGGAAATGTCCCATTCGGTGGCTTTTTCAGAGTCCCTTTAAAAAACCACCGATTGCACTATATTTCACTCATTTACAATAATTTGCGCCAATCATTTTTAGGAGCAAAAACATACTTTTGCATACCTGCTTGAATGTAATGGAAACAGCGAAAAAAGAAAAGCAAAAAAGATTCTTCCTTTACTGACAAATATAAGATGAAGGAAAACAAAGAGAATCTTAAAACTAAAAAAAACGATGGTTTTTCAGACCATGTCTACCAAAAAGCCACCGATTTTAACTTTTTTACCGACTTCCAACTCATCTTTCAAGTTGACAGAATAACTAATTGTATTTACCAACTTAAAGAAAAAAGGTTATGAAACAAGGAACAATGAAGATTCTGTTTTTCGTTCTCAAAACGAAATTATTAAAAAATGGTGAAGCACCTATTCTAATGAGGATCACAATTAACGGTCAATACGAAGAAACACGAATCCAAAGAAGCGTTCCTCTCAAACTGTGGAACGCAGCCAAAGGATGTAGTAAAGGAAAAGACCGGGCTTCCAATGAACTCAACAGTTATTTATCTGAATTAGCCACGCGAGCATTGGAAAAGTATAAGGAACTTATACTGGAGCAGGCAATATCCACTCCCTCCTTAATATTAAAACGTGTATTCGGTAAGGATACGGAAATGCGTACCCTGCTTGGAGCAATACGACAAGAAATCAAGGAGATGGAGAAAGTTGTGAATATTGACTATGCACCAGTGACCATCAACCGTTACAAAAATGTACTGAAAAAACTCGAAAATTCCATTCCTACATTTTATGACAAAGAAGATATTACTTTCCATGAACTCACTCCGGAATTCATAAAAGCCTTTGACCTTCATTTAAAAACAGAAGTCGGTTTATGCCGCAACACTATTGTACGATATATGAAATGTTTCAAGAAAATCACAAATATGGCACTGGCAAAAGGTTGGATGAAGAAAGATGCGTTTTATGGATACAAAATGGAACAGGATGAAACAGCTCCTGTATTCCTCACATATGACGAATTACAGACCGTTATGAATAAGGAATTCACTATACCCCGACTGGCACTGGTACGGGATATTTTCATTTTCGCCTGTTTCACCGGTCTGGCATTTGTCGATGTGTCCACGCTCAAAAAAGAAGATATGGTGCAAGATAATAATGGAGACTGGTGGATCAGAAAAGGAAGAATCAAACTGATGCATCGGCGTAAAGCATCTTCAATCTGTAACATACCTCTACTTCCCGTTCCGCTTGCCATACTAAAAAAGTATGAAAATAATCCTGTCTGTATCAAAAAAGGATATTGTCTCCCAGTTCCCTGCAATCAGAAAATGAACAGCTATCTCAAAGAAATAGCAGATTTCTGCGGGATTAAAAAAAATATCACCACTCATGTCGCCCGGCATACATTCGGGACTACCATTACGCTCGCTAACAATGTACCCCTACAAGATGTATCGGTTATGCTTGGGCATGCTTCCACACGAATGACGCAACATTACGCACGAGTAATGAATGCAAGCCTAAAGAAATCCATGATTCATGTTAAGGAGCAATTGACACAATAAATTAACGTGAGTTCGACAAATTCAAAATAAGGCAAGCTGTATATCAATTGTTCTCGTAACATTGATACACGGCTTCTTTGGAAAACAGCAGTATGCTGCGATTGCACCCAAGAGGTTGACAATGAAATTATCAAAGGTTCTATGTCTTGAATGTTCCACTTGTGATATATTCCTGAGTTCGTCATTAACGGTTTCTATAATGGTTCGTTTCCTAAGAAGGAGTTTGTCTGAAAGTGACATCAACGTTCCTTTCATATTGCTTTTTAACTTGGTTATAAGCTGTATGCCATTGACAAACAATCTTTGAAAGAGGTTCTTGCATACCCGTAAAGGAGTACTGTCAACGAAACTGATGCCTGTACATTTGCCTAAAAGTATCTTTTTGATAAACAAAGCCAACGGGATGGCCACCTCTTTTCCAATTCCACAAAGCGGTTATAAGAGACAGCCTTTGAAAAAAGGTGGCGCATATACATGCAGACCTTTTCTTGATAGAAATGAGGCTGTCTCAAAATAGAAAAATGAGGTAGCCTTACTTATAATCTGTAAGTTGAAGTATAAGAATCCCCTTATTTTAGCCTTATTTCCTTATAAGAAAGGGCAAAATAAGGAGATTTTTTCTAAAGAGATTTCAATCTATAAGTTTTTCGTTCTTGAAATTCTATTTTGAGACAGCCTCCTTCTATTTACACAATCAGATGGATAGTCCCATCCCGATATTAGTAACCATACTATTTTCCGCCACGCCAATTTTATCGGCTGTCTTTCAGCCGATAAAATAAAAATGCCCGTAAGAAAATATTTTTGTTTTAACATTCCGGTTTATAGAAACATGGCAGAAGAGCCTTCTTGTCGCAGTCCTTACCATGAAGAATACATTCAAACAAGTGTTTCAGGTAATTCTGAGGGTCTATGCCGTTCAACTTACAGCTTTCTATCAGAGAGAAGGTGAATGCAGAGTTTTCTGCCGCATCCTCACTGCCAACGTTCATACAGTTCTTGAGCAGCAGCTTTACAGGTTTCATCCTTTGCTCACAGAGGTTGTTCGAGATTTCTGCTGAACCGTCCTTGAGGATATTTCTCAAGGATTTCCACTGGTTTATCGTATAGTTCACGGCCTTTCTCATCAGTTCGTTAGCCATAATCTTCGCATCCTGCATCATAATGACCACCTTATGATGGATACGTTCAAGAATCGGTCCTGTTAGCTTAAGCCTTCTTTCCTTAATCTGCTCACCGCTGAGTTTCATCATACGGAACAGGTCTTCATTTCTGAACATCTCACCGATAGGATCTATTATGTCCATCGCTGTTCTGTCTGAAGGCAGGGCATCAACCCACAACCTTCTACAATGCGTCCAGCATCCTATATGAAGCACCTTTGAGTCGTCTCCGTCAAACATCCTGTAAACCGTATATCCGTCAGTGGATATGGTTCCCATAAAATATTCCAGGAATGATTTTGCCGCATCGGACGACCTGCTGCCGTTATTATAGTGATAATAGACCATCTTAATATGCTTGGCAAAGAAAGCCCATAAGTACTTTCTCCTGTAAGCCTTACCTTCCTTTGTTTCCACTCCAACAAGCTCAGTAGTCTCATCAACCATAAGGTAATTAGCTCTCTGTACAAACTCCTTGAAGACATCTTCCATGAACTCCCTTAGTTTGGCGATTCCGTTATGGATATAGCTGTTCAGCGTGGTATTGCTTATGTGGATACCCTCTCTTGCAAGCAGTCTTATCTGTCTGTTCTCAGGCATGCTGAAGTCATATTTCAGACAAAGCAGACGGGCAAGCAGTTCAGGAGAGAAGATACCTCCAAGGTTTTTCAGCGGATGTTCCATGGTGCTTGTGAAAGTGCCGTCCGCAAGCTTTACCCTTGCCACCTTGTAAACATGCTCCACGTTATAAGCCCTTACATGTTCTATGACCCTGTATTCCCACACATCAGGCATACCGTTGCGGTTCATAAACCGTCCCCCTTCTGGAAGCGTGTAATACTCGTCCACTTCATGTACTACCACCTTGTCAACTTTCAATTTTGTTTTCCCGGCACGTGGTGCGGTTTCCTTTCTCCTTGAAGGTTTGCTGTTCTGGGCAGGTATGTTGCCGGAAGAGGTATTGCTGCCGGTTTCGTTATCATCGGTCTTATTATTATCATCCTTCCTGTCAGAACCGTCATACTCGGATTGTTCCAGAGCGGACTTGTCGAGATTACGGTTGTTCAACAGCCTTCTTTGCTCGGAAGTACGGCCGAAACGGTGTTTCCTGCTGTCCTCAAGCTGAAGTCTGAGATTGGAGATCTCGTTTGCCAGCATCCTGTTCACCTCATCCTTTGCTTCAAGCTGCTTTCTCATAAGTTCCATTTCTTTCCTGTAATGTTCAACCGTGGTTGACTGCTTTTCGATGGTATCTTTGAGATCATTGATGGTATCTATCAGATTTTTAGAGTTCTCCCTGTTGGATTCTTCAATAGACTCAAGCCTCGCAATCAATTCTTTATTCTGTTTGCGAAGACCTGCCTTTTCCTCATTCGCCAGACCCAGCTGGCAGCAAAGTAACTCGTATGCTCTTTCATCAATCATGATATAAAGGTACGAAAAATCAGGCACTTACGCAAACTTTTTACCGTTTATTTTTTATACTATCCTGTTGATAATCAGTATGTTAATATTAGCCTTTCGGACTAACGTACATCTTGTCAACTACAATGCTTTCCGTAAGATAAGCCATGTCCGACCACTGTATCCGGTAGCACCTGGAGACTTCATCAAATACAGGTTTCTTGAATTTGCCCATAACAGGACGTTTTTCGTAAAGCACATAAAAACCGCGTTCGTAATGAAGTATCTTCACAACCTTTCGGTTCCGGGACATGAACATATATACATTGGACGCATCGCTCGGGTCAAGGGACATTTCTTCCCTTATACTCTCACACAGACGGAAAATGCCTTTCCGCAAATCAACATTACCGTTAAACAGGTAATAGTTAAGGTTAGCACTCAGTCCAAGCATATCATCCTATCATTTTATTAAGCAACAGGCTCAAATCAAGAACGGTGGTGTTTCTCAGGAACAGTGTTGCGCCAGACGCCAGCTGTAACTTGATCCATTTTATTGGTGGTTCACCTTCAGGATGTTTCACGTCCAACTTCACAGTTGGACTATTGCATGGTTTCCCGGTTATCTGGACTTTGGCAACCTTGGGCTGCTCAACCTGGACTGTCTTGCCTAACTTCTCACTCCACAACTGGTGACGCTGCCAGTTCATGAACTTGTCGTAATTTACACCATAATCAGCACAGAACTCTCGAAGATCTTTGGTCTCGCTGCATAACTGGTAGAGGTCATATACCTCCTGATAGTTTACTTTTTCTTTTGCCATAATCATTCTTGTTAAAGGTTACGGCGCAAAGATATGGCGGCTAACAACTTATGTCAAGGCGGAAAATAGAATGGTTACCCGATATTAGGACATCATCTTCATATGCCATCGTATTTTTTTAAGACATTTATTGAATATCCCTATATTGATATAATAATCAACAACTTATAAAGTCATTTCTGTGATAATCTACGATAATTCGCGTTAATCTTGTGTTTTATTATTCATTATAAACCCATACACATTACCGGCAAAATCTGTTACATACAAAGCATTTCCCGCAATAGATACTGTAGAAAATATGGGTACACCGGTTTGGTATTTCCACAGCAGTTTGCCATTTATACGGTTCAATGCATACAGTATTCCGTCAGAAGCCCCAAAGAAAATAGTATCTCCAACCAACACTGGACTAGTCTCTACAGTTGAAGATGATGGTTTAGAATAAGGAGATGTATAAATCAAAGCGGGGTTTGTTTTAAAATTCCATTTCTCTTCTAAGGTCTGCTTGTCTAAAGCTATGACTCCATTAGTAGCTGTTCCAAATATTATCTCGGATCCAGTGACTAAAGGAGTTGAATTCACATTGACCGAACAATTCAATTTTTTACGTACTATAATCTCACCGTTCTTTGAATTCAAGATAAAAAAGGAACGGGAAGAAAGAAGATAGAGATTCTCTCCTTCCCAAGCAACAGAGGCCGAACGATATTTTAATTCCGCATCTTTATTCTCCCACAACAACTCACCATTAACAGCATTATTGGCATACAACCCCTTCCAGTTTGCATGCCCAATCAGAATACTATGTCCAAGAGAAAGTGTTGCCACGCATCCTTCCCCCCTGCTCCAAGCTCCATTCTTCCAAATAAGTTCCCCCGTAGCTGCTTTCAAGGCACATAATGATTTTCCTGTACCGGCATATACTATATCCGAAACAGCAACCAAACCGTCATTCAAAGGAGGAAGTACACCGATATTTAAATCTTTTTCCCAAACCAATGTCCCAGTTTCTGCTTGAATCGCATATAGGTAACCATGTACATCTTGGGCAAAGACCAGTCCATCAGCAATCGCAATACTACTGCGTACAGAGCCACGAAGTGAATACCGCCAACAGACTGTTCCATTTTGCGCATCCATACACACTACAGCCGCTTTCCCCGATTCATTATCATCGACCGATGCCGTAAATAGACGTTTCCGATATACCAAAGGAGCAGACATAAAAATAGAAGCGCCTACATTTTTAATCCATGACAACCGCAAAGGCAATTGTTTCCTTTCAGGCTTTTCATAAAAAAACGAACGCCTGCATCGCCTTACCTCTCCATTATTGAAAAATGCCTCCACTATTACAGTAAGCTGCCGATGTTCCCATTGAGAAAGCAAAGGAATTTCCGCATACCAATTGAAATCACTCTGACGTTTCAAAAGATTGGAGGAAAGAACTTTTTTACCTTCCGATTCACACCAATAACGCATGGTTCGTATTGGGGAAACCGTAGAGTAGGCATTGACGGACAAAGGAATCTTTCCGGAAGGAAGTGTTGGCAGCTGTCCATTCTCCAACGAAACAATATGTAATGAAGGAGACAGATAACTGTATCGGAACTCGGACGCCACGTTTCCCTCTGTATCAACAGTCAGTACACGAAAAGCAGAAGGTGCATGGTCAATACCACCACAAGCAGGCGTAGAGGTACAGATAGTATACACCCCTGTCACTTTATGCTTATGCACATGATTTACGTGCCAGTGACCGTACAACCAAGCTTTCAATCCCATAGCCGGTAAATCTATATACTCCGTATCACTCATACCATATTTAAAAGCTACCGTATCTTCCGGCAGGCTATGATTGAAAACAATGATCGACTTCTCCTTGCCTACATAAGCAAGATCATTTTTCATCCAGCGATATACATCTTCCTTAGTATACTCCGGTAAATAATCTCCATGAAGCATAGGTGTCATTATGTAATGTGTATTCCCCACATCAAATGAATAGAATACCGGTCCGTAGAGTTTCTCGAAAAGTTCTTCCCCATAAGCACCTTTCACCAAGTCATGATTGCCTATTCCATAAAAGATTTGCGTGTCTTCCATCAAAGCGGTATTCAGCAAGCCTATATGACTGTTCAGTCCCGATTCATAACAAATATCCCCTGTATGCACGATAAAAGCTATTTTCTCATTGGCCGAATAGTCACGGAGATTATCCACCCACGCTTGATTCCCTTCTTTTCCACGTATTTCTGTATCAGAGATATGTATAAACCGGTGACTACCGTCAGCTTGAATTCCTCCATAACAAGGATATACCGGAAAATCGTATTCCGTACGACCGTTCTCTATCCGGTAATAGTAGGCATTATCAGTCTTATATCCGGAAGGAGTAGTAATAAACAGAAAATGCATACGGGAATGTCCGGGCAATTGATATGCGCCATTTGAATCTGTCTGTACCACATTTAACCCATCGGAAACAGAGACCCGATGCAATCGTTTTTCACCTTCATCGAGGAGACCATTTCTGTTCTCATCAACGAAAACCTTTCCTGTATATTGAGCCATAGCTTGTAAAGTCATACTACCCAGCAAACCAATAGCCATACAGTATTTCATGTATCTACTCACCTTTAGCCATTTGAATACTGACATCAGTCTGCCCCTCTACTTCTATTGTTTTATCGGCAAATCCTTTTTTCGAGAAAATAAGTCTGCCATTATCTTTCACCTTGATAGTATATGTGCCCCGATAGTCAGTCAACGCACTTTCACCGGATTCTTCGGACTGGACTTTCACTCTGGCAAGCGGAGTTGCCTGTATATCACGGACAGTTCCTTTTACTTGAATCACTTTTCCATCTGTCCGTGATTTGAAAGAAGTACCGGACACCGTCTGTCCTCCCTTTCCGGAAGAACCGATATACACCGGAAGGTTGAAATAAATCCGGTCGGAAGAAGTACCTACCTGTAATTCAAATTTGCCCGATTCGAGATAACGATTGCCCAAATCATCTGTCAGATAAAATTCATGAACAGGAATCATTATAGTCGTTTCCCGTGTCTGTCCGGGAAGTAAATCTACTTTTCTGAAACCTTTCAACTGCTTCACCTGTGTCATCACCGAGCTGACCACATCTCGCATATATACCTGTATCACCTCTTTCCCGGTTCTTTTCCCCGTATTTTTCAATTGAACAGTCACACAAACGGTATCATTAGCCTGATAGAGTTCCTTATCTGTAACAGCTTTCAGATATTCAAATTGAGTATAGCTCAATCCATATCCAAATGCCCATAGCGGGGAACTATTTGAGAAAACATAATCTCTTCCCGGCTTTTCATAAGTTCCCGGCTCTTTATAATATCCTTTATCCGTAGGCAAATAGTTATAATAGACAGGGAGATGCCCCGTACTTTGCGGAAATGAAAAAGTCAGTTTTCCGGAAGGGTTCACATTGCCAAACAAAATATCCGCAATAGAGTTTCCTTCCTGTTCGCCAGCATACCATTGTGCCAATATCGCCGGAATATTCTCTTTCACCCAAGGTATGGCAAAAGGCTTTCCTGCCACCAATATAACAACCACCGGCTTTCCCACAGCAAAAACCTCACGTATTAATTGTTCTTGTGCACCGGTCAAAGAGATATCACTCAAATCGATTCCTTCTCCGCTAGTAGACGGCTCTTGAGTATGACGTACGAACGCTGTACTCGAACTCCCCACAAATATCAAAGCAACATCACTATGACGGGCAGCATCCACAGCCTCCGCTATCCCCGAAGTATCCAAAGAAGCCAAAGAACATCCTTTAGCATAGTTGATTTTCACCCTATCACCCAACAAGTTTTTGATTCCTTGAAGCGGTGTCACTCCATCTTCTTTCTTTTTACTCCAGGTATAATCTCCAAATTGTACATTATCCGCATTAGGACCAATCACCGCTACTGACTTCAAATTCCGAACATTCAGCGGCAACAACTGTCCATCGTTCTTCAGCAATACGGTCGATTCGTCTGCAATCCTACGTGAAAGTTTCACACTTTCTTTCGAACGGAGAGGAAGCCGATAGACTGCTTGTTCCTGATAGGGATCTTCAAATAACCCCAATTCAAATTTAGCACGAAGCACTCGTCTCACGGCCTGATCGATATAGCTGATATCAAACTCTCCATTCCGTATTTTATCAGCCAGCACTGCATAGCAAGAGCTGGAAGCCTCCACGTCCATTCCGGCGGTCAAAACCTGCCGGGCCGCTTCGAAATCATCCGCCGCCGTCTTATGGAAAGTCTTCAGCATACTGACAACTCCCCAATCCGAATAAACATATCCCCGGAAACCAAATCTATTGCGCAAAATATCCGTCAGCATAAAACGAGAAGCAGAATTAGGAATTCTATTCCAAGAATTATAACTGGACATGACAGCCATAATTTCAGTTTCAGCAAGCACAGCCTCAAATGGTTTCAAATAAATATCAAATAAATCACGTACACCACACTCCACCGAAGCCAGATTCAATCCACCCAAAGGATTACCATGCGGACCGTAATGCTTCAACATCGGAGAAATTCCATGTTCCATATATCCTTTTACCTCAGCAACCGCCATCTTTGAACAAAGGAAAGGATCTTCACCAAAAGACTCTTCTACACGTCCCCAACGTAAATCACGTACAACATCAATACAAGGTGCCAACACTTGCTTCACTCCCATCGTATTCAGTTCGCCTGCAATATGTTTAGTCTTTTCGTAAGCCAGTTCCGGATTGAAAGTACTCCCCATCGCGATATTCTGAGGGTAGATAGTTGTTCCCTCATGCACCACTCCATGCAAAGATTCGGCAACCGGAAATCCGGGAATACCCAGACGTGTTTTTTCTACCATATAGGTTTGTATCTCACGGAAAGTCTTACGACAGCTTGCAGCCGTCAATGGAAAACCTTCAAAGAACCCATATCCTATTCCACCGCACATCTTATCCAACTTCTCTTGATTCAGGATCTGTCCATCGAACACATCCCACGAATGCAAATGACGAATCTGAGCTATCTTTTCTTCCAGTGTCATCCGGCCCAGCAAGTCATTCACTCTTAGTTCTGTAGGAAGAAGTGGATTCTTATAAGAAAATGATTGCTGTGCGTTAACTGTAAGTATACAGCCCGACATCGCCACTAGTACGAGGCCTATATATTTCTTCATATTCTCTTATTTTGGTTAATCTATTTATCTAAGTTTAAACTTTACACTACTACGAATATCGGCTGAGGAGGCTCCTATTAAAGCTCGAAATTCTCCCGGTTCCACCACCCATTCGTGTTTCTCATCGTCATAATATTCAGTGCATAATGTTTCACACATACAGCTACTCCGTTTTTCTGTACACCTTTTATGTAAGGTACTACCATACGGGATGCCCCAAATGGGTCTTCTCCCATATATTCGAAATTCCGGCCGTTCAGCGGGCTACGATAGATATTAACTCCCGGCCCCAATAGGACATTCTTATTGCGGTAGCGTGCTTCTTCTCCAATATTGCTTCCATATATATAAGATAATTCGGGATTCCACGTAGCCGCCAAACAGGTTAATGCCGGAAAGGCAATACAAGAATCATTCGTCCACTTAGCTATATTCCATTGATCCCAAAGCAGTTCTTCACGTACATCGTGGAACCATCAGACATCCAGTTTTCAGGAATCCCTAAACGAAGAACACCGGGAGAACTGAACTTAGATTGAGCATGGGTCATTACCGCTTTTTCTTCCAAAATCATGCGTGCCAAAGCATCTTCCACACGCTTCTCTATAGGTTGATTATTATCCAAATAAATGGGAACCTCTTGCTGCTGTGCAAAACTACATATCGTCCAAAGACCCACTGCTCCTAATATCCATACTTTCATTATATATTACTCAAACTTGGGTTGATGCTCCTTGGGGTAGCTGAAGGTATTATTCATTACCCAACGCCCCTTATAAATTTTAGCACCGTAGATGCTAAATAGTTTCTTACCTTTCTCGTTTATCAGACCATCAGACCACCACTCGGTAGTAGGATACAACATCAGTACCCCGTCGGCACTATTACACACACTCTTCACAGCGTAAAGCGGATAAATCAATTCAGCTTTGTTGTTCTTTATATCATATTGCCACACATTCTCATTAGTAGTAATCCATAACACATCGGTCTTGTCATACACGGGAAAGAGATCATGCCCGCACGATTCGGTGCTGGGTAATTCGAAGATTACGCTTCGATCTTGCAATCTAGGTTCCTTGCGGTTGAAATTGTACTTATAAGTACACAATTTAATCCCTTCGGTGGTGTAAAGCAACTCTCTTTGGAGATCCCATACCACGTTGTGGGCACTAGGAAGCTCGTAAGAGGCAAACCACTTGCCCGTTCCTTTAATAGTATCAGTCATAAATGTACGTAACTTACCATCGGTAGACGATACAGCCACGAGATTTCCATCGGGCAAAATCTCTGCGGAGTGTGGATTTTCACCCACATACGCATAATACATCAATTTACTGTCGGCAATACGTATAAGAGCTACAGCACCACCTGATGCAGTCATCAAGATATACTGATTGTTGAACACTGGCTTAACCTCACTAGGATTGTGAAACCATGTTTGACAATTGGAGGGTACACCGGCCTTCTCCGGATTCCAACTCCATACAGTACGATAAGTGGAAGCATCGAGTATCACAACTGACTTAGAGGCTTGCTCGGCCAGTACAATTGCTTTGTCAGGAAGCGTAAAAGGGGATTGGGAATTTGCTTCGGATTCATCGCTGGAACTACAACAAAGGAACAATATCGCACACATAGCGGCATATAAAATCTTTTCCATTATTCTATTTTCTTTTAAATCTATTAAGTCGGCTTTATACAATTACTTCTTTTCTATAATCAACATACTGTTGGTAACCTTACGGGGTACCCGATCATCGGCCGGTGTATTCAAAATAGGAAAAGTCGGCTTCCCACCATCATTCACTTTTCGGATTATAAGCGTAGTTGACCCTCCTCCGTCAAGGTTGATAGCGTTATAACATCCCACAGCCTTCATCATGGTAGCCAGATGGGGCAAAGTAAGTCCCAACGCAAAGAAAGAGTCTTTTCTACGACCGTCCACCACAAATACATACATAGTCTTTCTATCTTGAGAAAGCCCCACACTAGTACGCGGATGGGTATTCTGCAAATCACCCATCTCTTCGTAAAAATTTTGAACCACCCCATCCTTAACTAATAGCCCATATCCTCCCAACGCATGCAACAGATTGGCTTCGTGAGCCAATGCCTCATCAGCTTGTCCCACGTAGGTCTCACCATTTTTCAGTTGATACAACACCTCATCGTGCCCTTCAAAATATTGCGAATTGATGCACACTCCGTCCTTATAGAAAAGACCCATGACACGACGTGGATTGTCAGCATAATAATCACCATTTACACCAAGCCAAACAGTTTTTCCGTTTGCTTCGGCCGCAAAAGCATGAATCGGGAGAGGCGCACTAGATTCAGGTCCTGTTGCCGGCACATTCTTATCGTCTTTTGTAGCCGGAGTAAAAGTTAGTTCGTTTAAGTCGATTGTAGCCACAAAAATATGCTGAGACTCTCCAAACGTTTTAAAAGCCAATTCATTCAATTTTATTCCATCACGCACTACACTCTCGTTATCTAAAGTCACGTCATTGGCCATACCAGATTCAACCAATTGCCGTCCTATGGCGGTTTGTGGCATAGCCTCTTCAGAATTACTACTAGAACAAGCACAACTAAAAGATAATACCAGTGCTCCCAATATAAGCTTCATTGTTAAGAATTTACTTTTCATAATATTTTTAATTAGGTAAACAAATAAAGAAAGCAATTCTTTATTATGAACTATAGAGAATTGCTTTCTATATTACACTATATTCTATTTATTGGCTTGCCACTCAAATGCACCGATATCAATTCCAGCGTTCGATATACGAGCATCTCCTTGAATATCAAGTAGCAAATTCCAATCTTTTACCACAGAGTTCAAACCGGCATCAACCAACGGAGAGTTCTCTGTGGGCTGATAGTTCTTACCTGCTACATCAGCAAATTGAGGACCATCGGTAGCGGCATTATCCGTATTCAGATTAATACAATTAGAAACTTGAGGAGTATTTCCACCATTATAAATCCATCCGCCTTGAATAGCACAATTCTTAAAAATAGCAGCCTTGTTCTGATCCAAATAGCCACTGTGTAAATCACCTTTAGTATGAATATTACCCCATACCACGCAATTCACCATCTGGCAGGTACCACTACCTAAACGAACACCGGCACTACTACCAGCACTTCTATTGTTTACCACAGTCACATTGTATAGACAAGTGCTTTGTTGAACATTCATTGTAGAAGATGTACTTAATGTTTCGTTATCACGTATCACACAGTTAATCAATGTACACAAGAAATATGCGCCACCAGCATCACGGGCACAAGTATTATTTCTCACCACACAGTTTCTAATCATCCAATATTCATAAGCTATCAAAGCGCCTTCACCTTGTTTTCCCTTAGAGTCTACAAATTCAAAACCATCAACAACACGTGTTGTACCTTCTGTCAATTTATACATGTAAACAGAAGGCCAGACATTAGATGGTGCAGCATGAAGAATAGATTTACGCTTCATGGTACGTTCAGCCACAGTAGTCTCTTTTCCTTCAAAACCGCCGTAGAAATTCACCTTCTTAAACTCGGTCCAATCTTTCAAATAATAGTCACCTGCAGCTACCCACATTTGCATATCACCATAGTGAGCACAGGCTGACAGACCTTCTTCGATAGTGCCAAACGCTCTCTCCCAGCTAGATCCATCACCATTGGCTCCAGCTTTCACATAAACAATCTGACTGTAGAGACGCTGAGTAACATAGAGAGTATCCGATACTTCTACCACATCGCCCTGATTCTTGACAACTACATATCCTGTTCTGTCTTCAAATCCGTCGTTAGGATCCAGTTCGACAGGAATGTTTACATCCTGCACAATATCACCGCTAAACTCAGGAAGTTCACCCACATGAATCCAAGAATGAGAAACCTTACAATCAAATTGTAAATTCAAAGAGACTGGAATGTTTAATTGTGTTCCTTTTTTGCCAGTAATCATATTTTTCTCTGTTTCGGATAAAGAAATAGACAACATCTTTTCCACATTGGTCTGGACAATTGTCAATTTGGTTTCTGTAGTCTTACCCGTGTCGGATAAAATAATACTCTTTCTTATTTCGGTCCCAGTGGTGTTCTTAGCAACTTTAACTTTCAAATGAGTATCGTCTACTTTCTTAAAGGTAAATCCACCAATCTGTTCCTCTTCTACATTCCATTCAAGATCGGTTACTACATCCAAAACAGCTTCACCACCATTAATATTAAAGTAAAGTACCTCCTTAGATAACGTAATCAATGAACCACGACCGTTTTGTTTCACAACAATGCGTTTCGACATTTGATCCATCAAACGAATCTCAATCCAGCCTTCACGCAATGCCATCTCCGGGTTCTCTTCGATTTCAGCCACTATAGAGTCGGGCAACAAAGCTTGCCCACGATAGCGTTTCAGTTTAATCCATGAAGCGGAAGCTTCGGCAAACCATGGATACGAAGAGTGTAAATCAATTACCTGACGAGAAGCGACAGGCCCCATCAACAATTCATCTTGAATTTCAAGAGTTGGTTCAACGCGACGTATCAAATCGGAGTCATCGCACGAAGCTATGAAAGCTACCAAGAACAATCCCAACACCTCCCTAAACCAAGCATGGAATTTCATATTATATGTATTCATACTATTCCGTTTTTTAATTAGTTTTTTCAATAACTTGTAAGCCGTTTATCACCGATCTGGCAGGATTGTCTGAAGGTTGATTCATTACCTCAAATGACACTGAACTGCCCTTTTCTACCCGACGTACCATAGTGGTAGAACCACCGCCATCCATATTGAACGCTTGGTAACAACCAGCACCTTGACAGAGTAACATCATGTCCTCAAGACGCATACCGTTAGAGTATTCGGGCTGACGACCATCAACAACAAATAAATAAACCTTGCGATTGTCAGCAGACACACCTACAAAGGTACGTGGATGGAATTGCATGGCGTTGTCATTTACGGTAAAGTTCTTCACTACCTCACCGTCTTGCACCATTCTTTGCCAACCACCAATAGCATGCACCACCTCTCGCTCTACTAATTTAAACTCTGGAACAGAAGTAATATGTGCCGTACCGTCTTTGAGCATATAGAATACATGATCAGCCTCCCAACCTATTTCAGTCTTGATAGCTACACCGTCTTTGTAGAATAGCCCACCAGGAATCCAAAGATCATTTTTCTTAGAATAGAAGTCGCCATTAGTTCCCAAAATCACTTTGCGTCCGGCTGCTTCAGCTTTCTCGGCCTGTACAGTTACCTGTTGCAGAATTTTACCTACCTCCGGCTTATTATCAGGCGTAGAGGTAACTATGGTCACATTCTTATTTAAATCTACTTCAGCAATAATCATACGGGTAGGTTTAGCGCAATAGGTAAAGATGACATCGGTAATGCGTACCCCATCATACAAGTCGTAAGTTAATTCTTTTTCTACCGACTGAATGTAAGGCACATTATCGGCTATTCCTTGCATAATGGGAAGTGTGGCTCCTTTGTGAAGCTCCAATTTATCTTCACTAGAACAGCTACACAATAACATCATGAGTGACAGCATCAATGCTACTCGAAAATTCTTTGCAATGTATGACATAGTGTATTTCATATTTTCCATCTTTCTTTTCATTTACAGTAATTGACTACTTATTCCCAACCCGGATTCTGAGGAAGTAGATTCGGGTTCAATGATATTTCGTCCAACGGAATGTTGTACAGGTAATTTTTAGCCGTAAAATTCATACTATAAGTAACTCGCTTAGCATAGGGAGTAATAAAACCATCGGCATCGAATCCTACTTGATCTTTAATAGTCTTTATCTCATCGGCAGAGTACAAATTGGGATCCATCTTAGCACCACGACGCACACGGTTAAATACAACCTCGCCTACATTCCAACGACAAACATCGTCCCAACGATAACCTTCGGCAAACAACTCAATGCGACGTTCGCGACGGATTTCACGAATCAAGTTAGCGTTATCACCTTTCACATTAGGATATTTAGCAATCAAATCCGGATCAGCTATCGGATCAGCTTCCAACTTAAAAGTAAATCCTACACGGGCACGAAGCTGATTGATGGTTTTATCCAATTCGGGATCTTTCCCCAACTCAGCACCAGCCTCAGCACGAATCAACAAGACCTCAGCATAACGCATAACAGGAGCGTCAATACCACCTTTGTGATTACCCACATAGTGCTCAGATGCCTTATAGAACTTACATACCGAATATCCAGTACAAGATGCAGCGTAGAAGGTTCGAGTATCCGAGTTGGGAAGAATAGAAAAGATATTAGGAGCCCCACCTTTCAACAGACCGCCAGTAGTACGATATAAAAAACGAGCATATTTACTACCAGATTCGGGCAAACATACTGTTTGTAACAGACGTCCGTCGCGATTCTTCATCTCTGCATTATATCCCATGTTGGGATTGTGGCAACCACAAAGAGAAATGGGTTTTCCTGTGTTAGCACACAAGTATTCCTCAAAACAATCACGGCTCATACCCTGTTCGCTATTAGGAATACTATTAGGCACGTTGTGCCCCATATTGAGGGCAGGGTCATACTCACGAGAGAGAATTACCTCCGAATTATCATTGTAATTATCTTGTATGAAAAGATCGAAATAGCTATCGTCTGTACCCGATGCCTTATACAATTCATAACCATACCCCATCAGCTCTCCAGAAGCTTTGTAAGCCTCTTCGAGGAATTTTACATCGCCCTCTACATTACGATAACGACGCCAAGTACCTTCATAAAGACAGATACGGGCTTTGAGTAATAGAGCGGCATCGCGGCTCACACGATAAACTTTAGTCTTGCGAGGTAAAAACTCAATAGCCTTATTAATGGTAGCCAAAATATTGGTCATCACTAAATCACGAGAATCACGTCCTTTATATAGTTCGGGGTTATCTTTATTCAACGTAGAATCATACCAAGGTACCTCACCAAAAAGACACACCTTATTGAAATAATCAAAAGCTTTGAAAAATAAGATTTCTCCAGCAAATTTCTTTTTATCAATATCCGAAGCGGGAGACTTTTCATAATTTTCAAGAAAAGCATTACAACCTCTCACTGTAGACCAGTCCCAGTCAGCACTACTAGTCATTACAGTGTTTTGACCAAATGTAATACTACTAGCACCAGCTGCTAAAAGATTATCAGACTGATACTCTTGCATAATCATATTGCCAATATTCCAAGACAAAGGATCACCATGTCCCTTGATGAGTTTAGGATAATAAAGATTGCAATATTGCTCTAATGCGGCAGCATTAGAAGTCTCCCAGAAACGATCACTAGAAATTGCGTCACCCGGTTCAGTATCCAAATAATCACATCCGGACAGTGACAAGCACAAAATGCAAATACATGAAAATATATATTTTTTCATAATACCTATCAATTTTTAAAATGTTATATTAATACCGAATGAATAACTTCTCATAAATGCATATTCTTTACCACTGTTCTCGCTAGACAAGCTGTTATCAGTTATTTGATCTACAATATCAGGAGTCATAAATGGGGGCAAACCGGTCTTCTCCCACAAATTCATACCACTTACATAGATACGTACCTGCTCCATTTTCATCTTGGTCAACCAACTCTTGGGTAAAGTATAGCTCAAAGTAATATCTTTCAAGCGGATATATGCCGCATTTTGTAAGTATTTAGTTTGAATCTGCTTACTACGTTTATTGCCATTAGCATTCAAACGAGGATAATAAGCTGTAGGATTTTCATAGGTCCAAATATTGTCGATATGGTATTGGGTTACACAAGAGTTATAGATACCTCTAGAGAATCCCCAAAAGATATCACTACTTGTCCACATATCGCGTTTACCCACCCCTTCGAAAATAGCACGGATATCGAAACCACGCCAACCAATACCTCCTTGCAAATTAAAACGATATCGAGGAGTAGAGTTACCTATCACCTTTTGGTCACCCGGATTGGCCAATGTACGATTACCTTGGTCTATCATGCCATCACCATTTAAGTCTTTGTAGCGAATATCGCCCGGATACCACTTAGAAGAAATGTATTTCTGTACATAGTTCATTTTGGCTGCTTCAAAATCGTCCATAATATAACCATCAGTCACATACCCCCAGATTTCACCCAGTTTCTGTCCTTCATAATACATACCACTAGCCAACGAACCGTTGGGGTTATCGTATTTGGTTATCTCAGCCTGGTAATCGGACAAACCTACGGTAAGCGAATAGTCCATAGGACTTCCCAATACATTCTTAATACGATCTTTCCACGTCAATTCCAACTCCCAGCCAGTGGTACGCATATCAGCAATATTCTCTTTACCACCCGAAGTACCCAATACGGCAGGCAGTGTAACCGAACGTACCATATCTTTGGTATCGCGTACATAGAAATCGAATGTACCCATCAAACGATTGTTGAACAATGACCAGTCCAAACCCAAGTCTTTCGTCACAACCTTCTCCCAAGTCACTACACTAGGCAAAGAAGGAATATTCAACGCATTGACCATTTTACCATCCATCATATAGTTGGTCAACACCTTACCAGAAAGAATAGACATATAGTCATGATAGCCGTTAGTTATCTGATTACCCAAAGCACCTACAGAGGCACGAAGTTTCAAATTGTCTACTACTTTGGAAAGTGGTTCAAAGAATTTTTCTTCCGAAATACGCCAACCAATAGAGGCTGAAGGAAAAAACGCCCAACGATCGTCTTTAGCATACTTAGAAGAGCCGTCATAACGACCATTTACCTCAAGTAGATATTTAGAGCGATAATCATAGTTCAAGCGAAAGAAAGCCCCCTGTACACGCCAGATGTCTGCACCTTCAGCATTCTCTTTATAGTTGATGGCTAAGTCGGAAATAGGCAACTCGTTATCATACAAGTCAGTCATGGTATATGAAGTATTAGCATAAGTCTTCTCCTCTTGGTTATACCCCCCCATTACCGAAATGTTATGAACATCGTTGAACGAAGTTTTATACTCGGCCCATACATTGATAGCATGGTAAATATTGTTCGAGTTATAGTTTTTCACATAATTGGGAGTCTCTACAATCCATTCAGGACCGCCCTCAGGAAAAGTTTGCTTAATTTCTTTACGGTGGAATTTCTGAACAGTAGAATAACGATTCCAAGAGTAATCGCCCTTAATAGATAGTCCTTTCAATGGATGTAAATCGAAACGCCCGATGTACCATTGGTCCCAAGTCTCTTTTTTATTACGTCCGGCTAAAGCCATCTTTCCAATAACGTTATAATTACCACTGTTGAGATACATACCTGCAAAATCACCATTAGGTAAAAAGATAGAGAGTGTAGGAAACATACGATATACCTCATAATACCAAGTTTGAGAACTGCTACCACCATTGTCCATATAAGGTTCATCATTCTTAATATTACTCATACGGGTAGCAAAACTCACGTCCAGCCAACTAGTTAGTTTCGTATCGAAATTGAACGCTAAATTGAAGCGCTTATAAAAGTCATTTCCATAGCGAAAAATACCCGACTGGTCTTTGAAACCAATAGAAGCATAGTAATTGTTACGTTCGGTTCCACCCGAAAGGCTCACATTATGTTGTTGCATGAAAGCCGACTTTTGATAGAACTCAGATAACCAATCGGTGTTGCCCACATAGGCCCATCCCGGGTTGCTAGGACTATAATTTGGATTCTGAATGCCTTCGGTATCGACCAAGATTGCAGGATTGTGTTCTGGATCGGCAATATGTGCATCGAGTTTCTCCATAAATTTTTCGTTAAAGTAATATCCACCCGGAGTATCATACTCGTATGCCTTATTCCACATACGCGCCCATACATCCGAACGGGGCATTTCCGGTAAACGGGCCGGTGAACTCCATGAAA
This sequence comes from Bacteroides ovatus, assembly GCF_001314995.1. Classification (NCBI taxonomy): domain Bacteria; kingdom Pseudomonadati; phylum Bacteroidota; class Bacteroidia; order Bacteroidales; family Bacteroidaceae; genus Bacteroides; species Bacteroides ovatus. Next base: position 3,021,626 of record NZ_CP012938.1, read on the forward strand.
GGTTATTATTATAGGTCACCCGCGTTTTCTGATTACGATTTCCTTTCTTTGTAGTGACAAGCATCACACCGAAGGCAGCACGTGCACCATAAACAGCAGCGGCAGAAGCATCTTTCAACACTGACACACTCTCCACATCTTGAGGATTAATCAATGACAGGTCGGAGATTTCCACTCCATCGACCAAAATCAAAGCATTCCCGCCATTCAAAGAGGTATTTCCGCGAATATTAATCTTGGCTGCTTCGTTTGGTTGACCGCTATTGAAAGTAATATTCAGATTGGGAACCATTCCCTGCAAACCCTGAGCAATATTAGCGATAGGGCGGTTTTCAAGGATTTCACCGGAAGCAGTTGTCACGGCTCCTGTCAGATTCAGCTTTTTCTGTGTACCATATCCTACTACCACGACTTCATTCAAAGACGCCGAACTTTCTTCAAGCATTATTTTCAAAGAATTAGTTTCACCGGATACCCAGACTTTTCTTGTGCTAAAACCTATATAAGAAGCAACAAGTAAGACACGCTTACCATCTCTTATCCGTAACGTAAATCCACCGGACAGATCTGTGGTAACACCATTGGTCGTTCCCTGTACCGTAATATTTACACCCGGCAACGGCTGTCCACTGGCATCAACCACTGTTCCTTTTACAGTATATTCTTTGATTTCTACCGGTACTTCTGCTTTCTTTTCTTCTTTTTGGGGAAGGCGGACAATAATCACTTGTCTCCCTTTTACTGTATATGTCAGTTGTTTAGGGGGTAATATTCTATTCAAAATAGACACAACCGACTCGTTTTGTGCTTTGACTGTTACTTTTTCATTTTTCTGCAAGACATCTTCTTTAAAGAAGAAGACATAATTACTTTTCTTTTCCAGTGTTTTAAACAGGGTTTCCAAAGAGACATTTGTCAGATTTAACGTTACATCCGTGGATTGAAGTAGCATAAACCCGTCTTCTGCCGAGATCTTTGGCAAATGGGACGTTAAAAGAATGCATAAAAGTAAAAATCGAAAACCAATATTGGTTAAATATTTACTTTTATTCCTTGTCTGAGAGTTATTTTTCATATTTTTGTATTGTTAGATTTATAACTTTGCTGAGTTATTTTTAATTCTAATGTGAACCGGATGATATTTCGCAGATATTATCCGGTTTTTTCTGTTTTATTTTAAGGTGGTATGTTTTTCATTTCTTTCTTTTTAAAGGTTATACTTCATTTGAGTTTCTCAAGGCATGATGTATATTAAATCCCCTCGCCTAGTTATATTTAATGGCGTAGTCAATGAGATGGCCTCCAATACTTCGTCAAGTGTACAATTCAAATCAAGACTACCATAATATTTTTCATCTTTCAAACTTCCTGATATTTCTATTTTTGTATCATAATATCTCGACAGTGATTTCAGCACATCAGAAAGTCTCTGTCCATCGAAATTCATAGCATCGTCTTTCCAACAAATATAGTTGTATACGTCCACTTCATTCACTTTTACTGCACCGTTGTCTTTTGAAAGACGTTGATTAGGGAGCAAGCGCTTTTTCTCTTTATTGTCTACTGTCACATCTACACTTCCCTGAACAAGTACCACTGCTGTCTCCGTATCTTTTACATAATCGGTTACATTGAATGATGTTCCCAGCACGGTAACTTCTAAACGATCCGTCTTCACGACAAAAGGGTGCTTAGCATCTTTACGAACGTCCAAATATACTTCTCCTTGTACATTCAACTTTCTATTCTCCAGAAAGTCCGAAGCATAAGATATGCATGAACCGGAATTAATCCACAATAAAGAACCATCCGGAAGGATTATTTTAGAACGCTTCCCATAAGGTACCATTATCTGATTCACCGATATCTTTTCTCCTCTGGAAGCAGCTACCAATTGTTCGTCCACTGTAACTGTACCGTCCTCACCTACCCGGATTTCAGCATTATTCTTGTCCAAACCAACGGCCTGTTTACCATCCAAAATAATCTGTATTTGCCCTGAATGACCTAAAGAGTCTATAATATTGGCTGTAACATCTGTAGTTTTCTGCAAATTGGATTTGGATAGAATATAATAAGTCCCCAAACAGATGAATAGTAAGGCTGCCATACTTGCCACATAAGCCATTACTCTCCGATAAGGTAATGTTTTTTTGTGAAGCTGTACCGGTTGCGAAGATTCATGTTGAAGCCTATCCATCATTCTGGCAAAACTTTGCATCTTATATTCCTCAGATACAGGTCTGCTATCTTCAACCACTTTCATATTTTGAATCACCGCAATAGCCAATTCTATCTTTTCTTCACAACCGGGATGCTGAATCTTATAGGATTTAATATCAAACCCATTATCAGAAAAACCATATCTTGCCCATTGGAAGAAATCATCATCCAACAAAAATTCTTCTATATCTCTAAATGTATATTGAGCCATTTTCTGCCTTATTTTCTATGATGACAAACGAGCAGATGAATTTATACTCATCAGGAGAAAAAAAAATCAAAAAAAGACAGACGGGATAAGTAAAAATGAAAGAAGTATGCTATAACAAGTTACTATACAATTATATAGAAAGCACATTAATAAGAAATAAAATAGTAGCGGATGAAGATTCTTTCCTAATCTTTTCCATAGAACGGAACAATAGATTTCGGGCAGACTGGATATTAATTTTCATTATTTCTGAGATTTCTTCAAAACTCATCTCATGGATAAAGCGAAGATAGATTATTTCTTTCTGACGTCCGGTAAGTCCTTTCAATATATGATGAACCTCATCTGACAGCCCTTGGTCATGCATCCAAGCCAATTGCTCATCAATTGTATAATCCAAATCAAATGCAAAGTCATAATCCGGCAATGATTGAAGTTTCGCATTACGAAGTAATTGATTATAAATCAAATTCTTTAATGCACGAAATAGGAAGGAACGTAACTTTGTATTATCTTCAAGAATTATCTTTTTCTGATAAAGTTTCAGAAACAGGTCTTGAATCAAGTCTTCTACCATCTCATTATCTCCCCCCACTCTACGACCATAAGCTAATAAATCATCAAAGCATAAACAGTACAATTGAGAAAATGCCATTTCATTTCCACCCCAAAATTGTACCCATAAATCTATTATGCGTTTCTGATCATTGAGAGTCATAAACTGAATTTAGTTCTCAAAATTAAACTTCTTAATATATTCATTCAACTAACACGGGACAATATTCGGAAAAAAAAAATAACTATGCAAATATTAAAGAATTAATATCAGTAAACATTATATAGATTAATTGCTACATGGTTTATTTTATGGCTGATTCTAAAATAATGTAATCCACATGTAATAATAATCACCATATTTTCGAAGCAGAATTTATGGTATCCGAACCGTTCTTTGACAATACAGCATATTTTTATACCGCTGCTAGCATACTCAATTTTAATCCTAATTCTAAGAATCCTTTTGTTTTCCTATTTCTCATCAGGAGCTACTCGAGAAAAGGAAATTAGAGAGAGGTGGAGGGAAAACAAATGGGGATGAGTAGGATTTACGTTATATATCAGCACTTTACGCAAGGGAAACAAAGTGCAGAGAATGTGAATTTGAGCAGAAGTTCTGTTATCAGATTGTTAATCTATTTTCCTGAATGGTAATGAGGTAGGAGAAAATAACTGATAGAAGAGTATTCGGCGACTCATTTTTCTGTCATTGCAGTGCTTATTCTTTGTAATACAATGTTTTGCATAGTGAAGATCTGTTCAACAACAGGTAACTTTGTCCATAAAAAGAGGCATATGCAAACAAGCAAATTCAAGGTGTTACTCTACCTGAAAAAGAGCAAATTGTACAAATCGAAACAAGCTCCGATAATGAAATGAGTAACATATGAGCAAACAATTGCCCAATTTAGTTACAAGTTCTCGTGCGATCCTAAGTTGTGGAACGCTCAAAAAAACAAACTGAACAGCGAGAACCGAAAGGCGATGGCAACGAATGGCAAGTTGAAACGCTTTCTTCTCTCGGTACAGTCGGCTTATAGAGAACTTTGCGAGCGTAGTGTAGTATTTACGGCATCAGGCATCAAGGAAGGAGCAGTTCCATTTCATCCTCTTTCCGTCCTCACGGCAAATCGTTAGAAGTTCCACCTTCACCACCTAACGGAACTGTCAAGACATTCATCATGCCGATAAACAGAGCCACGACATAGTCGGTGAGTGCCTCTTATGATTTGCAGCTCCCCAATAATCGAATTCGTCATCAAACTACTGCATGACATTATCAAGAATGTAGAATTAAATAATCCTTATACAAACAATAAAAGAAACTTCACCACATCCCTATTATCCTTTGCTGAGTTTGCCTATGCACATCTACTGGGATGTTCCTAAGTGGGACGCGCTACTGGGACAGTTTCTTGGTGGGACGACAGGGATAAGATCCATTCACCCTTCTTTAATCTGTCTATGCCTAATCTTTACCCTTTCCTTCAAAAAAGTCCGTTTCGCCGTTCAAATCCCTCGAAAGCTTGATATATGTATGAAAACAAATATAATATTATCTGGTAAGCCTACACTCTATTTTCCCTATTAATATCTTATTATATTTCAACTTCTTACCTGCAAAAATAGTCCGTGTCCTACGGATTGCCCAAGGCAGCCCTGCGGGCTGGTTGGCAAGCAAAAAATCATCCTCGCTACGCTCCGGTATTTTTTCCTGCCAAGCCTTGCACAATCCCGGACACGAACAACCCGGCAAGTAAGAAATCGAAATACTGGCTCCACGGAGCCGGTTATGTCTAATTTTAAATGATTAAAGTATGGCTGAAATGACCGAAATGCAGGTTCACGAAGAACGAGTAATGAACCTCGTAAAAAGTAGCAGTGATAACCCGACAATCACTCCGCTCACAAAAACAAATGCGCACCGTGCAGAATCCATCCGACGGATCGGAACGGACAAAGATGCGGTCGCCTTCCATTTCCGCAAAAAAAGCAAAGGTATGTATATGTATATCCATACCTACACGGAAAACGGTGAAGAAAAGGAAGTACGTGCTTCTGACTTCAAAAACTGGGAAGTAACAAAATTCAAGTATCCCGGCTATCTGGAAGAACTGGAAGAAATCGCCGTCAATGCCTACCGCTGGAATTCCCATGATCCGGAAACAAGGGCTGAAACGGACATTATGGGATATGAAAAGCAACTCCATGAAGACCTGAAGAAAATACCGGAAGCAAAAAAGCAGGATTACATCAATACTTACAAAAGTAAAATATCCGTTTTATTCCACAGCCTCTCACGCTGCGCAAACCCGATGGTAACAGGACGGGGCGGATTCAATTTCCAAAGGAATGAAAAGGCACAAAATGCCTATCAGAACAGATACGACGAATTCCTGAAATGGCGTGAGAAATTTCTGAAAACCATGCAACTGCTCACGGAAAAATACAGGCCCGAAGAAGAAAAACGGGAGGAAACATGGCGCAGGCTGAAACGTGACATTGCAAGCAGCGCAAACACGATCCATGAGATTGATACGGGAAAAGCCAGAGGATACAACCGGGCACTCTTCGTCAGCAGCATCTTCAACAAGGTCAGCACATTTGCCGACCATGGCGACGTGGAAATCGTACAGAAGGCAATCGACTTCATCTCCGAATATAATGCCGGCATAAAGAAGCCTGTCATCACACCACGCCACCGGTTCTTCCAGCTGGCTGAAACAGCCAGTCGCATGCGGGACAAGTTAAAGGAAACCCAAGAGCTGGAAAACAGGGAAGTAACGTTTGAAGGTGGAATCCTCGTTTGGAACTATCAGGAAAGTCGCCTGCAGGTCTTCTTCAACAAAATACCGGAAGAGAGCAAACGCAGGGAACTCAAATCATCCGGTTTCCACTGGTCACCCAGAAACAGGGCATGGCAACGACAACTCAATCCGAATGCGGTGTCTGCGGCAAAGAGAATCTTAAACCTCCAAAATATCTGACCATGAAAAAAGAACATCTGAAATTTGTCATTGACTCCCGTTGTTTCCGAGGAAGCTGCGTCACATCCATGTCGGACGGCATACACTGTGACTACTACGGCAGCACACTGGAGGAACTCAAGAAACAGGAAAACAATCCTTTTCTAGTTGCAGTAACAAGAAACGCCATACACAAGAGGTCGCGCATTCATGACAAGTCATTGTGCCGACCCTTCCGTGAAATTACAGAGGAGAACTATTATAACTGTATGAACGAACTGCCTCCCGTCCGTCTGAAGCACCATTCATTCTTTTTCGGCGAGCCCTACCACGGCAGCCTGTACATGTTCTGTTTCACCATCGGAAAACGTTTTTTCCGGGGACTGCGTCCGGTCATGACACCGCAGGCCGAACTGGAGCGGCAAATGAACGAGCATTACCGCAACATCACATTCAAGGGAAAAGTCACCAAAGGAAAAGCGGAGAGAATTACAAGCAAGGACAAGCAGGAGATCATCACCATTCCCTATTCATTCACCGACAAGGAAAACAGGGAACGTTTCATCTGTAACATGGTAACCGGAGGGAATAATGGTGGGGACACCTGCAAGGCTAGAAAAGACATGGCGAACATACTGATCAGCCTGAGGAAACATCATTTTCTGTATTTCTCCGGATATGGCAGACATGACGACATGGAAACATTGCTGGATGAAGTGGAGGAAAAGAGATACACCATAATAACAAGCGGATGCCTCTTCCAGTTTCCTCCCTGCCGTGATTCCGTCTCATTCACCGGAACCGTCAAGGAAACCGGAGAAAACTTCTTCTACAGGATTTATGACCGGGAACTGTTCCTGCACATTATGCACAGACTCAGAGCCGTCAAAAGAGAGAAAACACCGGCTGAAACAAAAGCAGTCCTCCCTAAATGCAGACGCCATGAATAATACGGAGTCATGGAAAAAATATGTTCCCGAAACGGTCAGCCTGTATCATGTGGACTACCGGGAGAATCTGGACGAACGCGAAGACCTGCAGGAGCAGTGCATCCGGAACAATAACATGGGGAGGCTATATGAAACAGTCATGGAATGTTATGCTGAACAGGAAGCGGAAAGTCTGCTCAAAATACTTGAGGAAATCAAAGAGAAGATGGCAGAAGAGAAAAGGCAGGAAGAATTCGAGGAACACCGTGAAGAGATTACGGACCTCATCTTGAACAGGAGTGATACCGACCCGGCGGAAGAACTCATAAAAAATTCCGCCGCCGTCAACATGTACTACTCTCCCGGTGCGAAAATAGAGGAACGTATCGGAAAAGAATCCAGAGCCATGTCCTGTTACAAGGTCAGGCGCGCCCTGAAACTGAAGAAAGGACAGTTTGACACACTAATTGAAGAACTGGTGGATAATGCCACATACGGTGGTGAACTACGTATTTATTTCAATGCCGGGTTCAATGAACTTGTCACAAACGACAACGGAAAAGATTTCAGAACCATCCGTTTCCACGGGGATGTCATCATAGCCGTCGCCAACAGTTTCAACGGTTCCGGCTACCACATCAGCCTGCCCCTGGACATTACGTTTCCATTCGTCAGGGACAGACTGTTCGTAGACTCACAGGTACGTTATTCCTATGCAACCGAAGTATGCGGAATGTGCAGGGACTGGTGCGACTCCACCAGCTGGGAAACTGAATACAAAACCGTCAGGAATACAGGCAGGAACAGACAGAAGGAAAAAACATTATCAACCAATTAAAACGGAATATCATGAAAATCATGTGCAAACAGGAGTACTACAACCAGGTAGTACAGTATGCGGAATCAATCAAGGACACTTCACTGCAGAACTGCATGGAACGTCTTGAAGCATGGGAAAAGAATCCGGACCGCCCGTGTGAGATAGAGCTCTACCACGACTGGGCGCCCTATTCGTTCGGGTTCACCCAAAGGTACCCGGACGGCAGCAGAGGGATTGTCGGAGGGCTGCTCTATCACGGTTCACCGGATGAATCGTTTGCCGTACAGTTGACTCCCTTCAAAGGATGGCAGATACACACTTAAAGTTTCCGGAACATGGAAGAATGGATGCAGTATGCCAGGGACATGGCAAAAGCGGAAAAAGAGCTGGAGATCGAGCTGTGGGTGATCATCTCCTTTTACAGGACTACGGAGCAGGGCGGTAAAGTCCTGCTATTCCGATATGACCTGCCACGAAAAGTGGCGGACAAATATGACTGGGTCGTCCGGTGGAGAATGGCAAGACTGACCTGCCAATATCCCAAAGGGAATGTTACACACACTTACTGCCTGTATGACAGGCACAGCGGTGAAGACTATTCATTCGGCTCCTGCCTCTCCTCGCTGGCAGCAGCCAAGGCACAGGTCACCAGGATGGAACGGAGGATAAGGGAATACACCGCATGGCAAAAGCAGAACAACCTCTTTTTTGACGAACAGACGGACGAAATGCTCCAAAAGGCTGTCGCCAAGCTCAAAATAAAAAAAGAAAATGTACAGGAGGCAGAAAGAAGGCTGCAAAAGAAAGCCGAAAAGCACCAACGGGAAATGCGGAAATAGCAAAACGGATTACGCATTTCCATTTCTTGCCGCAAAGATAGCCGTTTGCCGGACTGAATGCGCAAGGCAGCCCTGCGGGCAGGTTGACAGGAAAAAATCATCCTCGCTACGCTCCGGTATTTTTTTCCGTCAAGCCTTGCCGCAATCCCCGGCAAACGGACAACGCATCCAACAAGAAATAAAAATGCCCGTCTCACGACAGGCTCATGTATAACTAAAAAATGATCGGCTATGATTACGGATGAAAGAACCCGAAACAGACTGTATGCGGATACGGAAACGACACTTTTCACACTGGAAGACAAACCAGGGGCAATATTACGGATAATGGAAATCATAAGGGACACCCCCGAATATGTGCAACTTTCGCCCCTTCTTCCGGCATACGCGGAAGAAGACCGGCAGGCAGAATGGTGGAGGAGCAAAGAACCGGATTTCCTGCTGGCGGAACTGCTGCATGTACTTGAACTCTACACACCGGAAGGATTCATACTGGGACCGATAACCGGGAGAACGCATGCTTTCGGATATACAAACCCGGAATATGAAAAAAATCTGATCTACAGGATAGAGATCGAGCTTGACTGGGGATATGTGTACGGGAAAAAGAACGAATACAGAAAGAAAAGGAAACTTTATGAGGAAATTGCGGAAATATTCACCACGGACGGATATACGGCAGAGATGGAGAAAAGAGGAAAAGGATGCCGGATAACCAGAGGGAATACAAGGCTTCATTCACATTACGAATGGATAACCGGACAGTGTGAGGCCACACACCTGACCGGAACGCTTATCCGGTTACTCAGGGAAAGCAGGAGATTCCATCTGATTAGGTGCACCCTGCTTGATTTCATATTCAGTTTCACGCAGGAAGAGGAGCTGGAATTTTACCGGCAGCAAAACGAAACAAGCATATACTACCGGATATTCGACCTTTTCAGAAGGAAACCGTGGACTGTTACCGAAAATCTCATGACGGTGGCTTCAGAAATCAACATACCGACTCAAAAATATCCGGAAGGGCCCGACCGGGACTTCCCCGCTTACAAATATGTCAGGGAAGCCTATCAAAAACTCATAGACAAGGGATATCTGGAAGAATACACCCGAATCTGGATAAGGGAGGAACTCCTTTGTGCAAGAGCAACCCCGGAAGGAATATCAAAAAACATATTCTATGGAACTCAGCTATAACCGTCTATTACTCATCTTCCTGTGGCAGTACAACCACCACGGGGAGGAAGGGCTGAACCTGCACCTTTTCGAGGAGACCTTCGGAAAGACACAGGGCAGTCATTATTACGACAAATGGATGAACTGTTTCAACCGGGACCTCCGGGACATGATCATCTATTTCAGAGGGGAGGGTGAAAACGGACAGAAGTTCTGTGACATGGTGGCCCGACAAATTGAAGTATACCATAAAAATCGAAAACACTATGGAATTTACTGACCTTTATACAGTGGAAAGCCTGCAATGCTTCAACGGTTTCCATTACCGCGGGTATCGGGTAAACCAAAGTGACACGGACAAGGTAAACCGTCTCATTGCAATAATCCGGCAAGAACGGGAAAAGAATATCGGACCGGCAGCAGGTGACATTATCGAGTATACCTGCCGGAACGGTGACTGGTTTCAATCGGCACACATCGAAGAGATATGCGACGGACATTTCAAGATCTGCCTTTCCGGAAGCATCCCGTTCTGTTATGAAAGCGGGGACGGTGTCGGCTATAACGTCCATGAAGGGATATGGACTTATCCGAAGAGAGCCGCCTTGAAACCGGCAGGCATCAGAGAAAAGCAGTTCAGGACATGGGGACATGCCGGAAAATGCGCCAACGGGGAGGTATACTTCACGGCCTGTGTCCGTGCGTGGCAATATACGGAACCGGAACCCCTGTATGGCAGATATACTACCAGAAACTGGAGCAAATACCACATCAACAGGCAGCCCGACCCGGAACATGACGGCGAGTTCTTCTACATGACCGAAGGATTCACCCTATACTCACGTGAGGAACTGGACAGGCTGACCGGAATCCTTCACGGGAAACTCTTCGACGGGATATACAGCAACTCACTCGTTCTATGGGGATACCACATGAAATGGGAAATACTCACAGAACAGGAATGGAACGAAACAAAAGCCGAAATACACATATCCTTTCTCGGAGAGTCCCCCGTGAAAATAATAACCTGCGATGATACCCATACAATAACCGTCTATAAAAAGAAATAACAATGGCAAAATACGAAACCCCTCCCCCGGTCCGTCCGCTTGAGAAGCTGATAACGGATTTCTCCTACACAAACGGACTCGATCCCGTCAATGTATTCAACGATTTCCTGACCTACATCATCCACGGGTTTTCTCCCGGTGCTCCCCCACTGCAGAGCTGGAAGTACAAACGGCAGCAGAACATGAAATTTATGCAAATGCTCACCGGGTGGGTACGGCTCATGGCAAGCCGGATAAAGGATGATACAAGCTGGTATGACCCTTTCGGGGATTTATATATGGCACTGGTTTCCAAAAGTGCCCAGCAGTCACAGGGACAATTCTTCACTCCGGTACATATCTGCGACCTCATGGTGCTGTGCACCCAAACGGAAGAAAAAAAGACCGGACAGAGGATGGGTGACCCGACCTGCGGAAGCGGAAGGCTGCTGCTGGCCTATCATGCACGGAATCCGGGAAACTACCTCATAGGGGAGGATATCAACCGGACCTGCTGCCTGATGACCGTATGCAATATGCTCATACACGGATGCGTAGGGGAAGTCATCTGCCATGACAGCCTGAATCCCGGAAACTTCGTGGACGGTTGGAAGGTCAATCCCATGCTTGCATGGACAGGCATACCCACGGTAAAAAGAATGAACATGAAGGAATACCGGGCAGGCAGGAATCTTCCAGCATCCCCTTATATCATACGAAAAACGATGCCAGCGGGTGGCAGGAAGCGTAAGGCGGATTCCCCTCCGCCTTTACAGACGTTTTCAAGATGTAATAACGACATAAAATATGATACCAAACCCGATCATCAGCATGAAAAATGATTATATACTATATTTTATAAGCATACCACCGGTATGCTAAATTTATTTATTAACCCATTAAATACAGCAATTATGGAAGTTACAGTAATGCCGGCCGCTGCACCGGTACAGAAGCAGCAGGGATTGAACCAGGTAGTCATAAACAAGGTTCAAAAAATGATCGAAGGAAAGCAGCAGGGTGTCATGGCTACAATCACCCGCCTGCTCGAAGAGGGAAAAATCGCACAGGACTTCATCGCACCTATAGGAGTGAATCTGCGTAATGAGGACCGCCATCCGGTCATCACATTCCAGGCAGAGGAACAGGTACAGATGAACATGCCGGAAGGGAATTTCAACCTGCACGGAAATGCCATCAGCCAGATTTCCGAGAAAATGGGCATCCCGGCAAAATATCTCAGGGAGCTTTCCGCAGGAGACGCCTGGCAGAAACAGCTGTGCGCAACCATTCTCAACGAACATTCGGGATGGACGGGGCGCACACGCGTGCTCATCCGTGCGGTAGGAACGGAAATCAGGGGTGTACTCTCAGACTCGTACCGGCGGCTCAACTCCGTGGACATACTCACCGCATTCATCAGGGAAGCGGCAAACAACGGAGCCGTCGTGTCCGACGCCTATATGAATGACACCAAAGTATGGTGCGAGACGATTCTTCCTACACCGGTTGAAATACCCACCCGTAAAAACGGAACGGTAATCATATTCGCTGGAGCAAGATTCAGCACATCCGATTTCGGAAACGGTTCGGTGGACATGCGCTCGTTCCTGCTCAACGGAGCTTGTCTGAACGGCATGGTACGTGAATCGGTCATGCGGCAGATTCATCTGGGAGGACGCCTGCCGGATACGCTTGCGCTCTCGCAAAGAACTTATGAACTGGATACGAAAACTACCGTATCGGCTGTCAAAGATTTGACTAAAGGACTTTACAGCAAGGATACTATCATGCAAAAAGCCATCGAAATTCAGGGAGCGTCAGAAATAGACGTGGACTTTGACAAGGAGCTTAAATCCCTGGTACAGCGTGGCGCGTTGCTGAAAAACGAAGGACGGGAAGTCGAAAAGCTCCTGATGAACAACAACCCCGACGACGGCATAACAGGAGGGGCAACACTCTGGAAACTGGCACAAGGCATCACCGCCTTTGCACGGGAACAGGAGCCGGAACGCAGCAGGGAGCTGCATGAGATATCCGGGCAACTGATGAACCGGGTGAAAAACAACTGAAATGGAAAAACGACAATCATAGAATGAAAAATCAGCAGAACTTGCCGGACCTTCCATTGTCCGGCAAGCAACTGTAAAACAGAATCATTCACAATGGACAAATTGCCGGACTATAAAAATAGTTGATATGATGAAACGGATGTTTTAACCAAAAGAGCAGATAGAATTGTCGTATTCACCAACTTATTCTAGTTCCCCTATACTCTCTCTGCATCTCCCCATAAACAGTCAACCGTTCTTCCAGTTCCCCTACTTTATTAAATTCAAATTCATCCGTCTATAAATTTACACAGAAACTATTTTTTGTATCTTTGCTTCCCTTTTACAGACATTTATTGAAAGAGAAAACTTATATCAATACTCAAAATGGAAAATAATAATTCGAGCCTGTATGCACAAAAGGCCGTTGAAAGTTTCTATCTGGACCGTCCATACGGTATAAGAATTGATTACTCCAGAAAAGGTTTCGTCCTGTTCAACCGGAAACTGAACCTGCTTGGAATGGACAAATGGAACTCAATTGAGGAATTACCGCTGGAAGAATATGACAACCCGGAAGAAATACCGGTTGAAGGGGTGGATATTCAAAGAAACAGCAGTAAAGTGGATGTATTCTTCTACACGGACAAATCCAGTCCCTACCATAACGGAACACTGGATATGGAGTGTCTCAAAAAATACAACAAATATATCTACCGTCTGTCAGTACTGCTGGGCAGAACCCTATAATAAAAGAGCCGCAAGCAATATGGCATACTGTTCACGGCTCCGGTAACATGTAATCTAAGGTATATAGAAAAGTTCAAACTCCCTCTTCCGCCTTGTCAATCATGGAAGGCGGATTTCCGGCACGGGCGGAAAAGGCGGAAATCGAAAGAACAATAAAAAAGTTTTTCCCATAATCCATTTTTCCGTTTGTGCTTTCAAACAACGCCGAAGGAAAGTCCGGCGTCTTCTTCCGCAATATTCCGATTCAAGTTATCCACATCCCGATGCATACGGCTGTAATCATTCCGACAGACCGCCAGTTCCTCAAACACGATTTGTTTAGGCAAAAGACGGTGACAATAATAGCTGCTGCCAAATGGGACACCTCCCCCTTTGTCAAACTGGATGCGTTTGTCAAACATCAGCAATTGAAGCTCCCTGTCCTTAAACAGCCGGCACGGACCGACACTGTTCAGCCAAAAATTGGACATCAGCAGGGCGAACGGCTTGTCCAGTTGCAGGCAGCGTTCAAAAACGTCCTTTTTTCTACTGAAAGGCGGATTAGATACAATAATATCCCAACAATCCGGCTCATAAGCAAAAAAATCCTGTCCGGTACTTATATGCGAGTATTTTACCTGAAATCCGGCTTCCTGCAGATGAAGCACGAACTCGCTGTGGCACGTGTCAAAAGGGCACCATATGATCTTCCCCTCAGGCAGATACTTGATGATGGGAGCCACTCCGTATCCCGGAGTGTATTTCTCGTCACTGCAGTTCTAGAACATCCTGCTCAATTTACTGGGCACGGACTCCTCCTTCCGTTTTCTCCGCCCCGTCATTCCTGTTATTGAAACTGAAACTCAGCTGCCGGACATCCTGCCAGTTATTTTCAAAGTACAAATCAATCGTTTGTGCCTCATTCGTACTCCTTGAAGTGTAATACAACCGGAACTTCTTCTCACTCAATAAATAGCGGTCATTGGGTTTCAGAACCGTACCGTCTTCCAGCTTCAACAATCCATTCCCGTCAGGCTGGAAATAGCGGAGAGTATAAAGCGTTCCGGAAAAATTGCCCTCTTCGGTAATTTCCAGACGGATTTCCACCGTCTGGCCGCCGGCTATCTTGTCCGCTACGGGCATCGCCTCTACCGTGAACGGATATTCCTGCTGAATATCCAGGTCATCACTACAAAAGGTAAAACAAAACAAGGCGGCTGCCATGCAGCACAATATCATTATCTGATCAAGTATCTTTTTCATTTTTCGTATGGATTTAGTCATTATAAAATGTATTTTATTCCCAAACCATATTGGGTATGGAAGTGCTTTGCGGCACTCCCCCAAAGAACACGTTCACGAAGACGCAGTAACAGGACGACCTTGTCTGAAAGATAAGTTTCCGCTTCCAGTATCACTGCACCGCCATAAATGAACGATTCATGTTTTTTCAGGACGGCACCGTCAAAGAGCAGTCCCTTTCCACCGTTTACAGTTTCATACCCCATCAATCCTGAAGCACCAATATTCAGAAATACATTTTTCCCCGGGTCGGAAAAGAAATTGTAATAGTAGCCGCCTTCCGCAGTATACTGCTCCAAAGGGATACGTGTATTACGGTAAGGATAATACCGCCACATGATTTCAATGCCCGATACCCATTTATTTCCTCCCTTGGCATAGGTAGAAACGGCAAGTCCGAAAGCGAATCCCGTATCATTACGGTCCTTCCCGCAATAAAAACCGTCAACCATATCCGCCATTAGCTGCACACCTTTCATACCCGGCAGGCAGCGTTGGGCCTGCGCCTGCCCCAGAAACAGGGCAAGCATAGCCGCAAGCAACAACACAAATTTTCCGGTCATTCTCATCGTACCTTCAATTCGTTGACGGGTTCAGCACGCACAAGGTCCTCATTATCCACCTCAAACATCTGGTGGCGTCCTCCCTGTTTCTCATACATCTCCACCACCAGTTTCTTGTCCTCCGGTATCGTAAATTTGGGTAACGCGAACACCGTACGTTCCGAGGACTTTCCATCCACACGGGTCACATAGTTGCAGGCACGCAAAGGATAGATCACCTGTTCCTGCATGGCGGTACGTTTCACGATCTTTTTGTCGACAATCTTGAAGGTCACGAAATCCACATCAAACGGGACATTCGTCTCATTCCTTAGCTGTGTATGAAAGTACAGCAGGTCATTATGGGTATAAAGCCCCCTAAGCAGGAACTGGACCCCGAAACGTTTACAGCCGATATGTCTGACCCGCCTTTTGTCCTGCCTGTGCACGGACTTCATAATCAGGCGTACCAGACGCGGGGACTCATTGCCAAGTTCCTGCAAATAGATTTCCATGGCATTGTTCGGACGGTTCACCGTTTCACCGTCATGGATGAAATCGCACATCTCCACGTTCAGCAGGAGCGGTTCATCCGCATACCTGACATTGAACGTGTAAAAATTTCCATCTTCAGTGATCACGCTCATGTTCGTCTCATCCCGGAAATGCTTTTTAGCAGCTTTCACACGGATCACGTTCTCCGCCGCATCCGCCTTTCCGGCTATCAGATTGGTGGACCCCAAGTCCACATACTTGATCGGGGAAGGAAATATCACATGTACCGTTTTATCATAAGTGATTTCCAGCCCGTGCGGGACTATCATCCGGCTAAAGCCGATCTTGCGACTCAGTCCCTCAAAAAAATCCCCGCTACTCAACTGCGCACTGGCAGCCGTCACACCCGTCATCAGGGCAAAAAACATCATCAGAATCTTTTTCATATCCGATTACATCTTGATTGGTTGGTTAATGATTGATTTTCTTTTACTGCTTTTGTGTCTCACTGTTCGGGAGAATGAAGCAACAGCCTGTGTCCTGCTTTCAGAGTGACCTTCACCGTCCGCATCTTTTTAGCGACATATCCCGACACGCCCTGTATCACTCCTTTTCCCAGGTCCGAAGCGATCTGCGCCCCGGCATCCGTAGAGATATTGATACTGCCGTTCATGGAGGTTCCCATATTTGCCGCTATCTCACGTGCCGCATCATACTCCATCGAGTTGGGGACCGGTATTCCCCGCTGGCCGTCCGCATCGTAAACCTCCAGTTCTACAGGAATAACCGTACCTTTATATTCAACCGCCTGAACAAGGATATCAAGCCGTTCACCTTCCATACGGGCTCCGCCGGTCAGGATCGTCCCCTTAGGAATAAACAGGTCATCGACCACCATCGGTTCCAGCAGGCGGATACGTAGCGCCTGACCGTCCGAAACAGTCTGTGTACCGTGTACACAGGCAGGAATGGTATTCCTGTCAGAAGTCAGCACTTTCCCCACAGGAGTATTGAACCCTACATTCCTTTCCCCCGCAAATCCGTTTCCGGATTCCCCGTTGCTCGCGGGTTGTGACAGGGAAGACACCACCTGATGCCGGACCTGTTTTACCGGTTTGACAGCCGTCCGCTGCCTTTTATCCATTGCCGGAGAAGTCGTCGCCGCCTGTTTCCCGTTGTATCGGGCAGCCAGTTCATAGGATTTCTCCATCAGCGCCATTTTCTCTTCCATCGTAGTCTCCTGCGACGGCTTTTTCATCTGCCGTTCATGCTCCAGCTCTTCGATACGTCGGAGCAGTTCATTCCTTTCGGAGTTCTCCGCACGGGTATAAAAATTATCCAGCGTACGGTTCATGTTACGATAGGCACCGGCAGAAGAATGGACAGTATTATGGGAACCTGTAGAGGGGTTATCCGCCTCTTCCACCGGTAATTCCGCCATGCCTTCAGGCAGGTGCACCGTATCCTTACCGGAACTGCCGAACAGCGAAGCCATCTCCTGAAATGCATTTTTACGGTACTTATCCTTTTTCTCCAATTCTTCACGCTCATAAGCGTCCACCTTGTTGCCGTCCATCCTTTGCTGTCCGGGGGAGGGAATATCCGTATTGAATCCCTTCTCTTTCTCCTCCGCCGCCCTCTCCTTCTCCAACGGCGAATAAATCAGCCATAACGAACCTGCAAAGAGCAGGCACATGGCGGGATAAACAATATACCTGGTACGCCTGCGTTTTTCCTCCGGACTCAAAGGTCTGTCAGCAGACAAGCCTAACAGTGTCCTGATTTTCTGAATGTCCATAATCATAATAGTCTTTAAAGTGAATGGTTGTATCTTTCTCCGGCTTTATATCCAAAGGGCGGATATGCTCAATTTGCAATCCCCCGCCCGTTTCTCCGAAACCCAAAAGGGAAGAGAGGAGCATATACAGGCAGCCTGCCATAAACAGGGCAAATGCAACGGCGATGACAGCCAACCGCTGCCCTGTCGTCAGTCTGCGGCAGTATCGGTGTATCAGGATGTCCGCCTGTTTCCACGGGTATTTTCTTCTTCTCATCGGTCGGCACTCCTTAAATCCTTGTTTTCCATAATGGTAAAATGCTCGATAATGAACCCGTTCGGATTGTCATCCGACCTGACAGCATTCTGAAGCCGACACTCCGTCACCAGGCTGCGCTCCGTCACGTTGCTCTCACGGATGATCATCTGCCGGGCATACGTCCTCGCCTTATAGGGATAACTGTTGAAGTCGCAAGACACGCTGTCCACCTGGACAACCTGATTGATGTTACCCGAAATCAGACGGTTGTAATACCCTTTCTCGGCAAGGTCCACATAATAATGGTAGGCACTCTTGTCAGCCAGCAGCAGAGCCCGGTGGATATTGTGCTCGATGGCGTCCTTCTGCGGTGAAAGGCTGAAGAAGAGTTCATGGAAGCGCCTCACATGCTCCCTGGCTTCCGCCGGACGGTTCTGGGAAAGATCCTGCGAGAGCGCAAGCATCAGCGACTTGCCGCCGTCCAGCACATAGATCTTTTCACGCTGCTTCTCGGCAAAACTGTAGGAACTCCACAACGAATAGCCAGTAATGAGCGTGCAGCAGCATACAAAGGCTGCCAGCATCAAGCGGATACGCCTGAAGCTGCTTTCAATATTGGTCAATGACTTGAATTCCATCTGTGAATCGTTTTTGATTGTTTATTTTCCACGTATACGCCCTCCGATATTACCCAGTGCCGCACCGCCGGCACCGGCAGTGAAACCACCGGCTTTAGTCGCCGTACGGTTCAGATTGCGGGAATAGTTGCCGCCACCTCCCGCCTGGACAATCCAGCCGGAAACGGTCGGAACGGTAAAATAACCGACAATCCCGATCAACATGAAAATGATGTACACACAGTTCGAATTGTCCAGTGAATAATCGGGATTTCCCTGCAGTTCGGCAATATCGTTCTGAAGCATGAGCACCTGTATCTTGGCAAGCATGCAACTGAACAAGTCGCTGACAGGAAGCCACAAGTAGACCGATATATATCTTGTGAACCACTGCCCGAGCGTGGACTGCAAGCCGTCCCACACCGAAATGGCGAAGGCTATCGGACCCAGCACGGAAAGTACCACCAGGAAAAAGGTCCTTACCGTATCTATCAGCAACGAAGCGGCTGCAAAAAGCAATTCCAGCAGGCTGCGGAAAGCGTCACGGATACTCTTCTCCAGATTATACATGCCCACTTCCATATACATTCCCAGACGGGTGGCGGCGTCTCCCGGAGACCAGCCGAGCTCGTCCAGCTGGCGGTCAAACTCCTCATCACTGACCAGATAGGCGGTTTCGGGATTGCGCATCATGGCCTCCCTCTCCAGCCGATCTTTCTGCGCCCTGTACTGCTGCATGTCCAGTGTCTGCCCTTCCAGCATCCTGTGGGTCCCCTGCACAATGGGACTTAAAATACTGTTCATCGTTCCCAGCACCAGTGTCGGAAACAGCAGGATACAGATACCCAGCGCAAAAGGGCGAAGCAGCGGATAGACGTCCACCGGCTCGGCACGGGCCATTGACTGCCAGACGCGGAGGGCGACATAAAACAGGGCACCCAGTCCTGCAACGCCCTTCGCCACACCCAGCATGTCCTCGCAAAGAGGCATCATCTCATTGTACAGACTCTCCAGTATCGTATGGAGGCTGGCAAAATCTATCGACAACAGTACCATGGCTACCAGTATCTGGAGGTTTCATCACCATAGAGCCTCATTACGCGGTCCATGTCGTTCCTCTTCCTGGCACGCAGGTAGCTCACGGCGATATTCCTGTTCGTATAATAACTGACAAGGTTCCGGTAACGGCGCATGTCACGGTAACACTCATCCACCACGTCCATGCGGTCCTTGTCCGTCATGGAGAGGGTGCTGACATCGATTACCTGCTTCAGATCCTGCAATACGCCGTTGCTCTCCTCCAGAAGTTTCGTATAACCGGAAGCGATGGCGTCCAGTTCCCTTACCGAGAAATTCTCATCCTTCATCATCCTGCCGAAGCCGGTGACATAGATATCCGACACGTCACCCACCATCAGGATGATTTCACGCACCTTGCGGGCGTCCCTCACCAGGTTATTCACGGATTTAAGGGCGTCATAGTATTTTTTTGACTGCTCATAGATCTTGACCGTTTCGGAAAAGCTCTGCGCGGTGTTCGTGGCCGTCTTGGAAGTATGCGCAATATTGTCCGACATGTTGATGATACCCTGGGCCAGGTTTCCGGGATCGGTAACCACCCACTGAGCGCTTGACTGTACGGTTGCCAGCAGAAACACCGTACAAACAAGGCTTGCCTTTTTCCATATGCCTCCCGTTCTCATCGTCTGTTTTCATTACGTACATAATCACCGTGAGGGGAAAAAGTCAGCACGTCGGTCGCTTCATTATAGGATACGTCAATGCGGTATCCGGTATTGATGAAAAGGTTGCCGTTCTCCTCGACCAGCAGGTAGGTCCGCGGTTTCAGGACACGTGCCTTTCCGCTGCGGGAAAAGACCGTCACCTTATAGGCTCCGCCTTCCTTGTAGACCAGCACATCAGGCTTACCCTCCACGCTGCTCCACGAACCGCAGAGTCTGTCACAATCCGTTCCGTTTGCTTCCATACAACTTTGCAATACCATGGCGGCCATGCCGACCAGGCATACCGCCAGCCTCACCAATTGTCTGTTTCTCATAACTTCGTTCATTTAGGGGTTGATACTTGTTTTTGTTCTTCTCTTTTCCTTTCAGCCAGCCGCTGGACGGCAAGCTCCAGATTGCCGCCCAGTTCCCGCGTCAGTTCATGGAGTTCCAGCTTCTCGGATTCCTCGGTCGTGTACACGTAGGCTAAGCACCCAGCGCCTTGTCATATTTCTATGGTAGGTTTCCGAGTACTCGCCTCCGAACCGGACTTACAAGTCTCCCTGTATCCGGCTCTCCACTAATTAATTCAGTCTGATTCTTCGGTCGGGGTCTATTTTTGCATGACACTTTGAGCAGACAGCCAAAGTTTTTCGTCTTCGAGCTATCATTTTCTTTTCCCAGTCGGATTTACCTTTCAGGTCTTTAAGTTTGCGAACGTGATGCATTTCGAGTTTATCGGTAGCACCGCATAATTCGCAGACTTGGAGCTTCAGCCTTTCCATAAGGCTGTTACGTCCACCTGTTATGGAAACTGTCCGTGGAATAGTGTCACAGTAAATATTCCCTGCAACCTTTTTGCGTTTGAAACCATCATGATAAAATGATTGGTAAAGTGTCTTACCCTTACTATTTTCATATGCCACTTGGAAAACCTTGTTCTTTTTATATTTCAGAAGTATTTTCTTTACAGATGATTTGTATTTGTTCGCAAATACCTTATACATGCTGTATGACATAATGTGATAGAAAGAATTGATGACATAGCTGTTATTGGCTATTGAGTAGTAATTATAGAACCCTCGGATTTCGGCATTGAACTGACTGACTATTTCCAAGTCATCCAAGTTCAGCATGTACGTTCTGACGATGGATTTCCAAACCTCTTTGCCATTGACGACCACGATTCTTGCGGCTTTATAATCAAAGAGTTTTTTCCGCATCGTTTCAAAATTCAGGTACAATACAGGCTTGTGTCCGAATGCACGAACCGTTTTACCGTACTTATCCTTACGTAAATCGTTACACCTACGTATAAATACGTCATATCCGAGAAATTTCGCCGGTTTCTGCGCATTGGTTATCAGTGTCTTTTCGTCTGACAGTTCCAGTTTAAGAGCTTCATTCAAATAATTCTTAATATCCTCTTTTACTGTTTTGCAGTCTTCAAGATTACCGGTAATTCCAATCAGAAAGTCATCTGCGTATCTCACGTATTTTAACCGTTTGATACTGCTGTCCATTTCATTACGTGCCGGATAGTTGTTCCGTTCTTCTCGTAGCCGCTTAATTTCGGCGGTCATCTGTTTCCTTACCTTTACATCTTTCTCATTCTTTAGTTTCTTTGCCAGTCGGTATCTTCGCTGTTCGTAGAGCTTGTATCGAGCGTCGCCTTTTCTTGTTACCCCTTTATTGAACCGATTGATGTATTCCTTGATGTACTTGTCGAACTTGTCAAGGTAGATGTTAGCCAGTATTGGGCTGATAATCCCGCCTTGCGGAGTTCCACTGTACGTTCTATGAAATACCCAGTCTTCCACATATCCGGCATTCAGGATTTTTCTGATAAGCCGCAAAAATCTCTCGTCGGCGATACGTTCCCGAAGAATATTAATCAGTACGTCATGATTGATATTGTCGAAGAATCCTTTAATATCGCCTTCAATAAACCATTTCACGGCAGTGAATGTCTTTTGTATATCTATAAGAGCAGTATGACAACTTCGTTTGGGACGAAACCCATGTGAAGTATGTTCAAAACTACCTTCATAGATTGCTTCAAGTATCATTCTGACTACTTCCTGTACCAGCTTATCATCAAAAGAGGGTATGCCAAGCGGACGTTTTTTCCCGTTTTTCTTAGGTATGTACGTCCTTTTGGACGGATTAGGCTGATAAGTCTCATTTTTAAGACTGCCAATCAGTTGTTCAACTCGGTCAATGCTCATTCCGTCAATGGTTTTTCCATCGGCTCCTGCCGTCATGTTGCCTGTCTTGCTGTAAATATTCTGATAGGCTACATAAAACATTTCCTCGTTAAACAGCACTCTATACAGCCGCTCAAACTTATAGTTCAAGTTACCGCTGTGTTTACTCAGACTGTTCAACACATTTTCTGGATTTCTCATGTCTCTCACATCTTCCTTTAAATTGTTAAACTTAATTAGCTGCTCCCCTTCGCCATGTACAGGGCGTTACCCTGCTCAGACTACTATGGAAGCTCCGTTGCCATGCCGGATATTCAGGGGCAGACCCCATAGCCCTACAACTGGCTTTCCGGTTTAGGCAATCCCCGTTTAGAAATTTGACGACTATTTGGCTCGATAGATTGTCGGATACGACTTTCGTCCTTTACTACTTATGGTAGTTGCCTTGCGGTAAGTTTATGCTACTCCTGCTACGTGTCATCAGTGTAGTACCACAACATAACGGTATAATTCCGAAGAATTATTCAACTGTCTTCCGTCATTGCCCAAGGATACGACTGCTCGGACTATCGTTCAACCAATGCAGGCTTTATCCTCATATCTATCATTTTAACTTGCCATTCGGTCGCAGCCTGACAGTTGGCTGACTTATGGCTTTACCAACGTGCTATGTTCCCTTGTGGGGTTTTCCCCTCCGGTTAGCGGTTGTTAATGGGCATTTTAAACACTTGCCCAGTCGCTTGCCAAAGCGACATTCGTCAAATTCCCTTTACGGGCGCACCGCATACTCCTCCGCGCTGACCTCCGTCGCATAAACGGCGGAGTGTGTTCCGCCCAGCCCGATCCAGACTTCACGGTAGAAAGGTCCGGGACGGTTCGCACGGTTGATGGAAAGGATCTGCCCCCTCTCCTTCTCCGTCAGTCCCAGAAGTTTCTGGATATGTTCGAACTTGTTCATATATTTACGCTGGTCAAGCAGTATCTTGCAGTCCGAGTTGTTGATGATCGCCTCCTTGACAATATCCGAGGAGATGATGTCGTCCACCTCCTGCGTCACTACCACGGCCTCACCGAAATACTTTCTGACGGTTTTAAAGAGATACTTGATGTATTCACTCATGTTGGCGGACATCAGGGCTTTCCAACATTCCTCAATCAATATCATCTTGCGGATTCCCCTGAGCTTTCTCATCTTGGATATAAAGGTTTCCATGATAATAAGCGTAACCACCGGAAGCAGGACCTTGTTGGAGGAGATGTTGTCCAGTTCAAAGACTATGAACCGTTTGTTCGTCAGGTCCAGTTCCTTGTCGGAGTTCAGCAGGAAGTCATAGTCCCCGCCCCTGTAAAACGGTTCCAGCACATTCAGAAAGCCGTCAATATCGAAGTCCTTTTCACGCACCTTCTTTTGCTCGATCATATGGCGGTAGTCATCACGGACAAACTCATAGAAGCCGTTAAAATCCGGCCTGGACGCCCTGTCATCCGTAATCCGGCGGATATAGGCATTCACCGCACCCGACAGGGCCACCTCCTCCGAACGTTTCGGGGCTTCGTCCTCCCGTTTCCACAAAGTCAGAATCAGCGTCTTGATACTCTCACGTTTTTCAACGTCAAACTGTCCGGAATCCGTATAAAAAGGATTAAAAGCTATCGGATTATCCTCCTCATACGTTATATAGATGCCGTCCTCACCGTGCGTACGGTCATGGATCATACGGCACAGTCCCTGGTAACTGTTGCCCGTGTCCACCAGCAGGATATGCGTGCCCTGTTCATAATATTGTCTGACCAGGTGGTTGGTAAAAAAGGATTTGCCGCTACCGCTGGGACCGAGAACAAACTTGTTGCGGTTCGTGATGATACCGCGTTTCATCGGCAGGTCGCTGATGTCAACATGCAGGGGGATGCCGTTCCG
Source organism: Bacteroides ovatus (assembly GCF_001314995.1). Taxonomy (NCBI): domain Bacteria; kingdom Pseudomonadati; phylum Bacteroidota; class Bacteroidia; order Bacteroidales; family Bacteroidaceae; genus Bacteroides; species Bacteroides ovatus. Next base: position 3,046,018 of record NZ_CP012938.1, read on the forward strand.
GCGGTCAGCCATACGGATGCCGAACGGGCTGGGAGAACTCCGGTAATTGGTTTCAGCCGTAAAGAGACAGACGGCCTGTTCCAGAAAAGTGTAGAACGACTCCTCTGCCGGAAAATCACCCGCATTGCCGGGAATGCCAGCCCAGTAGAGCACCGGGGCATCCACCGTATTGTGCCTCGGCGTGCATTCCATCATGGCAAGCTGGCTGCCGGTATCGTTCTTCACACGTCTGAGTTCCTCCCTGTCTTCAGCCCACGCCGTCACGTTGCAATGGCAGCGGACGGGCAATACGCCCTTCGTATGGGCTTCATCCAGATACATCTCCGTCCACTCCCGGTTTACCGCATTACTCCGGCTGTACTTCGAGAGGGAGAGCATGTTGCGCGAAGTTTTTTCCATTGTACGGAGAATCTCCTGCGCGTCGTCTATAAACACATACTGCGAATAGATATGGTTACAAGGAAGCAACAGGCCGACGGGAGCGGCGAACGAGAGGCGGCAGTCACTGCGGTCGGTGGACATACGCTCATAACGCATATCGGTGGACACCCTGCCGGGAAGGTCCTCCGTATCAGATAGGGTATGCACACACAGCCGCTTGTCACCCACACGCATGCCGCCGGGATTAAGACAGATGTCCTGAAGCACGGCGGTTTCATCCTCCAGCGACAGGGAGAAATATTTCTCCACCAGTCCGGGACGTCCCTCAGTGCCGGTAATCTCGTCCGCCTCCAGCCTGCGCAGGCTGACATGGCCGGAATCGTTCATGATACGCTCGAACTGTTCCACAGCTTCCAGAAACCGGGCCGCCGTGTCCTTGTCAACCATCTCCTTGGGCAGAAGGGAACCGCGGCAGAGGCTGTTGAAGTCACTCCTCTGCCGGCTGCGCTCACGCGTGGTCTTCGTCAGATACAGGTAGCATTTGTGGTTCAGGTACGGGCGCTCGTTGAAATGGCGCTCATAGCTTTTCGACAGGAAGCTCTGTTCACCGTCCCGGAAATCAGGACGGTAGATCTCCTTCGTGAACCAGTCCTGCTTGCAGACAACCGAAAAATCCGGCAGCACTTTGACAGCCTTTACCCAGGACGAGTGGACAGCCTCGTATTCGGCCGCAGTCATAGTAAACAGTTCGGGAAGTTCCACCTCAAAGGCCACGGTCAGGTCGGCGTCCTTGCTGACAATGCAGCCGTTTTCCACAGACAGCAGGGGGAACTTACGTTCAAGCGTTTCAGCTTTCAATACATTTCTCATTTCTTTCTTCTTTTGGTCAGTAATCGGAATAATCTCCTGCGGTGGATCAGATAACGAGGATGGCGTTTCCCCGACAGCAGCTTCATAAGGCCGTGTTCACCATACCGGGCATTCAGGCGGAAGGTCAGCCAGACCAGCAGCGAACCGGACAGGAGTCCGAAAGGAATGCATATCCACTGGTTCACACCGGCTATATAAAGGATGACCACCACAAGCAGCACCGCGACAAGCCCGCCCGCAAAAATAAAAAGGTACTGTGATTTCAGGCCCTTGAACTCCAAAGGATTACCCGCGCCTTTATTTATCTCGTATTCCATAGCCTTTAGAGGAAGAAGGAACGCAGGATAGTGGCGGCCACAATCAAAAATATACAGGCGAAAAACCAGCTGGCTGCCGTCTTGCTGGTATCGGGATCACCGCTTGAAAACTTGCTGTAGGTCTTGATACCCCCGACCAGTCCAAGCACCGCGCCGATGGCATAGCACAGTTTGGTTGCCGGATCGAAATACGAGGTCAGCATGCTCGTGGCTTCGTTAATGCCCGCAAGCCCCTGCCCCTGCGCAAAAGAGCCGGCTGCGAAAAACGCGAAAAGCACTGAAAAAAGGATTCTCTTTCTCATTGTAGAATCGTTTAAGGTGAGACATAAAATTGAATTCGAACGCAAATATAGGAGGGGACAAAAGACCATGATACAAACATTTCATCAGGTGGCAGCAAATGTCAGCAGATGTCATATCTTGCAAAGCACAGACGTCTTTCAGCCCGGTTGAAAGAGAAACAAGTCTGTTAATATCTGCCAGAAAACCATATTGATAAAAGCAATTTAATTCCAGAGCTTGTCAGTTCTCCATTAACAGCATCAAAGCTTATAAGAAGTTCTTTCTTAAACGTAAAACAAAAAGACGTTTACAACAGCCGGTTTTCCATCAAAAGAACAGAAGCGAAGAAATGCCAATGAAACATAATGAAGAAAGGACAATTCCATGTTTTCCGGAATATTATTGCTATCTTCGTGGCAAATAAACTGACAGGACAATGGAAACAGTTCAATATGATTACAAACAGATTCTGCAGCGCATCGTTGCAGAAATCAAAAGTTCAAGAATCCAGGTTGCACGCAAGATAACCAGTGCAACAATGGAATTATATTGGAACATCGGCAAGGAACTGTCCGCACAACATTTGAGCAAAGGATACGGAGCACAGGTAGTGGAAATGCTTGCTTCTGATTTGCAGAAAGAATTTCCCGGAACTACGGGCTTTTCTTCGAGGAACCTCTGGGAAATGAAACGGTTTTATGAACGATATTGCGGGGAAAGCCGGAAACTGCAACAGAGCGTTGCAGTTTTACCTTGGGGACACAACCTGTTGTTAATGAGCAAGTGCAAGAACCCGGAAGAAATATACTTTTACGCGACAAGGAGCACGGAACTGGGCTGGACAAGGGATGTGCTGCTGAATTATATCAAAGCGGACGCTTTCTCAACAAGGGAGGAACAACCCAAATTGCATAATTTCAAGGAAACCCTGCCGGAATGTTTACAGGAACAGGCGGAAGAAATGTTGAAAAGCAGGTATAATCTGGAATTCCTGGGAATCACAAAACCTATACTGGAACTGGAATTGGAAAGAAGGCTCGTGGACAAGATAAAAACATTCCTGCTCGAAATGGGAAAGGGGTTCAGCTTTATCGGAAACCAGTACCGCCTAGTACTGGAGGATAAGGAATATTTTGTGGATATGCTCTTTTTCAACCGCTGTACCCGGTCCCTGATAGCGCTGGAATTAAAAATAGGTTCATTCCAACCTGAATATGTGGGGAAAATGAACTTTTACCTGAACCTGTTGGACAGACAGGTAAAGATGCCGGACGAGAACCCGTCCATCGGTATTATATTGTGTGCGGACAGGAACAATGTGGAAGTGGAAGTGGCCTTGCAAGGCTCAACGGCTCCGATCGGAGTTTCCGAATACAGTTACCTGATTCCACAAAAACAGATCAAAGAGTTAATCAACAACGAATTGTCCGGAAATAAGGAATAGAAGAAAACAGCCGTAAGGAAAATAAAAACGCATCCCGGCATTTGTTCCGGGATGCGTTTTTGGTATACCCGAAAGGTCACAGATATTGCTTCCAACCGTCCGATACAGGTACGACAGATTTTGTTTTCCGCACGGACAGAGGGTTCCCGTTCCCGTCCAGATATTTTCCCATCAGACTGTCAATGACATTCTTATTCTCGACCTGGGAAGAAAAAATCTCAAACAGGTCTGTTTCCCGGATGGTGTGCAGAGTAAGGGCCGCACGGAGAGATTTCTCCTCATCCTTGTCCGCATCATTCAGTTTAAACAATACGTTGCCAGCATTGTCAAGATCATCAGGCGTTACGACCCGTGAAACGGCATCCACTGCCGGATACGTTCCGTCCAGTTCTTCCTGTTCCTCTTTCAGCATTCTCATCTCCTCCAACGGTAATTTACATTCCACTTCTTCCTCAGCGACATCTTCCTCCTCACCTATAAAATCCGCAGCCGTTTCCAACGGCTGGCTCATATAGGGGGCAACGCTCTTTCCTGCATCCTCATCCAGATAGACAAAACAGGTGCTGCCCATAATGCCGGATTCGCCGCCCGGTTCCGACAAGACATTTTCCAGCTCTTTCTCTTTTACGGGAGGTAACTTCGTATACAGCAGGTCACAAATTTCACGTATCTTCTTTTTCTGCCCACATACCTTATATAATATATAACAGGCACAGGCAAGACGTATCGACAAATAAACTATAGTTCCCATTCCACCGGTTTTTGGGTCGCTTCCCGATTATACATTCCGTTAATTATATCCTGATACCTTTTCAGATGGTCCGACAGTACACTGTTCACAAATGTGGGGACAGACATTTCCGGTGCAATGACCGGAAGCACCCTGGCCAGGACCTTATACAGTGAATCATGTATATAAGTCTGTCTTCTGGCTCCAGTCAGTTTCTGTTGCAGGAATTGTTCCCGGTAATCATCAAAGCCGTATGCCCGCGGTGTTTTCTTCCCCGCGAACGGTTTCTTCTCAATGGAGACATCAGGTTTCTTTTCTTTTTCTTCCGACACTCCGGAGGCACCGGCATCTTCTTCCGGCCGTTCATCCTGTTTCCTTATCTTTTCCAAGGCCGTTGTATCTCCGGCTACCATACGCTTGAGCGCGTCCTCGTCCACATTATAGACGGATCTGTTCTTGTTTGCCATAGTCATGTCCGGTTAAAGTCCGAGTATGGTTTCCATTTCAGCGGCAAGCAGATCGAGGTTGCTTCCTTTCAGAGCGGCGGCGGAAGGCGGAAACAGGGTGCTGCGGAATATCTGCCCGTTCAAACCGACATCCTTTTTATAACGCTCCGCAGCCGGAAGGACCGTATTCAATACAGGTAATCCCAAAGAACGGATGATTTCCATATAAGCGTCATACAAGTCCCTGGAGACGCGCTTGTCCATTTTATTCCAGAACATATGGATATCACGCAAGGGGACTCCCTTGTGATGAAGCAGATATTCCCGGATGGACAGGACAAATGACATGCTGCTCTGCATGACCATCCTCTCCTGGGTGATCGGGGTAAAAACATAGTCCATATTGATGATGGACTGGAAAACGCCTGTGGTATTGACCGTTCCGGGAAGGTCCAAAAGGACAAGGTCATATTCGGTATCGGAACGGTCTATAAAACCATAGGCAGTTTCCTTGGCTTGTTCGGGCGTGGAAGCCAGGATATTGTAGGCCTTTCTGCCCGTATCCCCGAACTGCTCCACCAGCAAACTTTGCAGACGAGGGGTCTTTTCCACATTTTTTATGTCCCATTCACGCATAGTCATCATGCTGTGCTGGGGGTAGTCACAATCTACCACAAGCACGTTCTTTGCCTTATGGTAATGGAAATAGCTGGCAAGCAACACGGTTAACGTTGATTTACCGACTCCGCCCTTCTGATTGCTGAGGGCTACAAATAAAGGTTCCTTCTTCATAACTTCATGAAATTAAGGGTTAATGACTTATTTTCTTTTCGCCTGTATCCTTACATCAAGTGACGCCGCACAATACTGTACAGCAGCATGAATACGGCTATGTATCACTGTTTCCATACATGGGCGGTATCGCATCCAACCGGGGTACACAGTACCGTCCCGTCACAGTCTGCACCACATCAATACGACTTCTCTTGTGCCGGACCGATACGATACATGCAGCCTTGCGTCACGCTAAAAACGGAATGTACCTTTGATGCCAAACGTCAATATTCGTTATGCACGACTGTATCTATACAAAAGCTGCCTCATGGCATCGATACGCCTACGTATCATTGCAACGGAACGGTGCCGTATCCATACATGACCAACGTCACATTCAACCGGAATACACAGTATTGTCCCACTACCATAGGCACCGTATTGATAAAGCATTTTTTATACCGTACCGTTCCATCCCTTACTGCATTGCGTCACGCCAAAAGTAGAACGGATTTTTGATACAATAACTAAAATCCGCTTCACCTGACATGACATGTCATCAGATGTCATCACTTGTCACATAAACTTCTATTTCACAATCACTTAATCCGTCATAACTTTGCAAAGTCGGAATAAGACTATGGAGGAAACCATGCTTCATCGGACTACAGCACGCCGTGAACGTCGCGCAGCAATCCGACGAAGGAGGATTCTATGTTCAAACGAACATAGCAAGTTGTGTTTTCGTCCGACAGGAAGTGTCCTGTCCGACGAAAACCACTTGCCCGACCTGACAGTCGGGGTATTTCCTCCAAAGTCGGAAATTCTAATGAGAAAAAGAGTATGGACCCAATACCCAAAAGAATATGAAAGAAGAAGCGAGAGCGAAAACAGGCAGAAAGCCCAAAAGCGATCCGGCGGACTACAAATACAGCTTCCGCCTGAATGCCGGAGAGAACACGAGGTTTGAAAAGCTGGTTACAGCATCAGAAGCAAAAGACAAAACACGTTTCATTAAAAAAGCCATCTTCGGAGGTACAATCAAAGTGGTTAAAATCGACAAGGCGACAATGGATTACTACATCCGCCTTACGGAATTTCACAAACAATTCCAGGCTGTCGGTAACAACTACAATCAGGTCGTACGCGCCATCAAGACCAATTTCGGGGAAAAACGTGCGATGTCGCTACTTTACAAACTGGAGAAAATGACACTTGAACTGATGCTACTGACTAAAAAAACTATAGCGCTAACCGAAGAATACCAAAAGAAATGGTTGCAAAAATAAGTCATGGAGCCAGCCTCTACGGGGCACTGAATTACAACCATGAGAAAGTGGAGAGAGGAACGGCTGAAATACTCTCCGGCAACCGGATGATTTCAGACCGCCTGGGGCTACCAAGCGAGGACATGCGCCTTGCATTACTCTCATTTGAAAATTACCTGCTAGCAAACAGGAACACGGAGAAACCTGTCCTGCACATCGCACTCAGTCCGGCACCGGAGGACAAACTTGATGATAAACAGCTGGCAGAACTGGCACAAATGTACATGCAGAAAATGGGATATGGCAAGCAGCCATACATTACCTACAAACACGGGGATACGTACAATACGCATATTCACATTGTAAGTGTATGTGTGGATGAAGAGGGACGGAAAATCAACGATTCTTTCGAGCACCGCCGTTCCATGACCGCCTGCCGGGAATTGGAAACGGATTTCGGATTGCGCAACAGCGCGGACATGGAAGAGCGGAACCTGAAAGCGGAATTAAAGAAAGTCAATGCATCCGGGGGCGATATACGGTATCAGATAGGAAACACCCTGAAAGCGGTGCTCAGGAGTTACTGCTTCCAGACATTCGGGGAATACAGTGCAGTATTGTCTACCTTTAATATTGAAGCAAGGCAGGTACGGGGAGAATTCAAAGGCCAGCCTTATACCGGTATTATCTACTCGGCAACCGATGATAGCGGGAAAGTGGTCAGCCCGCCTTTCAAGAGTTCACGCTTCGGAAAACGTTTCGGGAACGAACGCCTGAAAAAGAAAATGCTTTCACACACCAGGGATTTCAAGGATGGTAAATGGGCACCGGCTATTCATGCACAGGTGGCTTATGTCATGCGGCACGCACGTTCCCGTGAAGAACTGACAGGGCTATTAAAGAAAGCACGCATTGATGTGATATTCCGGGAAAATGAAAAGGGACGTATCTATGGTGTCACGTTCATCGACCATAACAGGCGGGAAGTATTCAACGGTTCGCGCATGGGCAAGGAGTTTTCTGCTAACATTTACAATGAACTTTTCAAATGGTGGGACGGTATACCTGCCACAGAACGTTCTGCACATACCGGCACCGAACTATGGCAGCATCATTCGCACAAGGCGGAACCGGGAAGCGCATTGGAACAGGCCGCAGGCATATTCTCCATGGAAACCAGTCCGGTAGATTATGAAGAAGAGGCCCTTGCGCGCCGCATGAAGAAAAAGAGGAAAGCGAAACGAAAGTCTCGCGGCGTCTAAAAAGCAGTCATTTATATTAACCCATTTTATACACAATTCTTATGCAACAAGAAGATGATTTGAGAGCACTCGCCAAAATAATGGAATTCGGAAGGGCAGTGAGCATTTTTCTTTTAGTGGTACACGTGTATGTGTATTGTTATCCGAGCATTACCAGTTGGAATTTAAATCTGGAAGTGATAGACAAGATAATTATGAACTTCAACAATACAACCGGTATTTTCAATTGCGTCTTATGGAGCAAACTGGCAGTTACCCTGCTGCTGGCTGTCTCGTGTCTGGGGACAAAAGGCGTCAAGGGCGAGAAGATCACCCGGCATAAAATCTATGCAGCACTCTTCGCAGGATGCATCCTTTTCTTTCTCAACTGGTGGATATTGGATTTGAGCCTGCCCCATACGGCTGTCACCACACTTTATGTCTTCACATTGGTTTCCGGTTATCTTTGCCTGCTGATGGCAGGATTATGGATGAGCCGTTTATACAGACACAACCTGATGGAAGATGTATTCAATCTCGAAAACGAGTCTTTCCAACAGGAAACCCGGTTGATGGAAAATGAATACTCAGTCAACTTGCCGACAAAGTTTCAGTATCAGGGGAGGCTCAATGACGGATGGATTAATGTGGTAAATCCCTTCCGCGCAACCATAGTTTTGGGGACGCCCGGTTCGGGAAAATCATACGCAGTGGTAAATAACTACATACGCCAGATGATTTCAAAGGGATATAGTTGCTATATCTATGATTACAAATTCGATGACCTGTCCGTAATCGCGTATAACACATTGTTAAACAATATGGATAAATATAAGGTAAAGCCCAAATTCTATGTCATTAATTTCGATAACCCGCGTAAATCACATAGATGTAATCCTATCAATCCGGAGTTCATGACGGACATCTCGGATGCATATGAAGCAAGCTACACAATCATGCTGAATTTGAACAAAACGTGGATTGAAAAACAGGGAGATTTTTTTGTGGAATCACCCATCATTCTTCTGGCGGCAATTATCTGGTATTTAAAGATTTACAAAAATGGCATCTATTGCACATTCCCTCATGCAGTGGAACTGCTGAACAAACCGTATTCAGATTTATTTACTATATTAACCTCTTATCCGGAGCTGGAGAACTACCTTTCACCCTTTATGGACGCCTGGAAATCCGGAGCGCAGGACCAGCTCCAGGGACAGATTGCCAGTGCAAAAATCCCGCTCACCAGAATGATTTCTCCACAGCTTTACTGGGCAATGACAGGTAATGATTTTTCCTTAGATATTAACAACCCGAATGAGCCGAAACTGCTGTGCGTAGGCAATAATCCCGACCGGCAGAATATTTATTCGGCAGCCCTGGGATTGTACAACTCCCGCATTGTAAAGCTGATTAATAAAAAAGGACAACTGAAAAGCACGGTAATCATTGACGAATTACCGACTATATATTTCAGGGGACTGGACAATCTGATTGCCACGGCACGAAGCAACAAGGTAGCAGTCTGTCTGGGCTTTCAGGATTTCAGCCAATTAAACCGCGATTATGGTGAAAAAGAATCCAAAGTGGTGCAAAACACTGTGGGCAATATTTTTAGTGGCCAGGTGGTCGGGGAAACCGCCAGGACACTTTCAGAGCGGTTCGGGAAAGTACTCCAGAAGCGGCAGTCCGTATCCATCAACCGTCAGGATGTGTCCACCTCTATCAACACGCAACTCGACTCTCTTATTCCTGCTTCCAAGATAGCAAACCTCTCGCAGGGGACCTTTGTCGGTGCCGTATCGGATAATTTCGGGGAGAAGATAGACCAGAAAATCTTTCATGCGGAGATCATCGTCGACCATGCAAAGGTCAGCGCGGAGGAGAAGGCATATAAGCCGATCCCTGTCATTAATGAATTCAGGGACAGGGAGGGAAACGACATCATGATGCAGCAGATAGGGCGGAACTATGACAGGATCAAGGCGGATGCGCAGGCAATCATCAACATGGAAATGGAACGCATTAAAAAAGACCCGGAACTCTGCAAACGACTGGGACTGGAGAATAAAGATGACCAAAAGAAGAAAAACGGGGAACAGGAATAAATGCGCATTCCCCCTCCATGATTTTGAAAGATGAAACAGACCCCAGAAAACGAGGCCTGTCCTGTATATCATGTTCCCTTATTCACACAATCCCGTATTTCTTCAGCTTGTAATACAGGGCAGTCCGGCTGATGCCGAGTATACGGGCGGCAAGGGTGCGGTTGTTGCCGGTCTGCCCAAGTATCCGAAGTATCTGCTGCTCCTCCTTTTCCGGACGGATAATCATATTTCCCAATTTCACGTCCTGATCCAGATTCAGTTCCTGCGCGGATATCCGCCCCTCCCCGGCAAACACGACGGCACGCCGGACGGTATTCTTCAGCTCACGAATATTCCCTGGCCAGCCGTATTGTCGTAACACGGCAGCCGCTTCCCGGTCGAAGCCCTGAACCGATTTCCCGTATCTCGCGGAAAACTGCTTCAGAAAGAATTCAGCCAACGGAAGGATATCCTCCCCGCATTCGGAGAGCAGGGGAACCCGGATAGTGAACTCGTTCAGCCGGTGGTACAAATCCTCCCGAAAACTCCCTTCCGCTATAGCTTTCTCCAGATCCGCATTGGTGGCGGCGATAAGGCGGACGTCAAAGGGACGTTCCCTGACTGTCCCGACCGGCAAATAACGCTTCTCCTGCAGAACACGAAGCAGTTTCGTCTGATTCACGGGAGCAAGGTTACCGATTTCATCAAGGAACAACGTACCACCTTCGGCAGCCTGAAAAAGTCCCGCCTTGTCACTGTCCGCACCCGTAAACGCCCCCTTACAGTGTCCGAAGAACTCGGATCTGGCAAGATCATCGGAAACAGCACCGCAATCCACGGCAACAAAAGGCTTGTGTCTGCGCAGGCTCCGCTCATGAATCTCAGCAGCAATATGTTCCTTACCCGTACCCGATGCTCCGCGAAGCAAGACGGACATGTCGGAACGGGCCACAGGGCCTATCAGCCGGTACATTTCACGGGCCTTTTCACTTTCACCGCAGTAGAATTCTGTGCTGCCATGCTGCGAACGGCTGAGCTCTTTTTCTATGACTTCCCAAAGCCGGTCCGGTTGTACCGGCTTGCAAAGGTAATTGGAAGCCCCAAGCTGCATGGCTTCCACTGCATTCTCCACCTGACCGTAACTGGTCATGATAAGGAACGGGATGGAATAATGTTTTCCTTTCATCCACTTCAGCAACTCCATACTGCTGCCGTCCGGCAGGCGTAGGTCTGCCAGGACAAGGTCGAACTCTTTAGCCTGAAGTTCCTTACGGGCTGCCGAGAGTGTAGCCACATGCCCGGTTGTCATACCCTTTTTCTTCAACCAGTTACTGATACTGCGGCTGAAGACAACATCATCCTCTATAATCAGTATATTTTTCATTTACTTATTTTATATTCTTCTTTATATTTTCAGCACAGGTAGTTAGTTTCCCTGCTGCTTCCCCTATCTTATAGATACACCTTATCTGTTCTTCCGTCCAGAGTTCCGGATCGGACAGCACAACTGTTTGCAGTTCCTCTATCGGATAATCAAGGCGGACACTTGTCCACAAGGGAAGGTTCTTGTGCAAGATCTCACGGACTGTCTGGCGGTCATCCTTTTCCAACGCCCCATGTAACCTGTCAAGGTCCTTGCGGCTTTCCGAGATAAAGACACCGAGCATCTCATCCTTATTGTCTTCTTCCGAAAGAATCAGAGAGAAATCCGGTTGCCATACCGTCCGTCTTGTCTTTCCGACAATTCGGGAAACGGTTTCCAACAGGTCATTCATCAGGAAAGGCTTACGGACACATCCGGAAAATCCCCGGGAAAGGTACTCTTCTTCCGGATCCATATCGGCAGTCACGGCTATGACCGGAATTGTTCCAGCCCTTTCCATATTGGATGAACGCAACAACTCCAGCAACCCGAAACCGTCCATGTCAGGCATGCGGATATCCGTCAACAACGCGTCATAATCCTCATCCCGCAATTTTGCAACCACCTGCCGGAAATCGGTATAACAGTCACATTCAACCCGGTTTCGCCTGAACATCTCCCGTGTTACGGAAAGTTGTCTCGGGTCATCGTCAAGAAGGAGAATACGCAGTCCTTCCGTTTGATAATCAGACGGAAATTGTAACTCCTCCTTCAAGGAACTACTGTCGGCAGGGTAAAGGGGCAGAGATACGGTAAAACAGCTGCCTTTCCCCGGGTGACTCTCCACCCCGATGGAACCGCCCAGCTGTGAAACAAGCCGGGAAACGATAGCAAGGCCAAGCCCGAAACCTGAAATGCCGCGGGCATTGTCAAGCCTTTCGAACGCATCGAATATCCGTTTCTGCTCCTCATCATTCATCCCCGCTCCCGTATCCTGCACTTTGATACACAGTTCTCCGCTACTGAATGTCGCTTCCAGCCGGACATATCCTTTCCCGGTAAATTTCAGGGCGTTGGAAAGCAGGTTGTTCACAATCTGCTGCAAATGTCCCTTGTCGCAACTGACAACAACGTTCAGACCGGAATACCGGGGAAACAGTTGCAATCCTTTCTTTTGGACGAGCGGCATGTAATTGTTTGCAATCTCCCTGAACAGGGTTTCCAGACAAAAGACGGAGATATTCTCTCGTGCCTGCCCTGTATCAAGCAGATAGAAATTCATCAGCGTGTCAACCAGAGAAAGCATATAGTCCGATGCATGCCGGATATTTTCAGCGTATTCCGCCTGTCCGGCCCTTTCCTTTTCATCGGGCAACAGTTCTGCCGTTGCTCTGATGGTGGCAAGGGGAGAACGCAGGTCATGGGCGATAGTCAGCATCATACACTTCCTGGATTGGAGAAGTTCCGTGTTTTCCCTGTTGGAAGCTTCCAACTGACGCCGGTATCGGTTCCGTCGATTCAACTCCCTATGTATGATAATATAAAGGAGAATAGTCAGCAATGAAATAAAGACGGCAAGGGTGGAAACCGTATAAAAGGACCGGTCTCGTGCCCAAAGGAACTGCATGTAACGTTCTTCAAGGCGCCGGTCCGTTTCCGATTCAAAATCCCTAATGATACCGTACAATCTGCAGTTTAATGCCATATTATTATTGTACAGACGCTCCATTTGTGCCAACAACCTTTCACGCTCAGTCTCCTGCCTGCCGGTCAGTTCCCTGTTCAGAGAATACAGCATACCGGCAGTTGAAATCTGCCGGTCCATTTCCGCTGGATGCAGCCGTTCCCGTTTTTCTTTCTGTTCCAAATAAACGGATTTTCTCTTCTTGCGTTTGAGGAAGGACCAGAAACTTTTCTTCGGAATTTCCTCTTTTACTCCAACAAGCGTTCTGTCATCGCGGGCACGGGATGCAATCATCGGAATTTTCCGGTTTATGATTTCACCAACCGAACGAAAACGACTGAACGTATGCATAACCGTGTCAAGCAACTGCCCCTTTCTCTCCAAAAGCAGGCACAGCGAATCTATACGCACCCGTTGTTCAGATGTATGAACATATTGCTTCAAGGACTGTAATGTGCCGCATACTTCATCTCTCCTTTTCTGGTAAGTACTCCGATCGTTCTCGTCCCACACACTGACCGTCTCTCCATAAGTAGCAAGATCCAACAGACCGGCGTAGGCTTCGCCGGTCAGATGCCAGAAATGAAGAAGTTCCTGTTCATCCTGTTGAAGCATAATACGCTTTGTCTGTTCTTTGCGGAAAAAATAAATGGTAAAAGTGAGCAGGGCAATCAGAGTGATATATCCTACAAATATTTTAAATCTCAGCCACATGATTCGTTTTGTTTTTCTTTCTCCTTTCCTTCTCCTGTTCTACCGACTCAGGAAAAGGAAAGGCAGATAATACCGCTGAACATATCAGGCGCTCATTACCCGCCCATCAATTATACCATTATAATCATTCTGCTTCTAATAATCTATAATAGCATACACAAAAGTTGTCACTACAGCCTGTTTTTTTCATATAATATCCTAAACTTTCGTTTGTTTACAGGACACAATAAAAATATCACATGACAGTGGAATGACCATGGTCACGTTAGCTTGTTCACCAACATCAAAATTTATATTGTTCCTTTTTACAAAACACAATTATCGGCGGACAACCAAGCTGTAGTCTAGTTATCCTGACAAATAACCCTACAATCAACAAGGAACTTGCCGGATCAAAACGGAAGTGTTCCAGCCCTACGCTCCTCCATCTATTGTAATTATATTACCGTCCATATCATATTCCAGTTCCGTTACTTTCAGACTACGAAGCCAGGTTTTCCCACCCGAAGGCACACAATCATGATGAAATAAATACCATTTGTTCTGATATTCAATAATGGCATGATGAGTGGTCCAGCCTACCACTGGCGTAAGGATCACACCTCTGTAAGTGAACGGCCCGTAGGGATTGTCACCCACAGCATAGCACAAACGATGTGTATCTCCCGTAGAATAGGAAAAATAATATTTCCCCTTATATTTGTGCATCCAGGACGCCTCAAAGAAACGACGTCCATTATCCCCCTGGGTTAATGGACGACCTTCTTCATCCAGAATCACAACCGGACGGGGCTTCTCTGCAAATTCCAGCATGTCTCGGCTTAGCCTGGCCACCCGTGCGGGAATGGCTGGTTCGTTGTCAGCCGGAAACGCGGCACTCTCCACAGCCTTGTTATTATGATAACGTTGTAGTTGCCCGCCCCAAAGGCCACCAAAATACATATAGTAATTTCCATCACCGTCATCCAATATGGCGGGATCAATACTGTAACTCCCTCTGATAGGATCAGATTGCGGAATAAACGGACCTTCCGGTTTGTCACTAACTGCCACACCAATATGAAAAATGTCGTTTTTATCCTTCAGTGGAAAATACATGTAATACTTTCCATCCTTCTCAGCCACATCACAATCCCATAACTGGCGGCCTGCCCAGGGAATATCCTCTACCTGCAGGACAATGCCGTGGTCAGTGACTTCTCCATGCATTATGTTGTCAGTAGAGAAGACATGGTAATCTTTCATATTAAAGTGATCGCCATTATCGTTCTCCTCTACGCCGCTTTCCCAATCGTGGCTGGGATAGATGTAAACCCTACCATTAAAGACATGTACGGCCGGATCTGCCATATAATCACCCGGAACCAGGTATCTCATTTCTTTTTTCATATTTAGTCTATATTGCAGATTAAACAGATCATTTTATTTTTTATCAAAGAGCAGTTCTTTCACAAACGGTTTCGGTTCATAGTTACGATCAAAAAGAAGCGGATAATCATGTCGACCACATACCGGAAAGTTGTTTTTCCATGAGTCTTCGTCTGTTACTCCCCATACTGTCACTCTGGATACGAAATTCGAATGTTTCACAAAAAGGTCAAGGAACATTTTCATACGAAAATTCCATGCCTGAGATACCGAATCGGGTAATCCCACTGGATAGGGATTCAATTCTTTTCGATATGCAGCCGTATCCGATACATTGGCCGTCATGCTGATAGTAGGCAGAGCGCTCATGTCCCATTCCGTAACCATCACCTTCACACCGGCTTCGGCAAAAACCTGCATACTTTCTTCAAACTCTTTTATATCAGGATAATCCATGCCGATATGCCCCTGCATACCTATGGCATCAATACGCAGTCCTTTTGTTTTCAAGGAATGTACCAGTTCTACCACTGTATTTCTGCGACCCGCTACATGCATATTATAATCATTATAATAGAGTTCGGCATCCGGATCAGCCTCATGCGCATAACGGAATGCCAACGGGATAAATTCCTTACCCAATATCTCATAAAACTTACTCTTGCGGTAAGAACCGTCTTCCACAATAGCCTCATTCACGACATCCCACCCTTTAATCCGTCCTTTATAACGGCTTACAATTGTCGTAATATGGGCTTTCATACGCTGCTTCAATATTTCGGGAGTGACATTATTGCCCGCATCGTCCACACAAAACCAGGGTGCAAGCTGTGAGTGCCAAATGAGGCAATGCCCGATAACAGCCATTCCGTTCTTTTCACCAAATTCCACAAATTTGTCAGCCTGAGTAAAATCATATCGATTCTCTTCGGGGTGAATCACTTCACATTTCATACAGTTCTCCGCTACCACCGAATTGAAGTGGGTACGGACAATCTGTAAAGCGGCTGTATCCCTCCCAATAATCTGGGCGGTATTCAGGGCTGTTCCAATCAGAAAGCGGTCACCGAAGAGAGACCTCAGTGTAGTTTCCTGATGGTCATTTCCTCCTGCCGTACTGCAAGAAGTCAGCATAGTGATCATCAGCAGTACCAAAATCATTTTTTGTTTCATATCAGTTACTATTCTATTTTTAAATTTTCGTTCTTGTCTCTATTTCTTTATTGATACGTTCAACAGTCATATCGTCCAGTTCATATTTCGAAATGATGAACATGGCCAGCAAAAGCAGCAAAGCGGGAATTACGGCTACCAACCATAAAATACCCTGTTCGGCAAAAGCGGACTGGCTGACGGTATTCTTCTGGTCGAAACCTACATAAGCCAACACCAAACCGGGTACTACACCGCCAAGGGCCATACCCGCCTTATAGAAAATACCCGTCAATGCGTTCACAATGCCCGAAATGCGTTTACCCGTGGTATATTCACCATACGAAATGACTTCAGGAACCAATGCCCACATATAACCTGTAGCTACGATGACACCTGTAGATTTGACAAACTGAGCCACATAAACCAGCCATATCTGATTTTTCAATGATGGTATCATCGAAATGACGTAGAGTAACGCCATTCCAATAATAGCCACCGACAAAAACACAGAAAACATAGCACGTTTTCCTATCCTGCGTTTGATCCACGGTACCAAAGGCATGAATATAAAGGCCGGAATGGAACCAAGAGCCATGAAATTGGCCATCTGGTCGCTCGTTCCGTGTACATTATATAACATATAATAGGATCCTGCCGAATTTCCCACAGCCATCATAGCGAAAGCCGTGATAAAGAAAAAGGCCAGAATACGTAGCGGGCGATTACGACGAAACTCTGTCCAAAGATCGGACACCTGCACATTCTCCGTTTCTTTCGCATCCATTACCACCCGCTCTTTACATTGTGTGAAACAGAAAACCAGCAGCAACAATCCTACAATACCGTAAATAGTCATTGTGGCAAACCATGCATCGGCACTAGCTGCTGTATTCGTCAGTCCGTCAGGTGATAAACAGGCCACCAGTTTAGGAATACCGTAAGCCACAGCCAATCCTCCGGTGTTAGCCAAAAACATACGCACACTGGTCAGTGTCGTGATCTCGTTCGTATCACGGGTCAGTGAGGCATTTAAGGCTCCATAAGGCACATTTATTAAAGTATAGAGCATCGACAACCCCACATAAGTAATATAGGCATAAACCAGACTACCCGAAAATCCATTCCAGAAGCAAAGAATGGCAAATCCGGTAAGAGGAATACCTGCAAGCACCAAATAAGCACGATATTTACCCAGGCGTGGATTATGTTTATCAACAAAAGTACCGACCAGCGGATCCCAAATTACGTCCACTATTCGGACAATGAGAAACATTACAGCTACCGTTTCGGGCTTAAGGCCGTAGACGTTGGTATAAAACAATAGCAGATACATGCATACTGTCTGATAAATCAGATTTTGTGCCAAGTCACCTGAGCCGAAACCTATTCGCTGAAGCCAGGAGAGTTTATGAAAATCCTTTATTTTATCCATTATAACATAAAAAATTAGATTTTGTTAAATTTTACTCAACAATAATTCTATAATTGTCAGTTTCTCATCTACCCAAAAACGATATCAATTCACTGTTTCTACAGAACTTTCTATTATAAAAATCCTTTCTACCATTTTTTGAATAAATCTGTTATCTTAACTTTCATATATGTTAACCACTACTTGAATGGCATATCCATAATTGTTAAAATTTCACTAGCCACAAATATTTTGAAGCAAAGAATCTACCATAATTGTAAATATCCCGGATTCCACACCGTGTTTCTCTACACGATTATAGTAAGTTTATCGTTGTATCCTACCTCAGATATGTCAAGTTCTTCACATCGGGAATCCCCGGTAAGGAAAATCATGCCTCAATCGATAAGCAAAACAAAACCTCCTCGGGGTAATGTAGATACTTGTATGGATGCAGTGACCTTTAATGTTTCAATACGGAAGCTGTGTGGAGTCTGCCCGTCGGCCATCAGCGTGGCTGTACGACCTTCAAGCCCCAACTGCTTCAAGTTCATCTTTAACTCTTGAGCAGATTCTGTACCATTTATCCCAGCCACATACCAAGCATTTCCTTTACGACGAGCCATCACGACATGATGGTCTGGATAACCATTCAAGAGACGAGTTTCGTCCCAAGCGGTAGGGAGTTGGCTTAGCAACTGCTTAACTTCTTTTGGCAATGAACGATAGACAGATGGTCGATCGGGCATATGCTGCAAAGCAGATTCAAAAAGGATAGGCAATGCCAACTCATGGCCATGCGTAGTGAAATGTGGGTGTTGGCTATCACTAAACGTACCTGGAGTATAGTCCATGGGCCCTATTACATTGCGCGTAAAGACCAAGGTACAATTGTGAGCTGCTGCACGGGGTCCTAATCTCTTGGCATTGTTATACCATTCTGCTCCATACACAGCTTCTACTGTCATCAGATGGGGATAAGTGCGTTGCCATCCGCGCGGTACAGTTGCACCATGGAAGGTAATGAGCAAGCGTTGGCGAGCCGCTTCTTCAAGCAAGTCGAGATAATAGTTTACACTCTTGACATCATCTCCTTTGAAAAAGTCTACCTTAATTCCAGCCACCCCTTTTTCCTTCAGCCAAGTCATTTCTTTTCTACGAGCATCGGGCGTATTCAGTTTGTATAGCGGACCTGGAGCGCCTTTCCCTATCCAATTGGTAGATGAATTGTACCATAGTAAAGGGCTCACCTTATGTTCATGGCAATAACGCAAGGCATCGTCAATATTACCGCCATTACCCATGACATCCCATTCCCAATCAATAAGCAGATAGGGCCATTTCATATCCACGGCAAGATCTGCATATTCTTTTACAATTTTGTAATCTTTGGAACCGTGATTATAAGCCCAGTAGATCCATGAGGCAGGTGCGGGGTTTATCCAATCGGTTGATGTCATTTCGGAGGGGTCAGATACATCTGTAACCAAAGTGGACTCCACTATATCAGCCATCGTTCCTGTAATCAGCACACGCCAAGGCGAGGTGTAACCTGCTTTTATTGGCAATGACTTGTCACCATATGTCACCTGATATTGATGGGGCTTAACCTTATTGTTCAAATAGCTGGCAGCATGGTCGCGACGTAACCCAGCTTCCGTAATGAGCACAAACTGTTCCTGGGCTGCTTCAATCAAAGACGGATACCCCCAATCGAACTTTTTTGATTCGTTGGGAAGTGATCCGTCGGTTATCAAGGGATAGAACCGTTCATAACTTGTAGGATCGTAAGTCTGCATCCAGCGTTTAGTTCCTTGAGGAATATTGTAGGTAGTATGTTCGGACAACAGAATTTCAGTTTTTCCTTTGGTAGCATCTATGTGTTGTGGCAATTGATAACGGAAAGCTACTCCGTCGTTATATACACGCAGAGTGAACTGCAACAGTTGCTTCTTGTCGTTTTCAAAGGTGTAGGTTCGTTCTACTCCATGGTTGACACAGTGGCTTCGTTTTCCAGTAATCATCACATAGTCATCGGTTATCTTCCTTTCATCTGAGACCGCTATCAACCAGACGCGTCGCGAGAAATCTCTTTGATTAGTCTTTAAGCCCAAAGAAATGGCAGACATCAACTGAGTAGGTGTTTGTCCTTGATGTGCGAAAGATACAGCTAACGAAGCTATTCCCCACTTTCCTGTTGAAATAGTGGGGATGGAAAGCGAAGCCGTTAATTTTCCATTCGGTGAAGTCAACGTAGTAGCTTCTTGGAGCATCTGGGGAGCATGGATAGGGGTGATAAATGCACGCCCTATAGCCTTGCGATTTTGCTTCAAAATAACCGATACTTTTCCTAACTCTTGCATCTTTCCTAACGTTAGGGAGACAGCAGGCTTGAAGTACACTTCTGTTGATTCATAGGGTTTCAAAGCGGACACTTCAGCAGAACCCAACATTTTTCCACGTCCTTTTCCATCGGTATATTCCACGCAAACGGTGCTGGGTTCTGCCGTTTCAAGACCAAAATTTTCAACTGTAATCCGGCAGTTCCCATCGGCAGTCAAACGAGGAGCACGAGCAGATAGTAAAGGGGAGTGAACCGATGCCTGAGGCAATCGCGCATAGCCATACGCAATGCTTCCGTCTTTCTTCTTTCCTATAAGTTTGAGAACAAAATCGTTGGAAGTAAGTCCATTTCCTTTTCCATCAAAGGTAAGTATCAAATCATTCCCCACCCGTTCGTGTTTCTTGACCAGACATCCTCGTCCATAGTCCACTTCTGTTGGAGCTCCCAGACGGAGCGAAGCAATATCTAAATCGCTGTAAGGAGCGAAATGTTTTTCGGATGATACCTTGACACGAATGTCACGAGACATACGGTCGATTTTTTTATTTCCTTCAACATGGAGCAGAAGACCGGGATTGAGAGGGATGGTTATATTTTTAGAGCTATGGTTATCGCAGGCATCATCAGCAAACTTGAGCGTATCAATTACTGCAAAATTGGCCTGTACAGCACGTCCATATTCATCTTGCAAGACCTTAGGCCGTTCATATTTAAACCAATCTTCTTTTTTTCCATCTGCATGGCGGGCAATGCCCGGCATATACGCTTCTCCTGCATCCGTTGTCCAATCTATACCATTAGCCGAACGAAGGTAGTAAGCTATGCGACCATACCAATCATTTACAATCAAATTATACTGCACACTATCTTTCCAAACGACAGGGTCTTCAAAGCGACCATCTACCTTGGGGTAGACGGATTCATTGCTTACCTGACTGAAATGAAAGCCATCTCGACTCACCCAAATACCACCACCACGGCACACCATCAGAAAAGAGCCATCTGACCTACGCGCAAACGATAGGTTGGATAGTCCTTCTACTATGTTGCGGTCGCGCGAATCGAAAGTGAGTTTTGACTTTTGCCATTTTCCGTTCAAGTTGTCGGTCACATAGCATCCATCGATTACATAGAGTACATAGCGTCCGTCAAGCAAACGATAAACTTCGGGGTTGTGTCCACGACCTATCATATTGCGCAGCTCAAAAGGTCCATACGGAGTATCGCTAACGGTATTGAACACATAAGACCTTGACCATTCCATATGACCGGCAGGTGAGCTTTCAAGCCATCCACAAACCATCAGATGGTATTTCCCATCGTCTGCCTTCACGATGTTTCCACCCCAAAATGACCAAATACGACTTTCTATTCCATTATCTGCCAATCTTAACTTGACCCCTTTAGCCCCCCAACTATCAGCTACTAACCTACTGCCTTGCATAGGCAGAAATCTATCCATAAATCGGGCACCTGGCACCAACTGTTCCCAAGATACAGGACGGGGACGTTCTGTTATTTGTGCTAAGACCGTAGTTGTAATGCCTAAAAATGTAGCCAGCGCTAAAGCCTGTATAAGTTTTTTATTTCCCATCTTATAAAATATAATTATTTCAATTATTTAGGGTTTGCACCATAGAAGTAAAGTGCTCCGTAACTCCAGTTGGGCTTCGGGGTACCGGGGAAATTTGGACGGTCCATGGTCAGCAATACATATTTATAGGGATATCCCTCTGGCAAAGGAACCAAACTGGCCCATACACGTTGCGCGGGTTTCGGCCAATGGGGTTGTAAATCCAAATTCAATTCACCTTTCAACTTAAGGTCTGGATAGGAATGGCAACGCAATTCGCCCAATCCACCCATGAAAACATAAACTTTGCCATCTATGCGTTGCATAGAGGTACCTGTAGAGTTCATCTTAATAGGATCTGCAACGGGGGTAAATATGCCATTCCAAGAATCGCTTTCAAAAGTACCTGATACAATACCATTTTTAAACACACTAGTGAGTAAACGCCATTTCTTCACATCGGTATCATAGAAGATACAAGGATCCTCATTGTGATGTTTCACATGTGTAGGCTCCACCTTGCGGGCTTTCATCACCGAGAATCCACGACGCGGATCACGTTTAGAAGTGCCTATCACTAATCCTGTACCTGAACGTCCATCGCGATTATAGGTGCCACCAAAATCGCAGGCATAGGCACACCATTCTTGCGTTTGACGATTATAGAACAAGTGCGACGCATAGTCATTTCGCAGCAAGCCATCACCATGATCGTACATAATCATACCTTCAAAACGAACATCAAATACCGAAGGATCCACACTCAATACCCCTTGTGCAGACTGGAAAATATCTATACCACGACATGAAAAAGTGAACCACAAGCGGTTATCGTCCATATAAGGGCTAAGGTCTTCATTTGAAATCAAACGGATATCTGCCTGACCGATACCAGATGAAAGATAAGAACGAGCACCACCAACTGCCGAACACCCTTTTAAATTGGAGATAACGTTAAAAGTAGCTTGTGCAGCATCCGTCTTACGACGAAAATCAATCGTCTTACTGAAGTTATTCTTCACAGATACATAACCGATATAATCCGTATGTCCATTTTCTTCAATAAAAGCGCCCCACGAATGTCCATAGAGTTGGGCGCGAAGTTTGAAGGGACCATCTGGCAAATCATCCGTATAGCATTCCTGACGAACCAACTTGCCATCTTCATAGATGCGCAAATACACACCCTCCTTTTGAGTAGAACGATGAGCCACAAGCTGTACACGATCTTGCAAACCCAAACGAGCCAACTCAAAACCCACTTCCACACTGTCAGCCTTAACACCTTTGTCTCCCTTCAACGTTAGTTGATTGATGTCGACCTCATAAGTAGCAAACGGATTGACCGAACCTACATAGAAAGAAACAGGTGTTTGTCCACACTGATTAGAGAGCACCAACTGTCCCTTATTGATAACAGGCTTGAAATTTTTATCACATTCAGCTTCATCCATACCCTTGGTAGAAGGAAGAAAAGCAGGATGCATAGATTCGAAAGCCACGATTTCTGCAGGAACAAACTCTGACAGCGGAATATTATTAGAGAAGATAAAACGGCGCGAAGCCAAACGATGAAATTCCAAGTCAAGTGGATTGAGCTGCGCCCAACCATTCAGAAAGGTTGCGCAGACCAAACCAAGCGTTATAAATATTTTCTTCATAAGATATGTTTTTGAGGTAAAGTTTATAATTCTACACTGGGTTTCCCCATATAGCTATAGTGAGCATTATCGGGATTAACCACAATTTTTTCGAGCACTAACTCGGGGTCTATCATAATGATCTTGAGGGTGTGAACTCCAGCCTCCAATCTATCCATTTGCTGATCCACCCAACGTAAACCATCGAGAATGTCAGAACGACGTGGCTTGCCATATCCGGCTAGTACAAACTTACGGTCCACTTCGGGTAGTGGTTTGAGGTTTTTGGAACGACTTAAACTCTCAGGGGTATATTCCTTGAAAATATTATTCATGTTCTTACGCATGTCTATAATCACCGGTTCACCACCATCAATAGATACAGCCATTCGCAAACCACGAGCGGGATTAATGTCTTGTGTGGGCAGAATACCCAAGGCTAGTTTAAAGTCGGTTGGTTCAGGCAGGAAGAAGTCATACTCCATAGAAGGAAGTTGATCTATCTTCTGCAAACAACCTTTCTTCAATGTGGCACTTGGAGCCAGCACATTATTGATGAGCATGCAACTCTGTTCACGACCAAGTCCTGGAGCTTCCACCCATTGGGCATACTTGCCAGCATGGATGCGGCTATAACCAACAGCCATCATAGAAAACTCGCCACTACCGCCATATAACTTCTGACTATGATCAGGTATTTGGAAATTGAGTGCATCAACCATCACATCCACCACAGCAGAAGAATGACGAATATTGACACAACCCTGATGACGACCAGCAGGCAGTTGCTTCCAGTCTATCGTCACCCGCAGTCGTATTTCGTCTATTCCCTCCACAGACTTCTCTGTATTCACTTTAATCCACGACTCAGAAGGCACAGCCTCTACCTTGCCCTCCAAAACGCCTTTGCCACGATTAAAGACATCAATATAATAGCTGTCACTACCTGCAATGGGTTGGAACAAAGGCAAGGAAGCCGTAGCTACATTGGCAGCGGGATAAGCTTGTTCACTTCCCTCCAAAGCTACACCCATACTTGACCGTGAAGCAGGCTTCACTACCTGGAATGGAGGCAGTTCATTCTTCTTGGGCATAGGCCAGCTGATGTAACCTATGTGGTTATCACTCATCATATACTTCCATTTTCCGTCGGCTACACAGTGGTTATAATAATCACTCATCTTCCTATCTTGTTCAAAAAGCACACAAGCACGTTCATACCAATAATTAGCTTGCAGACGTTGCTGTTTGGCATACAAGTTGTTTTTACCTGCTGCAATATACATTTCTGCCACACCTGCCGCAGCTTTAGCCGGATAGAGAACCAATTGATAATAGGCATCGCGCACTTCTTCAGGGAGTTTATACTCCAAAACCTCCGCTCTGCGCACCAATCGGTGCCATTGCGCCAACTGACGATCACTCTCATTGAAGTTTACATGGCTAAATATCAGCGGATTTTGCACTTCTGCCTTGCGTGTGAGGTGATAGTTGGAATAAGTTGCTACAATATCCGCAATCTCAGCTGCATAGTTTTTACCAAAGATACTTTCTGCCCAAGCCAACGTATAAGAAGCCTCGTCTCCCACTTTTATCGCATCAGGATTCCAAGCATAGCGCATGATGAAATCAATGGGATATTCCTTAGGCTTGAGATCGCCCACGTTAATAATCCAAATACGGTCAATGCCTGATTGATAAGCCAAGTTGAGCTGTTCGCGCAGTTTGGGCACTGTAGTGGTGTTGACCCATCGATCGTTGGCGGGTCCCCCATTCATATCAATGTGATAGTATAACCCCATGCCACCGGGACGTTTGAGTTCCTCCTTCGGACCCGTCCGACGAATCTGCCCCCAATTGTTATCACAGAACAGAAGAGTTACATCTTCGGGCACTGTGAAGCCTGCGTCGTAGTAACGCTGTACTTCTGTGAAGATAGCCCACAATTGAGGAACCTCAGCCGGATTGGTCTGATATACCTCCTCGATAATGGCACGTTGCCCTTTGATGACCTCTTCCAACACTCTCACATTCTCCACATCATCACCTTTACCCATGGGCGAATCACCATCGCCACGCATGCCAATGGTGACAATGTTTTCAAATTTTTTGTTTCGTTCCAGACCTTCGCGAAAGAATTGATCGATGCGTTCCCGGTTATTGGCATAGTCCCATGGACCTACTTCTTTGCGACGCTTGGTATATTCTTTGTGTGCGCGCATCATGGGCTCGTGGTGCGATGTCCCCATCACGATACCATATTCATCTGCTAACACAGGGTTCATGGGATCATCCTCATTGAAAGCATTAGCCCACATGGCTGGCCAAAGATAATTTGCCTTCAGTCTAAGCAGCAGTTCAAACATATGTACGTAAAGCTTGGAATTGAGACCGCCAAACTTCTCGCGTCCCCAGCTGGCAAATGAGGGATGTTCATCATTGATAAAGATGCCACGGTATTTCACTTTCGGAGAAGGCATCACATAACGACCTTCAGTCACATATATTTCTTTTTGTTGTGTTACCGGCACATCTGCCCACCAATACCAGGGAGATACGCCCATCTTCTCGCAAAGATCATAAATACCATAGATGGTACCGCGCTTATCGCTACCTGCAATTACAAGATTGCCATCAATCGTAGTGGTCACAAACGATTCCCATGTGCCTTTGATGTCTTTTACATCCAGCTTCTTTTGGGCAATGAGTTGGTCAATGATGCGACTCTTGCCGATGGTACCCACAATGATACCCTTGCGAGTTCCTGTAAGTCCGTTTGATTGATTGAGCAACCCACTCACATCGACTGAATGGATGAGTTCCGCTTGAGCCGACGAGACCCGTTTTACATCTGCGATTAAATCCGATGCTGCATGTTGTACGCCCCTCCAATCTTGTTCATCTATATAAATAGGTGAAGCTACTCCGTTTTTCACCAATGGCAAAGAAGATGCAGACGAATTAAATACTATATATTGGGGTAACAAATCATACCCATTGCCAGCTCGAATCACTTGGAGCGAAGCCAACACACAAAAACATAAACTAAAAATAATTTTCATTGTTCCATTCATGGTTTTTTCTTTTTTCAATGATGATTTCTTTTTCAGCAAAAATAGAGTATTCCTCACAAAACTTCTTCGACAGAAGATTCATTTATCCGTACTTATATTACATCACACTCAAAATAGAATACAGAAAAGGGGATGGAGAATAGATACAGCAGACATTTACCCTTAGAAGGCTTGCATGAATCAACATTAATATTTATTTTTGCAGCATTAACCTAACGAAAAACTAATATTCCTTATGAAAAAAAATATTCTGTTGTTCATAGTATTATTTTTAGGATTCTGCAACAATACCCTCTATGCACAATTAGCTCGATTATATACAACCGAATCTGAACTGTCCAGCAGTCTGATTACCCAGATCTGCCAAGACCACGAAGGCATGATTTGGATTGCCACCGAAAATGGATTGAACAAATTCGATGGCAACAAAATGACCAGCTATTTCCACCATCGAGGAGATGCCCACTCATTAAGTAATAATTTTGTGAACACCCTATTTGTCGATAGCCAAGGCCACTTGTTCGTAGGCACCCATGCAGGCGTACAGATGTACCTGCCCCAAACCGACAACTTCACCCCCACAACGATTAATAAAGAAACAGGAAAGCCATTCGACCAAAATGTGACAGCCATTGTCGAATTGCCTGATGGAAAACTATTAGCTTCAGGTTATCAAATCGTACAACTTCATATAGAAGGAGACCAGCTATACGAAACCATCTATCAAAACTTGGAAAACATTAAAGGCATCGGACGTATGAGATCAGCCTGCGATGGTACCATCTGGTTCACTCAACGATACAAAGGCATCAATCACTTCAATCCTGCAAACAAAAATAATGTTCAAACCTATTTCTGTGAAAACAACAGTTCTATCGTTTCCACCAACCTCTGTTGTAACAGTCAAGGCACAGCATTCTTCGGAACACAACAACATGGACTATATACCTTCAACACCAAAGCCCAGCAAGTCATTTGCCTCACGCCAAACTTCACTCACCCCATCCATACTATATACCCCAACAATGACGAAGAAATCTACATCGGAACCGATGGTTTCGGATTGAAATGCTACAACACCCGTACACAGAAGATTAGCAGCATCTCTTTAGAATACCCCTTTCTCAACCCCGAGAAACTGAAGATTCATGCCATATTTCGCGATAAGAATGGTTCACTATGGTTAGGCATCTACCAAAAAGGAGTACTGATGGTACCCAGACAAGAACAGAAGTTCAACTACATAGGCTCCAAATCTTACGAAAAGAATCTCATAGGAAACAATGCTATCTCTGCCTTAGCCCAAGATGAACAAGGAAACTATTGGATAGGTACAGATAATGATGGCATTTACCAGCTCAACAACAAACGGCGCACCGTAAATCACCTTGTACCAGGTAATAACAGCAATGTACCCAACATCATTCCTTCGCTCTATCGTTCCTCTACCAACCAAATTTGGTATGGCAGCTTAGGACAAGGCATGGGATGGATAGACCCACGTACCAGCCAATGCCACCCCCTGCGATCAACGCAATATCCAGACCTACACTATCTAGACGTGTATGACTTTGCAGAAGACCGCCATCAAAAACTATGGATAGGCACCCTCGGCAAAGGCCTATTCTGTTACAATTTAAAAACCGGCGACCTACAGCACGATTCATTAGTGAGCCAACAAACCAATGTCTGGATTAACTGTTTACATTATGCTTCCGCCACCGACACCCTCTACATCGGCACTTACAATGGTGCCTATGCCGTACATGCACTAACCCAAAAGATCACAGTCATTTTCCTCCAAAGCATCGTCAATGCTATGACTACCGACCACAAAGGCGACCTTTGGATGGGAACCAATGATGGTCTGTTCCGTCGTGCCCAAGGTCAAACAAAACTTGACACCATCACGATCAACGATGCCCCCAATGGGATGATCATATACTCCATTCGCGAAGACAATAACAACCAACTATGGATGGGAACCAATCAAGGACTCATCTGCCTTAACACACTCACCCTCAAGGCAGACTACTATTATGCAGCAGACGGTCTGCAAGGCAATGAGTTCTGCCGCAACTCTTCGCTCATTGACCAACAAAAACAGCTTTGGTTTGGAGGGATCAATGGTATCACCTACTTCAATCCCGACAATATCATGCACAGCCGCAAGGATTTTAACATTGCACTTAGCAACTTCTATATCTACAACCAGCCTATATCCAGTCATGACTATCGCATCAAGCACAAGGAGAATAACTTCACTTTCGAACTCACAGCCCTCGACTTTGCCATTCCACGCAAGCACATCACTTATCAGTATAGTTTGAACGGTAACCGCTGGATCAGTATGATGAAAGGAGCCTACAAGATTTCTTTCAACAATCTACCCGCCCAACGCTATCATTTGCGTATCCGCGCCCAATATTACGATGTGGAGTCCAATGAACTGAATTTCAACATCATAGTACTTCCCCCTTGGTGGCGTTCTTGGTGGGCTTGGACAATTTATATACTTATCGGATTCATCGTAGTTGGCATCATACTTTGGTTGGGATACAAACGTTATCAATCCAAGCTTGAAATC
This sequence comes from Bacteroides ovatus, assembly GCF_001314995.1. Taxonomy (NCBI): domain Bacteria; kingdom Pseudomonadati; phylum Bacteroidota; class Bacteroidia; order Bacteroidales; family Bacteroidaceae; genus Bacteroides; species Bacteroides ovatus. The sequence goes on from NZ_CP012938.1 coordinate 3,074,771, forward strand.
AAGCGTTATATCCAAGAAGAAAAAGAGAAGGAAGCCAAATTGCAATTTCTCATCAACATCAGCCATGAAATACGAACGCCCATGTCGCTCATAATCAGCCCATTGCAAAAGCTCATAGAGAATGATGAAGATACTTCATTGCGCAAACGGAACTATAGTCTGATGTACAGGAATGCACATCGTATACTCAACCTGGTGAATCAGCTATTAGATGTACGTAAGATTGAGAAAGGACAAATGCACTTGCTATTTAAGCAGACCGAAATGGTATCCTTTATCGAAGATGTTTGTGAGAACTTCATTCAACTATCTACGCGAAAGAACATCAAATTACGTTTTGTCCATTCTGATATCGAGCAATTAAAGCTATGGATTGACCCATCCAATTTCGATAAGATTATCTTCAATTTATTATCCAATGCATTTAAATTCACACCCGAAGGTGGTGAGGTCGTTATTGAGTTGACACAAACCACTCAATCGGCCCAAATCGTGGTTCGCGACACGGGTAAAGGACTGATTGAAGCAGACAAAGAAAAGATTTTCGACCGATTCTTCCAATCCAAACAAGATAGCAATGGAGCAGCCATCGGTACGGGTATCGGTCTAAACCTTACTCGCTCATTAGTCGAGTTGCATCATGGTACTATTCAAGCCGACAACAATGGAGAGCACCAACCGGGATGCCACTTCACTATCACACTTCCCTTAGAATCATCACATTTGGCCGAAGAAGATATGATCACAGAAAAGAGGCCTGAAAACGTTGAAAGCGAAGTCATAAGCGACCAAACGAACGAACGTCTCGCCTCTACATCAGAAACCAGCTACAGCAACGAAGCAAAAGAAGTAGTACGCATAAAAAGCAAAACCAAATACCACGTATTAATTGTGGAAGATGACGAAGAGATTAATGAATACCTTTGTCGTGAATTGGCTGAAGATTTCCACCTCACCTCATGCGGCAATGGCAAAGAAGCTATCGAACTGCTCCACAAGCAGTCATTCAATCTAGTAGTAAGTGACATCATGATGCCCGAAATGGATGGCATAAGCCTTTGCAAGCATATCAAACAGCATTTGCAATTCAATCATATTCCCATTATACTACTCACGGCCAAAACCCGTGAAACAGATAATATCACAGGACTTGCAGTGGGAGCAGATGCCTACATAACCAAACCTTTTAGCCTCAATATACTGCGTAGTACAATATTGAGCCTCATACAGAACAGATTGGCTTTAAAAAACAGTTTTAGCGGTACACAAGAAATAGGAAACAAAGTCGAAAGCCCTACCCTACAAAGTCCAGATGAGAAGTTAATGGAACGCATCATAAAAGTAGTAAACGACAATTTGAGTAACACCGAGATTTCCGTGAAGCAGATTGCCGATGAAATAGGCATCAGCACTGTGCACCTCAATCGTAAGTTGAAAGAGCTCACCAACCAAACCTCCAGTCGCTTTATCCGCAACATCCGTTTGCAGGCTGCCGCACGTTTACTGGCCGAAAAGAAGCACTCCATCGCAGAAGTGAGCGACCTCACCGGTTTCTCAGACCCCAACTACTTCTCCAAGTCATTCAAAGAGCTCTATGGTATGTATCCCACTGCCTATATGAAAGAAAACAATCCTACAGAAACAGATTGATTATAAAAAACAAGCGCCCCCTGCCAGTATTTCACGGCAGAGGGCGCAACGAGAAGAATTGAATTATTTAAACTCCCAATAATCTATGTAAGCATAATTATCTTCACCCTTTATATTATTAAACACAAAATATAAATCATGAACACCCGTGACGCGTGGTATATTAGCCTTGATAGTACGATACTTTCCGCTTTTAGTTTTTTGAGGAATCTGTATTTTTCTCACTAACTTACCATTAAGATCATCCAATCGAATCTCTAATGAAATATTCTTTGATTTTTCTCCGCCAACCAAAGCTCTGAAAGCCGAAGCCCCCTTACTACCAAAGTTCACATTAGCTACTTGGATGAAAGCCCCGTTTTTAGTAGCAACAATAGAGATTCCATCATCATGAGAACATGTCTTAATGCCTTCCGACCAAGCCATAGTCTCAGCTTCCACCCTTCTTAATGGATTGAATGTTCTGATAGGTGAAGGATTTTGGTTTTCCATCCACCAAGGTTCCTCATTAATTGTACCATCAGCATTAAAAGCTATTTCGGCCACACAAACCGAACGACGTTCATGATGCTTATTGGTTATGGCATAGTTTAATTGATAATTAAATCCAAAGAGATAAGTTTTACCATGATAATCAATAATTCCTGGATGATTGCCCGAAGAGCGGCCATCGGGTTTCATGAGATAACCTTTAAACACCCATGGTCCAGTAGGCGTATCACCCATAGCATAGCCAATCCCCTCAGGACAGCAAGTAGAAGCATAAGCCATATAATACTGTTTACCTCTTTTATAAATCCAAGGGCCTTCTTGAAAGTGCACATTACCTCTATTTTCTTTAGTGAGATTCGTATCTTTCGTAATTTCTCCCTTCAAGCTAATCATATCCTCATTAAGTTTAGCATACCACATATTTGGATTTCCCCAATACAAATAAGCTTGCCCGTCATCATCAATAAAGACTGTAGGATCAATGCTATCATATTTTCCACTAATAAGCGGCTTCCCAATAGGATCCTTAAAAGGACCATAAGGAGAATCCCCCACTAACACACCTATGCCACGACCTTGAAGAGGACAATATAAATAAAACTTTCCATTTCGCTCAATACATTGTGGAGCCCATGCTCCATTATCAAAGCCACCCCAACCGGAAATTTCCTTGGCCGCCCAAGTGAAATTATGCAAGTTGGCTACTTTACCATGATCAGTCCAATTCACCATGTCAGTGCTGGTGTAAAGCAGCCATTCCTTCATACGGAAGCCTGCATAACCCTCAGGTGCGTAATCCTCATCATGCGTAGTATATAGAAAAACAGTATCATTATGTACCATTGGTGCAGGGTCAGCCGTAAATTTGGTCTGAATAATCGGCCGTTGAGCACTCACCGACATAGTAACCATAAAAGCGCTTAACGTCAAAACACTTTTTAAAAGTTGATTTTTCATATTTGTTAGATCTATTAATGCGATATGTTTTTCTATTTATTAGCGAGTTCTAATCACCACCTCAAATGGTTTGTCAATACCCTCTACTTGAATTTCCGCATGGATTACACCAGGTTTACGTGTAGATTGCACAGTAAGCAGAGCATGTCCAAAGTAAGATTTTATCTGGTTGGTATAAAATTTATTTAAACGCAGATCACCGCTATCCAAAGCAACCAAACGTCCCTCACCACTCACCTTCACAGTAATCATTCGATTATCAGTCTGCACTTTCACTCCTTTATCATCTATTAATGTCAGATCTATATGACTCAAATCTTGACCATCCGCTTTAATGGTCTGACGATCCGCCTTCAACTTTAAAGTAGCAAGCTTACCTGCGGTTTCAATCTTCCAATAAGCTACCTCCTTGCCTTTGTTAAAGCCCTTCGCTTCGAGCTTTCCGGGCGTGTAGGGGATGTTCCATACAATGGTATTGTTGGTATAATCAGCCGTACGCTCACGCCCCATCAACTTGCCGTTGCGATACAGTTCTACCTCCTCACAGTTGGTGGTGGTAAGTACCTCAATCACAAGACCATTGAATTTATTGGGATAGTTCCAGTGATCAACAATAGCCGGCCACTGCCACAGATCGCGACCATGATCGATGTCGGCAAAAGGATCCTTCACCGCAATGCGCACCATCGGTGTTTTGTTCCACATAGCACGATGGTAGGCCGCACGAGGTTTTTCGTACATACATACATCGAACAAGCCGTTAGGCCAGCCCTTACTAGGCCAACCTGCTTCACCCAAATAGTCCACGCCAGGCCAGATAAAGCCACCGGCAAAGAAGTCGTTTTCGGCAATCAGACTCCATGGATTGAGCGGCGTATAGCTTCGCAAATTGCCCTCGGCACCGCGATAGTAAGGAAGCTCCTCCGAAATAAGGAAGCAACGATTAGGAAATTTCTTGTGATCGCTGATAGCCCGTGCTTCAAGATAGTTATATCCTATGACATCAGTCACCCCTGCAAATGCTTCCTTGTGATTATTTTGGGCAGCAAGGGTAACCTTCCTACTAGGTTCTAGCCGATGCACGAAATCTTGCAGCATGGCAGCACGCTTCACATACTCTTCACCCTCTCTCCAGGCTTCCCCCACCTCATTACCTATGCTCCAAAGAATAATGCAGGGATGGTTACGGTCACGTAATATCATGTTGCCCAAATCCTTCTGCCACCATTCATCGAAATGACGAGTATAGTAATTATCACCGCTCTTCCATTTGTCAAAAGCCTCATCTATGACCAAAAAGCCCATGCGATCACAGAGGTCTAAAAACTCAGTAGAAGGTTGGTTATGACTCATACGCAGAGCGTTGACACCATACTCTTTCAATATTTCCAATCGACGTTCATATGAACGTAAAGGGACAGCTACACCCATGGCACCGGCATCATGATGCAAACACATACCTTTCAGTTTGACTTGCTTCCCATTGAGCAAAAAGCCACGGTTGGGATCGAATGCGATGGCACGTATGCCGAAAGTGCTAGTATAGACATCAGTAGTGCTTCCACCAGCCTTAACCGAAGTTTCTAGCGTGTATAATGTCGGCGACTCCGGAGTCCAAAGTTTAGGTTGAACCAAATCAAGGAGTTGTTTCACATCAAAAGCTTTACCTGCTTCTACCACCACTCTTTGAGATCTACTTTTAGCCAAGACCTTACCTGTAGCATCTTTGACTTTTTGCAAAAGGGTAACGTACTGTTTTTTAGGGCTGCTATTCTTCACAGTAGTTACCACAGCCACTTGCGCTGCCTCAGCGCTCACCTGAGGGGTTGTGATGTAGGTACCATAAGTATCAACATGCACATCCTCAGTCACATCCAACCAAGCATGACGATAGATTCCAGCGCCCGCATACCAACGCGGACGTCCACCTGTAGTATTGACACGAACAGCCATGAAGTTAAGTTCGCCAGGTGCTTTCAGATAAGGAGTAAGGTCGTAAACTATGCTACAGAAACCATATGGGCGATGACCTAAATGATGACCATTGATATAAACATCGCTCTGCATGAAGATACCATCAAACACGATGCTCACTTGCCGTCCACTGGTACTAGCAGGAAGTATAAACTCTTTTTGATACCAGCCAATGCCTTCTGGGAGATAGGCAGTGGCTCCACCCCATTTGGAATCGAAGTCCTGCTTCACATTCCAATCATGAGGTAATTGTACAGACTCTGAATGACTTTTATCAAAAGGGGTAAGAATATATTTCTGACTATCAGTCAGTGAAAAGTTCCAATCGAAATTAAAGTCAATTTTTTGTCGTGTAGCTGGTCTGGCTGCTAAGTGAAGTGCCAAACTCAGCAACAACGTAATCAATACGAAATTTTTCTTCATTATATTACAATTGTTAGTGAATGATTGATTTGATTTGTTCTACAGACAATATCTGTTTAGGATTAAACTGTTTAGAGTTCATATAATTCAGGATACTCCTATACATCTGCTTACCTTCAGGATACTTCATATTATCTTGAAGTGCCATACTACAGACCATCAGTTTACCTTTACCCACTTGAGCTTCAAAAAGTACACCGAGCTTACGGTTGAGCACAAAGTTGTCGATAACTTGCACCATAGGGCGATACTCACGAGGCAATGAAGCCATGTCGATAGGACGACCGTAACGCAACAGACGGAACCACTGCCAATTGCTGTGATATTCTGTAGGGAAGTCTGCAAATACAGGATGTTCATCATCAGTCAAGATTCCCATGGTACCCACATTCCCATATTTCTTGAACATATTATAGTTCCAGAAATCACTCTGAAAAGCCCCATCTACACTGGTAGGAAGCACCTCAGGAGTAGGCAAAATCAAAACCTTCTTACCTTTCTTCAAAGCTTCTTGTGCTTTTGGGTTGAACGAAGTGAAGACCTGTACTTTACCTTCATTAATTTTTGCATCAGCCGGATAAACCCAAATAGAATAAGTATTCTCATACTCAGTACCCTCAATACTAATCGTGATATTCAACTTCTGTGCGTGATTAATTCCATCCAAGGAATAACGAAGGGTAGCGATGTCAAAGACATTACCTTGAGGAATATCTTTCAACCCAAATGAACCTTTATCAATCAGGTTTCCTTGTCCATCCTTAATAGACCAATTCACAGGCTTAGACAAAGATTTTGCACTATAGTTAGCTACTTGCACACGTCCCTCAAATGTGTCGTTGTTCGTAAGCGTAAATTCAGGATAACGCAAAAGAGGTACTACTTCGGAACAGAACTGATGCCATTCCTTTTGAGAAATCACGCCCTTGGGTTTGAAATAGGCATTCAGTACACCCACCAAAGCACAACCTTGGCCCGGGAAGTCCTGTAAATCGAGTAATTGAAAACCACCATAGTCTTTGGTTCGAAGAGCTGACTCAATTTCCTCACGATAGCAGAGAGCAGCCAAAGCGCCCGAAGCTTTAAAATATTTATGGCTCAAATCACCCAAACCCGCTTTATCCAAACGCTTTTGATACTCTATAAAGTTATTCAAGGTGGTTACCCCCGTATAAAGATGAATCTCTGATGTATCTGGATACATCTGATATTGCCCCGTTTCATGACCAATCACAGGAATTGTAGAGTGTGAATTTCCAGCAGAGAAATCATAGTCTGTACCCCGAAGATAGTTGTTCATATGACCAAACTTAGATTGTGGGAAAGAAGCACGGACCTCATAGCCTTCACAGTCCGTGTATACGCCCGCTCCATATCTTCCACCTGTGAGTGTGCTAGACCAGTAATCATCCCCCTCTTGCTGTTGGGGTCTGGTCAGGAAATTGTTACTACCTGCTGCATAAAGTTTACGAGGGTCATGAGCACGAAAACCCGTGATGATTTTTTGCAACTCTTGCCGATCGCCACCTAGTTCATTGCCAATTTCGAACATAACGAACGAGGCGTGGTTACCAAACTGATCAAGCAGTCTTCTGCCCTCTCCTATTAAATAAGTAGTAGTGTTGTCATAAACTTCCAGTTTCTGCTCCACATCTCCCTGAACGACTTTCGCCTTACGACCTACGCTGCCCCAATGAGGAAGTTCAGGGAGCATATAGATACCTACAATGTCGCAAGCAGTGAAGCAAGCTTCCGGTGGGCACCAAGTGTGGCAACGGATGTGGTTGATTCCCCAATCTTTAAGTAATCGTAGAATCTTAACCCATTCATCTACATTCATAGGAGCATAACCTTGGTGAGGAAAGACTTGTCCATCGTGTTTTCCACGCAGAAAGGTTGGAGTCCCATTAATGGTAAACTGTTTACCATTTGTGGCAAATTTACGCATGCCGAAGTTTAGTTGACGATGATCAGCCATCACATCCTCACCGCTCTTAAGCTCACTACTCATCGTCAATTTATAGAGTGCCGGATTCCATTCGCTCCACAAGTGCACATCTTGTCCCATGGGATAAATAAATTCACGCACCGTATCAGTGTTCGACACCCCTTTAACGTGAAAAGTTTTCTCTGGAATCGTATGTTTCTGACTACCTGCATTCCAGAGGTTGGCGCATAAACGAACTGTACCTTCCCACTGTCTGTCAGTCACACCATCAAAGACACATTTCACCTTCACTGTCTTCGTGTCAATATCGGGATAAAGTTGTACTTGATCTACCCAAATATCCTCATAAGCACAGAGTTGAATCTTACCGAGCATACCATTCCAGTTGGTGGCAGTACCATCGTTGGACTGATGGCCTATGGATACAGGCGGCAATAATTTCTTATCATTTCCATTATAAATACGCACAGTCAGTTTATGTTTACCTGGAACCGCCTCATTGGACAGCAAAAATTTCTGTTCACAGATATAAGTGGAGTCACAGCCGATGTATTGTCCATCAAACCAGACCATTGACCCCTTAGCGCGCTCAATTGAGAACATCACACGTTTCCCTCTCCAATTTTCTGGAATAGTCACCTCTTTTTCATACCAAGCATATCCACGGTAGGCATACTTACGCTTCGACTCCGGTCGCCCCTTTTTGGCCTCATCAGTAGTACCTGGAAGCGACATACTATCCCATTGCGAATAGTATTTATACCATTCATTCTGCAATCCTTGATTGTTATAGTCTAAGGCCAATCTCCACTGACCAGACAGGTCAATGTTGTCGCCTCCCGTAGTTGTTTGTGCCTTGCACATCAGACTAAAAGCCAACAAACCACAGCAAACATATAGTTTAAGCTGTTTCATGTTATAGATTTTAATAAATTCTTTAATTTTCATGGTTCTATGCTATTTTTATATTCAGCGTGTACAAAAATATGAAATTCCATCATTAGTGTCGTCTTTATTCCGAGAACATCCATTGTCTCTGATAAATAATGTAGAAAACTTTCTAATTTTATTCGACAATAATTATACCACCCAACGGTTGCAAGGTAACTTTCGCATTGCCACTCTTGTCTATTTTCAGACTTGTCAATTCGGAGGCATAACTGTCAACATTCTCTTTGTCTTCTTGCTTTATGATACGGCGCGGCTTGTCAACATAATACTTTACTATCTTTCCGGCAAGCATCGGGAGATTTACGGTCAAGGTCATGGGATGGTCTGTGCCATTCAGTCCCCCTATATACCAATGTCCATCATGCTTGCGGGCTATGATACAATACTTTGTGGGATATCCGTCAATGAATTGCGTCTCCTGCCAAGTGGTAGGGATATTGCGCGCAAAATCCAGAACATGCTGTGGCATATCTTCAAGGTTATTTGGCATTATAGCGACACAGTTTACGTTAGTCTGGTTGGTGATTGCTGTAGCCAATTCAAAGATATCCGACGTGTATCTCGGATGCCGACTCTTATTGTTCTTGCTGAAACGCTTATTCATAAACACTCCTCCCCAGTCGAAGCTGGCAACAGCATTTCGGCAAAAAGGATGCAGCGTCATATCAAAACCTTCTGAACGTGAAAACCTATTGGTGAAATTCATGTTCTCTGAGGCAAGAGCCGCCTCACTTGCCACAAAATTGGGATAAAGTCTTTCCCAACCTCTTGGAAGAGTGCAGCCATGGAATATAACCTGCAAGCCGTATTCATTGGCATCGCTCAGTATCTCTTCATAAAGCTGCATCGTCTGCTGCTTGTCACCGCCAAAGAAATCAACCTTAATACCTTTCACGCCAATCTTCTGCATCCATTTCATATCACGCTTGCGGGCTATGCAGTTATTCATCACACCGTGTGGACCTTGTGGAGCGTCGTTCACCGCTCCATTGCTGTTATACCAAAGCAGTAGCTCCACATTCTTGCCTTTCGCATATTTTGCCAGACGTTCAATGCCCTCATAGCCAATGCGTGAATCCCATAAAGCGTCAACGAGAATATACTCATATCCCATCACTGATGCAAGGTCGACAAATTTCACCTGATCGTCCCAGTTCATCGAACTGTCTCCCCAAAGAATCCAGCTCCAAGTATATCGTCCTGGTTTATAATCATACTTTGTTTCATAAAGTGGGTCAAGGACATCAAATTGAACCGTTGTCTCAACAATCGGCTTCAGAGAATTTCCCACCGTAATGGTACGCCATGGTGTTGCTGACGGAACAGGTACCGCCGGTGTTACGCTTCCTATTCCATTGTTCTCGCCTTCTTGTGGGAACAGCAGGCTATATCCCGTTTCTTGATTGTAATCACTCAATCGTGAGCCGCAATAATTGCTTGTCACTCCAGTTTCGCTCACCAACGCCCAATAGTTGATATCTCCATCCGGGATGCGAAACAGGCAAGGGAATGTGAATCCTTGCTTACTGTTTGATTTGCGCTGTGCCACAGGAACATCTGCTTCGTAGGTTTCCTCGTAAGATGGTTTTGTTCTAGCAAAACCAACCATTGGTAGGCTCTGCTGGCAGAGGAAACTTGTGGCAGCTTCTGCCAGTCGGAAAGACGTCGTTTCTTTAAGAATGACGGCACTCAGCGGAATACCTTTCTCATTGTTGGGCTTTTGAAGCTCGTAGCGGAAAGCCACGCTATTGTTGGCCACACAGAAAGCGACAGTCATGCAATGTCCATCCTTGTTCTCAAAAATAAGATCCATCTTATTTGATACGTAATGAAATTTATTCTGCTTGGTGTTAATCATATAGTAGTCTTTCACTACATTATCCTCACGCTGTACATCTTTCAATTTCAAGTTTTTCGAGAAATCGGCATAATTGGCAACAAGACCTAAACGGGACTCTGTCAGCACAAACTTTCCGTCGTAACTCACAGAATATACCGGCATACCATTTTTGTTGTTTACACATACGTTCAATCTGCCGTCGGGTGAAACGACAGTGTCGTCGGCCATAACAGTTACCGCTATCACGAACATAAGAAAAGATAAGTTTATTCGCTTCATATCAAGAATAATAAGTAAGTTGTAAAAATTAAATTATACTAAGCCGCATGGGTAAAATTGATAATGAGTTCATCCCCGACTGCCGCCAATGCTCTGTTTGTAGCATAGAACAGGGAGTCCGTGGATACATAGTCCGCCTGTCTGAGCCATTTACCTTTGAGTATGCGCCACAGCGTCTCGACTATGTTGAGATGTGCGATCTTGTACGCATAGAGCTGCGGCGAGGGCTTTCCCTTGGAACGTTTTCTTATACGTCTATATCTCGTGCCAATGCGGATAAAAAAGCTCGGAACGTACTCTCGCTCGCTTCCTTTCCGGAGGCCTGCTGCCAGGATTCCTTGGCTTTCTTCACGCTCTGCCTGCTCTGCTCGATGGCTTTGCGAACCGCTTCTTTGTCCAAGCAGTCCATTATTGGCTTTCGCCCACGTCCTGGACGTGTTTCCAAACCTGCAATTCCTTCTGACTCGAAGCGTTTCACCCAAGCATTTACAGATACAAGTGTCATTTCCGTTTGCGAGCCGACATCCTCTGATTTCAGATCCTGTGATTTCAAAAGAATTGCGCGGCAAGGCATACGGTATGTATGGCTCTTGCCAGCACGGAAACCTTTTTCCAATTCCAGACGTTGCGCCTCTGTCAATTGGAAAACTTTGATCTTTGCGATAGCTATATGTATTTATGAGGTTACGCAAAGCCATGAAAAATATTCGATTTAAACTAATTTTCAACATCTACTTATAGATTTTAATAAATACTTTAATTCATAGGTTCTATACTTATATTTATATTCAGTGTGTGCAAAAATATGAAATCCTATCATTAGTGTCATCTTTATTCCGAGAATGTCCAATAGTCAAAAAACATGATGTCTTTCAGAGCTTTGCCGCGACATACAAAATAGATGTCTTTCACACCGTTTACTGGCGCTATCTCTGTATCTAATACTTTATTCCCATTGTTGGTTTAGCAGGCGCAGGCTGTAAATAGGTCCGGCAGTAGTACCCTTCTGCGACTTGAATGTGACACTCACTTGCTGTTTGCCTTTGAGCATCTGAGTAGGTATGGGGTACTCTACAGTCATAAACTTGTCAGAGTTCCATTTGTTTTGCAGATTTTCGTTGGTGAGGAGCTGATCGTTAATAAGGATGGAGAACCGACAGTTACCGTTTTCATTTCCCCAGTAAGTGACACAGAGCGAAAGGGTGGCCTTGCCGTTGGTAGATAACTCATAGGTAAAATATCCATCGTTATTGGCTTTGCGCCATGCGGCTCCATGAGTATTGCCTGTACCAGATCGGTTGCTCTTCACATTGTGGTCAATCTCCGGCTGTTGCTCACCACAGGTCACCATATCCACCGTTCTTGCGTCTAGTTGCAATCGCTTCTTTTCTGCATCCTTCTTCTCCGCTTGATAGCTGCGGTATTGGCTGTCGGACATTGATAACCAATATATCATATATCGGCAGTCGTGGAGAGAGGCGAAAGGCTGAAGCTCAAGCTCGGCATACTTATCCTCAAAAAGACCCGGCACAGTGAATGTACATGGCTTGCCTGCCACGGGTTTCATCTGACTTAGTTTCTGAAGAATTTTCTCTCTGTCACCGATAATCATCGGTGTGTCGAACAGAGATACTAACGGACCGTGAGCTATGTGCCCCCAACGGTGGTCGCTGGCAACAAGACCGTTGAGGTTTTCTTTCCCAACGTTAGCTCCCAGGAGTATTGGTCCACGCATAATGGCTATGTATTCGGGATGATGCTTCAATTCTTCAATACGTATATTCATCGGCATCTGCACCTCCACAACATCGCCGTTCTTCCACTTTCTGTTAATCGTATAATAGCTGTTGGCAGCGGTTGTTGTCTCAATACTTTTCCCGTTGACGGTGATAATTACCTTACCATCGCCCACCCAGCCCGGCTTACGTACGAACAATGGAAATTTCGTGCTTTTCTTCGCTGTGATGGTGAGACACGTTTTGCCTTCATTAGGAAACGAAGTAGTCTGTGTTAGACTGATCCTCCGCTTCTTCCATTCGAGTCGCGAGGAGATGAAGAGGTTGACATAGAGCGAATCTCCAGTGTGGGCGTAAATAAACTCGCCATACTTACCATGGTTTTCCATACCGGTACCCACGCAACACCACATCGCCTCGTTAGGAGCGGAGTAAACACGGTAGTGGGCGGGACGAGCGGGAGTGAAATAGACATATCCGCCGTGAACAGGATGCTGGGTGGAAAGAATGTGGTTGAACAAGGCGCGTTCATAAAAATCGGCATAAGCTGCTTTAGGATCCTTTCTGAATAATCCTTCAGTGAGCCGAAGCATATTGTAGGTGTTGCATGACTCCGGTCCCTCGCGGTCATCTACATAACTCAGATAATCAGCATCGTCAGGGAAATGTTCGCGACGGCTGTTGCCGCCGAAAGCGAGTGATCGGTTGGCTGTGACCGTCTGCCAAAAGAAATAGGCCGCACGAGTGTAGTCTACCGCATCGCCGCTGCGCTTCGCTTGGACACTCAGTTCTGCTACACGCTGATAGCCGACAGCTTTCGGCACCTGGGTGTTGGCGTGCTTATTGTCGAGATTATCTTTTCCGTCACGCATGCTCTCAAACAGCCATTTATGAGAAAATCGCTTCGCCGCATCGAGATATTTCGTGTCGCCCGAGATTTGATATGCATCGGCAAACACTTCGTTCATACCGCCAAACTCATTGTTAAGCATCTGCTCCATCTGTTCATCGTTGAGACCGCTAATTACACCGATTCCCCAGTCACAGTAATCCAAGAACATCTTCTTTGCCAATTCACTATCGGCATAGAGCCATGCATCGCGTAGTCCGGCATAGAGTTTGTGGAGATTGTACCAAGGAGCCCAATATTTCCATATTATGCCAACATTTCCTTTCTTTATCTCCTTCCATCCCGCCTTACCATTGGGAATACCGCCAATGTATCCGTCACCATTGGCTTGCTGGCATTTGTACAGTTCGCTGAGCATATATTCCATCCTCCGCTTGAACTCCTCGCCATCTCCGGCTCTGTAGTTCATCGCCATGGCGGAGAGATAGTGACCAGCCACATGGCCATCCAGCCCCGGCCAGTTGGGGAATTTTTCAGCTTTAGGTTTCAATCCGGCCTCGATGAGGAACGGAGCCAATAGTCTGTCAACGTCATATTCCAGTAGTACGCTGCGGTTGAGATCTTGGGCATGTTTAAATGGTCCGTCAAGCAGTTGCACATCACTCAGCGGAAAGAGTTCGGGATAGAGTTTGTCCTGAGCATGGGTCATGCTGACGAAAGCCGGACAAAGGCAGAGAACGGTTGTTATCAGTTTCTTGTTAATCATATTATTATAATGTTATTGTTTTTTCTCATTATTGTTTTTTTCCCAAAATACTTCACTGCCTTCTGCTGTCCGTCGGGGAACATCACTATGAACGTCCGGTTTTCGGGCATTCCCTTATACTGTCCTTCACGCTTGGCGATGGTGAGCTGCTGCTTGGACTCACTCCACGTGAACTGGATGAGGGAGCGTTCGCCGCGCTCGCAGTTGTAGGTTTCTCCATCATCTTCGTAGAATGAGAAGGTGCAGTCTCTGCCAGGATAGATGCGAATGGTAAGCGGAGCGGCTGACTTGTCGGCGGCATAACGCTTGCCTTGAGCCATAAGGATAATGGAGCCGGATCGGACGAAGACGGGCATCGTCTCAATGCTCTCAGTGGTTGTCACAGATGTGCCGCCGGAGTAACGCTTGCCGGTGCGGAAGTCATACCAGTCGGAGGACTTAGGGAGATAAGTCGTCCAGCTATTGACGTTTGGCTCAACTATTGGAGAAACAAGCAACGACGAGCCAAACATATATTCGTACTTCTGTTGCAGCGCATGCTCATCATCGGGGAAGTCCATCACCAACGGTCGCATAATGGTGTAACCTTCGTTGGTGACGCGAGCGGCATTGCTATAAATGTAAGGCATGAGCGAATAACGAAGGGTGATGTATTTTCGAGCTACCCTCTCCACCAGCTCGCCGTAACGCCATGGCTCGGTGTCGCTCATATATCCGTGCACTCGCATCAGCGGCAGAAATGCTCCCACCTGAAGCCAGCGCAGAAACATCTCGTGATACTCCGGGCTTTCGTATTGGTTCCACGGACGGAAAAATCCTCCCGCATCAAAAGTCCACCAAGGCAGTCCGGCTGCCATCTGTCCTAGTCCGCCCGCTATTTGTCGGCGCAGAGTCTCCCAATCGTGACCAACGTCGCCCGACCATGTAGCAGCGGCATAACGCTGTAGTCCGGGAAATCCGCTACGAGTGAGTATCATCACTCGCTTCTCGGGAGCATCCTTTCTCAGTCCGGTGAACACAGTGCGGTTGACAAACATCGGGAACGCATTACGGTACACCTCACCCGGCCACTGCTGGTTGTTTATCCGCCGTCCCTGCAGGTCATCGTTCTCTGGTTCAGTGGCGTCCTGCCACCATGCATCGATACCGTATGGTTTGAGCAGTCCGTTACTGAAATTCGCCCAGTAGTAGTCGGCAGCCTTGGAATTGAAGAAGTCCACCCAGTCTATTCCTGGCAACAGATATCCCAGCTCTTTTGCTTTCGCTCCGACAGCCGATTCCTCGTCCACTTTCGCCCAAACGGAAATCATCAATCGGATATTCTCATTGTGCAACTCCCTCACCATTTGTGCCGGATCGGGATAATTCTCTTCATCAAATCGCATGGCGTTCCAACCGTATTTTCCCCAGTATTGCCAGTCCTGTACAATCATGTCGATAGGGATGTCGCGCTTACGAAATTCCTTGGCATTCTCCAGCAACTCCTGCTGCGTCTTGTATCGCTCGCGGCAGTGGATGTAGCCCATCGCCCATAACGGCATCATCGGAGCATTGCCCGAGAGCTGTCGGTAACTGGCTATCACCTCATCGGGACTGCCTGCGAACACCGTGTAGTCGATGCCGGTGGATACTGGCGATCGCAATTCCGTTTCATTGATGTTCTTTCTCCAGTATACAGTAGGCTTGTCGCGCTTCTCACCCTCGACCACCACCTTGTGACGACCCTTCGTGAGTCGGGTCATGAAAGATGTTGTGGGCGGCAGCCACAGATTGTTGATATCCACCATAGTCTTGCCGTCTATAATTACCTTATGTTTGCGTGCCATCCTCTGGCCAACATCCATCAGTATGGAATATTCTCCTGTTTCCGCCACCTCTATCTCCGCCTCAAAAGCGTTGATGTTGCGCGTCTCTTTCTTGTTGCCTTTGGTGGAGGTGACATCGACGGTGATTGTCTTGCCCATGCATTCCACAGGATTCAGAACCTTAGACTGAGAGGCGGGATTGAACTCCGTGAGACCGTAGTTGTTCCACAGCAGAGCGTAGCCTTTGTTCGACAAAACGAACGGGATGGAAATCTGGGTATTCACCTGAGTGAGCCGACGAGAAAGACCGCGCACATTGACATATCCATCCTGAAACTGTCCCGTACCGAAAAGATATTCGTCTGCAGGCGAGAAGAATCGCTGAGCGACAGCGGTGGTTGCTTCTCCTTGCACCTCCGATTCTCTCATTGTTCGTCCGTGGGAGATTTCTTTGAGCAACACCTTCCCCTTCGCATCGGTGAATGCAATGGCATCGGTGGCAGCGTCATATACGGCCGTCATATTCTTAACTTTCAACGTAGTCGTGCCACCACGTTCACAGACAGAATATTTCACGTTTTCCACTTTGTTCACATATATCAGTTCATCGGGCTGCACACCAACCGAGCCGGCCACTTGTATTCTGATTGCGTTGTCGTTCATCGGAAGCATTACGATATTTCCGCCCTCACGTTTTATCTCCACCTTATTGGCGGCAGCATCAACCGGCATTGCCGAGCCGAGAAGACATAGCAGAAATATATTCTTTATTTTCATAGTGCTTAATAATAAACTGTTATTTCGTATTCTTTTTGATTGCGGAATATCGTCTTTATGCCCCCGCTTACTTCCTCGATTTTATTATCACCTCGCCAGCCTGCAATCCGTTACTTTCGGCTTTCACTCGGATTGTTCCCGTCTCGCCTTTCTTTGTCCGTACTATTGCGAGCGCCATTCCGTTAAACGCCTTGCGCTGCGGTGACTGAAACGACTCAAACGACGTGGCGTCACCATTGTCGGTGGCGATGATTTCAGCAGGTCCCTCCACAGAGAACTTCACCGTCGCATCGCTTCGTGGCACAAGTGTACCCTGCGCATCGCAGACCTTCAGCGTGATGAAAGCGAGATCCTTGCCATCACATGTTATCTTGTTGCGATCAGCAGAGAGTTGCAGAGTGGCAGCTTCCAATGCTGTGCGCTGCACAGCCGTCGCCCACTCCTTGCCGTCCTTATATGCAACCACCTTTATCTCGCCCGGCTCGTACGCCACGTCATGCCACACCAGTCGATAATCTTGTCGCGCCACCTTCTTCTTGCGTCCGAGGCTCTTGCCGTTTAGGAACAGCTCCGCCTCATCCCCCGATGTATATACATGCACCGGAACTTTTTGCCCCACTCTCTCTGGCCAAGTCCAGTGAGGCAGGATGTGAGCCATCGGATAGTCAGGCCGCCAGTGCGACTGATAGAGATAATATCGGTCTTTCGGAAATCCCGCCAAGTCCACAATGCCGAAGTAACTGCTGCGTGATGGCGGAGTCTTTTTTCTCAGTTCCTCCAGTTCCTTAGCCACCTCAGCCTGCTTCGCCTTGTCATGGCGATAGTTGGTCAATACCGTCTCGTCAGAATTATACGGCGTAGGCTCACCCAAATAGTCAAATCCCGTCCACACAAACTCACCCATCAGGTGAGGCTTCTCCTCAAACATGCGGAACATAGCGTCGGGCGGACACATCCATCCCGTGTTCAGCTGTCCCTTGTGACGGTAGTCGTAAGACGAAATCTGATAGTTCTGCAATGCATCGCGATCGTAATTAAAAGTGTAAAAACCACGAGTGCTTACCTGTGACGAAGTCTCTGCGCACAGTGTCGGCATATCCTTGTATCGTGGGTCTTTCTCAAATCGCTCCTGCCCGCCGTAGAAATAGTTTATTCCCATCACGTCGAGCGACAGCGGTGCTCCCACGTCACGCGCTCCGTCAGGGTCGTTATATCCCGCAGTCAGCGGACGGGTCGAATCTTCGCGGCGGGCGATGTCGGCAAGGTGTTTCGTTATCTCCACCCCGCGCTGCTCTATCACCTCGTTGCCTATCGACCACAGCACGACACATGGATGGTTGCGGTCTCGATGTATCATCGCCTTCAAATCCTTTTCATGCCACTGCTCATACATACGGGCGTAATCACTTTTACGCTTGCCTGCCGCCCATGCGTCGAAGGCTTCGTCCATCACGAGAAATCCCATCTTGTCTGCCAAATGCAAAAACTCCGGAGCCGGCGGATTATGCGAGCATCGTAGAGCGTTGTCCCCCATCTCGCGCAGTATGCGGAACTGTCGTTTCAGCGCACTCAGATTAAACGCTGCGCCCAGAGCCCCAAGGTCGTGGTGGTTGCACGTGCCCTTTATCACCGTCACCTTTCCGTTGAGTTTAAACCCGTCGCGAGCCGTAAACTCAATGGTACGCACGCCAAAGGCGGTGCGGTATTCGTCAATCAGCTTTCCGTCTGTATATAATCGTGTGACAGCCGCATAGCGGTTGGGCGAGTCCACTTCCCATAACTTGGGACTCTTTATCTCGCCTCCGATGTTCACTTTCATGCTGCCGTTAGCTCTCACCGCCACTTCTTTATTCTCCAATCGTGCCGCCCTGCCACGCAGACGGTCATCAGCATCCAAAACATATATGCTTGTTTCCACACTGACAGTCTTCACCACCGATGTATGGTTTTCTATTGTTGTCTCTACATTCACCTTCGCCGCAACGGTGCTCACCTCAGGAGTAGTCACGAATGTCCCCCAATGCCCGACATGCACCTGTTCGGTCTTCGTCAACCATACGTTGCGGTAGATTCCCGCTCCCGAATACCAGCGAGAGTCAAACTTCTCTGTGTTCAATTTCACGGCTATAAGATTGTCTTCGCCGAACTTCACGTATGGCGTAAGGTCGAAACGGAATGAATTGTATCCATACGGCCATTCGCCCACGAACGTCCCATTCACCCATACCTCGGTATAACACATCGCACCATCAAAGTCAATATATATCCTCCGTCCTGCATCGCTCTTGTCTAAAGTGAAATTCTTCCTATACCATCCGATGGCCTTGTAAGGCAGTTTTCCCATCTCTCCCGCCAGTTCTATACGGAACGGTCCTTCGATAGCCCAATCGTGTGGCAACTCCAATTTCCTCCATCGACTGTCATCAAAAGCCGGCTTTTCCAGTCCCTTAGGTTCATCAATTCGCCCTCCATCAGGCTGTAGGCCATAGCGGCAGAAACGCCAGTTGTCATTAAAACTCTCGCAAGCCGGTTGTCCGTTGCGTGTCAGTGTCTTGTTCGTTGCGACCGCATCAGTGCCAACCAGCAGCATAATTGCCATAAATAGCAATTTGAAATAAAAAAATCTTCTCATATTTTCTTATATCGTTAACTTCACTTGTTATAGCTTTATAGCGATTTTCTTGCCATTGTAATCTACCGTCTTTTGTTTACTATCCGGCAACGTCACCCTGAATGTTTTCTTAGCAGTCATGCCACGGAATGAACCTCGGCGGTTGTGTATCGTGAGCGTGCGTGTGCGGTTGTTCCATGTCATGGGAATCTCGCTGTATTTGCCCTGTTCATAGTCATAGCCGTCACCACGATCTTCATATAGCGTAAACTCGGCATTAGCTCCGGGATAAACACGTATCTCAAGATTATCCCACACCTTCTCGCCACTATACTGTACATCAGGGCCTATCGGCAATATCGAACCACCACGGATGAAGAAAGGAATCTCGCTGAACGGAATCTCAAGTTTCACGTCCTGACCTCCATCGTATACCTTGTCGTTATGGAAATAATACCATCGGCTGCCGGCGGGCAGATAGACTGTATGCTCCGAGGGATGGCTGAAATCCACATTTTCCATTGCATTCATTTGGGTCCTCCCCGTATTTTTGTCCCATCCCGCATTAGCATCGGCATCGTGGCGAACAACCTCCGGCGTGTACTGCGCATTGAGTATAGGAGTGGCAAGGATGGCGCGACCGAACATATACTCATCGTTGAGACTCTTAGCCTTTGTGTCAGTAGGGAAGTCCATCACCAAGGCACGCATAAACGTATCACGCCGCTTACTCACGCTCCATGACGTGCTATAAACATAAGGCAAGAGACGATAACGCAACTTTATCGCTCCTAGGAGGGCATCATAAACAGGTTCGCCTGCCTTACCATAATAATACAACTCGCGAGGTACGTCTGCACCATGACTGCGCATCATTGGAGTAAACACTCCCTGCTGTGTCCAACGGGCATAAAGCTCATGATAGGCGGGATTCTCGTAGGCAGGCTTACCTTTCCACGAACGGTTGTATGAACCGGCGAAAAATCCACCGAGGTCAGAATTAAAATTAGGATTGCCGGTAAGTGAAAAATTCAACCCTGCGGGAACCTGCTTTCTAAGCATATCCCATGTAGACACTACATCGCCGCTCCACACATTAGCACCATAACGCTGCTGACCAAAGGTGCATGAACGAGTAAGTATAAACACACGTGAACTGTCGCTCTCAGCACGCTGATGGTCGTACACACCGCCAACGGTCATCAGCGGAAAGGCGCACAACACACTGCGATAGCTGCCCATACCTGTCTGTCGGTCGAAATCCGCTGGTTGCCAATTGAAGTGGTCAGGTTCTGTACTGTCCATCCACCAGCCGTCCATTCCAAGATCGTAGATGCGCTTCAGATTCTCCCAATATATATCACGAGCTTCCGAAGAATAGCAGTTATACACCCTTACACCACTCGGATAATCCTGACGTGGAGGCCACTGATGACTGATGCCCGACTGCGGCCATGTCTTTATGTCAAACAACAGTCCTTTCTCATCAAGCTGGCGGTAAGGCTTCGTCATCGGTCCAAACGACGACCAAATAGAAATCATACATTTAGCATTCTGTGCATGGACCTCGTCAATCATCGCCTTAGGATTTGGAAACGACTCGCTCATAAACTCCATAGCGTTCCACAGATAGTTGTTTCCCCAATACTGCCAGTCCTGAATCATACAGTCTATCGGTACTCCATCCTTACGATAACGATGAAGCACATCAAGCAATTCCTGCTGACTTTTATATCTCTCACGGCTCTGCATAAATCCATACGACCACAGTGGCAGCATTGGTACATCGCCCGTAAGTTCACGAACGCCCGACACCACTCCATCGGCATTACCTCCATATATAAAATAATAGTCTACGGCATCGCCCACTTCCGACGAGAAAGCAACTTCAGTGCCTTTATCAGAAATATTTGTAGGCGAATAATTATCCCAATATATTCCGTATCCTTTTTCCGACTGGAAGAACAGCACACCGTCCTCTGTATTTCCCGGTCGCAACTGTCTGTTTACTCCCCGCTGTGACATCTTTCCGTTTTGCAATATGCCGAGACCATATATAGCCTCGTCTTTCTCTAACCTGAATCCCTGCTTCACTTTCCACGACTTACGCCCAGCGTCATCTACCGAAGTGAACACTGCTTCCGATGCTTCCCTAACAATCTCTGCACGCTTCGCCATGCGATAAACAATCTCACCACTGTGTTTTGCCACTGCAATCTGTATGCGGCTGTCCGAGAGGAACAGTGTGTCCTGCGTCTCCTTTACCTTGACTTTAATGTCCTTCGGAGCGGCAGTCACTGCGAGGCTTTTCCTTACAAACTCCGCCGTAGTAGGTGTCTTCACCACTCGCACCACACCGTCGGCATACCATTCCACCTTGACTTGTCCTTGCCCCACTTTCACTGTATAAGTGGCCGCTTCACTTGTCCCTGCCAGCAAACAGAGTAAAAAACAAAATTTTCTCATATTTATTTTTCATTAATTCGTTATGATATCAAATTCCGAATATCCCGCCACATTGTCATTACTACTGTTCGCCTTGGCTCTCAGCCTCACATAACGGGCTTTCACCGGGGCGAACTCCACGGTATGCCACGCTGCGGGGTTATTGCGGATGTTAGAGAATTCGCCTTCAGTCACTTTCCGCCAGTTACTGCCGTTGTCAGATACGTAAAATTCATAAAATGTGATGAAGCCTGAGGCGAAAAGGGCGCTTTGGTCGGGCAGATAGCGGAAGCCGCGCATCTCCACTTTCTCGCCGAGGTCAATCGTCAAGTCAGCAGGCATCGCTCCGCGCTGATGCCAGTTGCTGCCGTGATTACCGTCAATAGCCCATACTGCATTACGGTCGGCAGAGATTACTGCCCACTTCTTGTGTGAGATATCAAATGACTCCGCACTTATGGCACTCTCCCTGCCAGTTGTTTCATCGACGGAAATCGCTTTTACGCTTACCCTACCCTCTGTCGGTACAGGACCAGTGTATCGCCGCGACGAACGTGTGGGTACCGTTCCATCAAGCGTGTAGAATACCGCCGACTCATGGTCTGATGGAATGATCACCACCTCGCCATCCTTACCTCTCGTCACTGCCGGAGCATGGAGAATCTGCGGAGCATTGTATAACTCTACATTAGATAAAAGTGGCGTGCCATCGCTGTCATCTATGCTGATGCGCAGCGCATCCGCCTTCACCGTGCCAAATCTCAGTATTCGCTTATATCCGATGGTCGTCTCGCGAGCCAATTCCTTCCACTCTTGCTTAGGCAAATGTCCGTCAACGGCTGCATTGCTGACAAGAGCTTCTACCTTGAATGATTTCACTCTCTGTCCCAGCTGTATATACTCCTGAATGAGCAGTCTGTTTACAGTTGTCGGTCTCTTGAACTTCAGAGTGATGGCGACGGGTTTCTTACCGTCTGCTGCCGTCCAATAAGTGTCGGCCTTGCCATCGATGGCTTTTGCCGCGCTGTATTTTGAACTAAGCTCGCTGTCGGCTGTCGCCTTTGTCTTTCGTGCAAGATTATCTGCAAAGGTCTGGTCGAGCGTTACCTTCAGTTCCTTCATTGCTTTGACATCGTTCTCATGAATGAGTCCGCGGCGGTCTATTGGAAAGTTGAGTAGCCATGTAGCGTTGCGCCCCACGGAATTATAGTATATGTTGAGCAGTTGCGACAGTGACTTTACTTTTGAGTCCTCATACGTATGGTAAAACCATCCAGGACGTATCGACACGTTCACCTCGCCCGGTACCCAGTCCGTTCCCATCTCTCGTCCAAAACGCAGCACATCCGTATCTGCTGTACCCGGCACAAACTCATGAGCGTCAAATCGGCTCCAGTTGGTTTCACCTATAGAACCTCCCTCATTACCGCACCAGCGGATGTCAGGTCCTGCCTCGTTCCATATTATCGCATTCGGTTGTAGCTTGCGTATCAGCTCTATTGTTCCCGGCCAATCGTAATATGTCGCACGGTCTATCACGCGATTCTCCCTCGCTCCACCGTAATATCCCCATCCACCGTTGGCCCCGTCGAACCATACTTCAAACACGTCGCCATAATTGGTCAATAGCTCCGTCAACTGGTTGCGGAAGTATTCCACGTAAGAGGGGCGTCCATAATCGGCTCGGTTTCGATCCCACGGCGAGAGATACACTCCGAACTTCAATCCGAACTCCCGACAAGCATCCGACAGTTCCCTTACCAAATCGCCCCGTCCCTCGCGCCATGGCGAGTTCTTCACCGAGTATTCGGTATACTTCGACGGCCACAGGCAGAATCCGTCGTGATGTTTCGCCGTAAGTATCACCCCCTTCAGCCCCGACTCCTTGCATACCCGCGCCCACTGTCGGCAATCTAACTCCGTGGGGTTAAAGAGTTTCGGATCGTTACTTCCGTCACCCCACTCCTGGTCGGTATAAGTGTTTATCGAGAAATGGATGAAGGCATACTGCTCCATCCGCTGCCACTCCAATTGCATGGTGTTGGGAACAGGGCCTACAGCTTCCAATCCGCTCTGGGCATACACACTTCCGCTCGCTATAGCCATCATAGCGATGGCGGTCAATAAGAAAACTTTCCTGCGTATCATTCTTTTTATAGTTTTTGATAACT
Source organism: Bacteroides ovatus (assembly GCF_001314995.1). Taxonomy (NCBI): domain Bacteria; kingdom Pseudomonadati; phylum Bacteroidota; class Bacteroidia; order Bacteroidales; family Bacteroidaceae; genus Bacteroides; species Bacteroides ovatus. The sequence continues at coordinate 3,098,446 of NZ_CP012938.1, forward strand.
ATTTACTTCTCACTGCGAAGTACTTCACCACACCCTTATAGCAGCATTCTACCATGCCATCCTTAGAAGCAGAGGGCTGAGTTATCTTTATGCTCACCTCGGGTGATGTAGCTTTCGCTGTAATTACCGGATTTCGAGAAGTGTCCGTTGCATCAACTTGCACCAAATAATGATTATACCCAGTAATACCATTTTCAGCCGTTGAACGCACTGGATACTTCGGCATTTCAGCCGCTTTACCATCCACATAGATTTGTACTTCAGGAGCGATGTGGCGAATCAGTTTCTGATATTTACTGCCAAACCCTAGACCGATGAAATCATAAAGTGCTGTATGAGGTTTCCCTTCAGCCACCAAATAGATAGCATGCTTGCCCTTCAAACCATCCACATAAGAAGAGACATCCAATGTAAACTCTTGTATAGAAGAGGCAGAACCGGCAGGCACCTCTATCTCACCCAGTTTGCGTCCTTTCCATGCAGCGTTGTCCCAAGGACCATCTATCCACACACTCACCTTGAAGCCATCCTTCACCAAAGGAGCCAAGAAGATACTGAGCTTAGTCTGATTTCCTTTGCGAGTACCCGCAAAAGCCTTGAGTCCCAATTTATCTTTTTTGAGCCCACCAAATCCAAAATACTTATAACCAATGACATCACCATGTTTCACGTTGGTACAAGGAGCATGGTTATCCCAAATATCCCAAGAGTCTTGCATGGTTTGCCCATTACTCAAATAGCAAGCATATCCGGCTGAATAAAATTGGTAAGGGTCCAGACCAAAGATATTAAAGCCCTCAGAGGTCACCTCGGCTCCTCGATAGGAATCACCATTGCTGGCCATTGCACTCCACTCCTTATTTTTAGCATATGGATCAAAAGCCGTAATCACCACTTTTCCACCATCAGCCACCGAACGCTTATCACATTCTATGTTGATGGGAGCCACCATACTCTGACGCGCGTTACCAAAACCACGAGGAGGACGATGATAAAACACATACCATTGCCCATTAATCTGTTCAATGCTGCCATGCGTATTGTGCCCGGCATTGGTTGTCTGCAGAGCATTACCCTCTTTGTTCAATACCGGTGCGCGAGAATCCACCAGCACGCCACCAGCCCTCCATGGTCCCAGCGGAGTATCACCATAAGCATAGCGGAGCGATGAGTTGGTACTACCCAAGCCATAATCAGGACCTGAATAACCACTGTATATCATCAAATACTTATTGCCCACCTTACGGATAGAGGAAGCCTCGAAGAAATTGAATCGCCCCAAGTCTTCCCCCTGATAAATATAAGGAGATTCCTTGTCAGATTCTCTACGCAACTCGCCATAACGGGTACTGGCAGGAATCAATGATTTCACTACCTCCGTACCAGGACGAACTGTACACATGGTGTTTTGGTCAAGCTCAGCTACCGATGATTTTTGAAAGCCCCAATAGGCGTAAGCCCTGAATCCAACCTCATAATCAGGATCCTTGGGATCAGTCACATACTCCACATACACCGATGGGTCAAATCCAATCACGCTACCTTCAGTAGTACGTGTTCCGTCAGCCGTCAGGTTAATGGGCGTAAAAGGACCATCAGGACGACTTCCTTTGGCCACCATCGCCACACGCCCACGACCACAACTATGTGGATACAGGTAATATTCCTTAATTCCATCCTTGCGTTTCACTTCCACAAGGTCAGGGGCAAACATCACATCCCATTTACCATCAACTTTATACGTAAAAATAGGACCTTCATCACGCCAATTCGTCAAATCATCCACGGCAGCAGACCACGCATGGATATCAGCACCACAATAACCCGTAAATCTTACATCATGAGACCCTATGATATATACCCGATATTTACCGGGTTGATCGGGATCTTCAAAGACATGAGGCTCTCCATCAGGCAAATGCTCCCACAGGGGCAGATAAGGATTTGCATTCTGAGCCACTACACACATGGGAACTGTCAAGAACCATGTAATCAATACTACAAATATCGCATTTATTCTTCTCATTGGATTTAATAATAAATTATAGATTGTTCAAAATAAATCTTGTTCACTACAGATAATCGCTCCTATAGCACTAACACCTTCCACCGCCAGACGATACCGTGAAGAAGAATCAGCCGTATAGAAAGATATATGCGCCTCGCCATGTTCGTCTGTTGTTACAGCCGGATTCCAATAGATAGTAGAGCGCAAATCGGGCTTGGTTGATTTGAGTTTTTCGGGAGTATCATAGACCGGAGAGTAAAACTCTACAGACTGCTGATAGCCGATGGGGCGCACTATAGCCATATTATTATTCACCGTATTTTTTTCTACAAAACCTCTACGGGTATTGATAACAATGGCTCCATTGGCACCCCGACCGCCAAAGACAGGTCCCACCGTGGTAGGGGGAGCAAAAAACAAGTCACCCACATCATCAGGTATCAACCGTTCATAATCAAAATTCTCCTCAGGCATATTATCCAATATTACCAATGTAGGCTGTCCGCGATAGGTTACTTCCGAACCTATCACCGCCACACCCGGCAACAGACGAACCATATCAAGCACAGAACTGAAGTTTCCTTTTTCTATGTCTTTCCGTGAAATGACTCTGGACACATTGGCCGAATAATAGGGAGAGTCACCAGCTGTATTACTTTTACGACGGGCCGTGACCAATATTTCACCCAAGTTATACACACGCATTCCATTCTCCAACGTATATTTTTGATCCATTTTCATCACATAATTACGCTCGGCAAGCAGAGGTGTACGTGGCTGTAATAGTTTCAATTGCGGTTGTGCAGGAGAAATGACAGAATCAAGTGTCAAGAAAACACCTGCACTTCCTCGTTTGGATTTAAGTGCTTGAATGATGTATTTGGTACGTTCCGGATATTCCATTTGGTCGAAACTGAAATAACCATCCTTATCCGGGATTGCTACATGAGTACCCAACAATGAATCTCGGATGGCCAAGAGTGTCAGATTAGCATCTTTCAGTCCTTTGAGAAAGCCTTCTACCCTACCCTTCACCACATCGCTGGTTTCAAGCGGATAGGATAGTTTTTCCGTAACATTTCCTTTCACCACTTCAGGGATATTATATCTTCTCCAACCTTGAGTCATCATGAGTAAATCCAACTGATGTGACTGTAATTTATTCCCTTGAAAATAAGAAAGAGGTTGCTCGATATAACCACGTAAATCAGAAGTCAGCAACAAATCGGAAAGGATGTTCTGCGTTGAGTCAGGCTTCACATCATGGCCATCCACCACGGACAAAGAAAAGTTACCTTTCAACGGATGTCCTAACGCATCTTTCAACGTAAGTGCTAAATTCACTTTTTGTCGAGGCTCATAAGCAGGCTTGTCTGTTGCAGCAGTGAGGTCAGCCTTCACATCAGCACGCATATTAAAGACCAGTCGTTCACTGACTATGTTCTTTTTATCATCAATCAGCATCAAATGCGTGATACCGGCAGGAAAGAAACTACGCTCGAATGTAATTTTTGGCTGGTTATAATCCCAAGGGTTTGCATATAAAACCAGCCCTCTGAGCTGCGCTACCAGAGTCAACGGACGTTGCCTAGATTCAGCAGCAGGCTGTAATAAAGACAACCGCAAAAAATCGCCAGTCCAACGAGCAGCCAGTCCGACAGCGTATTACAACCCACGATAGCAGAACCTCCTTCGGGGAAAAAGCTGACAGCAAAACGAGTGGTATCTGTAGGAAGAGACAGGAAGCGACTGGCTACCTTGTTATTATATACCGTTTGAAGCAGAAAAGTACGTTGTTCATTCACCTCCCACTTACGGAAAGCAAATTTTGCCACACCGTCACGAAACTTTAAGCGAATGCCATCCTCCTCAAGCGTACCTTTCGGAAAGATAGTAGCTTCCTGTGGAACTAACGTATCTGCATATCCTACAGAACTAAAATGAATGACAGTAGCCACACTGCTACCTTGTTCTATCAGCCGGACATGAGGAGTAAGATCTTGCGTAGCCGGCGTAGAGATAAGCACCTGTTTATGAGCGAAATAATCCGTTCCTACATTACGCATAAATTGCGTGTAAGCCCGAAGGGTATAATACCCTTCAGGCAGTTCTTCTTGAACATCAAAATAACCATGGAAATAACCCAAAGAATCGGGCCTCAACTTGATACGCTTCACGAGTTGTGCGGCAGGGTCAATCAACTCTACATACACATAACGACTCGCATTAGCTTGCTTCATCTGTAGCGCATCTACCAGATGGGTTCTAAACCAAATACGCTCACCTGCCAAGTAAGAAGGGCGGTCAGTATGAATGCTCATTTTCTCTTGCGGAAAACCAACCATCTCTTGTCCAAGATAGTAGAATATAGCATCCCGTAAAACCTGTTGCGCGCCAAGTGGTATACAGAGCATGAAGAGAAGCGTAAAAAGTGGAAGCCCTATTCTGTTCATAGTTATCAGTAATTTAATGCTTATAAAAACAATATGTCACGGCTTTCATTTAATAGTCGGTAACAGAACGACTATAAGGTGACTCATCGCCAAAGAGGTAGGCAGGCTTGTAACCACCGTAATCCACTACAATCTTTTCAAACACGGATGAGCTCAAAGCATTTGGCATAGAACTCATGGCCACCGTAGTTGGTGCCAAAGGCTTGCTTCACCCAGTTGGTGAGGCAAGGAGCCTCATCGTTAAAGAAGAGACCACGGTATTTCACGGCAGGTTCGCCAGCGGTATAGTTGCCACGCTCGATGGCGAGATTCTGCTGTTTCACCACAGGTACATCGGCCCACCAATACCAAGGTGATACACCAATCTGTTCCGACAATTCATAGGTTCCATAAATGGTGCCACGACGGTCACTCCCCACTATAACCAAAGCTTCTTCAACATCTTCAAAGGGCTGCTTGACACAGGTAATGAGATACTGTTCATTTTTACCCTGTAGCATCTTGACATCGAGCTTGTCGTTCTTAACAAGTTGCTGAATATACTTACTCTCTAAGCTACCTACCAAGATAAAACGATTCGTGCGAGGTGTAGAAAGCACTTCAGCTTGAGTACCGCTAACACGACGGAAATCCTCAGCCAGATTAGTCACGGCAATGTTGATACCTTTCTGATCGGCCGCATCCATGAGAATGGGCGTAGGTTTAGCATCTTGCAACAGCGTAAAGGCTCCGCTACGCAGCGTATTTGTAGTGATACCTGGGTGGTCGATAGCTAAGACAGGAAAAGCAATTGACATCCAAAGAGCACACAATAGTAATAACTGTTTTCTGTTCATGATTTATTGATTTTATTTTTAGGAAGATAGATTAATTATTAATAGGCATAAATTTAAAATGCCTAAAGGTAGCTTCACCTTCACCACAAACAAAAATGCCTGGTAAGACACTCATAAAGCCACCCAGCGTATTGTTATCAAAACCAGAAACTTCCATTCCCCAAGCATCTCGCTTCCAAGTCTTGCCATCAAGGCTATAACTGCCTGAGATGGAGTTCCGGTCATTTTTTAGCCGAAGCCATACGCGTCGGGTAGCAGGATGTAAGCCGCGACCTGTAGCAACTGTACGACGATAAGAATAGCGCTTAGTTTGACTAATACCAGAGCCTACCATATATTGGTTATTGTACCAAACGACCAATCCTGCAATGGCTTTCCCACTTAATTCTATCTCTACCTCTAATTCATAAGAGTGACAACCAGCCACAAAAAGCAAAGGCGAAGAATGATAAGGACTATCTCCTTTGCCCTTGATAGTAACAGATTCACCATAATTCGAATAGCGACTAGCATCATAATCTTGGTAAAAACGCCATTCTTTTCCAACCCTAAACTCTGATAGATGCTGATACATACTATAATCCTTGAGTGGCATACGCTCCAGTTGCTTCATCGCTTTACCAATGGAACATTTTCCTTTTTTCAGCCTCAGCCATCCATCTGAAGTCATTTCTAAAGGTTCTATTAAAGTTTGACGTCCTAGATTGACATAGTCTTTTTCATAAGCATGATAAACTATATACCATTCACCTTGCGGAGTATCTATGAGTGAACCATGCCCCTTGTTCCACCACTTCTCCTCATAGTTCCAAGTATGTACTACTGGGTTATAAGGTGAATTTTCCCATGGACCATTGATGGATTTAGATCGAGCCAACACGGACATATGAGCTGTAGGCGGTCCCATGGTACCTCCCTGTGCACACATCAAATAGTAATAGTCACCAATGCGCCTTACCTTAGGAGCTTCTAATCCAAAGCCAGTCACCACCCAATCCTCAGGAAAAGTCCAACCTTCGTATACCTTTTCAACGGGTCCATCTATAGCTAAGCCATCATCTCTTAACTTAACTCGATGCCCACCGCTTAGGAATAGCCAGCGCTTACCTTCTTTATCAACCGCATGACCAGGATCGATGTGTTTCACATGGAGATTAATAGGATTACTCCAAGGTCCAAAGGGTGAATTAGCCCAGACTACATAATTACCCCCACTCGGCTGACCAGCTACAGTAAAATATATATAATATTTATCACCACACTTTGTAATATCCGGAGCCCAAACAGAACCCAAACGCTCTTTCAACGCATAGCTGACTGGAGTCCAGTGAAGCAAATCTGTAGAATGAAGTACAGTCAAGCCGGGTAGATAATCAAACGAAGAATGCGTCATATAGTAATCATTACCATCCCGCATAATCGAAGGATCTGCGTAATCGCCCCGAAGAATGGGTATCAGCTTATCATTTGTTTGACCAATAGAAGTAGTAGGCTGTGCCTCTACAGAAGAACAAACAAAAAAATAACACAAGAGGTACCAAATCATATTCAATTGATAATGCATAACTATTATGTTTAGATTAGAAAGACGAAAAGGGCTATATAGATATAATACACAAGTTGCTTAATAGATAATACGGTACAGCCCTGCGCCATGTCGTTTGATTTTTTGGCTAAAGCTACCCTTGAACTTGCCAAGATCTTTGTGTTGCCAAAGGTCGCGCACTTTCACCTTCTTCTTAAAGCCCAGTTGGGTGAGGTCGATGCTTATTTCAGATACGATAGCGTCACTCGATTCCTTGCCTTGCGCATTGAAGAAAGCTACATACTTGTCCTTACTACCCGGAATGTCAGCCACCCACACAATGAGGTTATTCTCACGAGAGAATTGGCGGTTGTTGGTGCTCTGCTGGTTGACCTTTAGCATCTCGGGGTTAGTAAGCAACTCCTTAGTGAAGTCATCAAGACGAGTCATATCACCACCAAAAATCAATGGAGAACGACCGATAGTCCAAAGGCTCATCAAGGTGTATTGTTCATTAGGAGTGAAGCGGGTGGTACGACCAAAGCTCACATAGCCAATGGGCAACATGTCCGCATCAGGAAAATGCCCCTCGCCACGATAAGGAGTCCACACATCAAGGCGCTCAAACATGGCATAGAGATGGTCCCATTTGTCCCAGAAGTCGTCAGTAATGCGCCATTGATTTGCATGGTTCATCACATGACTACCCATTTTCACAGGCGTAGCGCCGGGAGAAAGGCTCAACACAATCTCACGACCTGTTTTGTCGATGGCCTTGCGAATGGCTTCTATCTCAGCCTGCTGAATCTCACTGTACGGACGAGAAATATCATCCACCTTAATGAAGTCCACTCCCCAATCGGCGTACATCTGGATGATAGACTGATAGTAGGCCTGTCCTTCAGGTTTGGTAGCATCCACTCCATACATATCAGGGTTCCAATGGCAGATAGACTTAGTAATGGCAATGTCCTGTGCCTTGACGTTAGTTCCCAATACAGGAGTGTTCTGTTCTACAGCTTGTTTGGGAATACCGCGCATGATGTGGATACCGAACTTCAGGCCTTTACTGTGTACATAATCGGCCAGCGGCTTGAAGCCCTTGCCACCCGCTGCCGAGGGGAATTTCTTTAACCCGGGTGTGAGGCGTCCATATTCATCCATAGTGAGCTTGGCACCTTTTTTATATGAATGTCCCTTTGAATTGGGTTCATACCACTGGATATCAACTGTAAAATACTTATAGCCACTGGGCAGCAAGTACCGAGCCATGGCGTCAGCCTGTTCCTTGGCTTGCTGCTCGGTGACGGTAGTACCGAAAATGTCCCACGAGTTCCAGCCCAGCACTGGTCGGGGAGCATATTTCCAATATTTTTGATTAGATTGCGCTTGTGCACTTTGATAGGCCATCTGCATGCAGAAGACCATCAATAAAACGAATATTTTTTTCATTCTATTCTCTTTTTAGAGTTTCTAAAAAAAACCAAGTCATATAATATAATTCAAGTTCCGTAAGCCCTTTGTAACATCATTAATTCATTGAGCCAAGAAGATTACACAAGAACTTGCGAAACTTGAATTTAAAATTACTAACGTTCAATGCGAATAGCATGAATATTACGGGGACCGATCTGTGCGCCATTCACCTGTGTTATCTGTAGACATAGCAATTGATTATCATCAAAGCCATTATCCACAACATTAACAAGTATTGCTTTACTCACTTCACCCGGAGCAAAAGATATTTCATCGACCATTGTGTAATCAATGCAGGGACGAGCATCACCTGCTACGGCCTTAACCTTTACAGAAATAGCCTTTGAGGAAGGAGAACTTAGTTTGACAAAAACGATATGCTGGCCTAATGCCACACAATCGGTAACAGGTTTTGAGAAGCTCACGCATACGCCCTTCGACAGTTTCCACTCTTCATTCCATCCATAGCTTGTAGGAGGATATACTGCGAATGCCCCTAAATCCTGGCCAAGCTTACCGGCCCCGATAGCCGGACTACCACTCTTCAACGTAAAATCGCCATTGTCTGGGTTGGCAAACATAGGGTCACCCGTAGGTCCATTAATACCACCCTGTTGCTCTACAAGATAGCTTGCAGGTTTCTTTTGGTTCAGATAATTCAAGCAATTATTACCGTTATTCTGTGTAGTCCCCCAAAGGTTGTATTCAAAGATATGCGGACCACATGCGGCAGCTGTTTCATCAAACGAAAAGCTATAATCCTTACAGAGGTATGCTATGTTGTTACGAACGACAGCACGCCATGACTTCGACATGAAAAAGCCTATACTAGCTTTATATGCAATGTTATTGATCAAACGTTCATCCTCGGTATACCCCGTCTCATATCTAGCTGTTTCGAAAGCAGGACCATTAATTTTATAACCTATATTTTCTTGAATGATATTACGTTTGCAGCGTGACTCGTCAAAGATAAACGTCCCTGCGTCATAACCAAGATTACGAAGAATGATATTATCACTACCATTACGGTCGGCCCAAAACAACGAACGACCTTTCGTAGAATAATTAAAAGCAATCAGATTGTTCGAGTCAAATTCCATCTCGTCACCTAGTGTGATATTAGTAGTGAACGATGAGCCTTCACCTGCCCATCCACGAGCCTTCCCTTTGAATTCAATAAAAGTATTGTTTGCCAACAGGTTGTTGTTGGACTCACGTCCCATACCAACACCATCGCCATATGTAGCCTTAAAATAGTTATTGCAAATCACATTATCGGATGAATTGTATAGACGAATCAATGAGATGCCGGTATTCACAATCTTATCATTACCTATGTCTTCGAAATGATTATTGATAACCACACAATGATTAGCTTCCTTCATTTCAAAAGTCCATCCAGAATAATAATAACTCTTAAATGTGAATCCTTCAACCCATATATAGCTGCGCTGATAGAGGTTAAACACCGGCGTTCCATCAGTAGTAAACTGCTTGCCGGGATGTTTGATGGTCACCTTATCATTGTCCGAAAGAGGTTTAAACACAATCATTGCTTCGGCAGTACCAGAAGTAATGGGAGTAATATTTTCCTCAAAATAAGTCCCTCCGGCAATCAATACCGTGTCACCGGCTTCCACTTTGAGTGCAGCATCCGATATTTTTTTAAACGGTTTTTCCAACGATCCGTCAGGCTTTTCCTGCGAATCAGAAGGTGACACATAAAGACGTCGATATAGTTTCACGTCTATGCCATCGGCAAGCTGATTCAAGGTGAGGGATACCTGATTGCCTGTAGCTTTAGATATCAGATTAATGCTTTGACTACGTTTTTCACCGGTTGTGTTGGCAGCACATTGAATCGTGACTATCGTCTGACCTTCGCCTATAGCTTTGCCGCCGACATTGGCAGATAGACTTGAAATAAAAGAATTGTCGTTCGATTCATATTCTATCTCCCATTCCGTATTATTCCAATCAATGGTTACATTCACCGATCCACCTGTAGATGGTACATCCACACTTTCACCAACAAATACAGCACTCTGATGACCCAATACAATCTCGTTGAGTTCCTCATTATTATCCGAACAAGCGGCGAATGATAATACCGCAATCAATCCTAATAGATAAAAATATTTCATACATTATTATTCTAAAATAAAACTCTGCATCTCTTAATTCTGTTTCAACCCATTGACATATCCTTCATATATCAATTTGCGATTATAATCCAGATCCCAAATACCAACAGGCTGTCCGCCACGCCATCCTGATGTTACAGGCGCATCCGTCTGACACCATTGTGTAATTCCATAACGTTGTGGCTGAGGAATTATTTCGAAATACTTCTTAATAATAAACGTATAGAAATCGGCCATCTTGCGATGTTGCTCTTCTGTAACATCGGCAGTCATAATATCAGTTCCATCTTCAGCCACTAAGCCCATATCCAATTCGGATATCTTGACGAGTTTACCAGTCGCTGCAAGTTTCGTGAACATATTTTCTATCGAAGCCTCAAACTCTACCTGCTTGGCCGCATCTAGATAGTAACTTACATGCATTTGCGTAGCAATACCATCCACACCACGGCTATTGGGGAACTTTTGCGCATAGGTATCATCGATATATTTCACATAATCCAAGAATCCTTGCAATTTCTTGCTACCTATACCCTCCAGTCCATATTCATTAACAAATAGTTTGATATCTTCACCGCCATGCTTACGAGCAAATTCAAGAGCTTTCACTGCATAATCTTTACCGAGGAAGTCTTGCCAATAAAAATTGGAGTTTTGGGTATTATCCTTATTCACATCCACTCCATCTTTCATGCCAGTCTTCAGTTGGGTCGGATCAGGCCAATCCTGCATGGGTTCGTTCAGTAGTTCCCATGTTTTCACGTAACCGCCACAGGCATCGATCATACCTGCCATCCAACGTTCCAGCGCATCGCTCAGAATCCGCACTTTCTCTTGTGGGTCCTTCACTATAGTTTGATCACCGGTAGTGATACTCCAATCCATTGTGATGTTGTCGATGTAATAATTGCCCGTTCCGGTTTCAGAGCCTAAAAGAAGTGTAAATTCGGTCAATTCCTTTTGTTCTTCAGTCAAATTCAAATCGGACATATTGATTTTGATTAATCCTCTGCCCCATTTTCCATCGGGACAACCAAAACCGGCTGGGGTATTAAATTTCTTCGATGGAGAGTTCTCGTTAATACCGAATCTCATACCGGAACCTGTTTGACCCTTATTCCAATTCCCTCGGAAATCAACTGATAAAGTGAGGTAATCTCCCAGTTTCGTACCTTCAGGCAACGTTACCTCAAACTTTGGATAAGAGCGTTGAGCAGCTACTTCATCGTTACCTACATGCAACACACTGCCCGATTCATTATCAGGATCGGCCTCTACAATTGCACTACTATTACCGGTCATCGGGTAAGATACACCCACATTGTCGCTTTCAAAGTCGATGATATACTTACCCGATTTATGCTCTCCGGGAATAAATTCAGGTTCTATCAAGCTATAGAGATAGTCCTTGCGTGTTTGCGCATGCCAGCAAAGCACATGTCCATAGACCGACATATTCGACCGCTCGGCCAATTGTACAAAGTTCTTCACCCTCGTAAAGTCCATTGTGCCGTCCGACTGAACTACCGAGCCATACTTCATGGCATTGCCGGCTGTCATTTCATCAAAATTAGAGCGAGTCAACGTGTACACGATGTCTTGCTTTAAGAAATTTGCGGCATTTACACCAGTACCCAGCTTAAAGTCAGGGTCGGTAGTGCGATTCACATAGCTTTTCAAGGGAGCTAACGAGTTCAGATAGTCACCCGGCTGAGTAAGTAATAGAGGTATACGTTCTTTATTAGCCTCTGCCACCAGATAGATTGATTGTGAGCGATTTTTACCTGTGGGATTGTCCAAACATCGTATCGTCACAGCAGTTTGTCCACTACCCGATAAGCTACCTCCAGCACTTTGCGACAAACTTGATACGACTGCATTCTCTTGCTCGTCATATTCTATTCGCCACGTTGTATTGCTCCAATTGACAGTAGCAACCACATCACCACCTGTCGTAGAAACCATCAAGCCCTCTTCGGCAAAAAACAAACTCTGAGATCCGCCCGATTCGTCCATCACATCCTTGTCGTCATCAGTACAGGAAAGCACCATAAATGACAAGAGAAACATAGCTATAAGCGATTTTGTATTGTTCATAATCAGCTTTTAAGTTTAAAAATATACCACTACCCGAGGTTTGCCATTGTCCATAGCCACCCCGGTGTAGCGGTTAAGTTGTTATTTGCTACTATTTACCACCATTTGGAGTCACTTCCTTGATCTTCATCAGGTTTTCGCGTATCCAAGTCGCGCGACACTGACAAGCCTCCCTTCATATTATATTCTATTTCATAATTGGGTACACTTGTGTAGTCTACAAAATCAAAGTCAATATCTGATATTACAATATATGTATGCTTCAGATAGGTTTTAGTAGCGTCCATCTCCGATGACACTTTATAAGTAGGGGTAGAATAAGAATTGAACTTCAACTTCTCATTCTCAGCCCATATTTTCATTTTATAAAGATCTTTTTTAGAATCCACCTTATCTCCTGTGAATTGCAGGAACACTTTGTAGTTGATTCTATCCTCGTAATCCTCGGTACGCTGACCTGCGTAGAAGAAGACGATAGAGTCAGTCACTACATTAAGCTTAATTTCGGTCGAACTGAACTTAATATCCGATTCACCTGCCATCGTGCCCAAAAGGCTCGATCCGGAAAAACGTCCTGAAAACTCATTAAAGAGAATCGGACGAAGCACCGCCGTACGATAGTACTTGCGCGGGTTTACAGCGTAAGTGCCGTTAGCATCCTCGCATACCTTTAGGGGCAACGCCCATTTTTGCGAATCATCGAGGCCGTCCAACGAAAATTCAATCGGAAGTAAAGCATGGCTCTGACCTGCCGGAATGGTTAATTCCTTCGGGAAAGAATAATACTTTTGAGGCAATTCCCTAAAGTAAAGTTCGGGGCGATTACCGAATTTCTCGAAATTGAGGATATCAAGTGTATCGTCGCGCAGGCTAAACGAAACTAAACGATCGTCGGTATTATCGGTCGATCCACTCACCAGTACGGGCAAATTGTACGTATATTTTGCGGAATTAGCATATCGCACATGCACATCCGTAACGCCCCATCCGCCCGGTTGAGTCTTAAAAGATATCAATTGTTTGAATTGCTCATCGGTCCATTCGTCATTGCATGAAGACAAAGTGCCACCTCCAATCAGTACTACAAGTAATAATTTATATATCGTTCTCATACTATGATATTATCGTTAAAAATAATTATATACATCAAGCGGGACGAAGCCACACTATATTTAATATCTCATCCCGGATTATTGCGGATAAGTCCAACCCGGATTTTGGGTAAGGCGCTTGTTACGTCGTAACTCATCATGATGGATAGGCCAAAACCACATCTTCTGTGAGAACGCACATGGGAAGCTCTGAATTGCGACAGGCACATAGAACAAGTCGCGCATCTTTTCCGTACATTGTGTGTTATAACCATATACAATGGTGGATTCCTCCACCTCGGCATCCAGCCATCGGCGTAAGTCGAAGTAACGATGTCCCTCAGCAAAGAGTTCGATCTGACGCTCACGTTTCAACTTATCGCGGAACAAAGCCGGTTCTGAATAAACAGCATCGGTATAGTCGTGTAAACCAGCACGGATACGGATAGGTTGAATACCCTTCTTCAATTCATCGGGTGTACGGCTAATACTGTAGGTCGTACTGCCATCCCACGATTTCACGTCATAGGAGACAGAAAGCTCGTTCAATGCTTCGGCATAAATTAAGAGGATTTCGGCATAACGCATGTCCGGAGTATATTTATTTCTGATACGACCTACGTCACTGTGAGCACCCACGATGTCATACGGACCAACATACTTCTTAATCCCAATGCCTGTTGCAAGTCCACCGCTCAGCTTACCGCGGTAATAGAACACCTGCACATCCGGTTCTTCATCAAGTGTTTCATCGTAATCAAGCATATGCCAGATAGAACCACTGTAAGCTACTGATGCATAGAAACGAGGCTCGCGATTGGCGAATTGCAAAGACACGTCATCGGGAATGTCACAATATTTATAGTTCTTGCGAACCTCCGACGACATATATCCGGTAAGGCGCTCCGTATCATCGGTATTCCGTCCTAACTCTTTGTCTTTACCCGGAGCATTGGTAGCGTCAGCCATATAGTAAGCATCAAGTTGCTTGATTGTCATACAATTGGTATTTCGACCTTTGGCTTCAGCTGGCATTTGGTTAAAAGTAAGCCTCCGTAGATTATTATCACCACTGCAATTCTGCAAGTGTGAGAAAATAAGTTCCTTATTCTGATTGGCCGCCAACTCACCATTGAATATCTGCCGATACGACTCCATGGGATCGATATTCATCCAGCCGTCGGGCCATGCCAAATTGGAGAACTTCTCATCATAAACCGGTTCAATAGTTGCTGGGAAAGCCAATGGATTGACAGCATCGGCCGTCGAACGGCGAGATGCGACATGCAGACTATACACTTGCAGGTTCATCACATCTTTGGCCGCAGCTGCCGCTTTTGCCCATTTCGATTCGTCTTTCTCTGTGGGAAGCAGACGCTTACCATCATAATCAATAAGCTGTGCGGCATAAGCTTCGGGAGCCTCGCCATTCATCAACGGACTGGCTGCATAAAGTAACACTCGTGCACGCAATCCCAAAGCAGCACCACGCGTGGGACGAGCAAGATCCTGAAGCGAACGCCGAAGAGGAAGATCGCGGGCAGATTTCAATAAGCACTCGTTGATATACTCCACACACTCGTCATAGGTGTTACGCGAGTGCGAGATTTCATCATAACTTTGTAAGTAATCCACCGGCTCTTTAAGCAACGGAATGGGACCAAACATACGAAGCAAATGCCAATAGTAATAAGCAACAAGAAAGTATGCTTGACCACGGAGGTCGGCACGTTCCACATCGTTAAACTGCATATTCCCATCAATGTACTGTAGAAATACTTGCGCCTGATTGATGCCTTTATAGCACAATTGCCATACCTGCTTACTGTTGTCGTTCAAGCCGCTTTCACCGTACGACCCGTTGCGCCAGCTACCATAACGGTTGCTTCCCCAATTATCACCGTAGGCCATATCGTCCGAAAAGTTAAAGGGACTTCCACCCTCCTGACTACATATTTCCTGCAAATGTTTATCACCATAGAAATTGTAAGCTCCGGCAAGCCATTCGTTGGTATAGTCGCGATTGGAGAAGATATCCTCGATGGTCATTCGCTCCTTGAAGAGGTAATCCGTATCCAAATAGTCGGCGCAACCCGTCAGTGCGGCACCTCCCGATAGGATAAGTGCCATCGTTGTTATTTTGAAGTATTTATTTGTTGTCATAATCATTACAAATTAATTGAAACACCTAAAGAATAAGATCTGTTGAGCGGATAGTTCTTACCATCGCTCGATCCCATTTCAGGATCCCACAAGTCGAATTTCGACCAGGTCAAGAGATTAGTTCCGATAAAGAAGAAACGCACACTGTTACAATGGATTTTTCTTACCACATTAGAGGGTAATGAATAACCTACATCCAATGTCTTCAAGCGGAGGTAAGAACCATCGCGCAACCAGAATGTCGAATTGCGATAGTTGTTACTATTACCGCCATACGACAAGCGGGGATAATCAGCATTGGGATCTTCCGTATCCATTGTACCAGAAATCTCGTGCGAAATCCAACGGTTACCCGAAGCCATAGCCGACAGGATATTCCCCCAGGCCGTATTATCATCACCGTTTACATTAGTAAACATCCACACACTTGAGCCATTAATGAAATAAGATGATTTACCTACGCCTTGGAAATGCACGTTTACATCGAAACCTTTCCACTTGGCCGTAACACCGAATCCATAGGTCAAGTTTGGCTTGGTGGTAGCACCGATAGCCACTTCATCTTCCGAGTTGATATTACCATCACCATTCACATCCTTATACTTGATATCGCCGGGCATTACATCTCCTTGGTTGGGCCAGTTACGGATTTCTTCATAATCCTTGAACAGTCCCAAAGCGATTAGTCCCTTGGCCTGATTTACGCGATGTCCTTTTTGCAAACGATACTCATATACATCCGACATTTCATCACGTTCTACGATTTCATTCTTGCTGACCGTCATATTGGCGCGCAGCGTCACGCTTACATCACCAAACTCCTTATTAAACGCAATGTTACCATCCATACCGTGCGCTTTCACCTCACCGACATTGGCCGAAGGATTGCTCTGCAAACCGACATAGTATGGCAAATAGTTGCGGCTCATATAGATACCTGTACGGTGCTCCTTAAAGTAGTCGATTGTACCTGTGAACATGTCATTGAAGATAGCGAAGTCGATACCTACATCCTGCTTGGTCGATACTTCCCAACTCACATCAGTAGATGCCAATTGGTCGTATTTTCTTCCTTCCCAGCCACGGCTATATCCGAAGTCTCCGGAATTGAATCCACCCATTGTATTCAGTGTATAGAGGTAGGGGAAACGCTGACCGATATTGTCGTTGCCTACCTTCCCCCAAGAGTATCGTACCTTAAAGAGGTCTAACCAAGGGAAGAGGCGCTTCATAAAGGGTTCCTCCGAAATGTTCCATGCGGCAGACGCGGCGGGGAAAAAGCCCCAACGATTATCTTTATGGAAGTTCTCCGAACCGGTAATACCAAAGTTGAAGTTTACATAGTAACGGTGCTTCCAGTTGTAGTCGAATCGTCCGGCAAAACCTTGGTTACGACGGTCTATACCATTCTGAATGTCTGAACCTACGTTTTGTGTCTTGATCTCGGCTTGCTGGTTATACTTCAGCACTGCATTCACATAATTGTTTGAAAAAAACACTCGTGAATAGTCGAATTGCCATTCAAGGAACTCCTTACGACTGCCATTCGAACCAGAAGTCTGTTCCATCTTCTTCTCCTCTACTATACGAGTAAACAGCAATTCACCATTCTCGTCACGGTAGTGCGGTGTAGCTCGATATTGATTGGGCCACTTGATGAAGTTCTTCCAGTTGGAATTGTAGGTGTCATAACCGAAACGAAACTTAAAGCTCAAGCCCTTGGTCAGGAAGTCGAGTTTCTGCTGCAGTTCAAGCGTACACTCCATATTGTTGTTCCAACTTTCGCGATAACCTGTCTGCGTAGCTTGCACCCAAGGGTTGAAACCGCCACCACCTTCATCCTTGTACGTAGGTACATATCCGTTGGAATACATGACAGGTACCAGAATGGGATTGTACCCCATAAGGGCATTCCAGATATTCCACGTACCTGTACCGGGATCTTTTTGAGTATCGAGTGCACCGGCTACGCCCAACTTCAGCAGCGTTGTTTTGGTGACATCAATATCTACATTCACACGGTAGTTCCATTTATTGTAGTTGGCATTGGTGTCGTAATCTTTCATCACAGCATCGGTCTTGTACAGACCCTGCTGACTCAAGAAGCTACCACCCACATAGTAGCGAGCCGTATTACCACCACCGGTCATACTGATCGATCCGCGTCCGCTCCACGATCCGTTGCGCATCATCACATCAAGCCAATCGACCGAAGGATACAGGTCGGGGTCGAGTTGCAGACGAAACATTTCCAACTCCTCGGGAGAGTAAAGGGGATCCTGATTACGTGTAATACGCGCCTCATTGGCCATACTTGCATATTGGTAACCATCGACAAAGTCGGGCAACTTGGTGGGTTGGTTATAGAATGTTTCCCCCTTCACATTGATGTTAATTTTACCGCTCTTACCGCGACGCGTAGTGATGAGCACCACACCATTGGCGCCACGACTACCGTAGATAGCTGTTTCGGAAGCATCTTTCAGCACCGAGAACGACTCGATATCCTCTACGTTAATCTCGTCAAGGTTGCGTTCGAATCCATCCACCAGTACCAAAGCCGATGCATTGGCGCCAAATGTCGAGATACTACGAATCCAGAATTCCGACGTACTGCCAGGTTTACCGCTTGTAGTAATAGCCTGTACACCGGGCACAACACCCGCCAGTGACGTCGAGATAGAGCCTCCGGGATTGGACTTCAACGATTCTACATTGACATTGGTGATAGCACCTGTCAAGTTTACTTTCTTCTTCAGACCAGTACCTGTAATCACCACCTCATCAATGATATTATTGACATCTTCCTTCATTACTAAGTCAATTTTAGACTTGTCCTTTACCTGAATTTCTTCTGTTGCGAAACCAACGTAGGTAAACACCAAAATACTGTAAGGTTTTACATTTTTAATAATATATTTTCCGTTGATATCTGTAATGGTACCCAAGCCGGGCTCATTTTTGATGCTTACGTTCACACCTATCAGAGGCTCGTTGTTCGTTCCATCTATCACTTTACCCGTAACTGTAAGGCTACCCTGCGCCATCATGCTCAGACAAGAAGTCAACAAGGCACATATAAATAGTAGTATTCTTTTCATATCTTATGGTTATGTTACGATTATTAATTATTCTTCCGGCGCAATTTTGCGTACGCGATGGTTGTCGCAGTCACCGATATAAAAACACTTACGTTTCATGTCGTAAGCGATACTGGTGGGATGATTGAAGAGTGCTTGAGAGCGAAGTTCTCCATCCACATAACCCCATTCACGGCTATTACCGCGACCAGCGTAGGTTGTCACACGACCTTCGGGTGTGAGAACACGAACAGTATGGCTATCACGATCGCAGAAGTAGAAGTCGTATTCATCCTCTTCGCCGGCATAAGCTTCATTCTTCACGAAAATACCTTGGTTTGGCCCCCACAACCGTGCACCTGTGCCCATTCCGTCAACCCATCCTGGGCTACTATGTTGTCCGCATACAATATAGGGAACAGCCAATTTTCCGGTTTCTCTATTATAATCCACACGATAGATGCAATGTTTGCCATTGTAGATGATGTAAGCCCAGTCACCTGTGGGATGCCAAACGATGTGGAAGTTTGAGCCTTTAGTATCCATCATTACCTCCTCTTCAGTCAACGTGCCTGTAGCCGGATCGTAAGATGATATCATAGCATGGTGATAACGTGTATAATAGATTTTTCCATTTTGGGGATGAACGGCACACGTCTTTGCTCCACGAGCATTACAAAGAGACAAACGTTCGGTAAACCCACTGGCACGGGTAAACAGATAAATACCGGTATTTGTATCCGAACTTTGATCGTCCACCACTACCATATCGCCATTAAGCGTAAAGTTCACATCTGCGCATTGCCCAATATTGGTAGTTTTGATATCTACATATTGATTCACGAAATCCACATGACGGAAAGCATCTCTCTGACCAACCCAATAGAGGTCATCATAATTGCTGTTAGGATCGAACATCATGCGCCAAATGTTGTCAAATGCACCACAATCGTCAAACGGACCGGCCAGCACATCCCATTTGGTATTGTTCTCATAAAGTTTGCCCAAGAAGGTGGTTACCACATAATTATATTGGTAATCAAACTTGGCTTCACACACACCGCTCTTCAGCTCAGCCTCGTCATCACCAACAACAGAGACTTTTACATCTCCTTCATAAGCTTTCGATGGACAAATGCAAAGCAACGATTCGCCCTTTACATTGATAACTTTGGCGGGATAGCCGCCAATCGTAACTTTTACTTTACTCACGTCGTTACCGAAATTTCGGCCATATACCACTACACGAGTCCCTTTACGCCCCTCGGTAGGCAGAAACTTCTCTACTACAATCTCCTCTTTAGGATTGAACGGAGTACCCGAATCCTGATTTACATCCAAGGTACTGCCCTTGTAACAAGAAGAAAAAAGGACTAAGCCCGCCACAAATAATGTCTTCTGCAGCAACGCTTTAGAAAATACATGTCGTCTTGTAACCTGTATCATACACTGTGAATTTTAAAATAGTTATTAATTTAAGTAACAATCAATAATTAGACAATCGAGCCGACTTAACTTGAATACGCTCGATATAATGTGTTATTCATCCGGACATAATAATTATTATTTAAAGTTTAACAAAAAGACTTTATTTTTTATCCTTAAACAACCCCATTTCCTTTATTATAAAAGGAAACACCTATTAAAACTGCTTTAAAAATTATACCTATTTTGAAACAACCTTAAAAAAATATATCCATTCCTTCTTAAAATTATATCTATTCCTTGTGATGATTGTATTATCCTTATTTTCATTCAGGGTTTAAACAAATCAGTTATTTCATTTGGGTGACAATACAAAAGTATGATAAATTCGACCAACTATGTCGCAAAACAAAACATGCTTCCATACATATCGAACATCCAGATACAAGCAGGATACATAAATCGGTAAACATCAAACATACCCGCCAATAAAACGAATCAAACCGGTTCCAAAAGGAGAAAACTCAATTGTTTAAGCCTACCAATGAGTCTCTATTTTATATGCATTAAGATATAAACCTGCATTTTTCTCCATGGTGGGACGATTTAGCTTTTCTATCTTTCCTACTTAATCTGTATCTATAATTTAATTCCGCCAACGGATACAGAATCGTATATTACAACCTTAGTTGCTGACGAGTAGGGCAACCATGCAAGCTCAATCCTATGTGAAAATTCATTAGCTGTTCAAGGTCGTAAACAGGACGTTCATAATCGCTGGGGAAAGGCAAATGATGAAATGTTTGAAAGTAAAGCAAACAGGCATCCTTCCACCATTGGGCATCGTGCGTTTGTATTTTCAACTTATGCTGCACATGCTCAAACCGTTCTTTATCCACATAGGGTTGCAGAGCATCCCATCGTTTTTGAAATCCTCGTGCCTGTTCCAGTCCCGTTTGATAACGATGACATAACTCGTGCCACAGTGTGCGGCCGCTATGTAACTTTTCATTCCATCCTACCCGATGAAACCAAAGCAGATACTCGTCAGGACAAGTGGCACGGTTCTCCCACATATCAAACAAGGGTGAAGCATATTGTGCGGTACCCCCACTACCAGTAGCTACTGTTCGGTCAAAACCAATGCCAAGAGAGTCGGATCTATGATAGTAAAGAGGTGACCAATCGGCTCGCATTCCCTTCTCGGTATACCAAGGAGCCGGACCATAATGGTGCACTTCGGCAAAAATATGATGCAAGCCGATAGGCATCATATAATTGACCAATGCTTCGCGCGTATCAAGCATAAGCTGAGAGGCCGATTTCACAAAATCAGTATTGTCCGTAAAGGTTTGCTTTAACCATTCCTTGGCTATTTCTTCCGAAGTGAGTTGTTCGTTCCAAGCCAATCGGCCAAACGCATACCAGTTAGCCTGTGCAAAATGGTGTCCACACCAATTGATGTCATCACCGATATTCGCTACACCGGCAATGGCCGATAAGCCATGCAGCCTTTGGGCTGTAATGCCTGCCACGGTAGGTTTAACAGAACTATCCGATTGTCTACAATAAGTATTTGCATCCAAACATTCTTTCCACAAAGGGGCTTGATAAAACAGATGATTAGAAGCACCTAAATACTCTTGCGTGATTTGAAATTCCACCATCTGTTGTGTATGAGGCATACGACCAAAAAGTGGATTGAATGGTTCGCGAGGCTGAAAATCGACAGGTCCATTCTTGATTTGCAGAATCACATTATCGCGAAACCGGCCATCCAACGATTCAAATTCCAATAAAGCCTGCATAGCCCTGTCTTCACTGGCAGCTTTATAAACAAAGGAGCGCCACATCACAATGCCACCATAGGGACGCAGCGCATCGGCCAACATATTGGCTCCATCCACATGGGTACGACCATAATCGCAGGGACCAGGCTTTCCTTCACTATTGGCTTTCACCAAAAAGCCTCCAAAATCGGGCACTAATTGGTAGATTTCTTTCGCCTTATCCTGCCACCAGGCTATCACCTTCTCATCCATAGGGTCGGCTGTAGGTAGTTTACCTAACTCTTTGGGCGAGGCAAAATTTACACAAAGATAAACCTTCACCCCATAAGGGCGAAAGATGTCGGCCAGAATTTTCACCTTCTGAAGATAGGCAGTAGCCAGCATTTCGGGCGAAGCGTTTACGTTATTCAGCACCGAGGCGTTGATACCTACCGAGGCGCATGCCCGTGCATATTGCTCATACCGAGGCGAAATAGTTTGAGGCATCTCCTCCCATTTCCACAGAGAATTTCCTGCATATCCACGCTCAATAGTTCCATTCAAATTGTCCCAATGGTTAAGTACACGCAAGGCATAAGTGGGCTTTTCCACCTTATTTATACATTCAACAGGTTCACCACAAGCCTTATGGCGCAACAAATCGTAAGTGGCATATAGCAAGCCCTGTGTGGAAGCTGAAGTCAACAACGCTTTTCCATCGGCATCTGTATAGATTGAGTACTCCTCATCAACAGCTGGGGGCTTCGCCTTTGAACTTTTTCTTTTTACCAGTTTGTACTCTATACGTTGACTCCATCCGCCCTCTTGTAACTCGCGCATCGCAATCTTCATGGTGGGATGATTTTTATCAACCCCTTTACATACTACATCCATCTCCAATGGCTCGCACTGATTGGCGGATGGAGTCCGCAACCATAATTTACTACCATCTTCTGCTTGCAAGAGGGGGAAGTCCATGAGGCAGAAGAGACATAAAACTAAAAATTTCTTTTTAACCATACTTAGACTTACTTAATTGTTTAACGATAGGTAAACGACACGGCATTTTGCTGATTCGAACAGGGAACTACCGACAAATTATATTGGTTTCCGTTCAAGCCCCATTCATCTTTATCCTTATTCCAGCGTTTCAACTGTTCTTCCTGAATACAGAATTTTACAGTTTTTGCTTGTCCCGGTTTCAATGACACACGCTGATAACCTACGAGTTTTTGCTTGAGTCCCTGTTTCTGCCAAGTTGGCGATGATAAATAACATTGTACCACCTCTTCGCCTGCATATTTACCAGTATTTCTGATTTCGGCAGACACTTCTACCTTGTCGCCTTGCTGTAGTTTACGATGTTTCATCTTTGGCTTACCATATTGATAGTTTGTGTAGCTCAAGCCGAATCCAAAGGGAAAAAGTTCTTTGCCTTTGAAATATTGATAACTGCGTCCATGGGTGATGTCATAATCATCGAGCGCCGGCAGTTCCGACTCGTCGGCACAAAAGGTTACGGCAGTCTTACCGCTGGGATTGGTCTTGCCCAAGAGGATATTGCTAATGGCTTGGGCTTCACCCTGACCAGCTATCCATACATTGAGTAAAGCAGCGGGCCCCTCAATAATATCTTTCAGCGCTAAAGTAGAACCGCCTCCTAAGAGAAGGATTGTTTTAGGATTGGCAGCACACACCTCTTTTATCAATTCGATATGCGCATCGCTCAAGTTCAAATTCTTACGGTCGCGACCTTCGGAAGAATTATCATCGCGCACAAAAAGAATAGCCACATCCGAACGTTTGGCAAGTTTGGCAGGCGTGTCATCCGTACCTTTGAAAGGAGGCGTCCACGTCAGACGAATGGGCATTTGGGTGTTCAGCTCCTCACAATCCACTTTCAGTTTATATTCCTCACCCTCTTTCAAGACAACCTCACACGAAGTCTTGAACCGATGCCCGTTATATTTACTCAACATCTGTTTGCCATTGATGAACAATTTACCACGCCCCGAAGCCTCCAAATAAAACATGTATCTTCCAGATTGTGGTGCCTTGAGCGTAGATGTCCAGCTAGCAGCACGCACTTCCTTTTGTTTCAAAGCGGCATCCTCAGCAAGCTTAAAGTCGAGCGTAAGATCCTGGCGTGTCAATGCCGCCTCTTTCCCCACCTTAGTACCTTCATAATAGCGAGCCGTAAAACCTAAAATACCATCGTAAGCTTGGTCAGCCGTTTGTGTCAACAGGTGGGATGGAATCAACACTTCTTGAGATCGCTCCCCCATCCAAGTAAGATTGGCCAGCCTGCCCGCATCGTGTGTGAAAGCTTCAAGCAATGTACGATTATATTCAGGCATACCGCTGTAATCACCATAGTAAACAGACTTAAAGGCATCACCTATCAAAGCAATATTCAATTTTCGCTTGGACGCATCCGGTTTCAGCGGCAATACCCCTTCATTCTTCAGCAGAATCATAGATTTCTCCGCCGCTTCGAGTGCGAGTTGCTGGTGACGCTCACATTCTACCACGCTGTATGGCGTATTTTTATAAGGATTGCCTTGGTCAGTACCTTTATCCAATCCGAGTCGAGCGCGCAAGTCGAGCACGCGTGCAACTGCTACATTTAAGTCGTGTTCCGTAATGAGTCCTTTATGATAGGCTTTCTTCAGTCCGGGACGATATTCATCTCTCAACGACATATCGCAACCAGCCCTCAATGCCAAGGCGGCTCCCTCTTCCAGATTAGGTACATATTTATGATGTGTATAAAGTTTGTCAATAGCCGAACCGTCAGAGATAACCACCCCTTCAAAGCCCCACTCCTTACGCAATACATCAGTAAGCAGCATGGAGTTGGCACAGCAAGGTATACCGTTCAAGGCATTATAGGCTCCCATGATAGATTTAACATATCCGCGCACCACCGCATCCCTGAATGCTGGGAAATAATACTCGCGCAATGACACTTCATCAACGATAGCCGAACCACCCAACCGGCGATTCTCCTCATTGTTGGCCACAAAGTGTTTAGCTGTAGCTACGGTTTTTAAATAGTAGGGATCATCACCCTGCATACCTTTAATAAATGAGACACCCATATCCGATGTAAGCAGCGGGTCTTCACTGAAACATTCAGTAGTACGCCCCCAACGCGGATCGCGCGCAATGTTAAGAGTAGGAGAAAAGAAGGTAAGTCCATAATGGCGATCGCTATAGCCATGTTCACGCACGTCTTGATGATGCTTGGCGCGCGCCTCATCACCTATTGCTATGCCAATGCGATGAATCAACTCCGCATCCCATGTAGAGCCCATGCCGATAGGCTTGGGAAACACCGTGGCCTTACCGGCACGAGCTACTCCATGTAAACACTCGCTCCACCAATCATACTTAGCCAATCCCTCTTGCGGAACTCCGGGGTATCTGGCACAAAGCAAATCAATTTTTTGTTCGACCGATAAACTTTGTAGTTTCTGTTGCACACCCTCCCGATGTGGTTGCGCCCACAAAGGTAGTGTGAGACACCCTACAGACAGTACAACCATTTTTTTGAAGAAATTTCTCATAATATTACTTTTGTTATTGATGTTTCTTTCAATGACAAAAGTAGCGCTTAGCCGGCAGAATAGCAGTGAAGCATCAAACAACCAACACTACAGAAAACACACCGCCGTAAACATAGGATACAAAAAAATGGAATTATAATACATCACTTGAGAAAACAATCCCTCCAAAAAGAATCTACATCCACATAGCCTCCCAACGACTTTGTGGCATAATTGAAGATAGCGAATTTGCTGCCCATAAACATTTTGGTATGATCAAACTTCATTTTGCAAGGGCAGCCTATCCGCTTCCACGTTTTGTTGTCGTAGCTATAGTAGAAAGTCGCTTCATCCTTTCCTTTCGTGAAGTCACCGTCGATACGCAGATAGACCACATCGTTCAAGCATTCCACACGTTCTTTCTCTTCCGTCTTCACTTCCGTCACCCGTTTGTCCTTATCTGCTAGGCTGACCGACTGAAACGACATCACCAATGACTTCTTTCCCGCTTTCTTCTCCACAGCAAGCACACCCGACAATCCGTTGAAAGCGCTGAATCCCGCCACATCGCCATCCGCCATTTTCGATACATCCATCGCCACCACTCCACTACACCGGGGACCGCTCATACGCTGAGTCAGAGTATTGGGCGCCAAAAACAGGTTTTCCACTACCCTCCCCGTTTTCAGTCGCATGAATCCCGGACGTTCGGTCAACGACCAACAATCATCCATCGGATTATGGTTCCACTGCCAATAGAGCGACAAATTGGAGGCGGAAAAATCATCACTTCCCATGATTCCTCCTTTGCAAGCATCGGGATAAGTGGTCAGAGTCATTTTCTCAGGCACACGACCGTCGGCATCGCCCAGCATAGGCCAGCCATCCTCCCAACGGCAAGGCATCAGCGTGGGCACACGTCCTATGCCGCCCCGGTCTTGAAAGATGAAGCCATACCAGTCGCCTTGCGGAGAATCCACGATGCAACCCTGCCCTACACCACCATAGCCTTGGAATTCCGTTTCAAGAATCACCTTCTTTTCGTAAGGCCCGGTTATCCGGTCGGCACGGTAGCACACTTCACGACGAAGCCGCCCCGGTATGCCCCAATCCATAGAAATCATCATCAGATAATACTTTCCGTTATATTTAAAAGCCTGGCTTCCTTCGAGCAATCCCTGTTCATCGGCATCACGTTCAAATATCTTCATATCTATACCTCCCGGTGCCACATCACTGAGGTCGCTCTTAAGCTGACGCAACTGCCCGGTTCCGTAAAACAGATAAACTTTCCCGTCATCGTCAAAAAACAAGGAAGCATCATGATGGTGGGGCGGACGCGAAACCAGCTTCCACTCTCCCGCCGGATCCTTGGTTGTATAAATGTAGCCACGATGTGGTTCGTCATTAGGTGAGAACCATACATAGAACTGTCCCTTATGATAGCGGATGCTCGAAGCCCACTGACCACGCCCATACACAGTTCCCTCTTTCAGGTCATAACGAGGCAAGTCGGTCAACTTCTGAAACACATAACTAATGGTTTCCCAATGCACCAAATCCTTGGAACGCATCACCGGGCAACCGGGCATCAGATGCATAGTAGTACTAACCAAGTAATAATAGTCGCCCACACGAATCATCGAAGGGTCGGGCACATCGGCATTAATCACCGGATTGCTAAAAATTTCCCGTTGCTGCGCCACTGTTCCTAAAGAAACGGACATCAGACCTAATAATAATATTGTTTTCTTGAAGTTCATGGATCTGTATGTCTTTAAAGTTAATATTTCAGGTTGTCATGCATCTGTAGTGCCAGTTCAGGAGCATAGTCCCTCTCAAATAGGTAGTGTCCGCCTGCTTCGGTTGTCACATCGTATTCATATACCTTATATAATACGGGAAGCTGGAGTGCTCTCAGTTTATTCGATTTCAAAGGAGCAGGCACTTCGGCAGGCGCATAAAGCATATTGGGACAAGCGCCTTCTGCAGGTTTCAGTCCCTCGCCCTTCAGAGGCACACAGCTACGTATGCGAAGCACACCGCCTATGCGTGAGCAAATCTCGGCGCGAAACAATTGTGCCCCACTCCATTCCATATCCACGACAAAACCACCTCGTGCCACCAATCCGCTGATTCTTCCTTCCCGCCACTCCTTGGGCAAAGCAGGCAGCAGATGCACGGCTCCATCGTGGCTCTGAAGCAACATTTCCGACACTCCGGCTGTATAACCGAAGTTTCCGTCTATCTGGAAAGGCGGATGCGCATCGAACAGGTTCGGATACGTACGGCCATCGGGATGTTCCTTCTGCTTTCCATCGCCTGGAAGAAGCCGGAGCATATTCCGTATGATGCGATAAGCGTGGTTACCATCAAGCATACGCGCCCAGAAATTAATCTTCCAACCTATACTCCAGCCTGTGGCCTGATCGCCACGCTGGAGCAGCGTGTTCTTGGCGGCAGCAAAAAGTGTGGGCTGCAAATGCGGAGAAATCTGGTTGGAAGGATAAAGCCCGTAGAGATGGGAAATGTGGCGATGCTCGTTCTTGGGGTCATCGGCATCGACCATCCATTCCTGTATCTGGTTGTATTTGCCAATCTGCATCGGCGGCAGTTGGGTACAAGTGGCTTGCAGGGAGTCTTGGTAAGCGGTCGGTTCTCCAAGAATGGTAGCAGCCAGACGTGTGTTGTTAAGGATGTCGAAAGCAATCTGGTTGTCCATGGTGCAACCGGCAGTCAGGGTAGAGGCTGTGTATCCATGCTCGGGGCTGACGCTCGGCACAGTAACCAGCCAACCATACTTGGGGTGTTTCACCAAGTGGCTCATCATGAAGTCGGCCGCGCCTTTCATCACCGGATAGTACTTACGCAAGAACGCTTGGTCGCCCGTATAGAGGTAGTGCTGCCAGAGATGTTGGCAAAGCCATGCGCCGCCGTTGGGCCACATCCCCCAGGTTGCGCCATCGACTGGACCGGCAATACGCCAAAGGTCGGTGTTGTGGTGAGCCACCCAACCCTTGGCACCATAAAGAGTGCGGGCCGTCTCGTGCCCGGTGACACTGAGGTCTTCGAGCATGGAGAAGAGAGGTTCATGGCATTCGGAGAGGTTGGTTACCTCAGCCGGCCAATAGTTCATTTCGGTATTGATGTTGATGGTGTACTTGCTGTCCCAAGGTGCGTGAAGGCTACGGCACCAGATACCTTGCAGATTAGCAGGCTGACCACCTGGCTGCGAGGAGCAGATGAGCAGGTAGCGTCCGTACTGGTAGAGCAAGGCCATCAGGTTGCGATCATCGACACGGTTGAAGTCGGCCACGCGCTGATTAGTGGGAGCCAATGAAGCGATGGTAGCAGGCAAATCGAGCTTCACACGATTGAACTGGGTCTGATAGGCTTTTGAATGTGCTTCGAGTGCCTTGGGATAAGGCTGCTTTAAAGCGGTTTTCAAATAAGCGGCGGCGCGGCGGGAAGCATTTCCGCTCACATCCTTGTAGTTGACAAAGTTGGTGGCTGCCGAGAGGTAAACGGTGGCAGTAGTGGCTCCTTGCACACCAAGGCGGTCGGGCTGATTCACCTGTTTGCCATCGTGAACCACCTGCACCTGCCATTCGCCTTTGATGGCCGAAGCAACGCCTTCCTGCTCCATGCCGATGCATTGCATGGTCAGCTTATTGCCCCTCACCTTGACTACGGGATGGAGGAGAGCAGACCCATCAGCCTCTTTCGGGGTGTCGTAACCCAAACTGAACAGCAAAGCCCCCTTGCGGTTGGCTTCGAGACGGACAATAATGACCTGGTCGGTCATTGACGAGAAGGCGGTACGGGTATAAGTCACGCCGTCCACCTCGTAACAGGTGGTGGCAGTGGCATCTTCGATGTCAAGTTCACGATAATAGTTGGTAGCCTTCTCGTGGCCCGGCTGTAAAATGAGCAAGCTGCCCATGTTGAGGTAGCTCATGCCGTGAGGTCCCGAAAAGAAATTCGGATTGATCAGTTTCTGCGCCTCCATAGTCTTATCCTCGAAGATGAGACGACGTGCCTCGTCAAGCACAGTTTTGGCTTTCGGGCTGTTGTTGTGATGGGGTCCGCCTGCCCAGAAGGTTTCTTCGTTAATCTGCAATTCTTCACGTCCGGCACCGCCATAGACCATGGCGCCAAGGCGTGAATTGCCGATAGGCAAAGCCTCCTCCCAATGTTGCGCGGGACGGTTGTACCAAAGTTTCAGACGAGTGACGTCGTACTTGTTGACCAAAGGCTTGACACCTTGCAGCTTCAACGCTGTTTCGGCAAAGCGCGAACCCATCATGCGGTAGCCTTGTGCAGTGTAGTGAAGAAAGTCTTTTGCCGCCGGACAATAATCCGACTTCACCACATGAGCCGTCGGAATCACTTCGGGCAGACGGTTGATGAGAAGATTGTGGGAAGCACAAATGCCGCGTTCGGTGCGGTTGACCACTTCACCGACAATCAAAGGGACATCCACGGCCTTCAGACCGAGGTCGGCAAGTATATGACCATAGACTTCTTTCACCTGTCCGAGCCAACGGGGATCACCCGAATTCGACTCGCCTTGGAGCATCAGGACGCCTTTGATGACACCCTCTTTCTGCGCCTTGCGTGCCAAGGCAATAAGTCGTCCATAGGGGTCGTTGTCGTATTCGGTAGCCATCTTCTTCAACCAATCGGGTTGCGAAGCGATATGTCCCTTACAGTTTGCCTTGTCGAATATCTCGATGCGGCAGCCACCGATGGCGACATTGATGACACCCACACGCACCTGCTTGGGCAGGTTGTCCACCATCATGCGACCAAAGTAATCGCAAGGGGTCAAGCCCGTATAGGGGCGGCAGAGCGGAGGAGTCGCCGTGCGCCACTCGCCCATCTTCCAGCCTTTTTCGGCATTGTCAACCGCGTTCATCACCATAAAGCGGGGATTGACTCCATGCTGGTCGATTTCCTCCACCTTGGCACTGCCTTCCATATTGCTCTGCCCGAAAGCCAGATAGATGTGGAAGTCTTTGTCCTGTGCGTTCACCATACCGGTGAACACTAAGAACGAAAAGAGAAAAGGAATAAAATGTTTCATGTTGTCTGATGTTTATCCTATTTATTTACGAAAGTTAGAGGTCGATAGTCATTTCTCGAACTCCCACCAATCCAGCAGGAAGAGGTTCTTCTTCTGTTGTTTGCAACCACGGAAAACGAGGTAGAGGTCGTGTACGCCACTCACCTTTTCCACCTTTGTTTCAAACGTCTGGTAAGCGGTCTTCGTATTGTCAATGCTGAGCCTGCCAATCAACTGTCCTTCTTCGTTATCGAGGCGAATCTCAATCTCGCCGCCATAGAGGTGGCAAGATGCCGATGCTTTGAACGTTGAAGCACCTTCGACAAAATCGACACTGCGCAGACGGATGTATTCACCGTCATCGATGTTGCGCACAAAGAGGCTGTTGTGCCGGCTGCAAGGGTTGTTGTTACCTGTTTTCAGACCGAAGCCCCAAGCCATGGTTTCCGCTTCCACACGACAATAGGGATTGAAGTTCGCCACCGGACGTAGGGTACATTCGTGAAAGTAGGGAAGTTCCTGAATGGTGCCATCGGCATTGTAGGTTATCTCGGCAAGAGAAATGGAGCGTCGTTCGGCGTGCAGGTCGGTTTCCAGCCGGTAGAGGTCATAATTCTGACCGAAGCAATAAGAACGGCCTTTGTAGTCGATGATGCCGGGATGGTTACCCCGAGTGCGTTCCGTATGACCCATGATGTGACCTTTGTACTCCCACGGCCCGGTCGGGTTCTTGCTCATGGCATAGCCTATCCCTTCGGGACAACAGGTGGAAGCAAACGCCAAGTAGTAGTAATCGCCACGGCGATAGAACCACGGGCCCTCCTGGTAGTCCTCGATAGGCGGCATCTTCACGATGTCGCCCGAATAAGAGACCATGTCTTCGTTGAGTTTCACCATATAAAGGTTGGGATTGCCCCAATACATATAAGCCTGTCCGTCGTTGTCCACATACACCGTGGGGTCGATGTCGTCCCAATGTTCGCGCTGCCACACCAACGGCTTGCCGATGGGGTCTTTGTAGGGTCCCATGGGCGAATCTGCCACCAGCACACCGATGCCATGACCATGAATGGGACAATACATATACCATTTGCCGTTACGGTGAACCACTTGGATGGCCCATGCCCCGTTGTTGCCTTGGTACCATTCAAAGTCACGGAGCGAGGCCACGACTCCACGGTCCTGCCAGTTCACCATGTCGGTCGAAATATAAAGCAGCCAGTTCTTCATCAGGAAGCCTTGGGCATTGTCCTTATCGTGTGAAGTGAAAAGATAAACAGTATCGTTGACTACCACCGGGGCCGGGTCGGCGGTATAGCTGGTCTGGATAATCGGCATATTAATTTCCGCCTTTGCTTGATAAGCATAGTTGTCCGAAGTCTGGGTTGGGTTTCCGCAAGCGGTGCAGATGCCCATCAACAAGGCAGCTTTCATTGTATGTTTCATAAGGAGTTATAAGTTATCAATTATTCAAACTGCTAATCACCAGCCCGCCATTGCAAGGGATTTCAATCTTCATCTCTTGCTTTTTGTTGACTTTAAGTTCTTTCAGCGAACCGTTTAGTAAGGTGTCATCGCTATAGAGCCGCACCTTGCTGCCAGCTTCAAACATAGGCAACCGGAGATTCAGCTTCAAAGTTTCCTTTTGGGCATTGATTCCTACCACAAACCATTGGTCTGCATGGCGACGTGCCAGGATGACGTACTTGCCGGGATAACCATCGATGAACTTTACGTCATCCCAAGTGGTAGGCACTTGCTTCATGAAGTCGATTGCCCAAGCAGGCGCATCCGTCAGGTTATTGGGTGCCAAGGCAAAGTGCTGCACGGCACTCTGGAAGAGTACCGCCGTGGCAAGAGCAAAGACATCACTCGTACGGCGGTAGTTACCGCGGTCGTTACCAGCACTCCATCGCTTGTTGAGCGTACTGCCGCCAAAGTCCATGCTGCCCACCGTGTTGCGCACAAAGGGATGGATGCAAGCGTTGAAAGCCTCCGCATCACAGGCACCCTGCCCGAAGTGGAGGTTCTCGCTCGCCAGCACCGCCTCGCTCGCCACATAACTGGGGTACATACGCTCCCAGCCTCTGGGAAGCGTACATCCATGGAAGATGACCAGCAATCCCATAGAAGCGGCATCGGTGAGGATGCCTTCATAAAGCCTCATCATGTCCTGCTTGTCGCCGCCGAAAAAGTCCACCTTGATACCGCGGATGCCGATACGCTTCATCCATGCCATCTCGGCAAGGCGGCTTCCTTCACCAGTATGCATGAAGGGCGACTGGGGAGCATCGTTCCATACACCGTTGGAGTTGTACCACAGATAAATGCCTACGCCCTGCTTCTTGCCGTAGGCGGCAAGTTCAGCCATTTTTTCGCGGCCAATCCGTTTGTCCCACCAGGCATCAATCAGCACCGACTCATACCCCATGTCGGCTGCAAAGTCGATATACCGTTTCTGTTCGTCAAAATTACAGCTGGAGTCCATTCCGATAATCCAACTCCACGTGCCCCGTCCATATAGATATTTGTCGTACCCGTTCCATGACGGCAACGGCTTGGGCTCCACAACATCGAACGGGATGGTTGTTTCTACAATCGGTGCCAGCGATTCACCCACGGTGATGGTGCGCCAAGGCGTGCAAGTGGGCAGGCGCATGGCAGCGGTTGCCGTGCCTGTACCGTTCTGTTCCCCTTGCTGGGGGAAGCCGATGGAGTAGATGCCTTGTCCGTTGCCCATCAACCGGCAACCCACATAGTTCCCGTCCGTACCAGTTTCGGAAAGCAGCATCCAGCCCTTGCTACCCTGCTTGAAGAGACAGGGGAAAGTGTATCCTTCGCCCCATCCGTTCTTCCCCATCGGTTCGTCAAGCGTATAGCTCGTTTCATAGCTAGGGGAAGTGCGGGCAAAGCCGCCCATTGGTTTCGCCTGCGGGCAAAGGAAAGTCGTGGTGCCACCGGGTATGGCGAAAGCGGTCGCCTCGCCTTCCACAACCCCTACCACCGTTTTGCCCTGTGGGTATATGCGGTAGCAGAAAGCGATGTTGTTGTTACTCACCTCGAAGTTGATGTCCATCACATGCACTTTGCCCTCCTTACCCTCTCGGTTCTTCCGTTGCTGGTAGAAGGCAAAATCGCGACGGTTGGCACGATAGGCGACTACCGATTTCTTGATGTTGCGCAGTGTGTAGTCCCTTGCTACTGCCTCCGCTTCCCCAGCTTTCCAAAAGCTGATGTTGCGGGTGAAGTCTCCCAGATTGGTACGCAAGCCCAAGGGAGAATCCTTGAGGAAACACTGCCCTTTGTAGTATACATTATATATAGGTGTTCCTCCACCATTCAAGTCAATGTTGACAACCAGTTGCCCGTCCGGGCTGATAATTTGCTGCGGCTGCGCCCAGAGGAGAGCGGGCAGACAGAATAAAATACCGATTAAGAAATGTTTCATTATGAGTTATGAATTATAAGTTATTATCATTGCTGTCCCATTAAAATCTAAAATAGTTCTTTGAAATATTTGAAATTTAGTTAGTTACAGAGTTTTTTCGATTAAACGGATTTCGATTTGCACCTTTGCCTCTCTAAAAGGAGATTTGCAAATACATAAAGATAAATACGTTTTCACTCAACTAGTGTCATTCTTAGATAGGAATAAGTTTAACTACATTGTACGCAAGTATGATGGCGACAAATATGTGAACCACTTCACTTGCTGGAATCAACAACTTGCTTTGATGTTTGGTCAACTTTCTAATCGTGAAAGTCTGCGAGATTTAACAGTTGCGCTTGAAGCCCATCATTCCAGATGTTATCATTTAGGAATGGGTAAAAACGTATCAAAGTCATCGCTGGCACGAGCAAATCAAGATAGAGACTATCATATCTTTGAAGAATACGCTTACTGCCTGGTTAGTGAAGCACGACAAAAGCGTATCAACCATATTTTCAAACTTGGCAGTAACGTTTATGCCTTCGATTCGACAACTGTCGACTTGGGTCTTTCAGTCTTTTGGTGGGCTAAATTCCGCAAGAAGAAAGGGGGTGTCAAAGTGCATACATTATATGATGCAGAAACGCAAATCCCTGCATTCTTTCATATCACAGAAGCATCCATACACGATTCTAAAGCGATGATTGAAGTCCCTTATGAACCAGGCTCTTATTACATCTTTGACCGCGGTTATAACAACTTCAAGATGCTGTATAAGATTCATCAGATTGAAGCCTACTTCGTTGTCAGAGCAAAAAAGAATCGCCAGCACAAATCCATCAAATGGAAATGTAGGCTGCCTAAGAATGTGTTTTCAGACGCAAGTGTACTTCTGACTGGATTCTATCCTAAACAATATTATCCAGAGCCAATTAGACTGGTTAAATATTGGGATGAAGAACAAAAAAGGGAGTTCATATTCATAACCAATGCGATGCATATATCTGCACTTCAAGTTGCTGAACTTTATAAAAATCGCTGGCAGATAGAGTTGTTTTTCAAATAGCTCAAGCAGCATCTTAAAATCAAAAGATTTTGGGGTACTACAGAGAACGCTATTCGAATACAGATATATGCAGCAATATGCACTTACTGTTTGGTGGCAATCATTCAACACGATATGAAACTGGATAGAACTACATACGAAGTGCTACAAATATTGAGCATCTCATTGACTGATAAAACTCATCTGAGAGACCTCTTTGATAAAACTAAATTTCAAAATGACAAAGAACGATTAGGACCAAATGGACCAAGTTTATTTAATTTTTAATTTGTCCCAGTTTTAATAGGACACTAGTGATTCATTTTATATCATTATATGAATATTAATAACAAGAAGTATACCAATAACATATTAACTGCAGGCATACCTCTTATGTAAAACGAGTTTTATCTTACTATGCGAATGACATGTAAGTTACGAGGCCTATTTCACCACTCGTTACACTCACAATCTTAAAAGCGACTAGTTGGTCAAAAATCATTTCAGAAAGTTTAACCGTTACATTAAACAATTTCTTCTTTTCATCAGGAGCTAATGTAATAGTCTTCTTCACATTAATATCAGAGTCTTCTTTAGCATTGCCAGCCACACACTTAACAGTTACAACCATCTCCTGTCGAGTAGTACGATTCAGTTCAACTACTATCGCATGCGTACCTACCTCGGTAGATGATACTGGAACATCCCCCGCCAACACATTATCAAACAGAGTTTGATTTTCATTCCAACCCACCATTAAGAAAGGCTACACAGGGGAAATGCCTAAGTCTAAGCCCATAGTCCCAGCATCTTTAGCGGGACCACTTTCTTTTAAAGTGAGATCACCATTCTCAGGGTCAGTGAACATGGGGTCAATTGAAAGATAATTTTCATCACCTAATGCTTTGCAGAATTCGCCGACAGTAACCAAAACCTCTTCAAAATTCATACTCTTTTTATACCCTCCAGTATACCACAGATCGTCCAGAAACACATGAGTAGTATTATTATAAGCAGTTTCAATAAACAAGCCATTATCATCTGTATATTCTTTTATCCAATATAATATTATTGCAAGCTTCGTTACGCCATGATTTTATAAAAAATATGCTTACAATAATATGCAACATTGTAAGTCCAATGAAAAACGGAAGTAGCACCAGTATCATCATATTGAGCAGTTTCATAACCTACACCATCAATATTATATCCTAAGTTCTCCTGAAACTGATTGCGTTTGCAACGTGATTCATTGAAAACGAGCAAAGCTGCGTCATATCTCACATTACGAGGACAATGTTATCTGAACCACTGCAGCCAAGCTTTTAAGCGAGAAGAAGCACTCTATAGCCGAAGTAAATCAGGTAGGCTTTGCCGCCCCAATTATTTCTCGAAAGCTTTCCGTGAATTCTTCGGCGTGTATCCACCCGTTTATATGAAACGGGAAAGCAACGAAGAGAACACTATTCAAGAACCGCTTGAGCGTAGTAAGGAGGATAATCTACAGAAGAAAATGGACCTTGCTGTATGTAAATAGATTACTCAAGAGCATAACATAAATAAAAAAATGGAGATGTTCTGCATTCTATATACAGAGACATCCCCGTTTGATCATTATGTAATCTGTCGCTCGCCATTCCTCACTTTTATTTTGTAGTAATCATCACAGAGAAAGGCTTATCAATACCTTCCACTTGTATGTCGGCACGTATGTTACCTGCTTTACGGGTGGACTGCACGGTGAGCAAAGCCTGGCCAAAATAAGTAAGTACATTATCACGGCAGAAAGAATCCACACGCAAATCGCCCGTATCAAGTGCCTTCAGGCGTCCTTCACCGCTCACCTTCACACTTATGCGTCGGTTGTCGGTCTGCACTTTCACGCCATTTTTATCTACAAGCGTCAGTGAAATATGACTCAAGTCCTGTCCGTCAGCCGCGATTTCCATACGGTCGGCCTCGGCCTTGAGCGATGCAGGGACACCGGCTGTCTTAATTTCCCACTTAGCCACTTCCTTCCCTTGGTTGTAGCCCTTAGCTAAAAGTGTGCCAGGAGTATAAGGTATGTTCCATACAATAGTGTTGTTGGTATAGTTTGCAGCACGCTCACGTCCCATCAGTTTATCATTGCGATAAAGTTCCACCTCCTCACAATTGGTGGTTGTAAGCACTTCGATTACAAGTCCGTTGAACTTACCATCAAAATTCCAATGATCCACTATCGAGGGCCACTGCCACAGGTCGCGTCCATGATCAATATCAGCGAATGGATCCTTCACCGCAATACGAACCATCGGTTCAGGATTCCACATGGCACGATGATAGGCTGCACGCGGTTTTTCGAACATACATATATCGAAAAGCCCATTAGGCCATCCTTTACTTGGCCATCCAGCTTCACCTAAATAATCTACTCCAGGCCATATAAAGCCACCGGCAATGAAATCATGAGCTGCAATTACACTCCAAGGATTAATAGGAGTATAGCTCCGTAAATTACCTTCAGCACCACTGTAATAAGGTAATTCTTCGGAAATAAGGAAGCAACGTTCAGGGTACTTCTTGTGATCACTTATAGCACGAGCCTCAAGATAATTATAACCAATCACATCAGTCACACCGGAGAACTTATCTTGATGATTATTTTGTGCGGCAAGCATCACTTGACGAGTTGGCTCCATCTTATGTACAAAATCTTGCAGCATAGCAGCACGTTCCACACCTTCGTCACTTTTGCTCCATGCCTCAATTAATTCATTTCCAATGCTCCAAAGAATAACACTAGGGTGATTACGATCACGCAGCAACATATTACCTAAGTCACGTTGCCACCACTCATCAAAATAGCGAGTATAATAACTATTGCCACTCTTCCATTTATCAAAGGCCTCATCAATTACTAAAAACCCCATACGATCACAAAGGTCCAGAAATTCTGTTGAAGGTTGGTTATGCGACATACGTAAAGCATTCACGCCATATTCCTTTAGAATTTCCAAACGACGTTCATAAGAGCGAAAAGGTACAGCTACCCCCATAGCTCCAGCATCGTGATGCAGACACATTCCTTGCAATTTTACTTGCTCGCCATTTAATAAAAAGCCACGGTTGGGATCAAACTTAACAGTACGAACACCAAAAGTAGTGTTGTAAACATCCACCGTACGTCCTCCAACCTTGACAATAGTTTCTAAGACATAAAGTACAGGGCTATTAGGGCTCCAAAGTTGAGGCTGAAAAATATTTATATCCTGTTTCACATCTGTTTTACCACCTGCGGCAAGATTTAGCTTTTCACTTTTACATTTAGCTATACATTGACCTTTCGAATCTCTCACCTGTTGTAGCAGACTGACAGTCTGTTCCTTAGTGGTACTATTCTTTAAGGTAGTTACAACTGACACCTCAGCTTCAGCTGCACTCACTTTAGGGGTGGTAACATAAGTTCCATAAGTTTCTACATGTACGCCATTAGTTACTTCAAGCCAAACATGTCGATAAATACCTGCACCAGCATACCAACGTGGGCGACCTCCTGTGGTATTGACACGCACAGCCATGAAATTTTCTTCACC
This sequence comes from Bacteroides ovatus, assembly GCF_001314995.1. Classification (NCBI taxonomy): domain Bacteria; kingdom Pseudomonadati; phylum Bacteroidota; class Bacteroidia; order Bacteroidales; family Bacteroidaceae; genus Bacteroides; species Bacteroides ovatus. Next base: position 3,137,179 of record NZ_CP012938.1, read on the forward strand.
TTGCGGCTTAAGGTAAGGTGTTAGGTCATAGACAATGCTACAAAAGCCATAAGGACGATGCCCCAAATGGTGACCGTTAATGTAAACATCGCTCTGCATAAAAATACCATCGAATACGATGCGCACCTGCTTACCTCTACTACTGGCAGGCAAACTAAAACTTTTCTGATACCAGCCAATACCTTCAGGCAAATAAGCAACAGCGCCGCCCCATTTCTTGTCAAACTCTTGGCGGATATTCCAATCATGAGGAAGTTGCACCTCAACACATTCACCCTTGACAAAAGGTTTTGTTATATACCGTTCACTATCCGTAAGCGAAAATGTCCAATCGAAATCAAAGTTTAGCTGCTGCCTTGTCTCTTTTTGAGCTAAGAGATTAGCTGCAAAGCTAAACAACAAAGCAAATAGTAATGTTATTTGTTTTTTCATTTTATTATTAATATTTTATTTGATTTGTCTCTTCAACGGTGATTCATTCATAAACAAATATGAAGGCTGATAGCCACCACAATCTACAACAATTTTTTCAAATACAATGCCGGGATCAAGCGGCTTAACAGTTAATGTATGTATCCCATCAACTTGAGACATCAAATTGAACGTTACTTTCTTTTCTACCACTCGCCGCCCTACAGTGGGATAGAAGACGCTGTAGATGTTTTCTTTTTTCTCATTAAGATTATGATTAAAATTAATTTCTTTGGCTTCACCACCATCCATTGCTACCATATAGCGATGCCCTTCAGGGCGGGAAAATGCTAAGGTACTCTTTACTATCACATGTACCTTAACTTGTTTCACATCAGTGGGCAACTTCATCCTATAGGTAAGCGATGTACCATCAGTTTTGGACAAACGTGGCATTAGAGTGATGCCACTCAATGTACGCCCCATGTAAGGAATAATAGTCCACTTAGCATCCTCTGTTTCTTGCTTGACAAAAAAGTGCTCAGCCTCAATAGACACTACCCCATCTCGTTCACAAAAGATATATCCCCCTTCTTGCTCGGTCTTATCTTCCATAATACGATAGATTTCAGGCAAAGTATCCGCAGGAAAGTTATCGTTCCACGTTTTATATCCGATGTGTTTTTGGCTCATCATATGTTTCCATTTGCCACCACTCATCACATTATTGTAATCATAAGCCAAATCTGCATCCCGCTTAAATGTCTGTTCCACACGATCAGCCCAATAATTACATTCGGGATTTCCCACTTTATAAAGTTTATGGTTCATCGCTTGTGAATAATACATATCATAAAGATTAGCCATGGCTTGCACAGGAAAAAGAATGATCTGCTTGTATGCATCTTTATATTCGGATGCTAATGTATTGTATTGTCGCAAGGCTTCTGCTTCAAGACAAATATACTCATCACGCACTTGCTTCCATTCTCCGGTCTCAAGGTTGTAAGTTATAGCATCAAGCATTTCGCCCGTTACCCGGCCGTTATATTTAGAGTAAAGGTTGAGAATACGAGCAGCCTCATCGGCTTGAACTTCGCCAAAAAGCTGAGTACAGAAAGCATGCGGATGCTTAAGAAGTGATTCCGCCGTATAATGCATTGGATTCCAAGCCATATCCATAAAGAGACTAATGGGATATTCCATGGGTTTAAGATCACCCACATTGAGTACCCAAAGTTTATCTACACCATACTCATAAGTGAGACTAAGTTGTTCCCACATATTTTGAATAGGGGTAACATTAAGCCACTTCGAGTTACGAGGCGTGCCCACGTAATCTACATGGTAATACATCCCCCATCCGCCCGGATGTTTACGCTCCTCGGCATTAGGCAAACGCCGCACATTACCCCAATTATCATCAGCAAGAAGCATGATTACATCATCAGGCACACGAAGCCCTTTATCATAATAATCTTGCACCTCTTTATAAAGTGCCCATACTTGGGGAGTCTCTTTAGCTGGGCGTCCTGTTTCATCAGCAATAATACTGCGTTGATTTTTGATGATACGTTCTAATAATTTAATGTCCGCATCCTCACTCATGGGACCGTCACCATCACCACGCATACCAATAGTGACCACATCTTCAGTACCTTTCATACGCCGGATACCTTCGGCAAAGAATTTATCGATCACCTTCTGATTGGTGGCATAGTTCCATTCACCATACTCTTTACGATGGCGGCTCCACTCCTGATGGTTACGAGCCATAGGTTCATGATGAGAGGTACTCACCACTACCCCCATCTCATCGGCCACCTTACTATTCAAAGGATCATCATCATAAAAGGTCCAACACCACATAGCAGGCCAAAGAAAATTACCACGCAAACGAAGAATAAGTTCACATACCTTACTATAAAACTCATGGCCACCGTAATTAGTACCAAAAGCATGCTTTACCCAGTTGGTAAGGCAAGGAGCCTCATCATTAAGAAAAAGACCACGATATTTCACTGCAGGTTCACCAGCTGTATAATTACCACGTTCAATGGCAAGATTTTGTTGACGTACCACGGGGACATCGGCCCACCAATACCAAGGTGAAACTCCAATTTGCTCACTAAGTTCATAAGTACCATATATGGCACCCCGACGATCACTACCTACTACAACCAAAACTTCATCAACATTAGCGAAAGGCCGATTGACAGTAGTAATAAGATACTGCTCACTTTTCCCCTTTAATATAGAAACATCAAGCTTCTGATCTTTTATGAGTTGGCGAATATAACGACTCTGCAGACTACCTATCAAGACAAAACGACTGACACGGGGAGTAGCAAGCACTTCCGCCCTAGTGCCTCCCACACGACGAAAGTCCTCAGCTAAGTTCTCTACAGCGATGCTGATACCACGCTCATCGGTAACATCCATCAAAATAGGGGTTGGTTTACCATTTTGCATCAATGTGAAGCTATTTTTATCGAGCTGGTCGCTCGTTATCCCTTTATGGTCAATAGCCAATGCTGGCAACACCAAAGTTGCCAACAAAGCTACGACCCCTATGATATATTTGCGTATCATATATAGATGAGAAGTTTAAGAAGTTTATTTCAAAAAATATAATTTAAATAGTTTCACTTATCTCGTGTCACGGTCGCACAATACGGATGGCATGTAAGCTGCGTGCACCAACCTGTACACCGTTGGCATCAGTAAGGCGCAGGCAAAGAAGTTGGTCGTAAGGAGCATCACTCTTCTTGATATTAACGATTACACTCTTACTTCTCTCACCAGGCTCAAAATTCACGGTCTGCTCAAGATCGTAATCAGTATTAGGACGGGCATCACCTGCCACTGCTTTCAAATTCACACTCATGGCATGAGGAGCGGCATAGCTCAATTGCAAAGTAATAAAGTGTTGTCCGGCAGTATTGGCTTGCGATACGGGTGTATAGAAACTTACCATTATGTCTTCGGACAGAGAGAGTTGCTCACAGCGCCCTACAGTAGTGGGCGGATAAACAGCAAATGCACCACGGTCGCAATTCAAGGTTCCACTGCCTTTAGCTGGGCTTCCCTCTTGCAAAGTGAAGTCACCATTATCAGGATTGGTAAAGAGCGGATCTTCATAAAGGCCATGCGCTTCACCTACTCTATCGAAGAAATACTGTGCCGTACGCTTAGCATTACCCAATTTAACACAATTATCACCATTGTTTTTAGTCACCCAAAACATGTTGTTCTCAAATTTATGAGGACCACACTCTTGAGCAATATCGGTAAACTCCATGCTATAAGAATTGCACTGAACAGAAATATTATTACGAAAATCATTACGCCATGCCTTAGATATATAGAAACCTGAATTACATTTGTAGGCTACGTTGTTCACCCAGCGAGCATCTTCAGTATAGCCAGTCTCATAACGAGCAGTTTCGTAACCCACATTCTTAATGTTATAACAGATATTCTCTTGAATAAGATTGCGTACGCAACGTGATTCGTTGAACACAAAGGCATCGCTGTCGTGTCCCACATTACGCAAAACAATGTTGTCACTACCATTACGGTCAAACCAAACAAAAGGCTTACCTTTGGTAGATGTGTTGAAAGCAATCAGATTGTCAGCATACTCCATTTCATCACCTAAAGTGATGTTGGTGGTATATGAGGAACCTTCGCCAGCCCATCCGCGTGCTTTACCTTTGAAGGTATCAAAGGTGTTATCGCAAATCAAGTTATTTTTCGAGATACGTCCCATACTTACACCATCACCATAGATATCTTTGAAAAAGTTGTTGCAAATCACATTATCGGAAGCGTTATAAAGACGAATCAATGAGATACCATTGTTCACAATCTGATCATTCCCAATATCTTCAAAATGATTATCGAATACCACACAATGGTTGGCTTCTTTCATTTCAAATGTGAATCCAGCATAATAATAACTTTTGAAAGTGAAACCTTCAACCCAAATATAGCTACGCTGATTGAGATTAAACACCGGAGTACCATCTTTAGTAAATTCTATACCCGGATGCTTAATAATTACTTCATCAGCTTTTGAAGCAGGTTTGAATACAATCATAGCCTTCTCGGTACCTGAGTTGGCAGGAATAACATTCTCTTCTACATAAATGCCCCCCATCACCAATACAGTATCCCCGGCCTGCACTTTCGAAGCTGCCATGCTAATGGTCTTGAAAGGAGCCTCTTTAGAGCCGTCGCCTTCAGTCTCAACATCGGCCCTTACATAATAACAATGCTGATAACTCTTATCTACGGCTGCTTGTATTAAGGTAAGCTGAGTACGATCACGACCATTGGTGGCGGTGAGGTAAACGATTTGCTCGCGTTCGGTGCCCGTAGTGTTTTCATTACAGGTAATCACTATCTGTTCGAAACCATTCTTACCGACTTCACCTCCATTACTCACGGAGAATCTTTTCACAATGTCACCTTCACTGGCAGCTTCTAGTGTCCAAGCGGTTTGATTCCACTCCATGAGGGCTATTACATCTCCTCCAGCGCGAGTCACTGCAATCTCTTCTTGCATGAAAGCAACTTTCTTGTCGCTCATTCGCACCACCTCGTCATCAGAGCACGAAGTATAGAGCAATGTCACGAGCGAGATCATCAAACAAAGTATATATTTTTTTTTCATACGATCTTTTTCTTGGTATTATTACTGAAATTAATTTGTCTTTCCGGCCAATCCATTGTATACACCTCCATAGATAACCTGCCGGTTGAAGTCTTTATCCCACAAGCCAAGTGTACCTACCACAGCGTGCAGGGTGATACCCGCACGTTGAACAGCGGGAATCAGTTCAAAGTATTTATTCAATACATAGTTGTAGTAACGCGATAAAGCAATCTGCTGCTCGAAGTTCACTTTACTTTCGCTGACTTCAATACCATTCGCTTGCACTACAGTGATATTGAGGTCGCTGATACGGATAAGTTTGCCAGTAGCAGCCAATTTGGTGAGGGTAGCAGCCACTGCCTCTTCATTACGCTTCTGCTGATTGGCATCAAGTGAATATTCAAGGTGCATCTGGGTGCCAATACCATCAATCTTAGTAATGCCATCGGCTTCCCACTTAGTCATCATCTGAAGCAGACGTTCTAATTTGCGACTTCCGGGCTGTTCAAGTCCATACTCATCGACAAAGAGTTGAAGTTTACCAGAACCTTCTTCAGCATATTCGGCATAAGCCGCACGAACTATAGCAACTATATCTTGTACATAGTTTTCACCTAAATAGTCTGGCCAATAGAAGGATGACGCAGCATTAGCCTCATTAGAGGCTGAACGGAGCATACATCCGTCAATGTCACTCATAGGGCAAGAGGCGATGTCCCAACGGGTAATCTTAGTTGCAGCAACTTCCATCATACCTGCAATGTAGGCTTTAAGCTGCTTTAAAAGAATTTCTTTTTTCTCGGCAGGAGTTTTTATAATGGTTTCTCCCTCCTCTACCTGCTTCCAAGTAATATAGATATTATCGACATCAGCAATAGCCTCACCGGAATGTGTTCCGGCAGCAATAGTAAATGTAGTGAGTTTCTTCTGCTCTTCACTAAGATTGGCAGTAGCAAAATCGAGTGCCACACCACCACGATTCCATTTACCACTACTACAACCAAACGAAGACGCATTGCCATATTTAATATCTGGTCCGTCATTAATTCTCATTCGCATACCGTTGCCAAAAAGGCCATTTGTACTAGTCGTCTTAAAGTCCATAACGAATGCTATGCAATCACCAAGGGTAACACCTTCAGGTAAAGTAACGTTAAACACAGGAATAGAATACGCAGCTTTAGAACCCGTGGACGTAGTTCCTATATGTAGTACTTTACCACTCTGACCATCAGGATCATTTGCCACGATGGCTTCACCGCCACCAGTCATTTTAAAACTTGTACCGATCTCTAAATCCTCAAAATCATGAACAAGTACTTTCCCACTCCTCTCATTACCAGGAATAATCACATCAGCAATTAGTGCATTAAGATATTGATAATTCTGTTTCGTGTGTTGACAAAGTGAACCGGCATGCACTAATGTCCCATTATTCATGGCATAGTTCACAATATTCGTAGCAACAGTATAGTCTAAAGCATTGTTCTCATCCATACACTCGGCATGGGCAAAACCAGTGTTAATGCTCACTCCCTGGAAATTGGAACTAAGTATGCTGCTTAAATTAGCATTATCCGAGAGCGTAGCGTAATCGGTAGCCAACGCTAACACAAAGTTGGGGTTGGCAGTAACATCGATGTGATCAGTAAGTAAACCAAAGCTATTGAGGTAATCAGTTTTCGATACATCACCAGGCTTCTCTACATCATAAGCAGAGCTATAATCTTCGAGGTCAGCACAAGCTGCCCAAAGTAGTGGAAATGCCACTATCAGCAGACTTTTTATATTGTAATTTCTCATAACATTTTAGTATTTTTTTCAACAAACAGATTATTTCACCCGCTTCACACTAAAGTATTCTGGCTTTACACCACGATCGCGCACCACAAGCGTATCAGTAGTAATATAGGTACGATTGAGTTCCTTAAACTTCACTTGATAATCAAGGTAGAGAGCATTGCGATCCAAGCCACCGATGCTCTGCTTCTCACCATCCATTACAAACTTACCGCTACCGCTCACTTCGAGGTTATCGGCTCCGGCACTTACACTACACTGATTATTGTCATCGAAGGTGAGTGTGAGTTCATAGTTTACATCTGTACCATCATCTTTCTTAATAGTAAGCGGCAAACGCACCTTCTTGTAGGCTGCTGTGATGACATTCACCACTTCGTCTTTCTCTACATATTCCTGATGGCGAATAGTTTCGGTAGTAGTACCTGTGGCATCAGTGATTTTATCTTTACCACGCCGCACATATACCGCATGCCAAGGATTGACGTAACGCACACAATAGAGAACATAGTTGCGGGGAGCCTTGATCCAATCGCTGGCCACACAGAGGTCAGGATTATCCACACCAGCTAAACCACTCAAAATGGAATCGGCTCCCTGCACACCGGTCATGCGCAAGGGGATAACATAATTACGTCCAAGTGCTTTTTCATCAGCAAAGTATGCATCCGTAAGCTTCACCTCTACACCGTCGAGTTCAGAACCCGCCGGAAGTACAATCTGATCAGAAGCCAACTGATAATACTCCTTAGGCATAGGTAACACAGGAGTATCATTATCGGCATAAAAAAGGTTGGCGCAAAGACTTTCATCCACCACAAAGTCAATGACACGATTACGATTGTTATTATACGTGCCGCCCATGGTAGCCATAATCTTGAATTTGTGCTGATTATCGAGCGTAAGATCCATGAACTCATCATCCCCTAATTGCAAAGTGCGCACAGGGTATTGGCTACCGAAGTACACCGCCTGGAATTTGTAATCATCGAACTCAATGTCTTGATTGTCGCACGCAGCCAATGAACCAGCTACGAGTACAATACCGAATATATAATGATTGAATTTCATATTAATTTGCTTTTGTTATTTTGGAAATAATTCTATTACTGATAATCTTACCATCCTTTATTTTGTTTAAGATTGCTGTACTTCAAAGTTTCGCTATACGGTATGGGACCATAGTACATATAATCTTTATAGAGACGTTCTTCCACATCAAATTCCTCTCCGGTAGAGGAGTCATAACCACGAACGGTTTCGTTGAGAGGTGCTTTCCAACGACGTAGATCCCAAAAGCGGAATCCCTCGAAGCAGAGTTCGAGGCGGCGCTCGTTGCGAATAAGCTGCTGCATCTTTTCCTGGTTCCCCTTACACTCTTCAAGATAAGCATCGTTCTTGATTCCGGCACGGCTACGCAAAGCTTTCATTACATCATAGGCAGAATAAGAATGTCCACCAGTGTTAGTGGGTCCATAAGCCTCATTGGCAGCCTCTGCATAGGCCAAATAGATTTCGGTATAGCGCATACGAGGATTATAGTGAATCTTCTTCACTACTCCCGAGGGGTTGTTACTGGCATCTTGACGAGTACGTTTCTTCATATAGTAGCCGGTGCGAGTCGAGGTTTCCTTTACATTGATACCATCGTCAGTGCCACTCTGCGAACCTGTCATCACAGGTTTATCGGTCACACCGGCTTTACTTCCATTATAAATAATGTATTGTGCAAAACGGGCATCACGTCCTTCATAAGGTTTGCTCTCATCAAAACTTCCCCGATCATCATTAATAGGATAACCACCTTCGGCCATAGGGAAAGCATCAATTAGATTCTGGCTGGGATTCATATAACCCTTACCAAAAAGCGATGGGGGAAAGTGATTACTTTCTTCTGTATTGTTGGTACTCAAACCTTCGCGCCAAATAATCTCAGCCGGGTTTAAGCCTTCGCCTAACTTATCAAGTTCGTCAGTGTTGCCAAACCAATAGAAACCCTTAGCATCAATACCTCCTACTCCTCCGGCATAATCAATCACCTCGGCTGCCGCATCAGCTGCTTCAGCCCAAGTGGCTCCGTTACTGGCATCTACAAAAGCAGGACTGGCAGCAAATAGGGCTACACGTGCACGCAGACCTTTAGCGATAAGTGCATTGAAGAGTTGACGGCCATAGTGTCCCATCACACGATTGTAAGTCTCCTTGCGGCTAGTGTAGGGCTGGAAACGCTCGGGTATCTCGCTTTCATTGCTGATATCATTGTATTCCATGGGAAGCATCTGCTCTGCCTTGTCGAGGTCATCATAGATATGTTTTACACAATCATAGAAAGAAGCACGAGGCTGATTAAAATTGGCATCACTGCCCAAATAGCTGTCATAAAGAGGTATGCCCAGAAGTTCACCATCATTACTAAAGCCAGCATGATTGCGCAGTAAGAAATAGGTGTGCAGTGCACGCAGTCCATAAGCCTCGCCTTTGAGACGACAAGCAAAAAGTTTACGCGACTCTTCATCATCGGTCCAATGCACTTCATCCACTTTCTCAAGGAAGAGGTTCACATTCTGTATGGCAGCAAATCCGTCGGTCCAGAGATTTACAGGATTATTACTCGATGTCCATGAACCGGTGGCCATTTTCATGTAACCATTACTCTTCGAATTAGTCACTGCATCATCAGTAGCATAGTCGGTATCGTTATAATATTTAGGGATGATACGATAAGCATTCATTAGTATACGCTGTGCATATTGTGCATCGCTGTTCATCTGCTCAGCGTCCTTATAGTTTTCGGGAGCTGGGGTGAAAAGGTCCTCGCAGCCACAGCAGAGGTAGAGGACGGCAGATGCCAAAAGTATATTTATCTTTTTCATTGTCATGATATTATTCATTAATAGTTAGAAGGCTGTTTTAAAACCAAGGTTCACAAAACGGGTCTGCGGAGCACTACCTATATTCATCTCCAGATGCTTACGTTCTTTGGCAATGGTAAGCAAGTTAGAACCGCTAACATATACACTCAATCCTTTTACCAGCTTACCATTGAACAAATATTTGGGCAGGTTATAGGTGAGCTGAACCTTAGTAAGGTCAAAACGATTAGTCTTATACATCCAGAAGGTAGAGTTACGAAAGTTATTACTATTGTCGGTAGTGGTGAGGCGTGGATAAGTAGCTGTAGACGCAGTCTCGGGAGTCCACCTGCCACGCACAACTTCGCTATATTTACTACTCCCCTTCACCCAATAATAAGAATTATTCTTGTAGCCGATACCTCCTGTGTTACCTGTACCCTCAAGATAGAAAATGAAATCTTTCCACCGTAAAGTAAGGTTCAAACCAAAATAGAAAGGATTTCCAGTATTCCCCAAATCTATCTGATCCTTCGAATCAATTTGTTTATCACCATTAATATCCTTATACTTCAAGTCTCCAGGCTTCACATCACCGAAAGTCTGACGGGCATGGCTGTCAATATCAGCTTGGTCTTTGAAAAAGCCTTCACACACATAAGCAAATGAAGCATCCAATGCCCGACCTGTGCGATATTGATAACTGTCTTCATATACTTCGTCACGACGAAGAGCTTCGCTCCAGGCAATAGTACCTAGCAAACCGAGCTGTGCTTCCACCTGCCCGATTTTCTTATTGAGTTGCAGACTAAGATCGACGCCTTGACGACGGTCATTCTCATAGTTAGTGTAAGAGAGTTGATTGAAGTTGTTGCTAGCAAAGAATGAGGGGTAAATTGTGTTCTTACCTTGTGACAATTTGCCTTCAGTGTCTTGATGGAAATAGTTGGCGTCAAGCACAATTGCATTGTTGAACAACGCAGCCTCCAAACCTACACGAAGCTCTTTTCGCTGAATGAACCCCAAATCCATATTGTCTCCACGGGCAGAAGCCGCCGCATTACCTCCAGCAGTGCCATCGTTCCAAGGATACCAACCGGCATCAGTTCTAAAGTAGCCCTTGTACATATAGTAATCACTGATGTCAATATCTTGATTGAGTACACCATAAGAAGCCGAGAACTTAAGATTGTTCATAAACTCTATATTCTCCTTAAAGAATTTCTCATCGCTCAAGCGCCAGCCCAGCGTAACAGTAGGTGAAAAGGCATTACGATTACCCTCGGGAAGTTTTGCCGAATGAACCACAGCACCCGAAAAATCGAAATAGTAACGGTGCTTATAGTTGTAAGCGGCTTGTATACCAAGATTCACATTGCTCAAACGGTGATAATCACTGCCGTCATGATCTCCATCTGCTGAATTTTGCTGCTGAAATCCCCATCCTAAGAAAGCCGCTTGTACATTGTGGTGGTTAGCAAACGTTCGGTGATAATCGAACTGAGCATTAAACATCATGGTTTGGGTGTAAGATGAACTACCCACAAATTCATTGGTGGATTGATCATCAACCCCATACTTTGTAAGACCGATAATCATATCCTTACCATTCATGTTACTCCATGTAGGCTGATAAACAGCATAATTCAATTTGTAGGCCTCAGAATAAAAGTCGGTATAATCAATGCTGAAAGCCGTCTTAAATGAAAGCCCCTTCACCAACATACCTAAATCAGCTTCGGCTGTAACATCGAAGAGAAATGAACGATTTCGATCTTTAATATAACCTGCCACTTGCGCATCAGCAAAGGTATTGGTAAGATCAGTGGAGGTTCCGCCCAGCATATATTTACCATCGATAAGATGACGATTAGCGTTCACCATTTCTTGCAAAATACTGTTATTGGGGTCAATCATATCCACGGGCAGATAAGGTGAGAACCAGTTAGGGCGAAGTGTAGCTGCCTGCCCCCAAAAATCACCACGACCATCGTAACCGTTTTGAATCTTTACTGCCGCACTAGTCGATGCCTTGAGCCATTTCGTCAGATTCATATCTACATTGGTACGTACACGAAAATCAATAGATTTATCTTTCTTTTGCTCTCCCAGCTTCATCAGGCTGTTATTGTGAGTAAACGAAATGTTCGAATAATAGCGCGCACGCTCATTGCCTCCATGTATTTCTGCTGTCACATCGCTTTTGTTGTACACCTTTTTTAGATATTCATCAGTATAAAAACTCATATCAGGATAACGATAGGGATTAGCCCCGACTGCAGTGTTGTAAATGGTAGAAGCATCATATTGTATTTTCTTACCATCGTTGAGACATGCCTCGTTATAGAGTGTCATGTATTCGGCAGCATTGAGATAAGTAGGATAAGCCTTGGGGATATGAAGGCCCGTATTAGCACGTACATCGATACGTAATGCTCCCTCTTTACCACGTTTTGTAGTAATCAGGATAACACCTTTTGCAGCACGGCTACCATAGAGTGCCACAGCATTGGCTCCTTTGAGTACAGTGATATTCTCGATTTCGGTGGGTTGCACATCATATTGACTACGGGGAACACCGTCAATCAACAGTAGTCCATTTTGTCCCCAAATAGAAGTCCCCTTCATACCAGCCAACTGACTCTGTAGCCCGTCAAGACTACCGGTGAAGTAATTTTTCTCTAACAATTCCTGTACATTATAACTCGCAATACCACCCTGCAGGTCTCTGCTTTCTGCCTTATTAAAGGCCACATTTACCAGTGAGTCGCCTTTTATCTGCGCACTCAGTGTGGTAAGCACCGTTTGTACAATGAGTACGACCGTTACCAAGAGGTAGTTTTTATTTCTATTAATATATTTCATGACAGTTATTAACTTTTAAATGGATTTTACCATCCAGGGTTTTGCTTGAACTCGGGATATATGTTCACATCATCTCTCTTAAAAGGCAACCAGTAGTGTTTTTGCGACAACTTCCGTTCAATCAATGTTGAATAGCGCCAATTTTGGACTTTACCATTATTAATAGGATCAGCATAGCGATCTTCATCGCTCACGCTCATGTCGCGATCGAACTCTACTGCCAGTTTCACATTATATGGGTATTGCAAGAAGAGCATCCAACGACGCAGGTCATTGAAGCGATGTCCCTCAAACGCAAGTTCTACAGCACGTTCGCGTTGCAGTTCACCCATAAATAGATCAACATTTACCAGATATTTATCAGCAATGGGATCCACACCCGCACGTTGACGAATTTTATTCACCGCTTCAAGAGCCGTAAGATCATATCCCGCTACTTTAGCATAGATATCATCATTAGCCATAGCCACAGCTTCGGCATACATCAGATAAACATCGGCCAATCGCATCAAACTTAATACCATAATATTACCACTCAGATAGCCATCCCAATCATTGATCAACAGGGGACAAAACTTTGTCATCATATAACCGGAGCGAATACCCTCGGGATCTTTATAGGTACGATAAGTGCCACCGGTATAAAGACTGGCATATTGTACATCTTCTGCTAAATTGCCTTTAGTATTGAGTGCACACTTAGTGCCATCTACCACAATATCCTTATAGAAACGCGGATCACGATCCTTCCAGGGATAAGTCTTATCAAAACCAGAATCAATATCATCAAGCGGCAAACCGTTCTTCATACCGAAGTAATCCACATAGTTGGCTGTAGGATAAACCTTTATACCCGATGTAATCAAACATTTAGGACGATAGTCCATGATTTGATTCCAACGGAAACGGCTTGATACCCCTACTAAATTTTCCTGAAAGATGGCCTCTTTCAAGCCGTTGATTTTGTTGTTTTGTTTGTGTGTATAGAAAAGACTTTCGTACTCATCGAACGAAGCCAGCTCATAACGCCCTGTCTCATCGCATAACTTCAGCGCTTCGGCAAATGCTTCGGCAGCCTGACGGCAATACTCCTTATTATAAGTAGCATTTCCGGTAGACTCTTGATTCATCAAAGGACTACCAGCATAAAGTAAGTTCTTACCTAAATACCCCAAAGCCATAATTTTATTAATACGCTGATTGTTGTTTCCCAAGGTCAGTTTTCCCGCAGTAGTCTTATCCCAATCCACAGGTAACAATGAAGCTGCATGTCGGAAATCAGCTGCAGCTTTATCAGCCGTTTGCTGATAGTTCAAACGTCCCATACGGAACTCTGCATCCGATGCTATCACCTCGTCTATGTAAGGCAAACCACCCCAGAACTGCATTAGCATAAAATGAAACCATCCACGAAAAAAGTAGAGTTGACCTTCGATAAGGTTTTTCTCTTCTTGGGTAGCATCGGTGAGTTTGTCGAGGTTGGCAATACCGATGTTGGCTTTGCGAATACCATACCATGAGAGCCCCCACAAACGACCTTTATCACCACGAGTACCAGTCTCGGGTTTACCTCCGTCTTTCAGCCAGCCATATTCGCACGAATTCCATGCCCAATAGTCACCTTGGTCAATGCGATAAGCAAACGGACGAGTGTCATTTGGAATCCAATATACGTCTTCTCCCCAGTTCCAACTGTTGTGGCTGGTATTACCGGTGATGACGGGCACACAGTTGTATAGTTCCTCGGTGAACCCCTGAAAACTACGGAAATTAGTGTAAGCATCAGTGGGATTAATGTCACTGGCCGGTGCCTTATCCAAATAATCAGTGCACGATGTAGTGCTCATTGCCCAAAGCGACAAGGCCGATACAAAAGTAATATTTCGTATGTATTTATTCATATCTTATTTTCGTTTAGATTATAAAGTGATATCTATACCCAGATTAAAACGGCGTACGGTGGGATAAGCCCCCATGCTACTACCACCGCTAAAGTTCGACTCACGATCATCGGGCATATCAGTCCAAAGAAGCAGGTTATCACCGTTCAAATAGAGGCGAAGCGACTTTATGCCACACTTCTGTATCTTCTTTCCTTTAAAGAGATAGGCAACCTCTGCATTCTTCAAACGCACGTATGAGCCGTCATAAAGGTAACGTGTGCCATTCTCCTTGATAGGATTGCTCCAACGGGGCATGGGCACCGCACCACCATTCTCTTTACTCCACACATTGTCTTCTACGTAAGCCACATTGCTTTGAGTGTGGAAAGTGGGAAAAGTAACCTCACGTGTCACATTACTAACGCCATAGAACTGTACTGATGCGCTGAAACCTTTCCATTCGAAACCCACGGTAGCACTATAAGTGTTCTGCGGAACGCCACTATACTGATAGGGAGCCTGGTCATCATCATTTATAATACCATCAGCATTAAAGTCAATGATGTTGTACTCACCAGGCAATTTATTACCATTGTAGGATTCGCGCTCAGTACTGCCCAAAATCTCGTCCCAAGTAGTGTAGATACCATTGTTAATGTAGCTGTTGGTCTGCCCAATAGCATGACCGGCGGCTTTACGGTGAGCGTCACGCAACACTGGATCATCGCGGAAGATTACCTCATTCACAGCATGTGTATAGTTGGTGTTAGCCCACAAGCGCATCTTATTGGCAAACATATAGTTAAGGCGGAGTTCCAACTCATATCCATGACTTTTGGTACTTCCTAAATTAGCAGTAGGAGCTGTAGCACCAAAGAAAGAGGGAATAGAACGACTACCTCCACTCACTAATATATCCTTACGTTTATCACTAAAGATATCCACAGAACCGGCTATCAGGCCTTTGAAGAACGAATAATCAATACCGACATTACGTTTTTCCACCGTCTCCCAAGAGATATTCTCATTACCTAATGATGTGATACGATAATATGAATAAGGAGTAGCAGTAGGTATAAGTCCCAGGTATGTGTTACTATTCTGATAGCCCCAAGAATCTTGATAAAGCCAACGTCCACCTACGTTATCATCACCAATGCGTCCCCACGATCCACGCAGCTTCAACATATCGAGAAACTTGAGTCCCTTCATAAACTTCTCTTCACTAATCATCCAACCCAACGAAAATGAAGGGAAAAAAGCAAAACGATTGTTGGGACCAAACTTCTCAGAACCGTTATAAGCACCGTTCACCTCGGCAAAGTAACGTTGAGCATAATTATAAGTAGCACGGAAAGCCCAGTCTTCACGGAAATGATAGAATTCATTACCCTTGGCATATTTTTCACGGCTAAAAAGTGCCATCGCACCTACATCATGTTTACCAAACTGACGACCATAGTTAAGCTGTAACTGATAGTAGAGTTTACGGTAAGTGGACTTAGGATCTACATTACCAGCTTTATTTACCCAGTCGATACCATCCGAGAAGTCAAGTTGTGTACCTCCATCCACCTCATTCTTATAATAAATAACTCCGCTTACGGGATCTACCCACATATTTTGTGGTCCTTCAGTATCCTCAATACCGCGTTTTTCCTCAACAAATGTGTTATCAAAAGAAACAGTTCCCCTTACGCTCAATCCTTTGGTTATCATATCGAGACTCTGGTTAAGGGTGAAGTCTGTGTTAATCTGTGTGTTGGTCTTCTTTTCGATACCTGAAGTAGCCAAGGTGGCAACCGAATTAGGCACATCGTAAGAAGAAGGTTTATAGTAACCCAGCACACCATTACTGTAAATGGGACGCATGGCATCAGGAGCGGTGCGGTAGGCTGACTTCCAATAACTATTATCACTATCAGATGCACCATAAGGAAGCTGTCGCACACCATTCGAGCCAAAAAGGTTTACAGAAAGTGTAGTGGTTTTAGTAAGCGAAAAATCAAGGTTACTACGCGCATTGATACGATTGTAACCATAGCCCGAAGTATAACCACGATTATTCTCAAACTCACGGAACATATCGCCCTCACTAGTAAAATCGACGGCAGCGAAATATTTCACCCACTTTGTACCACCCGACACATTCACACTTGCCTTGTAGCTCATGGCATAATCCTTGAAGAGCACATCAGCCCAATCTACATTAGGATATCGATCCCATTCCGTAGCATTAGCCGGATGACGATATTTATCAATAATACCCATAGGCTTATAGTCACCCCATAATTCAGGGGAAAGCCCCAACTCACGTTCCAGCGTACGATTCTTGATAATAAAAGTATCATAAGCATCATACTTTTCAGGCAATTTTGACACCGTCTTCATAGTAGCATTCGCTTTTATCTGAATATTAGCCTTGCCCTCCTTACCGCGTTTCGTAGTAATAAGAATTACCCCATTGGCACCCTTCACTCCATACACAGCTGTAGCTGATGCATCTTTCAACACCGAAATAGACTCAACAGACGAAATGTCAACAGTGTTCATGGGACGCTCCACGCCATCTACAAGCACCAAAGGATCGCTATTATTCCATGAACTTTGCGCACGGATAATAATTTTAGGGTCTTCAGCGCCAGGCATACCGGTAGAGGTATAGGTGATAACACCTGGCAGGTTACCTGTGAGAGCTTGTCCAAGACTGGTCACACCACCGGCACGCTCCAGGGTTTTCGAGTTAGTTTGTGTGATAGACCCTACCAGACTCTTCTTTTTCTGCTGGCCATAACCTACCACAACAACCTCTTCCAAAGCCTGTGAATCGTCTTCGAGTATCACTTTAATCTTATCTACCTTGTCTGTTATCCGTATTACTTTTTCGCGCATACCGATAAACGAAACTACAAGAGCTTTGGTTTCTTGAGGAAGTGAAAGACGGAAATTACCATCGATATCTGTAATTGCACCTATTGAATGATTGTTTTGTACCACTACATTTGCACCGACAATGGGCTCACCGTTCGTATCCGTAACCACACCTGTGATGGTTCTCTTGCCTTGAGCCATAACTACTGCCGAGAATATCAGCAATAGCATAAGCAAGAATGGAATCTTTCTGAATTTGAATTTGTTATTTCTCATGTACTTCATTAGATTTGTTAAACTAGTATTACCTCATCTTGCCGACCAAATACCATTTCATGCACTATAATAATGCTTTGTGCATTTGTTATTATCTTTTCAATTAAGAATATCAATAAAAACAAATAATGGGTAATCTTAGCTTTCTTTTTTATATTTCTCATCATTATTAAATTAAGACTAATTGATTGGTTTATCTTTCTTATTTTTCCGACGAAAAACAACTACCCCTCAGCTATCATTGAAAATAAATACATGTTCCATAATGTACACTTTTTAAGGTTAATAAATAATCCAACACATTGATCCTATAATATCCTTATAGCAATGCAAAGTTACGTATACTAGTATTTTTATACCTTTTTTTAGATACATATGATTTAAGAAAAGTATTATTCTATATTAATTTTGATACATTTAATGATAATATTGCAACCCCTTCTATTATTTTCATTTCAACAGAAAGAGTATAATCACTTATAATTAGATCAATAGGCATACCCACCATATTAGAATATGGTGCAATAACAAAACCTGAAAATCATATTTAAACAGCACAAAGTTGCACTAGCATCACAAATAAGCACCCTTTCATTGTATTATATGAGCTAATTCTTCATCAGAAGAATCTGAATATGCGCTCATAAATTCTTTAGGCGTCATCTTAAAATATTCATGAAAAGAGTTTGTAAAATAAGAATGTGACTTAAATCCAACCTTATAGGCAACCTCAGATATATTCACCTCATGCTTTGCTAATAAATAAGCAGCTTGTTTCAAACGAATTGATTTTATCAGATTGACCGGAGAGATATTCATACATTCTTTCAGCTTTCTGTTCAAATGCACTCTACTAAGGCCAATATCTCTGCTCAACTCATACACCGTATATTCCGAATTCTCTATATTCTTTTTTATCGCATCCACTACACGCAAAACAAGTTTATCATTATAAGAATCCAAAGTTGTCTCTTCATATTTACACTCTGCGTCCATCTGCAGCCTATTCTTTATAATTTCACGAGTTGATATGGCCTGTGTAATACTCCCCTTCAAAACCTCCAGTGAAACAGGCTTTGTCAGAAATCTATCGGCCCCACTATTCATACACATAGCCATACTTTCCTCATCAGTCAATGAAGTCAGAACGATGACTGGCACACAACTGGTTTTTACATTAGATTTAACCTTCTTACAAAGCTCTATCCCACCAATTTGTGGCATAATTAAATCAGTAATGATTGCGTCCGGAACGTTTTCAAAGATATCTTGTAAGGCCTCTTTTCCATTACTAAAGATTCTTATATTATAAATTCTGGAAAGTTCCATCGAAAGATAATGAAGCAAATCATTATTATTATCAACAATAACAACATTTTTTTTATTAGTAACCACCGAACGCTCTTCGTTATCTTTCAATTGTATATTAATAAATTCAGAGACATTGTCTATCTTTTCTATCTTTGAACGGTGTATCGAATATAAATCCTCCACTGTATCAACAACTTCCATTTCATTTTTACTTAAATGAACATTACCTAATGGAATATCTACAATAAAAGCAACCCCCTTATCGTCAACATTACAAGCTTTAATAAGTCCATGATGCAATTCGGTTATTACTTTAGCCAAATGCAGTCCAATTCCCGACCCTTCCTGCTCATGATGCTCATCAACACGGACAAAACGCTGAAAAATACGTTCCAAATTTTCCTCGCTGATCGTTTGGCCCGTATTATAAATCTTAATTTCTACATATTCTTTGATAATGGAAGGCAATCCTATTCTTTCTTCTTTCTTTTTAGTCTCAACACAAACATCAATAGAGCCATATTCAGGAGTAAACTTAAAAGCATTAGATAATAAGTTAAATATAACCTTATCAAAATTGGCCACATCAATCCATGTCTTTAAATCATTATAAGAAGAGTGAAATGCAAAACTTATATGTTTTTGAGTAGCTAGCCCTTCAAAAGACTTCATTATATCTTGCAGAAAAATAATTAAGTCTATTTCATTGAATTTCAAGCTTAATTGTCCATTATCTATTTTTCTCATATCCATGATCTGATTTACTAAACGTAAAATACGTTGCAAATTTCGATACATCAAATTATAGATTTCTTTCTGTTGAGGACGTTGCTCTTTCTCTCTAAACTTATTAAGAGGCGTCATCACTAAAGTTAGGGGAGTACGAATTTCATGTGACAGATTAGTAAACATGCGTAACTTGGCCTCTTTTATCTGCAGTTCTACCAGTTCTGCCTGACGTTTCCGTCTACGCAACCAATACGAATGCAAATATTTAGTAACTAAAGCCAATAAAAATGTGTAAATGATATACGCCCACCAAGAGCGATACCAAGGTGGTAAGACTCTTATTTTTATTGATTTGACTGCAGCCTTATCAAAATCACTACCCTCAATATAAGCCTTTAACTTAAACACATATTCTCCCGGAGGTAATTTACGATAAATGGCCGAACGATAAGCAGAAGGCATATATTGCCATGACTCTTCATAACCTTCCATCTTATATGCATAAACAATTTTATTGGGAGAAGCAAACTCTACAACTGAAAAATCCAAAGAAAATATAACATCGCTATAATTTAAAATAATACGAGTCGCCTGATCAATAGGAGCATCCAAAATTGATGATTCTGAATTAAATTTAATAGTTTCGTTCAAAACTGTCAATCGCGTAAAGAAAGGTTCTAGAACCGGCAATTCATAACTATTTACCCTTCTCGGATTAAACACCGTGAATCCGTTATTTCCTCCAAAATACAATTCTCCATTTTTATCAACAAAAGTTGCACCAAAACGGAATTCATTACTTTGCAATCCATCTTGAGAATAGTAGTTCTTAAATAATTCTGTAGAAGGAGTCAAACAAGATAGCCCATTCAATGTTCCTATCCAAACATCTCCTGCAGGAGTCTTCTGCAATGTTTCTATGACATCACATGGAAGTCCATCACTTCTTGTATAACGTTTTCCCTGCCCATTCTTTACATCATACCTGATTAATCCTCTATTAGTTCCTACCCACAAAGTATCCCCTCGTTGGCAACAAGCATTAATTTGAGTCTTTAGTTCCCTTTTGGGCATATTGATTTCCTGCATTTTTTTAATTGCATTGTCATAATAATAAAGACCATAAGCTGTTCCCATCCACAGATCTCCGACACCATTCAGATATAAAGTAAACGTCCAAAACGGAGTATCTTCTTCCGTAATAGAAATTATTTCATTTGTTGAAAGAGAAATGGCTTTTACTCCATTACCCAAAGAGCCAACATAAAGAATATCCTGCAATTTATCATAGGCTAAACAACTTAACTTCATATCATGTAACTTCGAATATGGGACTATCTGCTTTTGTCCGGCAGCAAGAGTATATAATCCACCCAAATAAGTAGCAATCCAGATGGTCCCTCTTTTATCTTCAACCATAGCCATAATTGAATTATTAGTCAATTGGCTGTTATGTTTTGAGAAGTTCAAAATTTTATTGTTTCCAGAGATCAAGTATAATCCTCCCCCATCTGATCCCACCCATAATTCCCCATTTTGCGAGCGTAGTATAGAAGTCACACAAACACCACCATTTGCAGAGTCATTATTAGCATACAAGTTAACAGGACGGAATCCATAAGTAGACTTAGGAATCATAAAAAGTCCTCTCATATAAAGCCCAAGCCATAGA
The DNA here is from genome assembly GCF_001314995.1 of Bacteroides ovatus. NCBI lineage: Bacteria > Pseudomonadati > Bacteroidota > Bacteroidia > Bacteroidales > Bacteroidaceae > Bacteroides > Bacteroides ovatus. The sequence continues at coordinate 3,158,509 of NZ_CP012938.1, forward strand.
TTTCCCTGTTTATCGTTCAATAATGCATGGATTTTACTGCTCTTCAACTGACCAAAAGGTGAAATTTCACCCAATGTCCATGTCGGACTATATATTTCTTCTTCTAAAGGGTTAAAAAACAATACACCTTCCCCCTCACTTCCAACCAGCATAAAAGAAGAGTCCGCTATTACATTCCTTCCTACTGTCAGAGATTGAGCCAAAGTTCGAGAGGCTTTTTTCCCTTTCGCCCTACGTATTTTTCCATACTGCTTGTCATATATCAATATGCCATGATTCAAAGTACCAATGATCAGATTACCAGAAAATTCATCCTCACAATACGAAGTTACTACTATAGATGAAGAAAATGGTTTCATCTCATCACTCCATATATCCCTTATAACTTTTAATGACGGTGCATCTAAAAGGACAATCCCTCCCCTTTCTAAAAACACCCACATCTTTTGGGATGAATCAAAATAAATCCCTCTCAAATATTTGGTTGGCAGTAATTCATTAAAATATTGATGTATGGCCCCTTCTTCTTGCATCGTTTTGACATTCAAAGCATAAATTCCACGTCCCGAAGTACTAATCCACAATTTATCCTCATCTTTAGCGAAAGCAATGCCACTAATGCTTAAAGAAGAAGCTTGAACGGCATCCAAAGATTCAAATTTGATTTTACGAAAATCAAAATTCCCCGAATCATACCATTGGAGATTAGTAGTAGTGGCCACCCATATTTTACCTTGATTATCTTCTATCACTGATACTACTTTATTCCCAGCTAGAGACAAAGAATCATTATCATCATGATAAAATGTATCAAACTGTACTCCATCAAAACGAGACAATCCATACGATGTAGAAATCCAGATATATCCTTTACTGTCTTGCATTAAAGATTCAATCTGGCTACAAGATAGTCCCTCTGAAGAAGTAAACAATTGAGGAGATTGTGCCACAAGTGAAACATGACACATCAGTAACAACATTATTGATACAAGTGTATTTTTCATATTATATACTATTAAGATATGCAGCAGCAAAGTAAAAGTTTTAATTTCAATTCATGATACATATATGATACATATTTTATAATATTTGAAACATCCACTACTATGCTACCAGAAACGCATCATTCCTAAAAGGCTTATATGAAAAAAAAATAATTGATAGATTATACAACAAAAATAAAAATGAACGTTTCAATACATAAACGACACGTATCAAAAAACAAGTTATAAATAATAAAATACATCCATATTTGCAATAGAAATAACGACACTCTTTTATTATATGATTCAATCATGGGAAATGCATTTTTAGACAGAAGAACCTTTTTAAAAAACATCGGCATCATGGGAGGAGGATTACTATTAGCCTCCAGTCCCTGGTTATCAACTTTCGCTGAAGTTGACCACACAATAAACTACAAAGTTCGGTTAGGAATTATAGGTCCCGGATCACGGGGATGTTTCCTTTTAAAATTTATACAGAAAAATCCTAAAGTCGAAATTGTCGGAATTTGTGATATTTATCAAAAGTCTATTGACAATGCCTTAAAGATTGCACCTAAAGCTAAAGTTTACAAAGACTACAGAGCGCTATTAGATAGTAATGAAATTGATGCTGTCATCATTACCACCCCCCTATTTCTGCACAAAGAAATGGTCATTGCAGCGATGGATGCCGGTAAACACGTATTCTGTGAAAAAGCGTTAGCCATGAATGTCAAAGACTGCTGGCAAATGTACATGAAGCATAAGGCAACCGGAAAAATTTTTTTCACCGGGCAACAACGCTTATTCGATCCCCGTTATATCAAAGTCATGGAGATGATTCATACAGGTGTCTTTGGAAATATAGAAGGAATACATACTTTTTGGTATAGAAACGGCGATTGGCGCAGAAATGTGCCTTCCCCCGAATTAGAGCGCCTCATTAATTGGCGCCTTTATAAAGAATATTCATGCGGGTTGATGACAGAACTAGGCTGCCATCAATTGCAAATAGGTAGCTGGGCTATGCGTGCCATCCCCAATAAAGTGATGGGACATGGTGCGATCACGCATTGGAAGGATGGACGTGACGTTGACGATAATATCAGTTGTATATATATATTTGATAATGGAGTAAAACTAACTTTCGACTCTGTCATTTCCAATCAATTTTATGGATTAGAAGAACAAATTCTGGGAAATCTGGGTACGGTAGAGCCTGAAAAAGGAAAATTTTATTTCGAAAAAACGCCACCTGCACCCGGCTTCTTGCAGTTATTAAACCAAATAGAGAATCAATTATTTGATGCTATTCCTTTTGCCGGTTCCAGCTGGGAACCCGAAACCATGAAAAATAATAAGGGAGAATATATATTAGGTGAACGCCCCCGCACGGATGGAACCTCACTGTTACTCGACGCATATATTGAAGCTGTTATCATAGGAAAACAGCCACAAAACATCGCAGAAGAAGGATATTACGCGAGTGCTCTAACTCTTTTAGGATATCAAGCCATAGAAGAAGAGAGAATTATCACTTTTCCTGACGAATTCAAACTTGATTATTTAAACCACAAAAATACTCAGATATGAAAGATACCATAATCACATCCAAAAGAAAACAGTTAGAGCTAAAAACTCTTTTAGCTTGCTTTATTATTATGAATTTGATTAATATATATTCAATATATACATTCAATACTTCCTGGACAGAAGTTATAATGTCTTTAGGCTATGTGACAATAGGTTCTTTCGCGCTCTATATTATATGGACAATCCTACGATTGTTTTTATTCGGATCAAAACATATCCTTGAAACTTTAAAAAAAGATTCAAGGATATGCAATAAAACTTCAGACTCGAAATAGTTTTATTAATATAATATTAATCCATTTCAAAACATTATTTGCACATGAAAAACGTTATTCTTTATTTAACATTTATAGGAATTGCAATGACTCCTATTAAAACTTTAGCTCAAGACAATACATTAACCAACCAAGAGAAAAATGAAGGTTGGAAATTATTGTGGGACGGAAAGACAACAAATGGCTGGAGAGGTGCCAGAATCTCCACTTTCCCGACAAAGGGATGGAAAATTATCGGCAATGATTTAGTAGTCGAAAAAAGTAAAGGAGAAGAATCAGGCAACGGAGGTGACATTGTTACAATCAAAACCTACAAAAGCTTCGAATTAGTAGCCGATTTCAAAATCACGGAAGGAGCCAATAGTGGAATTAAATATTTTGTTGACCCGGACTTGAATAAAGGAAAAGGTTCTGCCATTGGTTGCGAGTTCCAGATTCTGGATGATGAAAAGCATCCTGACGCAAAAGCCGGAAGAAAAGGAAATCGCACGGTCGGTTCACTATATGATCTCATACCTGCCGGCTCAAATAAATTATTCAAAAAAAATGAGTTCAACACGGCCCGCATCATTGTTAAAGGTAATCACGTAGAACATTGGTTGAACGGAATTAAAGTCGTAGAATACGAACGTAACAACCAAATGTGGAAAGCTTTAGTAGCCGGTAGCAAATACGCAGACTGGCCCAATTTCGGAGAAGGAAAAGAAGGGCATATCCTGCTTCAAGACCATGGTGACGAGGTTCATTTCAAAAATATAAAAATTAAAGAATTGGATTAACCGACAGGCCAAATAGATGCAAAACATTTTCAAGCAACTTCATGGAGAAAAAGGGGTACTCTACTCATGGTATGAAGCAATGCATACCCGTATTGATCTTATTATATGCAATAAGACGAAAGAGGAAAGCATCCTTATTACCCAATTGATAAAAAAGGAAATACAAAGGATAGAAAAGGTTAGTAATAGATTCGATGAAACAAGCGAGCTATTCAATCTCAATCAAACCGCACATATAAAGCCGGTTTCCGTAAGTGATGAACTTTATTCCATATTATCAGATTGCTGCGATCTACATGTTCAAACCTGCCAATGTTTTGACATCACTATCCAATCAGTTCCCCAATTAACAAACAGGATGGGAAAGCTTATTATGGACGACATTCAAAAGACCGTTTATTTTACACGAAAAGGAATTAGTCTCGATTTATGTGGATATATAAAGGGATATGCGCTAGATTGCATACGGAAAATACTAGAAACAAACCATATATCCGATGCGCTGATTAATCTAGGTAACAGTTCCATATTGGCTATAGGCAATCAGCCTCTAGGACAAGGATGGAAAATTGAACTGGGTTCTCCAAATTTCAACGCCACTATTGATAAAAGCATTATACTCAAAAACGAGATTTTAACAACTTCAGGTAACAAACGGGCAAAACAAAAACATATTAAACATCCCATTACTAATCAATGGATCACAGGAATTCGAGAAGTTTCTGTTGTCACTTCGACAGGAAAAGAAGGTGAAGCTTTATCTACAGCATTATTTGTAGCAACTGAGCAGGAGCGTTTAAAGATATTGGCAAACTTTTCTTTTCCTTATTTCATAGTTAAATAATAATATCAAAAGAAAAAATGAAAAAAGAAGAACTTTCCAGACGAGATTTCATAAAAAAGGTAATGACACTTTCAGCTGCAGCAGCGCTCCCTTCTTGTCTAATCGGAAAAAATATAGATGACAGCCTCAATGCATTGAAAGCGATATCCCCCAATGAGAAAATCAATTTAGCTTGCTGTGGTATTGGAAACCGGGGTGGAAGCATCATTAACGATCTATATAATACCGGAATGGTAAATATTGTGGCTCTTTGTGATACAGAAATAGGTGCTGCACACACATTGGGTATCTTAAACAGATTCCCCAAAGTCCCCCGCTTTCAAGATTTCCGGAAAATGTTCGATAAAATGAGCAATCAAATTGATGCCGTCTGCATTGGAGTACCAGACCATACCCATTTCCCAATAACAATGCTGGCAATGAGCCTTGGCAAACATGTATATGTTGAAAAACCTTTGGCACGTACATTCATAGAATGTGAACTTATGATGCAGGCTGCAAAAAAATACGGTGTGGTTACCCAAATGGGGAATCAAGGGCATTCAGAAGCCAATTATTTCCAGTTCAAAGCATGGAAAGAAGCCGGCATCATAAAGGACGTGACGGCAATCACCGCGCATATGAATTCTGCACGTCGTTGGCATGGATGGGATGTGAACATGAAAGATTTTCCTCGTGCAGAGACGGTTCCTGCCACCCTTGATTGGGACTGTTGGCAAGGAGCACGCCCTCAACGCTCTTACAATCACGACTTCATTAACGGGCAATGGCGCTGTTGGTATGAATATGGCATGGGAGCTTTAGGCGACTGGGGCGCTCATATTATTGATACTGCTCATGAATTCTTGGAGTTAGGACTACCTTACGAAGTAAATCCGGTCAAACTATCCGGACACAATTCTTTCTTTTTTCCTATGTCATCAACTATCTGTTTCCGATTTCCGAAGCGTAAAAATATGCCCGCATTAGACATAACCTGGTATGACGGCATTGATAACCAACCGGAGTTACCGGAAGGCTACGGAGTATCCGAGTATAATGCTGACATTCCGTTGGTAGGGAATCAAAAATTGCAGGCAAGTAAGCTCAATCCGGGCAAAATTATTTATAGCAAAGAATTTACTTTCAAAGGCGGATCGCACGGCAGTACGCTATCTATTATCGGTGATAAAGAAAAAAATATCAAGTATCCGGAGGTTCCAGCCAGCCCGTCCAATCACTTTGAAAATTTCATCCGTGCCTGCAAAGGAGAAGAAAAGACACGTTCACCCTTCGAAGTGTCCGGACCATTAAGCCAAGTATTCTGTCTGGGAGTATTAGCTCAACGATTAAATGTTCCATTAAAGTTTGATCGTGAACTTAAAATTATTACTAACAATAAATTAGCAAATGAACTATTAACCGGCGAGCCTCCACGTAAAGGTTGGGAAGAATTCTACAAACTATAAATCCAAAGTTAAATATAAGGAATCAACTGCAAAGTGATAGACCAAGTATTTATGAGATTAAAATTTGCAGTAAACAAATGGGCTAACTCTAGAAGACAAGGGTTAGCCCATTTTAAAGTTATCTGTAAAATCATGCGTTTACATAGAAACTTCGTATTTATATGGTGCCAAACAAATTTCAATTAGCATATATTTATTTCCTGTATCTAATATACTTATCCCAAATACTCTCAGACGAATAAAATTATTCATAAAAAGACGTAAACTCATTTCGCTATTATTTAATCTTCCCATTATATATTGATTATTTATTTGATAATATAGTCACTTTCAACTGTTCTTCTTTCCAATCCCCCGTTTTTTTGAAACCGGAAGCACCAGTTCTACTTTTTCATAAGGTCGCAGCACCGGAATCTTCCCTGAAGCGATTCTTATCCTCTTGTTGCCATCAATAGTTTCAATCTCCAATACCGACTGTTCAGATACTGACAATCCAAAATTCTGTATTTCAATCTTACATTGAGTCGTCCTTCGGTTAAGAAAACAGGTGCACGCGCCGAAAGAATAGGTGCGTTATAGTCCACATGAGGGAGACGGGCATATCCATAAAGTAATTTGCCTTGAACAGAACGCCCTATCAACTTTAAAACAAACTCTTCTTCCGTAACTCCATGACCTTTCGCATCAAAAATGACAATCAAGTCATTTCCATCTTTTTCTGTTTTCAGCACGCTGCATCCCCTGCCGTAATTCACTTCTTCAGATGCACCGAACCGTAATGACCGAATATCTATATCCGTATGGGGATTAAAACCTTCTTCGGCCTTGATTCTCACCTGTATGCTTTTTGTTTTGGGGTGTATCGGTTCAGTATTCATAACAGTCAAGATCAATCCGGGATTTAATGGAATACTGATGTTTTTCGAACTATGGTTGTCATAGGGCTTGTCCTGATGCTTTAAAGTATCTATGACGGCAAAATTTGCTTGAACAGCACGGCCATATTGATCCTGAAGAATCTTGATTCGTTCAAATTTAAACCAATCTTCCACTACACCGTCTTCGTGAATTGCAATTCCAGGCATATAAGCCTCTCCGGGATCAATGACCCATTTTACACCATCTTTGGAACGAAGGTAATAAGCAATCCTGCCATACCAGTCGTTGACAATCATATGATATTGGACAGAATCTCTCCATATTACCGGATCCTCAAAGCGCCCATCCACATTAGGATAGACACTTTCGTCCGTAATCTGATGATAAGTTGACAATCCGTCACGACTTATCCAAATGCCTCCTCCACGGCAAACCATTACGAACGAGCCGTCTTCCCATTGAGCAAAAGAAAGATTAGACAATCCCTCAATCACTTTGCGATCACGCGAATCAAAATCGAACTTACCATATTTCCATACTCCGTTCACATCATCAGTCACGTACCGTCCGTCAATAACATATAACACATACCTTCCATCTTTCAAGCGAAACACTTCCGGATTATGCCCCCTTCCAATGATATTATGAAGTTTGAATGGTCCGGTCGGAGTGTCACTCACCGTATTAAATACATATGACTTAGGCCACTCCATATGTCCTGCTGATGAATTTTCCAGCCAACCGCAAACGAAAAGGTGGTATTGCCCATCTTCTGCCTTTTGAATGTTTCCTCCCCAATATGACCACACACGATCCTCAATCCCATTATCAACATATCGAGGGATGACAGAGGTTGCCCCCCCATGTATCAGACGAAAGAATGTTGCCCTTCATAGGCAAAAAACGATCCATAAAACGAGCGCCTTCAATCAATTTACTCCACTCTACAGGGCGTTTACGCTCTATGATTTGTGAAAGAATGGTAACAGGAGTCATAAATAATACCATTCCGAAAACTAAAAATTTAAAAATATTATTTTTCATATTATCCCTGTTTATTGGTTTCGATTATAAGCATTATCTGCCATATTCCATGATAAAACCGTAGGTATAGGGGTGGTTACCGTCAATCGTATATTTATCTAACGTACGTGCCCCCCACGAATCGTTTCCACCTACTCCGTGAATGCTCAGATCAATATTAACCTGAATGAAATCCCTTTGCGGTAGCTCATGAGGATGCTTGGCTTTCTCAATATCTTTTTCGGTATAAGGCCATGCCCGAAAGCAAAGAGGTTGGAGTCCTGTAACTTTTATCCCCCTGTCTCCAACTCCATCTTTCAGGGAAAACCAACGAACATCACAACGATTAGCGTTATCCTGCGGCACGGGATAATCAGTTATAAATCGGGAAAGAGATAGGGCATAACGTCCTAGCAATGCCCCGGTTTTACGGTCAGGGTAATTCTCAAACTCACCACGGCCATACCATTCGACCTGTTGCATATCAGCTGGTAGTTGTATACGCATCCCGAATTTCGGTATTAACGGAATATTATTTTTTGTAGGCTTATAATCAGCTTCTACCTGCATTTTTCCTTCTCCATTCACAAGATAGGTCAGTACGTATGCAGCTCCTACAGGAAGTTCCATTTCAACCCTTACAACAGCCAATCCGTTTTCCATTTTAGTTATCACCCTTTTTACTGTCCTTTGCTTTCCGGCCTCTCTCCATGCACCCAGTCGCTGATTATACTCATTGCGCTTCTGATTATCGTTAGCCGGCTTCCAAAAATAAGGTTCTAAAGGAGCATACAACACTTCTTTTCCATTTACTTTCCAGCTTGTCAAGGCACCATTTAACTTATCAATCACAAAAACAGAATGTCCGACGATAACCTCAATACTTTCCGCCATATTTTTCACAAGCGGTGTATCGCCTTTTATATTGATGCTCTCTTGCCTCTTTGGCTGCAGGATAAATTGCTCGTAGGCAACTACAAAACCGGATTTCGCCCAAATGGTCGGTTTACTTAATTTCGCATATACATTGAGGCATATCTCTCCTTCAGCTTCTATATTATAAGGTATTTCCAATACATCATTGGCATTGACTGGAATATGGGCGGATTTGACGATTTCTCCATCATTCAGAAATTCATAGAAATATTCAAAGTCATTCAGTGACAGAAAGGCATGCTTGTTGACGAGCTTTACATTTGAAGCACCCTCTAGCTTGAAATCTATGTTTTGGTAAACTTTCCGAACCTCGTAATAATGAGGCTGCGGAGCACGGTTCGCACCGATTAATCCATCAATACAAAACTCTCCATAATTAGGATAATCACCGAAATCGCCTCCGTACGCCCAAAACTCGTCCTGTTCTAATTGTAAAGAGGCAGGATTTGCTTCATATTTCAAAGGTGAGCCATCTTTTTTTTCGCAATACCATGGTTAGCCCATTCCCAAATAGCACCTCCCAAAATGCTTTTGTCGGTCTCTATCACATCCCAGTATTCTTTAAAATTGCCGAGTGAATTGCCCATTGCATGGGCATACTCACGCATAAAAAAGGGTTTATCGTTTACTTCCCTAGCCAATTCTCTTAAACGGTCAGGGTGAAGATAGCCATCGTCATAGATGTCCGAGATCTCCCTATCCGTATCGCTGAATACAATTCGTGTGGAATCCAGGGCACGAACGGTATCCGCCATAGCCAGCGAATTAATACCATGTCCTCCTTCGTTACCTAATGACCAGAAAAGGACACACGGGTGGTTCTTATCCCGTTGCACCAATGAGACAGCTCTGTCTATATGTGCCAGCGTCCAATCGGGATTATCTCCTAACTCCTTGTTTCGCAGTCCATAATCATGGCTCTCCTGATTAGCTTCGTCCATCACATAAAAACCGTAGATGTCACATAGTTCGTAAAATAGCGGATCGTCAGGATAGTGTGAGGTACGGATCATATTAATATTCGCCTGTTTCATCAACCGAAGATCGGTTTCTAAAGTTGCCCGATCCACAAATCGTCCTGTCCGCGGATGGTGTTCATGGCGGTTGACTCCTTTCATCTTGATTGGCTTGCCGTTGAAATAGAACACTTCGCCTCTAACTTCCATTCTCCGAATCCCCAAATGATTACTAAATTGCTCTTGTACTCCTTTCTTGTTACGCAGCACGATCTTGACGTCATACAGATTGGGAATTTCTGCCGACCACAATTTCGGATTCTCCAGCACACAGGAAAGATCGAATATATTTACAGACCGAGGTGATAGTGATTTCACAGGTGCTGCCATTTTATATTCTACTTTTTTACCTCTATTGTCTCTTCCTTTCAACAAGACTTCTATCTCATAGTTTTTCACTTTTTTAGCTGATTGGTTGCGAAGCCATACTTTCATGTCAACTTTCGCCGAAGCAAAATTATCCGAAAGTTCCGCAGTCAAGGTATAATCCTTTATATGTATCTGCGGACGTATCCATAAATCGACCGAGCGGAAAATGCCACTCAGACGCCACATATCCTGATCTTCCAAGTAACTTCCGTCCGACCACCGATAAACCTCTACCGCCAAACGGTTCTCACCAGGCTTCACATACGATGTGACATCAAATTCAGCAGGTGACATAGAATTCTGACTGTAGCCAACTTTCTCTCCGTTAACCCACACATACATAGCCGATTCCACACCCGCAAAATGCAGGTAATATCGCTTGTCTCTTTCTCCTGGGGGAATTTGAAAAGTAGTCACATACGAGCCTACCGGATTCCGATTTTTGTAACTGAAATATTCTTTCGGTGGTTCACTCATCACACGGGGTTGATCCTTCTTAAACGGATAGGTCCAGTTAGAATAGATAGGCATACCATACCCCTGCATCTGCCAGTTACCAGGAACAACAATATCATCCCAATTTGCGACACTGAAGTCATTTTTATAGAAATCTACCGGACGGATATCAGGTTGGGGCGACCAATTAAATTTCCAGATACCATCCAACGAAACAATTTCCTCGCATTTACTTTTCCCCGAAGGCAATGTCAGCGTTGCATGATATTCCTCCTTATTGATTCCGATAACAGCCGGATTTTCCCAGTCCGGCATATTTTGCCCACTTGCCGATATAGTAATGAACAAAAACAATGAGACTATATTTCTCTTCATATTCTTTCATTCAATAACGGTTCTGTTTACTTCCACCGATTCATCCGGAAATGGATTAGTGATAAGTGCTACTTCTTGGGGAGACTTGGGCTGAACGGTAATACCTTCTTTTGTCTGTTCAACGTAAGCCATAGTCCCATCAGGTTTATAATACAAATAGTCCACACATACAGACCTGCGTCCGATAGCGCCCGGGATTCCATTCAATGTAAGCTTGGCATTGTGATAGAAAAGATACCAATTTCCTTTATACTCGATAATACCCGGATGAATAGTAAAACTATTTTCTGCCATTCCGGTTAATGCTCCACGGTAAGTCCATGTTCCTTCCATATCGGTAGCCGTTGCATAGTGCATCATTTCACGTTCATCACCTGATGAAGCATACGTCAAATAATAAAGTCCATTGTGCTTATGAAGCCATGGTCCTTCCATAAAATTAGGTAAATCTAGTATTTGTATCGGACCGTCTAACTCAATCATATTCGGTTTTAATTTAACTAAAAAGCATGTACCGTTGCCCCAACTCATCCAGGGTGTTCCCTCCTCATCAAAGAAAACAGTGGGGTCAATATCGTTCCACCAGCCTCGCGGACCGTTGGGAGTCATATCATCAGTAATCAGCGGTGTTCCCCGGGCATCAGTAAAAGGACCTAGCGGATTATCAGCAACAGCCACTCCAACCGTTTTACTGTTGTATGGTTCTCCGGCCTGTACAGTGGTATAATAATAGAATTTTCCATCTTTCTCAACAACCTGTGAAGCCCAAGCTTCTCCTACAGCCCACTTAAAGTCAGTCGGTTTCAGTACAGAACCATGGTCTGTCCAGGTTTTCATATCCGTCGTAGAATAACAGAGCCACTCTGTGATGTTAAACTCTTTTCCACCCGAAGCTGAATTCTGACCTTCATAATATTCATCGTGTCCGACATAAAGATACAACACACCGTCATACACCATCGGAGCAGGGTCTGCCGTAAACTTATCCACTATCATCGGATTACCCTTCAGTTCAAATTTCTTCGTATTATCTTCTTGCTTACAACACATAAACAAAAGCATAAAGCAGGAAACTGCGACAATTAATGTTTTTATATGCATGCTATATTAGATTTTTATAGTTTGTTTTTTACCTTCGTAAATGATCTCCCGCACTTGCAAAGAAGCACCTGCCCCGATTCCTTCCTCCGGTGAAACAAGTACCAGATTAAATCTTTTAACCTTTTCCATACCTTCGAATCCCCCTTTACGGTTAGCAATAACCAACGTCTTTTTATTCTCATTCCATTCGAATTCAATCATACTAAACTTTCCCTGTTCGTAATTGTAATTGTCTCCTTCGTCTTCATACAGCACGAAAGTAGCATCAGCACCAGGATAAATGCGAATCTCAAGGGGGGTATCTTTGCATTCGGACGCATATTGCTTACCAAAGCTAAATGGGAATATGGAACCGCCTTTAACAAATAAAGGTATTTTAGCTAAATCTATATCTACCTCCGTCGTCTGTCCTCCCCTATATTTCTTTCCACTCCAAAAGTCGACCCAACCGGCAACATCTTCCGGCAAATAAACGCTCCATCGGCTGACGGAAGGTTCGGTAACGGGAGCGACAAGTAACGACTTACCGAACATAAACTGATGCTTCTGCTCCAGCGCCTGCCGGTCGTCCGGGAAATCCATTACAAGTGGACGCATCAATGTAGAACCCGAAAAAGACACCTCAGCAGCGTGCGAATAAATATAGGGTAACATACTGTATCGCAAATGGATATATTTTGCGGTAATATCTTCTACTTCTTTTCCATAGTGCCACGGTTCTGTTTGGCTCATATAACCATGTACACGCATCAGCGGAAAAAAAGTAGAAGCCTGTAACCAGCGAAGAAAGCGTTCTTGATAAACTTTGTCCGTATATTGGTCACCCGGGCGAAAGAAACCTCCGGCATCATAAGTCCACCAAGGTAGTCCTGAAGCCATTTGGTTCAGCCCGCCCGCTATCTGACGACGTAAAGTTTCCCAGTCGTTTCCTACATCTCCCGACCAAGTTGCAGCAGCATACCGTTGCATACCCGAAAAGCCACTACGGGTCAGAATCATAGCCCGTTTATGAGGTGCGTCTTTCCGAAGACCCTCATAAACGGTTTTATTGACATAGATCGGGTAGACATTCCGATAGACTTCACCCGGCACTTTACCGTTATTTATCCTGCGATTATACAAATCATCGTTTTCCGGTTCAGTTGCATCCTGCCACCAAGCGTCTATGCCATAGGGCTGCAAAAGTCCCTTGCTGAAATTCTGCCAGTAGAAAGCAGCAGCATCGGGGTTGAAAAAATCAATCCATTCGCTACCTGGAATATAATAGCCTTTTGACATGATTTGCTTGCCCAATTCGGAATTAACATCGACTTTCGACCATACAGAAACCATCAAACGCATATTCATTTCGTGCAGTTTACGAACCATTTCCGCTGGATCCGGATATCGTTCTTCATCAAAGCGCATGGCATTCCAGCCGTACTTCCCCCAGTATTGCCAATCCTGAACAATCACATCGATCGGTAGTTTACGTTGGCGGAAACTCGCTGCGTTTTTCAATAGTTCAGCTTGTGTGTTATAGCGTTCGCGACAATGAATATATCCCATAGACCAAAGAGGCATCATGGGCGCATCTCCTGTTAACTGCCTATAACTCGCAATCACTTCGTCTGCATTTCCTACAAATACGGTATAATCCAATGCTTGTGCAACAGGTGAACGAAATGTGGTTTCATTTGTTACTTTACGCCAATAAAGTGAAGGTTTATCATTTCGATCACCCTGCACTTCTATCCGGTGTCTTCCCTTTTCCAGTTTGACGATAAAGGAGGTGGTAGGCGGAAGCCAGATATTATTTACATTCACCACATTTTTGCCATTAATGGACACATAATGTTTCCGCGCCATCTTTTGCCCCACATCCAAAAGAATCGAATAATTGCCGCTCTCGGTAATGTCAATATCAGCTGTGAATGCACTTATCTTTCTCACTTCCTGCTTATTTCCGGTAGTAGAAGTAGCATCTACAGTTATCGTTTCCCCTGCTGAACTAGACGGAGACAAGTTTACGCTCTTATCTGCCGGATTAAAATCAGTAAGTCCGTAATTACTCCAAAGAAGGCCATACCCCTTATTGGAGAGGATAAAAGGGATGGCTATCTGAGTGTTAACTTGTGTCAATCGACGTGTTAACCCGCGTACATTCAGGTAGCCATCCTGAAACTGACCGGTTCCGTAGAGATATTCATCAACTGGAGAAATAAATTGTTGCTCGACAAGATAGGTTGGTTCTCCCTGTATGGTCGATTGCTCCATCCGGCGCCCTCCTACTTTTTCTTCCAAAACTATTTTCCCGTTACGGTCTTTAAAAATCAATGTATTATTCCCCTTATTATATATTGCCGAAATATTATCAAGAGAGAGAATTGCCTGTGACTGACTTTCCTTGATTCTATATTTCGGAATCTTGGTACTTCCAACATAAATCAGTTCTTCCATCTCTTTTGAATCCGGACGTGTAAACCTGACCCGTATGGAACGATCGTTCAACGGCATCAACCGAAGTGTCCCAGCTTCTGTTTGAATAATTATGCCTTTCGTCTCTGACTTATCCGAGCATGTGCTTGCAGATAAACCGACTATACCTATCATAAGGCCAATCAATACTGCTTCTATTTTTTTTGCCATATACATGATCTTTATTCTGCTCTTTTAAAAGTATATTTTCCTCCGACTTTTGTAGTAATATCATATTCATACACCTTTTTCAAAGCACTTCCTTTGAAAGAAGCCTGCGTCGAGATCACAGGAGAAGTTATATTTACTCTTTCGAAAAACCTATTGGCATTTTTCCCTTTGGCTTCTTTCAAGCCTTTGCCTGTCAAGGGTACATATGAACGTATCCGCAGGTTATCACCTAAGCTAGACAATACAGTTACCTCCGTCACTTCGCCCTTATCCCATTGCATAGATACCTCAAAGCCCCCACGAGCCTTGATCCCCGATACGCTTCCCTTATTCCATACCTCGGGAAGGGCCGGCAACAGATGAACAGCCCCGTCATGACTTTGAAGCAGCATTTCAGCAACGCCAGCGGTAAGTCCGAAGTTTCCGTCAATCTGGAAAGGTGGGTGCGCGGTAAACATGTTGGGATAAGTACGACCGCTTTGTGAACTCCCACCCGCCAATGTAAGCATATTTTTTACGATTTTATAGGCATGATTGCCATCCAGCAAGCGTGCCCAAAGATTTACTTTCCAACCTATTGACCAACCAGTTGCCATATCCCCTCTGTAGATTAGGGAGTTGCGTGCCGCCTCAAATAATTCGGGAGTACGGTAAGGAGATATTTGATTGCCGGGATACAATCCGTAAAGATGTGAAACGTGACGATGCTTGTTCTTCGGATCGTCTATATCTTCAAGCCATTCCTGCAACTGAGTATGCTTACCAATGTGCATGGGAGGCAATTTCTCCAATAACTCGTACAATTTTTGACGGTAAACGGGACTTTCACCCAATATTTCATTGGCTTTAGCCGTTTTTGTGAGCAGTTCGATAATCAGTTGATTGTCCATGGTACATCCGGCTACAACGCCTCCCTGTTCAGGTGAAACAGAAGGGCAAACAACCATCCAGTCATATTTAGGATGCTTAACCATGCTGCTCAAAAAGTAATCAGCAGCTCCCTTCATAGCCGGGTACACATCGGCTAGAAATTTCTTATCACCAGTATAAAGGTAGTGCTCCCAAAGGTGTTGGCATACCCAGGCTCCACCAGTGGGCCACATGCCAGACCGGGCAAAATCTATCGGCCCCGTTACCCGCCAGATATCTGTATTATGATGAACAGTCCATCCTTCGGCATTATACATCATAGCAGCAGTCCGTCGTCCGTTTTCCGACAAATCCTTTACCATTTGCAGGAAAGGAAGATGAGTTTCGCTCAGATTAGTCACTTCAGCAGGCCAATAATTCATTTCAGCATTGATATTGAGAGTGTATTTACTATCCCATGAAGGATTCATCTGATGACACCAGATTCCTTGCAAATTGGCAGGTTGACCACCAGGTTGGGACGAACAGATCAACAAGTAACGTCCAAACTGGGTCAAGAGTGTAACCAAAGAAGGATCCTGATCAATTTGAAAATCAGCAATCCGTTGTAGCGTATTTTTCTTCACACCGTCAGAACGGTTTCCCAAATTAAGTTTGAACCGGTTAAATTGCTGGCTGAATATTTCAATATGTTTTTTCAAGGCAGCTTTATAATTGTTCTTTATCGCACAATCGAGTTTTTGAGTCACTTTGGCTACGTACTCGTCACCTCCCAACGTTTTATAATCGATAAAATTGCTGCCGATAGAAATATAAAGTGTAGCTACGGTTGCATTTTTTACGACAATCCTATTATTTAAAACTTCTGCCTCACCGTCATTCGTCACTACCCGGGTATGTATCTGATAGTTTATTTCTCCGGGTATACCTTCATGATCGGTTCCCTTACTGTGAAATATCAACGTGCTTCCTTTAACCGATACATTAAAATTAACAGGTCTGCTATATTCCAAGACAAAATTTATTGCTCTTTTCCGGCTTGCCGTTATACGCATAACAATCACGTCATCAGCAAAAGAAGCATAAGCTTCACGTGCGTATTCCACACCGTCCACCGTATAACGTGTAGTTGAAACAGCACGACCAAGATCGAGTTCGCGGTAAAAGTTCTGATAATTCTCATGTCCGGGAAAATTCAGAATGATACTACCTGCAGTTTGGAAGGGCATTCCATGTGCACGAGTAAAGAAGGTTTCGTTAATGAGTTTATCAGCCTCTGTGTTTTTTCCTGCAAAAATAAGTTTCCGGGCTTCAGGCAATGCTTGCACAGCTTTAGGATTATCATTGCGGTAAGGGCTGCCTCCCCAAATGGTTTCTTCATTCAATTGAAGTTCTTCGCGTTGCGGAATACCATAAACCATAGCTCCCAGCCTGGAATTACCCAAAGGAAGAGCTTCTTCCCACACTTTAGCAGGTCGGTCATACCACAATTTAAGCTCCTGAGCAGATATACGGTTTCCCATAATAACACATACGATCAGTAATAAATAACAGATACTTTTCTTCATTTTACATTTATGTTTTTATAGTTATTTCTTGCTTAATATATTGATTCTGTTTTCTTTCTGATTTCTGAAAACAACCATTTCCTGTGTTTTCCCCGGAAGAACACGTTTCGCTGCTTTCTGTAAGTCATCTAAATTATTCACATCCGTTTCTCCCAATTTAAGTACCACATCATTGGCTTGAATAAAATCCTTCATCGGGCCTTCGTAAGCCACTAGCGTGACTACATATACTCCTCGCTCCGCATCCATTCCAGTAACCGAACGCTCACCCTGCATCTCCAAACTTTTAACGGTCCAGCCAAACCAGTAAACTAAATTATTGTTGTTACTGCCTGCTTTTATGACTGGCAAAGACATTTTTGGCGCTTTAGTCAGTCGCCTTAAATGAGGAGAAACAACACCTAATTCATCCATTTTAGGATTCAGGAGTCCCATCCGGAAAACATCGCTATCGTCATACCTTATAATTACTTTTCTCCAGATTTAGAAAAATCACAGGTATGTACACGGAATGCTTATTCGTTTCATTTTGGTGAAGTTGTTTCAAAGTGGAGGGATCGGTAAATATATTATAATCCACCATCTCCCCCCAATGGGTAACGCTGATTGGCTGATAAAGAGCCATCACTATATTCCGTGTGAATAGATAGCCTCTTGGATGATTTCCCATGATATGTCCGTTGCCCCACACTGTGCTATTACGGAAAATGCCGTCGAATTCAACACTAATTCTCTTCCCTTCATCTTCAATAGGTATATTAAACTCTTTATGGTAGAAACCAATACCTACGGGCCGATAACAGTTCGAGCTAGACTGGCTTCCCAAAGTAGAGTCATTAACAAAAGGTTCTTCTACCAGCCAATCGTGCGGTAGATTAACACTTGTCCAGTCACTCGCTTTGTAATCGACAACCTTATTTCCATCGGTATAGGCAATAATGATCTCTTCACCTTCCACCATTCTCACATCCGCATCGGCCAGTCCACCATGCCTACCTGCTTTTACAGCTCTTTTTATAACGATGTCACCTTTATGAAACTGCCAGCCTTCATCGAAGCTTTCTCTCACTCTCACCCGGCATGCAGCTACCTCAAAAGACAGGTAGATAAGAATCAAGAAAAACAGAATAGTTACTCGTTTTACTATTAAAATCTTCATGGCATCATTGTAAAAAAAATAACTACAAGTTTATTACAAATAATACGTATACAGCCACTACTAATAATATGTTGTCCTTCATAAGTATAGCTATTATAATGTCAAGATATCTATTTCAGCATAACCGACAATATCATTATTATGAGTATTTTTTAAAGCACGAAACTTAATATAACGTCCTTTTACTTGCTTAAACCGCTTAATTTGCCACAAGGGATTATTTCTTATATTAGAAAACTCTCCACTACTTACCAATTTCCAATGCTTATTATCTGTAGAAACAGAAAATTCATACTGAGAAATAATGCCTGAAGGGAAAATATAACTTTGATCAGGCAGATACCGAAATCCTGTCAAATCATATTCTTGCCCCAAATCAATAATCAAGTCTGACGGCACCCCCTCCCGACGATGCCATGCAGTATGTTGTTCACCATCAAGAATATTATTCACATTAGGATCATTTATACCAAGTATATTCCAATCTTTACGTGAAATACCGAATTCCTCACGACTCATCTGACTCTTCTTCCTAGAAACAGGATCTACCGACATAGCTCGTACACTTCCCTTACCTTCCATAAAAACAGGCCCCACATATTTTGCCGATTTCAATGTAGGTTCCGTACCATCTAATGTATAATAAACAAGCGATTCTTTATCAGCCGGATAAATAAGTATCTCTCCAGTTTTATTACGTGT
Organism: Bacteroides ovatus; assembly: GCF_001314995.1. Classification (NCBI taxonomy): domain Bacteria; kingdom Pseudomonadati; phylum Bacteroidota; class Bacteroidia; order Bacteroidales; family Bacteroidaceae; genus Bacteroides; species Bacteroides ovatus. The sequence goes on from NZ_CP012938.1 coordinate 3,177,516, forward strand.
TATCTTCGGTTCCGTAAGTATCTGTGGCGCATTATAGACAGCAATATTCGAGATAACCGGACATGCTTTCGAATCAGTAACCGTAAAACGTATCTGAGTAGCTTTCACTGTAGGTAAACGTAAAATACGCTTGTATCCAATAGTCGTTTCTCTGGCCATTTCTTTCCATTCACCATTAATATTTGCTTCAATAGTAAATGCCCTCACACGCTGCCCCAATCGGATATACTCCTGCAAAAGAATACGATTAAACGATATAGGTTCACCAAAATCAAGCGTTAGGGAAGCTGTACGAATACTGTCATCAGTAGACCAGTAAGAACTTTTTTTACCATCAACCACTCGTGATGCGGAAAAACGCCTACTATTTCCACGGACATGCGAGGCTTCAATCTTGGCATTTTCAGCCAAATTATTCGCAAATATTTCTTTAATAGTTGAAGCCAAATCTAATACAGCTTTTTCATCATTTTCATGTATCATCCCCCTTCTGTCAATTGGAAAATTCAACAACCACGTGCCATTCCTTCCAATAGAATTATAATAAATTTCAAGCAATTGCGGCAATGTCTTCACCTTTGCATCTTCATAAGCATGGTAGAACCAACCTGGCCTGACAGACACATTTACCTCACCTGGAACCCAATCAGGGTCACTCTCTCTTCCTACACGCAACACTTTCGAATCCGCCGTTCCCGGGGCATATTCATGAGCATCAAACAAACTCCAGTTTGTCTCCCCAATCGAACCATGTTCGTTTCCACACCAACGAATGTCAGGACCACATTCATTCCAGATAATCGCATTCGGCTGCAATTGGCGTATTAATTGTATAGTATTATCCCAATCATAGAAAGTTTTACGGTCTATTTTGCGATCTTCCCTTGCTCCTCCATAGTACCCCCAGCCTCCGTTTGCACCATCAAACCACACCTCAAATATTTCCCCATAATTCGTCAGTAGCTCTTTCAGTTGGTTTCTAAAATAAGTAACATATTCAGGACGTCCATAATCCGGATGATTACGATCCCATGGCGACAAATAAATTCCTAACTTCAGACCATATTCCTTACAAGCTTCTGCCAATTCTTTCACTAAATCACCTTTACCATTACGCCAAGGTGAATTTTTCACTGAATATTCCGTATATTCCGAGGGCCATAAACAAAAGCCATCATGATGCTTGGCAGTAAGAATAATACCTTTCATACCAGCCTGCTTACAGATACGTGCCCATTGGCGACAATCTAAGTCTGTAGGATTAAATAGCGCAGGCTTATTCCCTCCATCACCCCATTCTTGATCTGTATATGTATTAATAGAAAAATGAATAAAAGCATAATACTCCATTTCTTGCCATTTCATTTGTTGTTCATTGGGAATTGCCCCACAAGAGGAAGGAACAGAGAGTAGCTGACAAGATAAATGTGATAAACATATCAAACCTAATAGAACAAAGACAATTCCTCTAGTCATAGCATTTTTTATATATAACATCTTCCTAATACATCATTACCCAAATTTCCAATAATCCAAATTATATAATTTGTCCTTTCCCCCCCCTTAAAGATTAAAAACAAGTCATGAACACCCTCTATTTTTTTTACACCAGTTCCAAAGGTTTTCCAAGTTTCCCACCCACCGGTATTACTTATTTTGCACACACCTAATAAAGTCCCTTGTCGGTCATTCAATCTTATTTCTATTTTTCCCCCAAAAGTTGCCGTAGCAGCACTAACCTCGAATGTTCGAGCCCCTTCTTTAAAATCAACAGCCTGTAACCGAATGTAGTCATCATTATGGATAGAAGTTACATATATCCCGAATTTCTTGTCCCGATCTGTTTTAACGCCCTCACTCCATGATATCGTTTCAGCTTCAACTCGCTCATAGGGATCAAGTACCCCGACCGACTTTACAGCCACTCCTTCTTCCCACCATGGAAGTCTTTTTATCGTACCATCCGGATTATATTCCAGCTCAGCCACACAAATTGAGCGACGTTCATGATGTTGATCGGTTATCGCATAATTTAATTGATAGCTAAACCCAAAAACATACGATTTGCCTTTATAATCAATGATTCCGGGATGATTACCGGAAGACCTGCCATCCGGCTTCATTATATATCCCTTAAATTCCCAAGGACCAGTTGGACTGTTCCCCATTGCATATCCTATCCCTTCAGGACAACAAGTTGTCGCATAAGCCATATAATACCTTCCATTTCGCTTATACGCCCAAGGGCCTTCCTGAAAATGGTAAGGATCATCTGATCCTTCCACCTTCCTAACCAATGTATCTTTTATAATTTCACCACTGTAAGAAATCATATCCTTATTTAGCCTTACATACCAAAGATTAGGATTTCCCCAATACAAATATGCCTGCTCATCATCATCGATGAGTACACTCGGGTCAATACTATCATACTCCGCTCCAATCAGAGGTTTTCCTATCGGATCAACAAATGGTCCATAAGGATTGTCAGCAACCAGTACCCCAATACCTCTTCCTTGCAATGGACAATATAAATAAAATTTACCATCCCGTTCAATGCATTGAGGTGCCCAGGCCCCATTTTCAAATCCACCCCATCCGGATATAGCCGGATCAGCCCATTTAAAATTATATAGATTCGCTACAGCACCATGCTCTGTCCAGTTTACCATATCGGAACTAGTATAAAGCAACCACTCTTTCATACGGAAACCGGCATAGCCCTGTGGGGCGTCATCTTCATCATGAGTAGTATAGAGATATACTTTGTCTTTATACACTAATGGAGCCGGATCGGCAGTAAACTTCGTCTGAATAATCGGAAGTTGAGCATTTAATGTACCGGAAATAAAAAGGAAAAATAACAGTATTCTTCCAGCTAGTTTTAACTTAATCACAATCATATATCTATTGTCTTTAATATATCTTGGGAGTAAACTCATCATTAAAAAATGATAAAAATCGTATTGATGAACAGAATTCTTCTACTGCTTTTAACCAATCTTCATTCCAGCATAATTCAGTTACCTATCAAAGTATATTTAAAGGTTACATAATTAAGAGTAACTATAACAGCAAGACCTCTCTTAAAAAAATGACCTCCTTATCCATATTCACAGCATTCATTACTATTTTAACACCAAACAGCGTTTTCCCGTAATCATGTGCAACCAATATATTGAAACGAAGACGCAAACATAAAAAGCACAACAGCATATTTTATTCTGCATAATATTGAAAGCCTCCTATTACTTTCGCATAATTTTACTACGTTAAATTCATCTTTCAATCTATGTTCTGTCCCGATTCTGCAAAAATAACAGTTTCCTAACATTTCCTTCCCTTTCTATGTTTCCATTTCTATCACCATTGTTACATCCCACATATATAGTTTTTATTCATACGACTACATTCCATCTATCTTACCTAGTATTTCCAATGACCTCTCAATAATACATTGTTCTTTTTTCTCAAGAAAATGTATCAATACTTGTTAAGTTGTTCTTAGGTAACCTACTTTGTTTAGTCTCCCAATCTCCTCTTTAATCAGAATCCTTAATATCTTTCATTTTCTCCACACATCAATAAAATCTATCGCATAAGCAAACAATCATGGTTATTTATATACTATTTTTCACTTTTACTCCGCTACGAGCAAACTCTTTCCTGGCAATTCATTCTACAAAATACTCAAAGACTAATAAATCTATCTAGATTATCATAAAAACATGACTGTAGCAAATTTTCCAATTATAAAAAAATCGGAAAATATCTATTCCTTTTTTATACAGTTTCCCAATCATTTTTTTTGAAGATAATATATCTATAAAGAGTGTAGCTATTTACTTGATTTCAAAGATTATTTTTATTTAACCATTCATTCAAGCAAATGACTAGAATTACTCCACAAGAACATCACAATTCCTATCAATAATTTAACTTCATTTCAAAAATATGATTATAAAGCCATTTGAAACATTGTTAACCTCATCTACAAAAAACTAAAAATCATAATATGCAAACAGCCAGCCCCTATAATAAAAATAAATCAAAAACGTCTTGTCTCCACGTTCCAGCTTATGTTTTTCTAGGAATTTTTCTTTGTGACTTCGTCAGAGAAAATTCCCTAGAAAAAAACGCTCCGACTACATTTTTGATTTAATTAAAAGATTATAGGGACTAACTACGACCGACGTGACGCATAGATCACATTCCACTATCCCCTCTTTTTATATCAAAATCTTTTTTATATTACAAGAAAATGCAGTTTCTATAATAAATACGTGAACTAGAAAAGAATGGTCCTCAATAAAGACAGGGACTTCAACTCCCTCTGTTCTGCATAAATTTTCTCGATATTATTTAGAGTTATATATTTACTTCTTTTACCTCATTTCAACAGTCTCTATTTCCTTTTTATTCGTTCCTCTTCTTTCATGCCATTTCTCATACACTATCGCTTCGAACCTGTTTTTATTGATGACATCTGATGACACCTAATGACATCTAAAGACACCATTTTGTAAATCAATATATTATTCCATTTTAGCTTTTACATTTGAAGTGTCAAAACAATCTATTAACTCCAAAGTGATGATTTATGGCACAGAAAAAAGACATGGAAGAGAAACCTAAAAGAGCAAGGAAGCCCAAAGTCAAAAGCAATGCGCTTCCAGTGGAACAAATCAATGAACTGATGTTTATCCACAACAAAAATGATCCGCAAACCGGTGTTCAAGCCGTCAGCGGAATTGACGAAAAAGGAAAAGTGCAAACAGTCCCTGCCGATGAAAGGAACGAAAACTCTTTTCTAAAATTCGAAAAGAACTCCAGTATCCTCGAAAACTTTATCAAGAACTTCTGGAGCCAACTCAAGGAACCGACACATTTCCGGCTCATACGCATGACTATTCATGATTACAAGCAGAACAAGCAGGCAATCAAGGAGCTGTCACAAGGCAAAGAAACGGATACAGTGAAGGAATTCCTCAAGCGCTACGAAATCCGTCCGAGAGAAAACAGGGAACAAAGTAAGAACGAAAAAGAAAAAGAGACTATGGCAAAAAAGCAAACCCCACAGGAAAAAGCACAGCAACCGGTACAAACACCGCAGACGCAGGAGCAGCAGGCTCCACGCTACCGTTACAACGAAAACATGGTGAACTGGGAGGCACTGGAAAAGATCGGTGTCTCGAAAGCCTCACTCGAACAGCAGGGACTGTTGGATTCCATGCTGAAAGGATACAAGACAAACAAGCTGGTTCCGCTCACCCTGACCCTGACAAGTGCTAAAGTCAAGCTGGACGCGCGTCTTTCGTTCATAGCCATGCCGGACGGACAAATCGGTCTGGGGATTCACGGTATCCGCAAGGAGCCGGAACTGGAAAGACCATACTTCGGACACATTTTTACAGAAGAGGACAAGAAGCATCTCCGGGAGACGGGAAACATGGGACGGGTAGCGGAACTGAATCTGAACGGGGGAACCTATACGCCCTGTCTCATCTCCATCGACAAGAATACCAATGAACTGGTGGCCGTACGGCAGGAGAATGTGTATATTCCAAACGAGGTAAAAGGTATCAAACTGACAGCCGACGAGATCAATGCGCTCAAGGAAGGGAAGCCGGTATATGTGGACGGCATGACCTCAAAGAACGGAAAGCCGTTCGACGCGACGCTGCAATACAGTGCGGAACGCAGGGGACTGGAATTTATCTACCCGGAAAGTCAGGGATTCAACCAGCAGAGCCTGGGAGGCGTACAACTTTCCCCAAGCCAGATCAAGATGCTCAGCGAAGGGCATACCATTCTTGTGGAAGACATGAAACGTACCGACGGAGCCCTGTTCTCCTCTTTTGTCACTTTGGACAAAGTAACCGGACGACCGCAATACACACGACACAATCCGGAAAACGGAGAAATATATATCCCGAAAGAGATCTGCAACGTACAACTGACTCCTGAAGACAAGGAGGCCCTGCGCAAAGGACAACCCGTATTCCTGGAAAACATGATCAACCGCAAGGGGGAGGAGTTCTCCTCCTTCGTCAAACTGGACATGAATACTGGCAGGCCCCAATACTCCCGCACACCGGACGGATTCAGCGAACGCCAGGCACCGATTGTTCCGGCAGAAGTATACGGGCATGTGTTCACCGCACAGGAGCGGGCCAACCTGCAGGACGGAAAAGCCATACTCGTATCGGACCTGAAAAGCGCGAACAACAAGACATTCAGTTCCTATCTGAAAGTGAACGCAAATTCCGGACAGCTGCAATACTTTCAGGAGAACCCGGACATACGTCGCAATACAACCCGGCGTACCGCACAAACGGACGACATGCAAAACCAACAGCATGAACAGAAAAAAGGCAGCAGACAAGCCGTATAACAGGAAGTTAAGAAAAATAAATCATTAACCATTCATTCGAAAAAGAGATGAAGCAGAACACAAATCAGATATTCAAGGCGGAAGACCTTGACTGGAAAGAACTGGAAACAGCAGGGATACACAAAGAAGAACTGGAAAGCAACGGGAACATGGAACTGCTCCTGCAAGGTGAAGCAACAGAAGCCATGCCATTAAAAATCTGCACTCCCATACTCCATATAACAATGGACGCCACCCTCAAGCTCACGGCAGGAACGGACGGAAAGCCGGTAATGGAGATTTACGGCCTTAGTCCCGAAGCGGAAGAAGCGACCGGCGAATAATTCCCTGACCGGAACAAGAGAAAACAAAGATGTATAAACCGTTACCCCGTACCGTCTTTACCATAACGGTACGGGGAACAAAAAAAAGAAAAGATCATGATTGCAATATTGACGGACAAGCCCAATGTGGGAAAAGAGATAGCAAGAATTCTGGGCGCACAGACCAGGGAAAACGGATATATGACCGGAAACGGATACATGGTGACATGGACTTTCGGAAACATGCTGTCACTGGCCATGCCGAAAGATTATGGAATAGAACGCCCGGAACGGGAAGACTTTCCTCTGAATCCCGCTCCCTTCAAACTAATGGTAAAGCATGTCAAGACCGATACGGGGTGGGTACCCGACATCAATGCGGTACTTCAACTGAAAGTGATTGAGAAAGTATTTGCCACCTGCGATACGATCATCGCGGCCACCGACGCCTCCCGTGAAGGGGAAATGGTATTCAGATACCTGTACCAATATCTGGACTGTCACAAGCCGTACCGCCGCTTATGGATTTCCTCACTCACGGATGAAGCCGTACTGGAGGGCATGGCGAATCTCAAAGCAGGCAGCCTGTTTGACCCGATGTTCCTCGCCGCAGACAGCCGTAACAAGGCGGACTGGCTGTTGGGAATGAATGCCAGCTACGCCATCTGCCAGACTACCGGAACGGGAAACAATTCCCTCGGACGGGTACAGACACCCGTACTGGCAGCCATCAGCAGCCGCTACCGCGAGCGTGAAAACCATATCGCGACAGATACTTTTCCTGTCTTTGTCAGCTTATACAAGGACAATATCCTGTTCAAGATGCGCTGCACGGAAGAACTTACAGACCGTGAAGCGGCAACACGATTTTACGGTGACTGCAAGGCTGCCGGACAGGCACGTATTACCGCCGTCAGCAGACAAGTAAAAGAAATAGAGCCTCCCGCACTCTATAACCTGACCGAACTCCAGAAGGATGCCTGCCGGCATTACGGGATGACCGCCGGAAAATCATTGGAAATTGTACAGAGGCTTTACGAGAAGAAACTGATTTCCTATCCGCGTACTTCCAGCCGTTTCCTTTCCAGGGATGTTTACGACAGGCTGCCTTCCACCATGGAAAAGATTCTCAACCGGAAAGAATTCCGGCCGTATGTCAGGACAATGGGAATCAATATTTTCGATCTGCCGGACAGGGTTGTCGACGAGGAGCGGGTAGCGGAGCACCATGCCATCATCATCACCAATATGTATCCCGAAGCACTGGAAAGGGAGGAAATGCAGCTTTACCTGATGATTATCGGGCGGATGCTGGAAGCCTTCATGCCCGCATGCAAAGTGGAATACACCACAGTGGATGCCATATGCGCCGCCCGCAACTTCAGATGCCATACCTACCGTATCATCGAAAAGGGATGGTTCGGGGTCTTTGAAAGGGAGGATGAGATTGCCGGACAGCAGTACCACCCCATCCCCATTCCGGAACTAAAGAACGGAGAAACGGTCACCGTGACGGGCTGTAACCTGATACATAAGAAAGACCTGCCCGTGTCCGCATATACCGATGCCGGACTGATCGAATACATGGACACTGCCGGGCTGGGAACCGTCGCCACCCGTACCGGCATACTGCAAACCCTGATTGACCGTAAATATGTACGATACTCCGGAGGATATATCATTCCCACCCGAAAGGGACTTTACATATATGAAACGGTACGGGGAATGAAAATAGCGGATCCCGCACTCACATCGGGATGGGAAACGCAACTGGCAGGGATGGAACAGGGAAAACTTACACAGGAAGAATTCCTCGAAGGGGCGTTGAAGCTGGCAGGCGAGGTAACGGAAGAAATCTTCCGGAAATATCAGAAATAGGAAGTCATTATATACGGAGTGGAAAATGCAGGCTGAACAGGTCTGCATTTTTTTATTTATACAAGAAACTGTTTTGCCGTTTTTAAACGGCAAAGGTATCGGATTCCCCTTATTTGTCTCAAGGCGGCCCTGCGGGCTGGTCGGCTAAAAGAAAATCATCCTCGCTACGCTCCGGTATTTTCTTTTGCCAAGCCTTGATCCAAAAGGGAAATCCAAGAAAACGGAGCCTATAAAACCGGGAAAACAAGTTCCCGGGGACCATTATCCACTCATAAAATTAAAGAATATGAAACTACAACTCATCGCAGGCATATGCAGGTCAACGGTCACACTCGTGATGAAGGCAGGAGTAATCCTGCTATGTCTCAAAGGCGTAATACCGTTCCACGCCATCCTGTTCCTGCTAATAGCGGGAGGAATCATACGGTTCATGGCAAGGATTATCTCATTTCCGGCAACAGTTCTCGCCATTCTGATTCTCATCGGAATGTTATTATAAACCCTTAAACTACAAATGAAATGGAAACAAGAAAATTCACCCCGTCAGCTCCGGTGGCACCTGCACTGTGGCCGACAACGCGCAGCATCAGGCCTGCAAAGAGAAGATTTCCCAATACGGTCGATGAGCCCAGAAACATCGGGTATTATCTCAAGCCGCTGCTTGACATCACGAAGCGACCGGACAGAGACAAAATTCTGAAGGCATATCTCAAGGAAACCTATGTATAACAATAAAAAACAACCATTATGTTTTTCCAATCAATTTATCAGATGATGTCGGCAGGCACAGACCTGAACATCAACATCAGGAGAACGGACGGAAAACTCTCCGTAGCGGTAATGCCCAGGCGCACAACACTCAAGGATGAAACCGGACAGGCCATCGTGCCGCTCATACTCAACGGCACCCCCATGGAACTGGACGGACAATTCCTGCAGGCCGTCACCTCACCCTTGCAGAGAGTGCAGGAAGTGTTGGTCAATCTTGAAACCTTCGAGAAACAGGCACAGCAGGCGGCATCACAAGGCAAGGCCGCCAGGAGTGCGGGCAGCAAGGAGACAAAAGAGACACGTGAGAAACAGGAAAAAATGGAGAAACTCCTCAAACGTGCGGAAGAAGCCTACACGGCAGGAAGGTACTCGGAAGCGACGACCTGCTTCAGGCAGGCCAAGGTACTCGCGGACGCGGACAGGCAGAAACAGATAGAGGCAAGAATACTGGAAGTGCAGAAGGAGTCAGCACAATGCAGCCTGTTCCCTGAAGAGGATACGCAGGCAAAGCCGGCTTCACAACAGCAGCCCGTAAACGGGGCAACGGCCGGAAAACAGCCGGACGGGCAGATGCAGATATTCACGGTACAACCACCCGGACAGCAGACACCGCCCGTGCAGCCGGCACAACAACCGATGCCCCAACCGCAGATAATACAGCCGCAACCCGTACAGCAGGCTTATCAGCCGGGAATGCCGCAACCGATGTACGGCGGGTACTACCAGAATCCGGTAAACGGTATCCCGCAGCAGCCCACGGAATATCCCCAAATGTATCCCGGACAACCCGCAGGGCAGCAATGGCAGCCACAACAGTGGCAACAGGCACCGTCGATGCCGCAACCACAGGCACCCGCCATACAGACGGTTCAGGGAACTACGGGAAGGGAATACCGTTCACAGCCACAGCCTGACGAAGCGCTCACCTTCGACAAGGATGACGAGAGTGACAGGGAACTCCTAAGGGAAGACCCTTATGCGGAATACATCGACTTTCCACATGAATGCCGCATGAAGGACGAAGTACAGGCGGAACTGATATGTTATTAAACCTCTAAATATAAAAAGATATGGCACTTGACATCAAAGGAATCAAAAGAGTATTCAAACTGAAGAAAGGAAACTCAACGCTGGTACTGGAAGACCCGGACAGCAGAATGTCACTGACGGAGGTTACGGACTTCTATTCCATGAATTACCCGGAACTGACCACGGCAACCCTGCACGGGCCGGAATTTGAGGAAGACCGGGCCGTGTACCACTTCAAAACCACCATAGGGACGAAAGGATAGGCTATGGCAAAGAAAACAAATCATAAAAGAAAGGAGAAAGAGGCATGCACACAGCTTTCAGAATTACAAACGGAGAACCTGGCGCATCTTATCATCAGCGAAGCCGGATGTACCGATATCAGCCGGGGAACCGGCAGAAGGAAGAAAAGAAGACTGCCGCCGGCAGGAACAGTAATGATTTTCTAATGGGGAGAATTCTCCCCATTGCACCGGATTATTACATGGAAAATGCCGGGGAGGAAAAAATCAACCTTACGACAAGGGAAAGTTTTGATTATCTGTACCGGTCAGCCCTAAATTATACCGGCATTATCGGTTCCGGACTGCCTTTCCGCAAGAAAAAGGCATCCCCCCGGATAAATATAATCAACCTGTACAAGGCACTGGAAAACATACTTCCCGAACACGTCAATCTGGAAGTACGAAACGGCAGGCTGCACTTCTGTCTGTACCGGTTCCATAAGTGGCCGGAACCCAGACTGTTCTGGATACCGCTGGACTTCACGGAGAAACTACCGGGACAGCTCAGAGGGATAGCACTGGAGTTCATCCGCCGGCTCATCCGCCACCACAGCATACAAAGCATAAAGGAGACCTTCCAGTATGAGATGGCACGGACTTACCTGGAAGACTACGGGCATTATGACGGGGAAGCGACAGCCCGGGAAATTAGGTCCAGAGCCCGCCTTGCAAAAATGTATGAGAAGGGGAAATTCCACCGTTTGCTCGAAAGAATGGGGAAAAAAGAATTCTGCAAGGATCTGGAGGGGGAGATACAAAAATACCATACGAAAAAAAACAACGAGAAGGCATTATTGAAACTGATCAAGGAAGGCCTGGCATACATTTCAGACGGCAGCCCCAGTATCATGCAATACGCTTATGACTGGAGCTATGAAGAATCACCGGATTTCGAACCGGTAGGACTGGACATACAGATCATGCTCACCTGGTCGACAGCCGATGCCATGGCGGAGGAAATGGAGGCCTACATCAATTCGGACTATCATGAGTCCTATGCAATCACCCCGGTCACGACGTTATTGCTGACACCGGATACGGACACCCCCTTCTCCATGAACGATTTTCCGGAACGCTTCTCCAAGTGGCTCGGCAGCTTCAACCTTGTTGCAAATAACTTTTAACCCCAAAAGAAAGGAGCTGATTGATGATGCTTGCCACTAAAAGGATGGTGTTCGTTACCGGTCCGGAAGATTCGCAGGAAAGCAAGTGCAGCCTGAACAGCCGGCTTTTTGCTTCAAGCAAGCCGGAGAAAATTGTGAATTATATAAATAAAACCTCCAATAACAGTCCAAAATGAATGAAATGACAAAACAGATACAGCAGATCATGTATCCCAAAGCGGCACTGATCGCTTATGAATGTGAAACGGCTGATTTTTCACGCCCACAGAATTATCTCGAACTCCGGCCCATCAATGAAAGAGGACGGATGGGAGCGGGAATTCCCGTAACCTATGAATTCATGAACTCCCTGACGGAATCCTACACGGAAGGCATGAACGGGACACCACACGGACGCATCCCTCCCAATATGCTCCTGTGTGATCCCAGAAAAGGTCATGAAAAGTACATATGGTACAATCCGCCACAAAAAAGAAAAATGTACTTTCAATCCTGTCTGCACATCACTGACGGAACCTTCAATGTTCCCGGGATTATTTATGTGGTGGAACAGGAGAGCATGGACGTCCATGCCTTCAAGGGAACAGTTCCCCAGGAACAGACGGAGCTTTACCTGGCACCGTTCTTCAATGTAACCGGAGCGGATGTCTGTCTGGGGAACTCGGCACTGGAAAAACCGCTGGACACCGATTTTTCCGGCTTCCAGGAATACTGGGAGAAACGTTTCTGGCTTAGCGAGTTCTCGCATCTGGGAGGCAGCAGGAACCCGACACGCAGCAACCTGGTTTCCGTAACGGAAAAGGCACGGGAGAACCCGTTTGACTACAGTGAGCTGAAACCATCCGGTAAAAAACTTAAAGACATCCTCTTATGAGAAAAATCCATTATACAGACAATTATCTGCTGAAACCCTATCATCCCGTCACCGTGTTCATTATCGGCGCGGGAGGAACGGGATCACAAGTGATCACCAACCTGGCACGCATGGACACTGCGTTGCAGGCATCAGGACATCCGGGGCTGCATGTCACCCTGTTCGATCCAGACACCGTCACGCAGGCCAACATAGGACGCCAGCTGTTCAGTGAAACGGAACTGGGCATGAACAAGGCGATAGCAGCCGTAACACGTATCAACCGTTTTTTCGGTACGGCATGGATGGCGGAAAGCCGCCGTTATCCTCCGGCAGGAACATCGAAAAACAGGGATGCCAAACCGGAGCTGGCAAACATTATCATTACCTGCACGGACAATGTACGGTCACGGCTCGACTTGTGGAGATTTCTAAAAAAATACAGGGAGATCACCATAAACAATGAAAAAACGGTATACTACTGGATGGACTTCGGCAATGCGCAAACCACCGGACAGGTCTTTATCGGTACCGTACGCAATAAGATAAAGCAACCGGTATCAAAGGAATTTCTGCCGGTACCCAGGATGAATGTCATAACCGAAGAAGTGAGTTATTCAGTTATAAAGGAGAAGGATTCGGGACCGAGCTGCTCGCTGGCGGAAGCATTGGGGAAGCAGGACCTGTACATCAACTCCATGCTGGCACAAGTCGGCTGTGGCATTCTCTGGAGGATGTTCAAGGAAGGAAGAACCCTGTACAGAGGAGCCTATGTCAATCTGGACACCCTTAGGGTGAATCCAGTTCCGGTATAGGGCAGATAAGGCAAACGGCTTCCCTTGCTCTGTACAGGGAAGCCGTTATCCCATGTCCGGCATGAGAGCCGGACACAAAACAATATTCAGGATTTTTTCTTTCCTTTCTGCTGCAGAAACTCCCGGATCTCCGAACTACGATAAAAGTTCTTTCCGTTTTCGTCGGTCTGGTAGTAACGGATAAGCCCCTTTTCACGGTAACGGGCAATAGTCCTCTGTGTCACGCCCAGAAGTTGTGCCAGATCACAGTTGTCAAGCAGGGTGTCACCATCCAGACAGTCTTTCAAACGGTTCATACGGTCAAGTTTCTTTTCTATACGGTCAAAACCTTCTACAATAGTCATTATCATTTTTTCGAGTACCTCATTATCTATATACATCATAGTGTATCCTCCTGTTTTTTTTAAAAGGTGATTAACTGGATACCCTTCCTGTGCGCACTACAAGAGTATATCAATGTATTATGAAAATAATATGCCAGAAAAACGGGAATGATAATCTCAGAGGAATAATCCACTGATTCACAAATCAATACAAACACTACTTCATTCACAGTTCTTATATCTGTAAAGTTTTACACTGTAAAGTTGAACAACAAAATGTTTACATACTTTACACCACTGCCGGTCATGAAACCTGATGTCATCTGCTGACACCTGCGGACAAAGAATCATCAGCAGGCAGCATACACGCGTATCTTTGTTCCAAACAAAAATGAAAAAAATGGAAGTTATCAGCATTGAAGCTAGGACATTCGAAGAAATGAAACAGGCATTGAGTTCAATTATCCGGAACATCCATGACCAAAAGGGAAAGAGGCCGGAAGACAGTCTGGAGGGATGGATAGACAATCAGGAAGCATGCATCATGATGGACATCTCTCCGAGAAAATTACTGTCTCTGCGCAGTACGGGAAAAATACCGTACAGCAAGATAGACAGAAAGATCTATTACCGGAAGAAAGACATAAACATGTATATGGAGAAACTATTGCAAAAAGGAAACTATTAATTGTAATGATATGGCACAAGACCTGCTGACAAAAGAAAGCCCGGAAATCATCCGCTTCTTTCAAGACATAGAATACCTCACAAGATTTCTGGACAGTGAACAGGATAGATACAGGCCCGTTCTAAATGGAGAAAGGTACATTACCGAAGCCGAACTGGCGGAACTGTTGAAAATAACAAGACGGACACTGATAGAACACAGGACAACCGGACTTTTCCCTTATTACCGGTTGGGCGGCAGAATTCTCTATAAAGAGAACGATATTATAAAACTATTGAATGAAAACAGGCTGGAAGCCTTCAATAGCTGACAAGGAGTAACGGAAAAATCATTAGGAACGGAGTAAAACAGATGTTTTCGGAAAATTTATTTCCATACTATTTGGAGGAATCGAACCTTTTCCATATCTTTGCACCGTCAAAAAAATGACAGCGATAAAGATTGAAATAATTGAAATTAGGAATATGGCTAATTCAATGGTTTTGATTTTAACGAGATAAAAGTTAGTGCTGTTAATCAGGACTTTAGATATAAAAAACTTAAAAGTTCGATTCCTGGTGGCACCACTAATGATTCGGTAATAAAAAATCCCTTGAACTTTTGAAGTTCAAGGGATTTTTTTATTCCTCGTATTGCAATTTGCAACCGCCTATACTTTAGAACTATGCAGTTTTTTATAAATCTCCACACGAGCATCTATTTCTGCTTGAGTCAAATGCGCAGGAAGTTCAATGGTAGTCCGCGGAGTTATTGCTACCAATACCATATCTCCCAAACCCTTTTTATACTCTTTAATAACATTTTCAGTAAACTGACTGGATGAAATAACATCACGCATTATATTACCTTTTTTCATATCTCTAATTATTTTGTTTTTTATTTTACACACAAGCAGAATATACACTTCCCTATACAGGTTTAGATTGAGCTAAATCTTCCGATGTAGATTTGTTTTCCAAAGAGATATTGATCGCATTCATGCCTTTCACTCCACGCTCAAGGTCAAATGTTACGATATTATTTTCTGCAATATTGCCAATGACATTGTTCACATGAAAAAAGTATTTCTCAACACCTGAAAGGTCTTTAATAAAGCCAAATCCTCTTGACTCATTAAAAAACTCAACCCGTCCTCTCAAAATCGTCGGCTCCTCTTCTTCCTTTTTAGGAGTTGCTATAATTATTTCATCCGGATTAATTTCTTCCTTCTTTATATCCTCTGTCGGAGGAGTCGAAGTTATCATTCCGTTCTCATCTACATAGGCAATCATATCCTCAAAGCTATTTGAGCTGCCCGATAATTTCTTGCTTTCTTTCTTTTTCAGTTTTTCTTCTCGTTTAGCGAGTCTTTTCTTTTCATTTTCACGTTTACCAACTGTCATGGATTTTGCCATAGAATTTATATTTAGTTTTATATTAATTTTAAAGAGATTGTTATTTGTTGATTTCAAATAGTATAACTGGCTTTATTCAGCTTCTTACCCGTCAGTTTCTGAATATCATTAACGAGTTTACGCTCTTCCTGCGAGCAGAATGTCAGTGCTGTCCCTGTATTCCCGGCTCTTCCGGTACGTCCGATACGATGCACATACGTTTCCGGCACATCAGGAAGATCATAGTTGATAACTAAAGGAAGTTCGTTAATATCGATACCTCTGGCTGCAATATCAGTAGCCACCATCACACGTGTTTTGCCCGACTTGAAATTGCCCAAAGCCAACTGCCGCGCTGCCTGACTTTTATTTCCATGAATCGCCTGGCTACCAATTCCCGCCTTGCCCAGTATCTTTACGATCTTATCAGCATTATGCTTCGTACGTGAAAATACCAACACCGACTGATCTTCTGATTTTTGCAAAATCGAAACCAGTAAAAGACTCTTTTCCTTTTTCTCTACGAAATAAACCATCTGTTCAATAGCATCCACAGTCGATGATTTCGGAGTTATGCTGATTCGTACAGGATTCTTCAACAAAGAATTCGTTAAAGAAATAATTGTATCAGGCATTGTAGCGGAGAAGAATAAAGTCTGTTTTTCTTTCGGAAGTTTTGGTAATATCCGCTTGATATCATGAATAAATCCCATATCAAGCATACGGTCTGCTTCATCAAGTACAAAATATTGTATCTTATCCAGATGGATATGTCCCTGATTCATCAAGTCAAGCAAACGTCCCGGTGTAGCAACCAGGATATCAATTCCTTTGTGTAACATGTCAACTTGAGGACGTTGATTTACTCCGCCAAAAATAACCCCATGCCGCACTTGGGTATATTTGGCATAATCATTAATGCATTCACTTATTTGCAAGGCAAGTTCACGGGTGGGCGTCAAAATCAACGCTTTAATCCCCCGGCACTTGGCTGCCTCTTTATTCATTTGCAAATGTTGTATAATGGGAATAGCAAACGAAGCAGTTTTACCTGTTCCCGTTTGCGCACAGCCTAATATATCTCTTTTTGCTAATGCAGCCGGAATTGCCTCTCCCTGAATGGGAGTGGGCACTGCATATCCTTTTTCTTCAATAGCTTTTAAAATCGGTTCGGTTATATTTAATTCTTTAAATGTCATAATTGTTATTTTTGCTGTATCAAAACAGCTATTAATTTATATTGTAAAGGGACTGACAAACTCCATCATGGGAATGAAAATCCCGTAGGTTAAGCCAGTTTATGGGTTGCCAAGAAAAACTCGCGCTCCAGTGTACTCATTACTTCTTTTACACTACTGATTTTTTCAGCGAGAAAAGCATTGCTACCGGCAAAAGCATAGCCTTTTTTCATATTTCCTTTGGCTGCATTATATAAAGCCTTAATAATGCAATAAGGGCTTTTTGTATAATCACATGTTTTGATACAATGGAATGAGCAACTCTTAGGCCTCTCCAGTCCACTATTCACATTGTGAATAAATTCCCCGTCAATAGCTCGTCCTGGCATTCCCACAGGACTTTCAATAATAAGAACATCTTCGGACTTGGAGTGAATATATACTTCCTTGAACGTCTCGGACGCGTCACATTCCTGGGTGGTAACAAATATACTTCCCATTTGTACCCCTGCAGCTCCCAGTTCCATAAAATGTGCAATATCTTCACCTGTCGAAATGCCGCCGGCGGCAATCACCGGAATCTGTTTCTGTTCTTTATAGCTGGATGCAATCATTACCACTTCCGGAATCAAAGCTTCCAAAGCATAATGCTGATCCTGTAATTGTTCTTTTTTGAATCCTAAATGTCCACCGGCTTTAGGCCCCTCCACCACGATTGCATCGGGCAGATAATTATAGTTCTTCTGCCATTTATCGCAGATGATTTTGGCTGCTCGTGAAGAAGATACAATAGGCACTAGCTTGGTTGTACTCTCCGGAGTCAGATATGAAGGCAGGTCGAGTGGAAGCCCGGCACCGGAAAATACCACATCAATCTTTTCCTCGATTGCGGTGCGCACCATATCCGCATAATTCGATAAAGCAACCATGACGTTTACGCCAATAATACCTTTTGTTTTCGCACGTGCTTTCCGGATTTCCTCTTTCAGCCCGTTAATACATTTTTCAGGATAAGTACCTTTCCCTTTGGGGTATAACAAACCTAAACCTGCGCATGATATAACGCCTACTCCTCCTTCGTTTGCTACTGCCGAAGCCAAACCCGAGAGCGAGATACCTACTCCCATTCCACCTTGTATTACAGGTGT
Organism: Bacteroides ovatus; assembly: GCF_001314995.1. Lineage (NCBI taxonomy): Bacteria > Pseudomonadati > Bacteroidota > Bacteroidia > Bacteroidales > Bacteroidaceae > Bacteroides > Bacteroides ovatus. The sequence goes on from NZ_CP012938.1 coordinate 3,195,676, forward strand.
TTTTATCTCAATATTTCCTATAAAGAATGATTTCATATGTTTTATTTTGCTTTAGAGCAATTGAACAAGATAAACAGTGTGAGCACACTTTATTCAAGCGCTCAAGATTGGCCCTGTCATTGACTATTTGCCTTGTTGGGTGTAATTTATTAAACCTTTACTCCTGACTTCTTCAAGAGTATTGTGTATTACAAAAAAGTCTAATAAATCTATTTTCAGAATGGAAAGTGCAGGAGTAGATATTCCTGATATTGCACAGAAAAAGAGCCAGAATTAGCAGAACTTAAATGTAATATGATTTTTTGTCTTCCCCTGTGTCAATCAGAAGATTCCTCCGTTGAATCATGAAACGGAAATAACTTATTAAATAAAAGCAGAAGATATTATCTTCTGCTTTTATTCGGATATTAATATCTTCTAGAGTTATTATAACCACCACGACCACCACCGTTAGACGGTCTTTCAGTACGAGGACGTGCCACGCTTACTGAAATAACTTTCTGGTCGTATTCAACTCCATTCAGTTCGTCAATTGCTTTTTGTCCTTCTGTATCATTCGGCATTTCTACGAAAGCAAATCCTCTGGATCTACCAGTTTCTCTGTCAAAAATTACTTTAGCTGAAGAAACTTCTCCAAACTCTGCAAATAAATTTGTTAAGTCAGCATCATTAGTGCCATAGCTTAAACCTGAAATGTAAATGTTCATTTAAAATTTTATTAAAATAAATACTAATTTGGAGTGAGGAGGATAATTAAAGACAAGGACTGCTTGCTAATAAAATATTATAAAGAAGAACTATACGATAATGATTCGTAACTCAAACTCTTGGTACAAAGGTAACACAATAAATCAGAATAATACATTTATACCCGTTCTTTTTCGGAAGAAAGACGATAATTATCATTTATTAGCACACAATTCATCCTAAATCGGCGAGATACACAATTTCGCCTCTCATTCTTGATATTCTCTTGTAATATATCTACTTTTGCCATTGCATAATTTATCAAGTCCCCCTTATGAATGTCAGAATAGAACCAAGTTGGAAACAACAATTACAAGAAGAATTTGACAAACCATACTTCGAAAAGTTGGTTACATTCATCAAAGATGAATATAAACGGGCACACGTCCTCCCTCTTGGACATCAGATTTTTCATATATTCAATTCCTGTCCCTTCGAAAAAGTAAAAGTAGTTATCCTTGGACAGGACCCTTATCCCAATCCCGGACAATATTATGGAGTCTGTTTTTCTGTACCTGATGGAGTAGCTATCCCTGGTTCACTAAGCAACATCTTCAAAGAAATACACCAAGATTTGGGAAAGCCAATTCCAACTTCCGGTAATTTGGATCGTTGGGTAGCTCAAGGTGTATTCCCGCTAAACTCAGTTCTTACTGTACGTGCACACGAAACCGGTTCTCACCGAAATATGGGCTGGGAAATCTTCACAGACGCAGTTATCAGGAAACTAAGTGAAAAACGGGAGAATTTGATATTTATGCTTTGGGGAAGTTATGCGAAAGAGAAACGATCTTTGATAGATACCAACAAACATCTGGTACTAACCACTGTTCATCCCTCTCCCCGCTCTGCCGAATATGGTTTCTTCGGTTGCAAGCACTTCAGCAAAGCCAATGCTTTCTTGCATAGTAAGGGAATAGAAGAAATTGATTGGTAAATAAACGATTTCTCAAAACAGATTATCAGTACCCAAAAACATTCGCTATGAATAAATCAAACAATATTACTCGGGAAGAAATGTGGGCAAAGCAATGCTTGTCCTCCACTGATATTGATTACGCTGTGTGGGAACGGGATAAATCCATACTTCACCAACTTTCAAAAATCTGTCACAACTGCACATTTGTTGTCGATGTTTACAAATGCAATTACACGTATGCTTCCTCGAATTTTGTTGATTTACTGGGGTTTGACAGTCACAAGATAGAAACTTTGGAAAAGCAGGGAGATTATTTAGAATCACGTATTCATCCGGACGACCGTGCGCAACTGGCAGCATTACAAGTCACGTTAAGCCAATTCATTTACAGTCTGCCCCTCGAACAGCGAAACGACTATTCCAACATTTACAGTTTCCGTATACTCAATGCCAAGCAGCAATATATACGTGTCACTAGCCGACATCAAGTTTTGGAACAAGACCGTAACGGCAAAGCATGGCTCGTAATAGGCAATATGGATATTTCACCCGACCAAAAACATTCCGAAACAGTAGACTGCACTGTCCTAAATCTGAAAAACGGGGAATTCTTCTCTCCTTCCTCTTTGATAATGCCTTCTTCGCTCAACCTCACTAATCGGGAAATAGAGATATTACGGCTTATTCAAAAAGGGTTGTTAAGTAAAGAGATTGCAGACAAGCTATGTATCAGTATTCACACTGTCAATATTCACCGGCAGAACCTCTTACGCAAATTAGGTGTGCAAAATTCCATCGAAGCCATTCGCTTGGGACAGGAAACCGGACTACTAAGTTAATTAACCCATACACCTTTTCCTGAAGCTACCAGTCTGTCTAGGGCATCCATTCCACCACACCCACCACCGGGTGCAATCTTCTCCATTCCTCAAATTCCGGATAACTACGTACCCCATCCTGAATCACAGCTTGATAATACTCCACTCCCATAATCTTTTCCGTATCAGGCGTTTCGTATTTTAATTTCAGGATAGCCAGTCTCATTTCATCTGTCAATACCGCAGAAATGCGTTCGGCCACCCTTTCAAAATAGCCATCATAACGAGAGCCTTCTTGGATATGAATCATATCCATTTGCCAGAGTTCTCCTTCCATATCCTGATACCATGCATGCCACTCTATACACGCTTCTGCTGTATGTAATAAATTCGTATATTCAATCTTCTTTACGGACGTATTTTCCGCCAATTCAGCCATCGCCCGAAAGCTGGCAGACAAATCCAAAGGAGAAGTATAAATATGAAAATCAATATCCCGATGTTTCATCAATAATCCTGTACGCAACGAACCTACCAGATTCACTTTGGCACCAATCCCCTCCCATATCCGAACAATACGGGTATCCTCTATAATCTCCCAAGCTTTCTGCTGGTTACGTTTTGCCAATTCAAGAATATTCATCTTTTTCCTTATTAAGTAAGTATGCAAAAATAGGAAAAAGGATACATATATAGCTATAAATAACTATTTAATCCCTTAATGGGTTGAGCTAACTTTGTCCGCAAATTCAATTCTTCACCATACAACTAAAAAGAGATTATGATATTCAATCAAACAGAGAAACAGGAAAAAGAGTATTTACAGCAAGTCATAACCACTATCCATGATACGATTAACACTACCAGTACTTCCGTCAAAGAGCATATAGACACCCTGCAGGAGTACAAGGATTATCTATGGTCGAACAAAGATATCGATCCGCACGAAATCCGTTCCATGCGCGAAAGCATCTTAAATCATTTTGCATTAGGTGAAAATGTAATTGACAAACGCAGGCGACTAAGCAAAATACTGGATATCCCCTATTTCGGACGAATCGACTTTCAGGAAAAGAAAGACAAAAGCCAAGTTAGTCCGATCTATATAGGAATACATACTTTCTATGACCTCAATCAAAAAAAGAATCTGATTTACGATTGGCGAGCTCCTATTTCAAGCATGTTCTACGATCATGAATTAGGCGAGGCGTTCTACTCCTCCCCGGCAGGCAAAATTAACGGGACGATCTCACTCAAACGCCAATATCGTATTCGCAAAGGAAAAATGGAGTACATGATTGAAAGTTCCGTAACTGTTCATGACGATATTCTGCAAAAAGAACTATGTTCCAATGCCGACAATAAAATGAAAAATATCGTCACGACAATTCAGAGGGAACAGAATCAGATCATCCGTAATGAAAACGCTTCTGTACTTATTATACAAGGTGTTGCCGGTTCAGGAAAAACCTCTATCGCCCTCCATCGTATTGCCTACCTGCTTTATGCACAGAAAGGACAGATTTCTTCCAAAGACATATTAATCATCTCCCCCAATAAAGTATTTGCCGATTACATTTCTAATGTACTTCCGGAACTTGGCGAAGAAACCGTTCCCGAAACCAGCATGGAGCAAATTCTGTCGGATGTAATTGACAACAAATATAAACACCAGAATTTCTTCGAACAGGTGACGGAACTATTAGAAAACCCGACACCCGACTTTATCGAACGGATTCAATACAAAGCCTCCTTCGAGTTTATATCACTACTTGACAAATTCATCCTTTATATGGAAAACAACTATTTCAAAGCAACAGATGTAAAACTCACCAAATACATCACTATTCCTGCTGAATTTATTAACGAACAGTTCAAACGATTCCACCGCTATCCCATACGTCAACGATTTGAGACTATGACAGATTACATTCTGGAAATGATGCAACTACAATATAATCTCACAGTTAGCACTCCGGAAAAAAACCAACTAAAGAAAGAGATAAAAAAGATGTTCGCGGGAAATAACGATCTCCAAATCTATAAAGACTTTTTTGAGTGGATCGGAAAACCGGAGATGTTCAAGACACGCAAAAACCGCATACTAGAGTATGCGGACTTAGCCCCTTTGGCTTATCTGCATATCGCATTAAATGGGAATAACGCCCAATCTTACGTCAAACACCTTCTGATAGACGAAATGCAAGACTATTCTCCCATACAATACAAAGTGATTCAAAAACTTTATCCGTGTCGAAAAACAATTCTTGGAGACACTTCCCAATCCGTCAATCCTTATGGTTCTTCCACTGCCGATATGATTCAGAAAGCATTTGCAACAGGAGAAATAATGAAACTTTGCAAAAGCTATCGTTCTACTTTTGAGATTACCAGTTTTGCACAAAAAATTCAATCGAACAATGAATTAGAACCGATTATGAGACATGGGGAACACCCCAAGATTCTTCCATTCCAAAATACAGAAGAAGAGATCCAAGGTATTGCGGATTTAGTAAACTCCTTCAGGAACTCCCATTATACCTCATTAGGGATTATCTGCAAAACAGAATCCCAAGCAAAAGAACTTGTTCAAAAGCTCCAGATATATGCAAACGACATCTCACTTTTGTCAAATCAAAGTTCTGCTTATGTGAAAGGGATTATCATCACTTCCGCCCATATGGCGAAAGGACTGGAATTTGACGAAGTAATCATTCCGCAAACAGATGATAAGAACTATCATTCCAATATTGATAAAAGTATGCTTTATGTGGCAGCCACAAGGGCTATGCACAAGCTAACTTTGACTTATTCTGTTTCTTCACCCAGTTGTCGATTCCTGTAATAGAATATAACATCGAAAATTAAAAGAACTACCCGCAAAACAAGAGCCGCTTGAACAATCTCAAACGGCTCCGTAACTCCTTTAACAACATGGTTATCGAGCTAATACAACCACCGGTCTATATTCCTTTTTTCTGCACTGAACTCCACTCCAACTTTAACCAACTCACGCCCGTCTACCTGATAAGGTATCAGATAGCCTTTTTCATCAATCTGCTGCAAAGCCTGTTCGGCAGTACCATTCAGTTTAAATTCAAATACATAAATATACTTCGGAGTTTTCACCACTGCATCCGCCCGTCCGCGGGCACTACAAACCTCTGCTCCGGTAAATTGTCCCATCAATTTGAATACTAAGTAAAATACAACTTGATAATGACGTTCGGTCTTTTCGTTCAGTTCATAAGGGAAATCTGCGAAGAAAGCTTGTAAGCGGGTAAGAAAAGCGTCAACATCACCACTCTCCAATTCACGTACAAATTTACCTAGATAAAAGCCCCGTTCATCATCTACCACTGATGTGTAATAAGGAACCAAAAAATCCATAAATCCATATCGTACTTCATCATTGGGAAATTTCAGCAGGTAGTTTCCAAAACGCTTGTCATACCCCTTTATAGTCAAATAGCCACTCTGATAAATCAACGGAATCGGATTATTAGCATCTACCCTGTATTCCATAAACGAAGAAGCATTGGCTTCTACCCCATCAATCAACGTACGCAAATCATACTCACTCTTTTTAAGCAGTTCGACTAAAAAAGTAGGAGTACCGGTTTGGAACCAATAATTACTAAACTTATACCCGTCAAAAACATTAAGCACACTGAATGGATTGAATACTCCTTCCGCAAACTCACAAAAATGATAACCGTCATATAAAGCCGTCATCTTGTTCAATGTTTCTTCATAAGTCAGTTCATTCGTTTCTGCCAATCGATTCAGTTCAGGAATAAAAGTATCCTCCAATTCTTGTCGCGTAATACCACAAATCGTGGCATACTGCGGCTTCATACTGATATCATTCAGTTGATTCAAATCACTGAACACACTGACTTGCGCAAACTTAGTCACACCGGTAAGGAAAACAAAACGAAGATAACGGTCAGAACTTTTCAGTACACCATAGAAGGCCTTCAATGTCTTACGATAGTCATCAAGCAAAGCGTCATCACCCAATGCCTGCAACAAAGGTTTATCATATTCATCCACCAAGACTACGACTCCACGACCAGACTGTTCACAGGCTCGGCGAATTACACCCGCAAAACGTCCGGAGAGAGTTTCCTCATCCTCCCCTTTGCCATATTTCAGTTCCCATTGCGTCAACTGCCTGCTAAGAATTTCGACTAAAGCCTGGGGAGAATCATATTTTTCCGCGTTTAAATCCAAATGAAATACCGGATATGTCTTCCATTCCTTTTCCATATCGGCTATGGCCAACCCTTCAAATAAGTTCTTCTTACCTTCAAAATAAGCTTCGAAAGTAGAAAGAAGAAGACTCTTGCCAAAACGACGAGGACGACTTAAAAAATAAGGAGTCTCCGTTGAAGCAATTCTCCATACAAGAGCAGTCTTATCCACATAAAGATAATCTCCTTCACGAAGTTTCTCAAAAGTCTGTATTCCAATAGGAAGTTTACGTAATATCCCGTCCATGATTTTTCCTCTATTTTGATTATTCAAAGATACGCATTTCCATGGGAATATACATACAAACTCCACAAAAAAGTACACAGTTTCACAGACAGCACTATCATGACTCCATTTTTCATCAAAACTAACTTTGTACCAGACAAACAACATCTCACTTCCTCTTCACTTTGCAAATCCAACACACAATAACCAGAACCAGCAAAATAATTCCATACCAATACCAACCTCCGGTTGTCCTATTAGTAGTTTTCTCGACTCCCGTTTTATGAATCTCTGTCTTAGCGCTCATATCCGACAAACTCACAGACTGTGAATTCACTTCTTGAAGAAGTTGTTTCTCATAAACGTTTTTCCTATCCACCACAGTCTTTACCGCCATCCCAACCTTCAATCCAAGCGTATCCACAGGAAACACAAACAACACCCGCTCGATATGCTCCCCCACCACCTCCGAATCCTTTTCTGAAGCAACCTTATTTTTAACAAGACTTTTCCCGGAACTACTATTTAAACTTGAATCAACCCTAACTTCACTCTCCCTGTTTATCACCTCTTTCTTACTCCTACATCCCGACAGCAATACAGGCACAACCAAAGCCACCACCAATACAAACAGTAACTCCCTCCCACTCCTCAAAAACTCCTTCACATCAAAACAGGGACAAGCCTTCACATATTCATAAGGTTCAATCACTCCGTCACCATTCAAATCCGGTGAAGTATCCCGATGTCCCAACACTTGGAGAATATTATATTCCCGCTGCAAATCCATAATAATCTGATAAAGCACCCGTTTTTGAGCATTCGTCCGGGTATCTGCCGGACGCCCGTTCTCATCCAATCCACCGATATAACATATCCCGATACTTCGTTCATTCCAACCTTTACAATGAGCACCGGCCAAAGCGACATCCCGCCCCTTTTCCAATTTCCCATCCAAACAGATTACATAGTGATACCCGATACCGTTGAACCCACGTTCCCGGTGCCAACGGTCAATATCTGTGGCAGTAAAATCCTGTCCGGCTTTCGTAGCCGAACAATGTACTATGATAGAATCTATATTTCTCATGATAATTCATTATTAGTTCAAACGCACCAGTTAATAATCCGAAGGTGGCATACGCTTCACACACCCTCTAATCTCACACTTCTTCACTTCCGACTCCTTCTGTATCAACTCCACTTCATGACATTTATGTATCCAGTCAATCTTCTCTTCCTGCTCCTTGCGAAGTTCAATATAAAGCCCGTCTATCTTCTCGTCACGTTGAGTCAGCCGTTCTTCCAGCCAGTCCACCTTTTTACGGCGATTTTCTTCTTCCATACTGTTCACGGATGCTTCCTCTTTCCGTGCATCCGTCTTGCGACAAGTGATATACCTCACTAACCATTTCACAGCTTCCAAACCACCCATAGCGGTAATAAAAGCAAGGATTGTAGTTATTTGCATATTTATATTTTTACGTAGTTATAAAGAAAGAATGAGGCCAAAGCCCCATTCCATACAAACCAAACAGTTCTCAACGATCTATGAATCAAGCTGCCGGATCCGGTGCTTCACCATTACCACCCGAACCACCATCCGGATCCGGAGTTTCACCTCCATCATCCGAACCGTCACCAACACTACCCAAATCATTAATATGATCCAAATCCTTGAACTTCAATCCGTCCGAACGGGTAGTCGTCCCGGTAAACAGACGAATATCCGAGTTAGCACGAAAACAGATACGAAGCCCTGAAATATTAGCGATCGTAAAATCTTCCGCCTTCTCCGTCCCTTTGCTTTGGGCAGAAAGGTAAAAATATCCCAGACCGGCGATATTTACCGAACGACCACCCAGCAATGTCTTTCTCAATAACGTACGGAAATCCTTCAATACACTAATCGTTTCACCCTCGCTGACACCGGAAGCAGACGCAATCTCCTTTGCAAACTCATCCAACGTTGCACTCGTATCATACTGATAAGAAATCACCGGATACACTTTCTTTCCTGCTTCTTTATTTGTAGGGTCACACAGGCGAGACACCCTTCTAAATCTAATAGCCATACTACTTTCTTTTTTTAATAAATACTGTTTTAATTATCACTTCGCTAACGTTAACGATGCAAAGATGCAGCATCTTCCACGGAGATGAAACGACACCAAATAGCCTCATCAGAAAAGTACCAAAAAGCATTTCAGACATATACAACCGACATAGAGGAACCAAATAAACGACAAGATAACGACAAAAAGCAAGGAAAAAGCGACAAAACCGATAGCCTGGGGAGAATAATAAACAAACAAATATATTCAAACTAATAAATACCATACTAAAAAGCATGGAAAGTTTTAGGCGCTCAAGGCTGTCAATAGCCAGATACCGCATATTGAAAGAGAGCAAACTGCAATTATGCCAGTATATCGAAAGCAATGAAAACCAAGAATTACTGAAATTGTTACGAGATGATTCGGGCAAGATTGTCTGATATATGTTAATATTTCATGGCAAATAAGCATTTCCCAGTACAAACGCACTACAATCACAAATAAATGTAGTAGATTTGTCCTAAAATAAAGAGTACAGGCATGAAAAGCAAGAGATATAATAACAGTTTTACCTCCTCTAGTATGGTAAAGGAAGAAGGTCGGACAGCCTATTACAAGCTGCTGGACAGTGTGCGTGACGGAGACGCGGTACGCATCAAACGGGGCGTATATGCCACAGCCGAGCAGTTGGCGGACACGATGATAGATGTGGAAGCCATCGTTCCAGGCGGAGTGCTATGCCTTTTCTCCGCATGGAATGTGCATGGGCTCACCACCTCATTGCCTCAGGCATACCATGTGGCGGTAAAAAGAGGTCGCAAAATCACGCTTCCAACATTTCCCAAGATAGAGCTCCATCATATCACAGACACGATGTTTGACATAGGTGTCGAGGAACTGGTTGTAAGCGGTTACCACATACATATATATAATAAAGAGCGATGCGTGTGCGATGCGGTGAAGTACCGCAACAAGATAGGCATGGATGTTTGTTCCGAAGTGGTGAATAACTACATTTCCCAGCCAGACAGAAATCTATCCCTGCTGATGGATTATGCCGACAAACTAAGAGTAAGACGAATCCTTGAACAGTATATTGCAATAAAACTATGAGTGAAATCAAAAATCCTGGAAAGTCCATCCGGGCAAAGCTGCTCAATGTAGCCAAGCAGAAGGATGTGTTCTACCAGACCATTCTGACCAGATATTTTCAGGAACGCCTATTGTACCGTATCTCACAGACTCATTACCGTGAGAACTTCTACCTGAAAGGTGGAGCACTGATGTATGCATACGAACGCTTTGCTGCACGTCCGACATTGGATATTGATTTTCTTGGCACGCATATCAGCAATGATGGCGAACGCATCGCCGAGGCGTTCCGTGAAATATGCGCCGTAGAGTGTGAGGAAGACGGAGTAAGGTTTGCTGCCGACAAGATTACAGCACAGAACATCACCGAGTTCAAAGACTACCACGGTATCCGTCTAAGTATTCCGGCGACAATGGACACCATTGCCCAAGTGATGACAATGGACATTGGTTTTGGAGATGTGGTAACACCACATCCTGTATCATTAGATTACCCATTGTTATTAGAGGAACTGCCAGAAGCAAACATTCTTGCCTATTCCACTGAAACCGTGATTGCGGAGAAGATGCACGCCATCATAGACTTAGCTGACCAAAGCAGCCGGATGAAAGACTATTATGACATCTACCACCTGCTCACATCATTCAAATATGACAATACCATATTGCAGGAGGCTATCAACCGCACTTTCGAGAATCGTCATACTCTTTATAATGCAGATACGATGTTCTTCAGGAAAGACTTTCCCAACCATCCGCAGATGCAGTTACGATGGTCAGCATTTCTAAAAAAGGCAACTATCAAAAATAGCCTTTCATTCTCCGAGGTGGCACATTGGCTGCAAGAGGCTTTAATGCCATATTGGGAAGCCTATGGACGTATGTAATACTTCCGACCATTAATACATCATACAAAAAGAGTGCACCTTCTCCCCCACCGGGAAAAAGGTGCACCACACAAACAAAACAAACAATAGTCTACCTTCACAGGCAGAGGAGAACCCATTATTCCATTTTTCCCATGCTACTATTACTAAAAGAAAAATGTTTAGGGCATGGATTCTCCAGGGGAAATGAGGCGCTTCACAGCGACATTAAGGATATAGGCCATTAAACTCATTTATTATTTATATTATATGGGCAAAACCTACATCTTTTTCTATTCTCACAAAACCATGAAATGAAACAATTAATTTCCTTTTATTGTTTTCCAGACTGGCACTGCTACCACAGCACCGACAATCGGAGCCACAATAAACAACCAGAGCTGGCTGATAGCTTCCATTCCGGAAAACAATGCGGGACCAATGCTACGGGCAGGATTAACCGATGTCCCCGTAACGGGAATACATACAATATGCACCAGTACCAGAGTCAATCCGATAGCCAGCCCGGCAAAATGAGGACTGCTATTATCCCGGTCGGTAGTGCCCAATACAGTCAGCACGAAGATGAACGTAAACACCGCCTCGGCAACAAATGCAGCCAGCAGATACGGCTCTTCAAAACCGTTGGCTCCCGTACCTTCCATCCCCATTGTGCCGGTAATCAACCACAGCAATGCAGAGCCAAGTATTCCGCCCGTCACTTGCGCTACGATATACACACCGGCTTCCATTACCGACAGTCCGCCGTTCAGCCAAACGCCGATGGTGATGGCCGGATTGATATGACAGCCCGAAACAGGGCCGATTGTGTACGCCATTGCCACCACCGACAAACCGAACGCGAAAGCAATCGTCAACACAGCGGCTACCGATGTCGCGCCGCCATTCAATACAGCAGCGCCGCATCCCATTAAGACAAGCACCATAGTGCCCACCATTTCAGCTATAAATTTCGTTTTCATAATCTACTTTTTTCTATTCAATTACAAGATATTCAACTAAAAAACTTTCAACTAAAAGATATTCAATTATAAGATTTTCAATTCTCTCCAATCATTCACTCTCTCTCTAATCATTCAAACTCTCTCTAATCATTCAAACTCCTTCTAATCATCCTCCCATTCCGAAGGCGGCAACGACTTCTTCCCGTACCATTTCATCCAGGCGTATGATTTCCGTTTCCTCAAATAAAGCGTATCGCCACAATGTTCCAACGCTTCCCAGTCAAAAGAAGAATGATGTCCGAACCACCTCTCCAGCCAATAAAGCAGATGATAACTCATGAACGCAAGCAACATCCACCACCACGAAAGCCAGACGGATAGCACCAATGCAGGCAATAATGCCAAGAAGAAACATTCCGTATACTGCCGCGCATGAATCCGAAGCTCCATATCCTCCCACACTTCCAGATACTTGAACCGGGTGAAACAACATCCGAAAATCATAAAATAATGCCTCTTCTTCCTGTTCAGGAAAGTTTTCGCCAACAGACTATTATATATTATCATATCCTCCTCTTCATTCAAAAAAGCAACATTGCAAAGGACCGTCCAACTACCGGCCGACAAGCCCACCTTGTAACGACAAAGCACTTTCAGTCCCGACATAGAAGAAAACGAGACAGTCCCGCAATGTTGCCTGAAATACCTTGAAATGAAATAAAACTATTATTCGACGATTACGGCACGGTTCAATTCAGGTTCACTGAAACGGTTGTTCGTATCGCCCTCCGCTTTCTTCACGAGACGTTCAGGGGAAATTTTATACTTTTCGACTAATAAATTGTACACATACTCCATACGTTGTTCACTCAAACGTTGGTTCAGTTCCTTGCTGCCCGTAGCGCTGTCTGCCGAGCCAATCAGCGTGAAAGTCTTGTTCTTGTCCGCCTTGATGGCGTTGTTCACATAAAACTCAAGATTGGTAAGTTCCTTCTTATCCAAAGTAGCTTTGCCGATATTGAAGAACAGGGCTACCGGCGAAGCAGTCACTTTCGATTCATTCACCACTTCCGGTTTCCGATTTCTGGCAGCTTCCAGTTCGGCGGCAAGACGCCGTGCCTCGGTGCTCAAATCATGATTCTTGGCGCGAAGCGCGTTGATACGTTCATTATAAGATGAATAATCTGCCGGAGCCACTTTCTCGACGCGGTCGAAACGGGTCTTGCCCAACTTTACGCTTAGTCCCAGTGTCACAGCACTCATTCCTTCACCTTTGCTGCCGCCTACCGTTCCGTCAAAACACTCTTTCACCAGCATTTGCCGTCCTTCCAGAGTCAGGTCCAGACGCTTGCCCAGGCGGAACGTATTCAAAATACCGATGTTGGCGGCAATTTCATTATCATGCGTACTGTTTCCCCACGAACGTGCCCAGCCGAAACCGACAAACGGAATCACATTCCACACACGTTTCTCATTGAATCCGAGGAAACCGTTCGACCAGTTCCACATAAAGTCCGCATGGAGATTGGATACATTAAACTCTTCCTTGTAATAACCGCGATGCGCCCCTTTGGCATACATTCCGCTTGCGTCCGTCAGCCCCTTGGCTTTCAGACCCGAATATTGCAGGCGGACTCCGTAAGAAGGAGTTATCCACTTGCCCAACGAAACATCCAGTGCAGGAGCAATACGGTTGCCCACCGATGTCTTGTTATCAAATTCGCCTTCATAGATATTGATTCCACCGCCTACACCGATATACCAGTTACTCCAGAAACTATTCGTTTCATACGGGCCACGGAGAATACTTCCATCCGTGTCACGATTTTCCTTTTGCTGTGCCATGGCACAGACTGATGATAATACCAATGCAACTGTAATAATTTTCTTTTTCATGTTTCAATTTTTATGTTCAACATTTAGTTTAACCTGTTTCTTTACTCTAATTTCATTTTACTTCCGGGACGGAATTTCACTTGTCGCTTTGACGGAATTACCATGGAGCCGCCTGTGGCAGGATTATGCCCGTTACGTGCTTTCCGCTCTTGGATGACAAAACTGCCAAAACCGACTAAAGTGACACTCTCCCCTTTATGCATTGTTTCCGCAATGGTTTCCATGATTGCATCTACTGCATTCGTAGCTTCGTTAAAGCTCAACTGACCTTTAAGGGCTACTTCTTTGATTAGTTCTGATTTGTTCATAGGTTTGTATTTAAAAATGAATTATATATGTTTATTCGTCACGGACGCAGCGGACTTGTGCAGCGGAAGCACGCAGTTCAGATAAACCATCCACTCCTCCGAAGGAACAATAAAAAATATCATGCGTTGCGATAGTAAAGGACATTACAGTATTCATGCCATCGCCAAAAATCGAAGTCATTGTTCCACTAAGATGAGCTATATAACCAGGCTGAACCTCGTAAACATCCGCCAAACGAATACCCGCAGAAATAAAATAGACCTTTCGCGCACTATTTTCTCCTCCACAATAAAAATAGGCTCCATATTCAGTAAATGACGGAGTATAAAAACTCTTTGCCTTCATCTCTCCTACATGTCCAATAATATTTGGTGTAAAATCATCATCCGTCAGACTATACATTATTATAGGCTCTTTTAGAAATGCTCCATATACATCTGGCGGCGATATCTTATAACCTGCAGGACATGGGTCATAAATAGTCTTCATTGTCTCTATATCAACCATTTTATATCTCGAATAAGGATTATTTCCCCATAGATATTGATTACCAAACATCTCCTTATAATATAGCCAATCGCTGCTAGCTCTAATAAACACATTAGGGTGTTTTATTGCATATTCAATTGTCCCTGTACTTTCATTTGACATTTCCTCTTTCAATTCCTGCTTCGTTCCACGGACGTTATACATTGGAGCATTTTTGGGTTCGAGATTGTCTAGAGATGTATATGTATAAAATGAAGCCATACCAATAAAAGGGTCTTTACGTCCCCACTGATATCCTAAGCCACAAGTCGTCAGTTTATCGGGAATATTAGTTGTCGCTCCCAAATCCCTGTCCATAATTTTATAATTCTTCCCGCTATACTTTTCTCCATTGGTCGGTAACCCCAATTCAATAATATCAGGTTTCTCCGTACACCAGATATGCCAACTCCAAAGCACATTTGCATCTTCCGCATTCGGGTCTGATTTGTCATAAACTGCAATAATCCCATTTCCTGCACCGTTACTCAAAAATTCAACCCGATTAGTAGTGGTATTAAATGACACTTGCGAAATAAGATTTTCTTGGTCCTGCCAAATAAGTTTTGCAGATTTAGGAGTTATACCTACATTTTTAGAAACAGATATATCTTCCCCCATTCCATTTTTAAAATGATATCTTTCTATCTCCTCTGTAAAGACGCCACTCCTCCCGTCTGGATTTCCTCTCGTTTCCGCCACTATACCATCCACCCCATTTCCTATCACCGTAGCGTCAAACGAATAAACGCCATAAGTCACCGGAGTGATAAAGCAGTTTGCCGGACCGTCTTCATCTACAGGAAACGCTTCTGTGTGAGGAATGATACTGAAAGGGATATATTTCACTATGTTGCCTATTGTTATTTCCAGGAATCCTTCCCTCGGCATAACGGTAGCTCCGTCAACCACAGTAGCATATATCCAATATTTATTATCCAACGGTAATTCACATTCGTTTCCGGTAATATTTAGTCCCATACTTGGCACTGAAGGCATAGCGTCCATGACAATTCCATTATCTATTGGAATCAGATGTTCATTATCCGTGCTATAAAATGTTTGAATGAAAAAACGGGACACTAACTCTTTATCCTTTCCCAATAAACGTACTTTACGGGTTGTCACATTATCCAAATTGACATTTCCTGCATCATCTGCCTGCAACTCTATCTTCAACATTATCACCGGGTCTGTTATTGAGCCTTGCAACAACTTTATTTCTTTCCTATCCGTATTAACCAGGTATTGCCCGTTTGAGTTGAACCCTTGCGTCCATTTGTCAGAAACTGTTATCATATATTCAATATTACTTCCCGGGTTCTGGATTGCTTCCTGTGCGGAAGTATATCCTTTACTTTTCAACTTCGTAATATTGAAACGATAAGCGTGGTTTCGCACTATATCCAGATACTTTCCTGTCTCTTTATCCCAAAAGTCGAGACGATAATACTCCTTATTCGAGCCATCCGGATTCTGAACAGTAAGAAGCAACATGGAACGGTCTTGGGAAAACTTTTTTTCATCCACCACATTTCCTAAAGCATAAACAGAATGTTTGTACTCTAAAGGGTAATAGGTAGTCACCAATCCAATCGCCCCGTCGACAGGTGTTGTCGCAGAAAGTAAATCATACTTTCCGGAAGTAGCGGCGCCATTGATAGCTCCTTGATAAATGCCACGATATTCGCTGTCCAATACAAAATCTGAATAATTCAAATTTTCCCACTCCCAATAGACCTGTTTACCGGAAAACAAATCCGCTGCTGCATCAACCGTTATTTTTGCAAGACAACGGGTTAATAGACACACGTTAGAGGTAGCCTTTTCATTCCATTCCATCCACCCGTACATAGGAATTGACTGTCCTCCATCTTTCAAATTAGAGATACCACTTATCAAGCCTTGACTCGTATAATTTCTTAACTGTTCCTCACTTACCGTTTCATCTATAAGAAAATCACCTGTTCCTGATACAGAAGAACGATTAGTCAGGTTACAAACTACATAAATTCGTTCTTTGTCAGCGGGAATGTATTCTTTCAATGTCACGGTTGGCGACGCTGTTCCATTTCCAAACAAAAAAGATAAATCAGTCGTGCCCTCCTGATAATATACAGGAGATGAGGTGTGAGAATCATTGTATACGAACACTTGTATACCGCTAATCTTACATTCCGACTCATTTGCCACACTACGTACCTGCACTAGTTCCGCATCAGGGATAGATAGCTGAAGTGTTTTTGGGGAAGATATGTTAATCAGTCCCATATCATCATTGCAGCTAATTAATATTAACGCAAATACGAAGAGAAAAGACATTACTCGTTCACTATTCATAAATACTAAGGATTGTATTACTTTCTTTTCCATTATTTTCAAATCTTAGATATTAGTCTAATTTACTCTTTTACACAGCGAACCGAAGCCAATCTCCAAGAAGGCAGCCCATTATTCAACCAATATGTACTACCACTCTGATTGTAAAAGGTAAATCCTTGATACCAAAGGTCATCCCCGCGAGGAGACGAAGTCCAATAGTAACCAGAAGAATGCAACTTTCCGGCAGCCCATTGGGGAGAATAAGCCAGTGGCAAATAAATCAATTTCGTCTCATCTACTCCTGCGCCATCAGCATAAAAAGTAGTGCCACCATCCTCTATTTTTTTTACATAAAAGAGAGAATTAAGGTTCTCAACCTTACATATTATCTCATTCGAATACTCACTTGGTTTAGTTGTACGTGCAAAGACAAAAAATACATCTCCAGGCAATATCTTATAACCAGCAGGACAAGGGTCATAAATTGTTTTAGTAGTTTTAACCGGATGTACAGACGCCCTTCCTTCAGGATTCCCCCAAAGATAATGAGCACCGACACCTTCATACCAATCTTCCTGGTCACTATGCCTTAGAAAATATATGTCTGGAAAATTTAAAGCCTGTCTAATTTGTATAGCTTCATCTATAATTTCCGCTTTGAGAATAGAAGTAGAACTTCTCACATCATACAATATTGTCCTTTCTCCATCATAAGATAAAGAACCCGAAAACGGGTCTTTACGTCCAAACTGATAATGTAGTCCTTGAGTAGTGCCCAAATTCGGTTCTGAAGTAGTCGCACCAAGATTACGGTCCATCACTTTATAGTTATTGCCCGTGTATATTGATGTGGCACATTCTATTATTTGTGGCACAGGCGTACACCAAAGGTGCCAACTCCACAACACTTTCGCATCCTCCGCATTAGGATTAGCCTTATCATAGACAGCTATCAATGCATTTCCCCGGCTTCGTCCCATTTTCACTTGAACCTTACCATCAGACAAACCAACTTGTTCCACTAGTTCATCCGTATCCTGCCAAAGCAATTTGGCCGATAAAGGATGTATGTTGGCACCACCAGCTTTTGTCAAGATATTGCCACTTGCGTCTTCAAACTTCCCTTCGTCAATAATGCCGTCCGCTCCGTTTCCCATTATGGTAGCTGTGAAAGAATAAGAAGCCGCACCTCTATCTGCTATATAACTGTTGGAAGTCCCTTCCGTGTCCAATGGAATAAAAGTATCCAATGAACCGATAGGAATATATACCACATGTACATTATCGGAAGAGATTTCGATAAAACCACCTTCAAAGTTGGCGGGAACACTGCCGGTGGTACAATAGAAATTCATTACTTGCGCGGCAGTAAGGTCATAAATGCCACTGTTATCCGCCAATTTATCCGTTTCCGCTATTCCATCGCAATATAGCTGTAAATCTGTTGTTGATATTAAATCCGTCTTATTAGGTTGCAAAGCCCTGATTCGTAAGCGTCCCGGAGTATGACAGTCCACTTTCACCAGCTTCACCGGGTCGGCAATATCTTTAATAAGCGTTATTCCCTTACTTGCACTCCTGTCTATATCAAAGTAAGTGCCTACAATATCCCCTATGACTCCTACATCTTCCCAATCGAGCATATCCGTGAATACTTTCACTTCATTGATACTTAGCACTTGTACGTCCACCGAATAAATATGGTTACGTTTTATCCGATAAGAATTTTCCGCTTTTACAGGTATCGTGCGCTCTATCACCCGACTGGTAACTCCATCCGTCACCGGAATAACTACTTTCAATGACGTCACGTTGGTATCTATGTCGTAATCGGACTCCTGTTCCAGATAATTTTCATAGACGTAATGAGAATAAAAAGTGACTGCCTCACCGTCAAGTTCACCTTGCTCTTGTAATGCTATATCTGTCAGACTTACTTCCGGATAATCCGAATAATGTAATGGATACTCCAGCCCATTTTCTTTATTATTGGTAATAGCTTCATTGGCATGAGAAGGAAACGGAGCATATTTACGAATCCTATCCGCGACATGAAGCACCTGTACTTTTACATCTCCTATAGTCAATTCCTGCGGAACAGTAGAAGAAGTTTTACGAACGGTTGTTCGCAGTTTGGCCACCCCCCGCAACAAATGTGCGGAAGCTCTGAAGTGCCTGCCGCCATAAATCATTCCCGTGCCCGACATGTAGAAAGGGGGAACGGGTTGTCCGATTATCCCGTGAGGCTCATCCGCATTGGCACGTACACGAAAGGTGTAACCCTCCTTCAATGTCCCTATATCAAACAGTGTAGAAACCACGTAGAAACTATCAGCATAATGAGTCAACTTCAATGTTCCGTCCCCTGTGGAACGGGGCCGGTACTCTATCGGATTCCCTCCGCCGTCCATTACATCCATGTAAAGCTGCTCAATACTGTTCTCACCGGCCGTTCCATTCTCAATGCTTCGGACAACCGACTGTTTATCCCCGGGTATCACCAAACGGAGTTCCATCAGTTCCTTGCCGTCGGGTATCATGTTGTCCACATTGCCAAGGTCATAATTCTCTATATCTTCTACACATGAAGATAATAAGTATGCTATAAAGAAAAATGCAAATAATTTATTTATCATAGTAACCTCCATTTTATTCTTTCACACATCGTACAGAACCGCCATAAGCATCCCACGCAACACTTATAGAAAAGGAATAACCTGTAGAATCTATTAATGTATAACGCATTATACTAGGCTGTCTATATAAAGACGGAATATTCCCCGCCCAATATAATGCATTATCCAAGAAAGAATTATTTGGCATATTCCCTGTTAATAGTTCACGATAACCTGCTGCAGGATAATAAATACCCTTGAGAGAAAATCCTTTATAACGCACCAAAGGCGTAACATTTTTTTTAGCCTGTTCCCATGGAGATTCATACTCCCCATCTTTACCAACAGGCACCCTCCAACCATCCGGGCAGGGGTCAAAAATCGTTTTCTTTCCTACTTTGCTATTCCATAAGCTCAAATCATTTCTTCTATATGTTCCCTTTGCATTCGTATACCAGCTTTCTTCACTCGTATAAAAACTCATAGAGTTATGTACTGAATTAGGTATATTATTAAAGACTTCCACTGGAACTTTTGAGAAAGTTATAATTTCACCAGCAAGATTGTACAAGTCTTCATCAGATTCCGTTTTCTCCCAACCCTTTGTAGGCGGAAACAAGTCTTTCCGTCCCCACTGGTACAAAAAGCCTTTGGACTTAATCCCCCCCTCTTCATTATATTTATTGTATGTCGCTCCTAAATTCCTATCCATCCAGACAAACCCATTAAGTTCCTGTTGTCCCTCTTTCAGGTTCGGGTTATAGTCCGTACACCAAATATGCCAACTCCAATAAATTTCTCCATTCACTTTCATTGCAACTACTGCATTTCCCGCCTTATTCCCTGTCTCTACAACGATATAAGCCTTGTCACGCTTTTCCGCGTTCATCACTTTCACACTACGCTCCGTCATTACTCCTATTCCGTCCTGCCAAAGCACTTCGGCCGTAACTTCACCTTCGGGAATAGGCGTACGTTCAAATTCATCCATTTGTGCCCATGCCTTGTACACCCCGTCTGTAGGTATATGTACTCTTCCGCCGGGCGGTACAACATAACAGTTCGTTATTTGTATATCCTTCACTTCTTCCACCTGGGGTTCTAACGCTATCCACGGACACACCGTCAAGTCTATATCCAAAGAGACTGTTTTTTGCATGAACCGGCACAGTAATTGATAGACATGATTACGCTCCAGCTTTTCCAAAGGCGCTCCACCTGAATTATTCGCGTCTCCACCTAACTCTATCATATCGTATTCGTCGATACCTATTTGCAATTTACTGTCTTTGCATTCCATTTCCGGAATATAAAAAGAGTAAGCCAATACGCCTTTGTCTTTCGGGGAAGTTTCTTCAGGAATTTCTCCGACTGTCTTTCTCAACAGCATATTGATTACGGAAGATGCATAATTACCAGTCTTCTCGGGAGAAATGAACCCGGTTTTGGAAACTCCCGTCACAACCAACATCGCAGGTATCTGAACTTCCTCCCAGTTTCCCGCTTCTTTACGCATATAGACATCCACACGTGCCACCGCACGGTCTACACGCATGTTGACTGTCTGTGTCGTCCCTTCCGCCGCATCCACTCCTGCCAGTTCTCCATACATGGGCAGGCAGTAATCTTTAGTATATTCCACTACATTTACATTGGTCTTAGTTGTCAAGTAATCCGCCATTTGATACTGCACGTCCACCAGGTCGTCGGGATGGTCTACAGACTCCAATATAGCACGGGTATTCGTATCAACAGGTTCGTTTACAATGGCATATAATGTTTTCCCGGTAGCGGCTTTCACCGTAAAAACCGGAGTAGTATAAGTACCGTCAGTAGCGGTTAGCCCTTGCCAGTAATACATCTTATCCAGTGACGTGCCGTCAAAGACATAGATGCGAAGGCGGCTGATGCGGGTTTCGTTCGCGTTCAGCACTTCCGGGTCACTCGTGGCACGCGTACTGATATTCATGCTCATCCGCACTTCCCCGGGATTCACCGGTTCAATTGCCTGTTCGCTTTCCGTACAGGAAAACAAGACCAACAGCAACCATGCCCACCATATATAACCTTTATATCTCATATTCATCAATCTTTGTTTATTTATCAGAGGTCTTCACCTTTCAGCCAGATAGTCCAGCCGTTAATCACAATCTTGGTGGAAAGGAAATTCAATAATTCCGGGTTATAGAAAAAGACAATCGCATACTCGCTCTGACGGTCGAGGTACTCCTGCGCCGGGATATTGTGCCCTTCCATTTTTGTAAGAAGCAGGTAGGGTATCAGGTCAATCTTCATCAGTTCCTTGCCGTCCGACTTGCGCGTAAGCGTCAGATACACCTTTTTATGTTCGAGCAGGCGCATGGTGTTCATTTCCACCACAATGCCCACATCCTCCACTTTTTCCAGATAATACGGCCGGTAACTAATCATGTCGTCATCCAGCAGGTCATTGTTCCAGTCGTAATATCCGTTGTCCGCACGGATTTCGAACAGGCAGTCATTGATATCCAGTTCTTCCCCCGGTCCGGACTTTTGCAGGATGAAGCGGAACTTATTGGTATCCTTTATCAGGGAGACCGTTTCCGTCTGTTCCTGTCTGCCGGTAAAGCTGACGGCCTGTACCCCGCCATACCAAAGCGGGTTCAGGGCTTTATTGTGCACCAATGACTCTTCCCGTTTCATTCTTACCGTCAAATCTTCCAGTGTCGTTTTTCCGGCAACCGGTTCCGGCATTTCAAAGTCATCGCTCATTCCCGCCCAGGCGGCTATCCGGTATTCACCGGCCGGAAGCGGCAACGGCATACGGTAGCTGCCGCCACCCAGAGTTTCGCCCTGCTCGCTCTTCTTCATGACAAACGTGCCATCCTTGTCGAATACAAACACGTCGACACGATTCACTTGCGATGCAAAAGCGTCGGAAAACTCCATGTTATAGTCATACCGGAAACGGACATACAGCCGGCATTCCGGCAGGGTCTCATCAATGGATGTGCAGGAAAAGAGTACAAGCAATAACAACAGGCAACTTCCATAACCCATCCGACGGACGGCACCCTCTGTTTTCATTATCTTTCTCATAATCTATGGTTCTATTTATTTTTTCTAATTTCTCTATATAGTGTGGAAAAGCGGCTTCGCGCGCTTTTCTCGGAATAATCTGCTTTGGTGGACAAGCCGCAAAACTTGTCTGTATGGCAAGACCGAGTTTTTTATCTGTTTCTTTTAAAATCAAGGTCTTGATTCACGGAAATAAGCCTCCGCCGGCTGGATAAAAACGAAAAGAAAGAAAAAAGAAGGCGCCACAAGACAAGCCTGCGCCGTATCATAACGCCTTCTTATAATTTTAATTGTTATTTTAGCCCGATATATCAGTCATTACAAATCCACTCCCTGGCTCCAGGTAGTCCATGGATTTACCGTAATTTCTACAGAGAGATATGCTTCTTTGTCATCATCGTCCTCACCCGGGTCTTTCGGGTCAGTAGGATTTGTGGTGTCAGGAAGCCAGGGAGTACCCGGTTGCTTCACGCTGTTGATAGTCAGTGTGTACCAGTTGTTGCGTACGACACCGTATTTGCCATGCGCCATCGTTGCGGTGATAGCGTCGTCATGATGGATGAGGATGTTATAGTAGCATACGCCTTTTTGGAAGTATTCCACACCTACGGTTTCACCGGCTGCCGCATCGGGTTTGGAGTATTCGCCACCGCTCTTAAGGTCGTCCAGTTCAGTGATAGTAATAGAGGCGAAATCAGCACCGACAGCCTTGCCTTGTGCAGTGGCGGCTTTGGCTATACGTGCATAGAACTGGTCACAAAGAGTGATTACCTGTGTTTGTGCCGCATCGGCTGTACCAGCTGCCTTTGCAGCGTTATATACTACCTGCAAATCAGCCAATGTCTTGTAAGTGACACCCAAAAGGCGGAACCAGCTTTCGCCCACAGTAAATGAGCCAGGAGTGTAAACCGCACTTGCTACGGCAGACGTAGTCTGTGCCTGGGTTTGCGCGTCGGCAGCCATTGTGTTCTCAAGACAGTATTTGCTGTCTGCCATAGCCGAGAAGTCAGCAGGCAAAGTACCGTCGTCAGCTACTTTCAGGTAGTTGAACTGCGACACATCGAATCCTGCAAGTTCGTAGTTCGGGTCTATTCTGTAATCCGCACCTGTAGAACCTCCGGCAGGCATTACGATTTCAGAATACGGGAACATGCTCTTGTTGGTGATATTCAATGCCCAGTCACCGAATGTACAGGTCACTCCGGCGGGAACCTTGAGGCCGTCCGGATTTGTTCCTAAAGAAACTTTAGCAACGACACGGTCTACATAAATCATTGAACGGTCAGCTTGGGCTTCGGATATCGCGGTAGCAACGTCAGGGATAGTCGTTCCGTCAACCACCTTCACATTGGCTGTCACCAATGCCCCGTTAGTCGGGTTCGCATTGTCGCCGGCATTAATCATCATAAAGTTGTTCTTTGACGTTCCAGTCACTTCGTCAAGTGTCTGCTCCACAGCACCGTTGATGGCAGACCAGGAAGCGGAAGCCACACAGGCTGTCTTGAACTTGTCGCTCGGATTGACTACTGCCAGCACTTTGGCGGTAGCGGAAGGTACTTTGAATGCCTTTCCATCATATCCTGCCTTATTGGCACCGCCTACATTAAGGATATAGTCGGTTGTAGCCAATGTCTTTGTTTCCAGACAAACGTCCGACGCGTCAAACAACGCGAGAAGCACTTCCTTTACGTTCTGCTCGTCCGCTGTCCCATGATGTTCTCCCAGAGCACGTGTTCCTGTACTTTTAGGCATTGCCACAGACACGGACATATAAGCCTCCCTACCGTCTACCGGCAACTGGTTTTGTCCGCCGGTTGCCATCTCTTCATCATTACTACATGCTGCCATCGCCAGTCCGACAAACAGCGTTAAAAAAGATTTGTCCAATTTCATTGTTTTAAAATTTAATTAATACTAAAATGTTAATTACTAAGTTTATGTTTCAGATTGTATGTTTCAGATTATATTATCCAAATTGTATTATTCAGCCTTTATCTCTTCCAGACGTTTCAGGTACACCCGCATAGCGTCGTAATCTCCCGTTTCCCAAGCCACGATAGCGGCGTTGTTGTTAGCTATCCTGTCACCCGGAAAGCGGGCGGCAATCATCCGGATAATCCTGTTGTATTCGTCCGAACCTTTGCCGTAGCTGACTGCGACCTGATACATTTCGTTATGGTTCATCTTGTCGGGGCGCGTCTTGATGATTTCCCGTCCCTGCTCCACGGAGAACGGGACCACCGTATAGCTGACTGTATATTCCACCAGGCGCAGCTTCGGATATACCTCCTGTAGTAAGGCATTATAGATTTTTCCACCGTCGATAGCCTTTATCTTCGCGTCGCGCGCGTCCGGTTCGGGAGTCTGCCCGATAATGTCGAGCACTTTCTGCATATAGGAAGGACGGTATTCGCGCAGCCATGCAGCCAGCCCTTCCCAGTTCTCCGGCACCGAACGGCAGTCTATCATGCTGTCGTCCAGCTGATAGGCATGTTTCAGGTTTTGTTCCAACGCTTTCGCGCGTTGTTCGGAAAGGCGCGCGTTGGCGGCATAACTGCCTTCCGGTGACGAGTAGCCCACTATCTCAATCCGGGCAATGCGATAATTATTGTCTTCACGGATGGAATCAATGGACGAATAGATTTTAGCCAGCTCGACAGGGTTGTTCATATAATCGGCAAGCAATGCCGACTGGTTCACCTTAAAATTAAGATATGCGCTGCGGGTGAAGGAACGGCGTTTCTCCTCTGCCTGTGCCAACATTATTTGCAGATTCGGGCGTTCCACCTCCTCTTTGAATAGAGGAAGTTCGGCAACGGGGGCATTACCCAGCGCTTCCCCGCAACCTGCGCATCCCTGCAGTTCACGGAATATCTCGACACGTGCCCCGGACATCCACTCCTGTGCCGGGACTGTTTCGTTATATTCCAGCAGCATATCCCGTTTCCTGTTAAAACGAATCATTTCCTGTCCCTCTCCCCCAGCCGGTGCTTTGCCATGCTCCTTGCCGTACAGACGTTCTTTCCGCTTGTTCATGCGATAACGGTTTCTGCCTGCAATGCAGACTGAAGGCAGGGCGAGCGTATCGCTTTCCGACCGGCTGATTATCAAGGGAGTGATTACCATCTGCCGGCGCGAGGGAAGACGCAGCGTGCTGCAATCCATACTGAATGACACTTCCACTTTGTCGTCGCTTATTTTCCGGGCAACGGTCTGTCCGATATTTATCTCCTGGGCATGGGCGGAAAATGCGCCCAGCACTCCCAAGGCCACGTATATACAGATTCTTTTCATCATTTGCCTATTTTATTATGTATATGATACTCACGGCAGCCTTTGTCGGGCCGAAGTAGTTTTTCTTCTCACTTTTCTGAACGGTGCCGCATGTGGCACAGGGATATTTGGAGTGGTCCAGCCGCGCATAGCCGACTCCAAGCACAGCCTCCAGACTCCAGCGGCTGCCGAGCAGCCACTGGTAACCGTAGGATATTCCGCCGCCCCACAAATGTCCCTGATAGCGGTGGCGCTCCATGTTATCACTCAAAAATGACATTCCGCCCACATTGTATTTGGCGTAATGTCCGTGCAGACCCAGAAAATGACCGTTGAATTTCTCACATAGCCAGTAGCGAAGTTCCGGCTGCACGCCCCAGTGGCGCAGGCGCGTTTCATCATCAAACTTCCAGGGGTTATAATTTCCGGATAAGTCGAGAGACCATTTCTTGCCCAGGCCTATTTCCAGCCCCAGGTTCATTGTAGTAGTAGCGTCATAAAGCAAATTGGTCTTTACCGCAACCTTTTGGGCGTAAGAGTTGGCCGTATTGCAAAGGAGTACTCCCAAGACACCGATTAAACATAGATATTTCTTCATGTCATCTTATTATTTATTGT
Organism: Bacteroides ovatus; assembly: GCF_001314995.1. Taxonomy (NCBI): domain Bacteria; kingdom Pseudomonadati; phylum Bacteroidota; class Bacteroidia; order Bacteroidales; family Bacteroidaceae; genus Bacteroides; species Bacteroides ovatus. Next base: position 3,222,240 of record NZ_CP012938.1, read on the forward strand.
TGCTTTTCTTGCATCTCTATTCCGTAATAGAGATTTCAAAAAGAATACAGACAATAAAAACTTAATTATCAATGATTTGCATTACATAAAACAACCATACAACGTTTCAGTATCATGAAATAATGAATCATGGCAGACAAAACGGAAAATAATATTTTGATATATAATTCATTAAAAACATGGATACTGAAACAATTGTGAAACAAACGGATAACTAACAGGCCAAACAATAAAAACAGTTATTGCCATGGAATCAAAACTTATGAAAAGCGAACTGCTGTACATCGAAGAACACCTGTCATGCCAAAACTACATGACAACGATTGAAACCGGATTCAAGTATCTGGAGTTCGACAAAAACACTGAATTTGAGGAAGACAATACAAGCAAGAATTATCTTCTGTTCTTCCTGAAGGGCGGTTTCACCATTACTTGCAACCAGTTCCACAACAGGCCGTTCCATGCCGGAGAGATGGTACTCATCCCCCGTTCTTCCCGGCTGAAGGGAACCGGAGAAAACGGTTCAAGCCTGCTCTCCATGTTTTTCGACATGCCCGAAAACAGTTGTGACAAGCTCATATTGCAGTCTTTATCAGGTATATGCGACCACATTGAATATGACTTCGCACCCACTGGGATACACTACCCGCTGACACCGTTCCTCGAAGTGCTGACCCACTGCATCAGGAACGGGATGAATTGCGCCCACCTGCACACCCTGATGCAGCGGGAGTTTTTCTTTCTCCTGCGCGGATTTTATGAAAAGCGGGAGATTGCAGCCCTGCTTCATCCCATCATCGGGAAAGAAATGGACTTCAAGGATTTTGTCATGCGCAACCATACCAGAGTGGATAACATAGAACAGCTCATCTCACTGTCGAACCTGGGAAGAAGCCGCTTCTTTTCCAAATTCAACGAGGTGTTCGGGATGACTGCCAAACAATGGATGCTGAAACAAAAGAACCGGAGGATACTCGAAAAAATGACCGAACCGGGAGTATGTATAAAAGACGCCGTTGAAGAATTGGGATTTGACTCGCAGAGCAACTTCAACCGTCACTGCAAACTGTATTTCGGATGCACCGCCAAACAGTTGGTGGAACGCTGCCAGAGCGGAAACTACCCTGTTTATGAAGATAACCATACCACGTGTACAAAATGAATAAAAATATGTACTTTATGATAACTCCTATTATAAATAAATAAGCTTACTTTGCAGCGTGAAACAGTTCAAAACAACAAGGAGATTTTAATATAATCTCTATTACGGAATAGATTACAATGCTGCAAAGATAAACAAAAATACAATATCTGCTAATTTTCAACGGATTATATTACAAATTATCATTTCACCTGGACAAGTTTGTGACTATGCTGTTCACCTGGTTGAGCATGGACACATCGAAATCTTTCAAATAGACACGTGTCATTTCTTCCGAAGTGTGCCCCAGTCCGGCACTAATCACAGAAATCGGAGCTCCATAGTCACGGGCAAGGGTAGCCCAGGTATGGCGGGCGGTGTACGTCGTCAACGGAACTTTTATATCAGCCGCAACAGCGATTTTCTTCAGATGGCGGTTGATACGCCCTAACGCCAGGCGGTATTGTTTGTATCCCGAAGCGTATTCACCGCTGATTATCGGAAAAAGATATTCATTCCCCGTCTTGTATTTATCCATCAGGCCCTGCATCTGCGGAGTCACCGCTATGCGAATCAGCTGCTTCGACTTATGACGGGAATAGGCCAGCACACCATTGCAAATATCGGCCTTCCTCAAAAGGACAATATCGACAAAAGCCATTCCCTGCGCATAAAAGCTGAACAGGTACAAGTCGCGGGCAAACTCCAGTTCAGGTTCGTTCTCCAGATTCAAGTCCGCCAGATTCTGCATATCCGTGCGCGACAAAGCACGTTTCACAGTCTTCGCCGGGCGGGTCTGCGCCTTCGCAAACGGATATTCGCCGCGGGGATGATAGCCGTCCGCTACCGCCTGGTTATACAGGGAACGCAAGTTACGCAGGTAATAACTTACCGTATTGCCGGAAGCGCCGTTACTATACAGGAAATCCCCGTATCTCCCGACGAACGCCGAATCGACCTCCGACATCCGCACATCGGGGCGGCTTATAAATTTTGCCAACGACGAGCGGGTGCTCTTGTAGGCCGCAGCCATCCCCACCTTCTTCAGTTCCCGTTTACGCTCAATCTGCGCATTGATATACCGCAATAAATAAAACTGCGGTTCCCGTGTTCCAAAAGCATTTTGAGCCAGAATATCCTCCACCGTAAATTCTTCCCTTGTCCGCTCAAGCTGCCTTATCCGCGTATCAATCCGATTCCGCAGCTTCCGCAGCCCGCGGTTCATTTTCACGACCTCCGTAGCCGTAAAAGCAGAACCTGCGCCATTCTTAATCTTCCCTTCCGACACGTCAAACACCTCCTCTTTCACCCGGTAGCCTGTATACAGTAACTTTTTTCTCCGATTGTGTATCACCTGGAATACTAAAGGGTAACTGCCATTATTCAATATCCTGCTCTTGTTCAGCATAAGTTTCACTGATGTCATCATATCTTGCTTTTTTTGTTTGAGACGTAAAAGTACGAAGTTCACCTTATTTATCAGAACTATTTTTCCGCCTGTTACGCAAGAAACAAGAAATGGGATAAAAAGTTTTTCCACTTTAAGAATAGTTATCTGATAAATATAGTTAAAATATACGCTTTTGCAATCAGTATATTTTTATTACATAATTCCAATATACATACGCATAAATTAGAGATGTATACTATTTATGATATTTCATTACATAATATAAAGATTACCGCTATTATTCCTTTTGAAAAATCAGAATATTAGACATAGCTTTGCACTATGGATTTTAGGGAGCCGCCCGTTCCTTTAAAAGGAAGAGGTCATTCCTCGGTGTGCAACGGGTCGTTCCTTTTAAAGGAACGGCCCGTTGGTTTTAAAGGAAAAACCGGCATTTGTAACCATTTGAATTTCAACTTCTTACTGAATTAGAATTCCGTCCCCGTAACCCATGGGATTTTTTCCAACAAACACGACGGAATCTGCCGCACGAAGCGGCAATCAGTATACAACAAATTTCAACAATTCAAAATTCAAATCCCATGGTTACAGTCACGTTTGCCATCAAGCCATATCTGGCGAGGTATATGTATGTCCGGTACGGACAAAGTTTAGAACTTCAATCGCACAACAATCCAACTTCAAGGCTCCCCATCCCCATCCACCTCTCCCACCTCACTCCCATTTATCATTTCTTGCATCAATTATCCGTTCCTCATCCGCAAGGCGTTTCTTGGAAAGAGACAGGAAATATCACTTTTGTTCTTCCTAGCCCAAGGCAGGGCAAGAACCCGGAAATCTACAATTACTTCGGGCAAGACAGTATTTTTATTATCGAAAAGGAAATTGAGGTGGAAATGAAAGCAGAGCTTTATTCATTCCTGTTGGAGAATAAGTTCAAAAATGGGGTGATGTATATAAAGTCAATGCATGAGTTTGTGGTAAAGTATGATATGGCAGAGTCGGTGGAAGAGGAAAGTTTGATGAGAGGGTTTCAGAGGTGGAGAAAGAAAATGAAAGAAGAATAAATATTACTTACCATATATAATAAGCCACATCATACCCCCAAACACTAATCACGGAACTGTCCAGCTAGAACCGACTGAACAGTTGACAAAAGCACATGATATAAAGCAATACTACATTAAACAAGTAATGTCTATTTTCATATATACTATAGGGTAATAAGGCGATATAATAACTATTTCAAGAATCTAATACAATAAAAAGTTATAATAGTGTCATTTTATAAATTCTTTTAACAGGAACTACTCATCTTTAGAAATAAAATTATTAACTTTGCATAGATATATATTATTTATCTTATTATAAAATTGTAAATATATGGGCAACTCTATACATCCAGTAGTGATAGACTTATTTTCAGGATGTGGTGGTCTTTCTTTAGGACTGCATAAGGCAGGATGGAGAGGACTCTTTGCTGTTGAAAAATGTACTGACGCATTTGAAACTTTGAAATATAACCTCATAGATAATAAAACCGATCCACATTTTCAATGGCCTAAATGGTTGCCCATAAAAAACTGGGAAATTGACACTTTATTGGAGAACTATTCATTTCAACTTTCAAATCTTCGAAATAAGATAGATTTGGTTGCTGGGGGGCCACCATGTCAAGGATTTTCAATGGCAGGAAGACGTAAAGAAGACGATGTTAGGAATCATTTAGTACACTCTTATATAAAGTTCATAGAGTTGGTTCATCCCAAAATGTTATTTTTTGAAAATGTCAAAGGATTTACCCAAGAGTTTAAGAAGAATAAAGAGAAAGGAATTGCTTATTCTCACTTAGTAGTAGAGGAATTGGAAAAGTTGGGGTATCGAACAGCTTCACAATTAGTAAATTTTGGCGATTATGGTGTACCACAAAAGCGAACTCGTTTTATTTTAGTAGGTTTATCTGAAAGTTTCTTTGGAGCTAGTGCTAAATGTAAAGCAGAACTATTTTTCACTCAATTACAAAATGCCCGTTTTGATTTCCTTAAAGCAAAAGGGTTAAGAACAGGAACTACACTTAGTGAAGCTATATCTGATTTATTAATGAGTAAAGGTATAGTAATAGACAACGAATATACACACTTTCGTTTTGGAAAATACAATTCTATACCACTTACTGCATACCAAAAGTTCATGCGAAGTAATGTGAATATAAAAGGACCTCACCCTGACAGTCATCGCTTCGCTAACCACAACAATAACATCATACAACGATTTCAATTATTGTTAGACTTGACGAAAAAACGTCGTTGTTCTAATATTGACAATGAAATTAAACGGCATTTTCATATTAATAAACACACCATCATACCACTTGATGGAAATCAAAAGGCTCCAACAATAACTACTTTGCCAGATGATTATATCCACTATTGCGAACCACGTATTTTGACAGTACGTGAATATGCACGTATTCAATCATTTCCTGACGACTTTATTTTTAAAGGGAAATATACAACAGGAGGAAAGTTACGAACAAAAGAGACTCCACGCTATACTCAGATCGGCAATGCTATTCCACCACTATTCGGTGAACAAGCTGGTTGCATTTTAGATAAAATCATAAATAACAGATTATGAATTTACATTTTATAACAAATGTCCAATTAAAAAATATCATCGGTAAAGATTTAATCAACAATGATAATATCGCTATATTAGAATTAGTTAAAAACGCTTTCGATGCAAACGCCAAAAGGACAGATATTTCTTTTGTAAATCTGAAAAATAATGATGATCTATCAATAGAAAAATATTCTTCTAGGACCTCCCGACTTATTATCCGGGATAATGGTGTTGGAATGGACATAAATGACATAAAAAACAAATGGCTTAACATTGCATACTCCGAGAAAAAGAAAAAGTCTTATCAGCATAATCGCATGATGGCTGGAGCAAAAGGAGTAGGACGGTTTTCTTGTGATAGGCTTGGAGAATTTCTAAACCTATATACCAAAAAAGAAGAATCATCAGAATTTATATTATTGCAATTAAACTGGCGTCAATTTGAAGTAGATGATGAAAAGAAAGAGATTCAAGATGTAGTCCTTGAATACGAAATACTTTCTACCACAGAATTAGAGATGAGAGGTATCAAACCTTTTAAACATGGAGTGGTGCTAGAAATTATTAAGTTAAGAAGTCAATGGGTTTACTGGGAACAGCCAAAGTGGAATACAGAAAAATTGGTTAATCTAAGAACATATTTAGAACGTCTGATTAATCCCAATCAGGCTTTTGAAAAAAATGACTTTGGAATATATCTTAATGCCCCTGAATTTGAGGAAGAAAATAAAAATGCAGAAGAAAAAGCTAAGTTTATAGGACGAATAGAAAACTCAGTATTTGAAAAATTAAATTTTAAGGCAACAAGCATTGAGTGTGAAGTTCAAGATAATGGAGCCACAACACTAACAACACTCAAAGACAAAGGAGAAACTATTTTTTGGATAAAAGAGAAAAATGAATTTTCTGATTTTATAAAAGACGCAAAATGCATAATATTCTATCTCAATCCCTATTCTAAAGCCTTTTTTACGAAACAAACAGGCATTAGGCCTGTCAATTACGGCTCAATATACTTGTTTTTAAATGGATTTAGAATACCACCATATGGTGAAGAAGGCGATGACTGGTTAGGATTAGAATTTAGGAAACAGCAGGGATATGCAAGATTTCTAGGCACTCGCGATATTGTGGGACGCATTGAAGTATTGGATCGTGACGATTATTTTAGAATAGTATCAAGCAGAGAAGGTCTTGTAGAGAATGAGTGTTACAAAAAACTAACTAATGGTTTTTTTAATAAGACATTGAAACGTCTTGAAAAATATGTCGTTGATGGATTAGCATGGGATAGTATTCCTAAAGATCTAAATATTAGCGATATCGAAAAAAAAATTATTTCAGGAGCTATTTCAGAAAATGATCTGCAATACAGAGAAGATGAAATTACAAAAAAACGACGCACATACTCATCTATTCATTCAATAATTGCAGCAAAAGCAACTGATGTTATTGAATTATATGTTAATGAAGAACTCATTCTGAATAAAATTCAAGAAGAAAAAATCAATTCAGAAAGAGAATTTGAACAACTACTTTCTGATTTTGAATCAAAAAAGATCGATGGTGATGCATTGAATAGAATTCTACAGAAAAAAGCCTTAGAAAACGAAGATTTACAAAGACAAATAAAAGAGCTTTCTAAATATTCTACTGTTGACGCTACAACAAAAGCTATCGCAGAATTACAATACTATAAAAGTATAGTAGAGAAACAGACTGCAACGATTTTAGAGCTTCAGAAAAGATTGAGAGAAATAGACGAACAACATAGGAGTGAAGTTTATAATTTACAACAGCATCTCTCATCTGCCATTGATGAAAAGTTTAAAGAAGCCCAGAAAAGAAAAGAGGCTGAAGAATATGCAGATAAAATAAAAATTGAAAAAGAAAAAGAAGTTCAGATTGAACGTCTTAAAGTTGAATTCTACAAAAAACAATCAACTCCTGAAACAGATGCATTAATACATCATGTCAAAAACAACAATAGTAAAATTAAACAAGAAATAAACAATCTAATGGCTAATTTAAATATGATGCCAATAGAGAAAACATATAAGAATAAACTATTAGAATCTTTATTCGTAATTTTACGACTATCCAATAAATCATTAAAGGCTACTGACCTAATTCTAGAGAGCGATCTTTCAGAAGCTGATATTCAGAAGATCAATCTTCCGTCTTTCATCTCGGGTTATCTTTCAACCATAGATACTAAACTAAAGGTTCATTATAAAACTAAAATTGAATATTTTATGGTTTTTGGAAGTAAACTAGATTTAGCATTAATCATAGATAACTTTTTAGATAATTCTGAAGCGTGGAAAGCTAAAAATATTTGGTTCTCCTGTTATCTGCAAAATGATAATATGATATTAAACATATATGATGATGGTGAAGGATTATCGCAAGAATTCAGCAATAACCCAAATGAGATATTTCAATTTAGAAAAACTGGAAAAAATAATGGAACTGGATTTGGATTATATTTAGTTCAAGAGTCATTAAGAAAAATGAACGCTACAATAATTGTGGATTCTCCAGTAAACAAAACAGGTATGAATTTTAAAATTATTTTCAAATAGATGGAACAAAAGCACTTAATAATAGTTGACGAACAATCTCAATCTGCGACATTGGATGCTATAAAAAATACACTTAAGAATGAAGGCATAGACCTTGTCTATAAAGAAATCAATCCTGCTAATTTTCAAAAACGAGTAGGCTATAACACTTCTTTTGATAAAATATCCTTTATTGAGGAACTACAGAATACTCCTTTTTTAAAAAAGTTGGATGCATTTGCTTCCGATTATAATCTTATCGAGAATGAATTAAACGGATTGGATGTAGTCAAAATTTTCGCAAAGAATGTACCTTCGTATCACAAGAAAATTCTTTTATATTCAGCAAAAATTGAAAATGTGATATCAGATATTCTACTAAAAAACAAAGACTTTGAAGAACAGAAAAAAACCTTAAAATTTTTATCCGAAACTCCTATTGAATATGCAAAAAACGACGAAAAGTTACAACAGAATTTAATCTCTCACATAAAAAAAGAAAAGGACTTTGATTTTGAAAGGGAACTATGTGATTGGTTAATGTCTAACGAGTTAATATATAAATTTCCACCATATGAAGGAATTCCATGCTGCAAGATCGGTGATATACTATTATCTAAAAACACATCAGACAGTATAAAACTCAAACGTGATCTATTGGAACAATTTATCGCTTATTTATCCACATTTAATGAAATACCCGATTATGTGTAAAGTATTTGCTATATATCCTACTGACAAAAAAGATTCCACTAAATTTCTAAATAAGATAAACACGTTTCTATGCAAAAATTTAGGAGCTGATTGGCATTGCTATAAAATAAAGTTCTCAGATGAAGACCATCAAAGATGTTTAAACTCAGCACAAAGTTCAGCAGCTAAGTTTATCATATTTATGGGCCATGGTCGAGGAGACAAATTATTAGGTTCTTTTAACAAAAAGGCAGAAGATTTCATTAGTAATGATGCACTAAGCGAGGAACTTTTTTATAAAAATGAGAAATTTATTCATGAACAAAATATTGACTTTTTTAAAAATAAAATATTATTCTGTTTCTCTTGTAACTCTAATGAAAACAAGTCGAAAAGTTTGAGTCGGATCGCAATTCAGAAGGGAGTAAAATCCTTTATAGGTTTTGGTGATATGCCAACAGATTATATAGCAGGAAGACCTTTTCCATTAAAAGCCATAGAAACATATAAATGCATTCTCACAAGAGTGATAAAAAACGGCCTATACATTGCTATAAAAAAAGAATACACGATTGACGAGTTTATAAGATTATTGAAAATTCTAGTGACAAAAGAAATGCAATCTATTCTTTTTACAAGTTCTAAATACAGACATAAAAAAGTTCTTTTACAAGAATTATATAAATTCAAAACGAATATCAAAGTTTATGGTAACCGATATGAAAGATTAGTTTAACACTGTGTCTTATTCACATTTCGACATTTACTCTTACACTATGAAATATCTTTATTCGGGCTTTCCATATTTCATATATCCTTCAGCCACAATAGGCAAACTAGCTCCCTCAACATCGTAAATTCTAAACGGTTTCTGCTTAAAACGTTCCAAATAAGAATGATTAATCCAATACTCCACCTCCAAAAGCGTTTTCTCTCGAACCGCAGATTTCAGTTGGCATTCCCACACGGTCATGACTTTCCAACCCATTTTTTTTAAAGCTTCTTTATTATGTTCATCACGCTGCTTGTTCCGTTCTATTTTCTTCCTCCAAAAATCAACATTAGAATGGGGAATATGCCCATCAACTTCATGACCATGCCAAAAACATCCATGAATAAATATCACAATACCATATTTACGCAACACAATATCAGGCGTGCCCGGCAACCCCTTTACGTTTTTACGGTAACGGTAGCCACGAGAATATAAGTAACGACGAACGATCCATTCAGGTTTCGTATCCTTACTTCTGATTTTTGCCATAACGTCGGAACGTTTCTTTTTATCCCAGATATCCATTATATCCCCTTGTTTACAAGTACAAATATAACTATTTTGTAAACATTCGGAGAGCTCTATCTTGCCAAAATAATTATTTTCTCTTATTTTGTAAATTTCCTATCTTTCTTGGAAAGACTTGCAAAAGCTCCAGAGACAACCTTAGAATTTTTAATTTTTTTTTAGTTTTTCAGTTGTAAAGTAAAATCTCTCCCAATTCCTTACTATAGTCCTCTCATAAGCCTCGAAGAAAATAAAGAAGAAACCTTCTAAAAAGGTCCTGCTTATTTGTTCTACTACCTTTACTTTTTAAATTGGGGTAACTTTTTTATATTCGCTCTTTTTCCAACAGCCTGTTGGAAGATTCCTTTCTTTCCTTCGTATATATTACAAACCTAATATCCGTAGGAAAAAATAAAGAAAAACGGTCGGATGCATTTTAACAGAACACAGCTAACCATTTATCAAAATGAAGCATACATTACAACTGTCTCAAATCAAACGCATAACTATAATCAATCAAGCTATGCTGTTTTTCATTTTGACGCCACGCTTCTTCAGCATGACTCATTTCTGAAATTTCATTAGCCTTACTCTTCTCAAAATGAGCTAATACACATTGTAAAACCTCTAATTCTTCAACTGTAAATAAAGACTGTTCAAATTGCTCAACAGTTGTAATCATACTTCCAGAATAACCATTTCCCAAATTTATAATTTCCTTTTTTAATCCGTCCAAGTTCTCATATATAGTACTATAACGCACAGGAACAGGCCCATAACTTATAGCTTGGTATTGTAACCCGCTAATACCTTTACCATATTTCTTATAGGAAAGAAAATCAGAATAAAATAATAATTTATTTAGTTTTGTTTCAAAAACTCCTTGTAATGCAGATGCAAAAAAGACAATAATCTGCTTAACCTTCTCGGGAATGACAGAAGCATACCCATTCATACTTGAACGTAAAGACAAATGGTTGTGAAATATAAATTCATTTATTTTATTCTCAAAACAAGAATTATTTAATAACAGTTCCTTTACCCTTTTTTCAATTTTAAGTATCTCATCATTTGGAAACTGATTTTGAGCAAGTTTCAGAATTTCCAAAAAGAAATGAGGCTCTTTCAAAGCTGAAATCATTTTTCCATTAGACACACTAGGCATCTCTCCTTCTTCGTATTTTCTATATTGGTTATCGCCAAAACCTAAAAGTTTAGACATTCGAAGTGCAGATATACCATATAATTCCCGAACTCTTTTTATTTCATCCGGAAATGGTATCGCATATTTCTGACGATACAAATTATAAACTTGATTCATATTCAGTTGATCAAGTTCAGTTGTAGTAAACTCTTCATTTGTATCCTTACATCTATAAAAATGATATACTATCTCAAAATTGTCTTTTCGAAATTCAAATGATTGCTTCTCATGACACAATGCAGCGTCACCACCTGTAAACGGACTTTTCATAACTTCTACTTTTTATTTTTGAAAGGATGTTCTATTTTTCTCTCTGCCAAATGAAAGGAGACACAGATTGGAGAATTTGCTCCAGTACCTTTACTTATTTTGATATAAACCTCCTTTTTATCTACGGACTTGCCAAACTCCCAAAGTTCTCCCATATAATTCAACTTATCTTCCGTAGGACCTTTATAATAGTCCTCAACTGTCAAAGACATTATTATCTTTTCACGCATAATTGCCGAAATTTCCAAATCAAGCAAAGCTTGCATATTCTTCTTTCTATCTATACGAAAGATAATCCCGAAAGCCCTAGCCTTATCTTTAAATTCTTTCAAGAATTTATCGACTGTTTCTATATCCATATCTAAAATATCTTTATGCAAAGATATGAATAATGTAGTATAATGCAACAAATATTCAACTTTAAAGTTGAAAAAGAACTATTAAAAGACTATATATTCAAGATATATTAATATTAGTCCGAAAAATTCAACTCGAATCTATTTTCCTACCTTTGCAAAATTAAACATCATAAGAATTATAAAGATATGACGATTCCATACTAAACTCGAAATATTTTCACTACATTCACAGCATGAAATGCAGAATTATACTCGAACTATTAGCAATTCTCTTTTTTACAGGATGTTATAACAGAGAACAAATTTCCCGACTTGACGAGGCGGAAGCACTGTTACAAAATAAGCCGGATAGTGCCTTAACAATATTACAACAACTCAAATCGGAAGGCAGCCAGGCTGAACAGGCCAGGTATGCGTTGCTTTATTCAGAGGCTTTAGACAAAAATCATATCAAAGCAACGAATGATTCGCTGATTCGCCGGGCTTGGGAGTATTACAAACATCATCCCAAAGATTTACGCCGCCAATGCAAGACTCTCTATTATTGGGGAAAAGTCAAACTGCGTGCAGGAGACAAGCCGGGAGCGTTACGCCTTTACCTGAAAGTTGAAGAGAAACTGAAGGATACCAATGAGCCTTATTATGCAGGGCTTTTATACAGTCAGATCGGTGAAGTGTATTATGACCAGATGAACTATAGCCGGGCTTATCATTATTTTCGTGAAGCTCGCAATAACTTCCGGCAGGCTGATAATACTCGCGAAGAAACAAAGGCAACTCTCGATATGGCAGCCGCAACTTTCAATTCGAAAGATATGGAGAAAGCCATGCGGCTCTATTCTGCCGCACTCGATCTGGCCGATGAACACAAGTACGATAAGTTAGCCAAAGCTAGCCTTACCAATCTTGCTTCTCTCTATGTGGTGTCAGGCAAGAAACAAATTCCCCATGACCTGCTGCAACGTATCGAACTTTCTGCCCGGCAAGATACACTATACGGATATCATACATTAGTAGATGTGAATCTACTGAAAAACCGTATAGACAGCGCACGCTACTATCTGGCTCTTGCAGAAACACATTCCACCGATATACGTGACATGGCAGACCTGCAATACACCGCTTATCGGATTGAAGCGCAGGCCAGAAACTTCGAGAAAGCAACCGAGAAGATACATCATTATATCTATCTGACTGACTCGCTGACACGCTCGAATATGCAATTCTCCGCCGGTATGGTGGAACGTGACTATTTCAAGGAACGCTCCAAATTCGCCGAATACCGGATGAAGAACCGTACTACCTGGGAAATTGCCGTAGCAAGTATTATTTTTCTAATAATAGGGGTAGCATACTACATCATCCGTCAACGCCTGCGCCTGCAACGCGAACGTACCGACCGCTACCTGCTATTAGCGGAAGAAGCCAACACCCAATACAAAACCCTGACAGAACACATGGAAGGACAGCGCAATGCGGAAAGCCATTTAAAAGGTTTGGTAGCTTCACGTTTTGACATCATTGACAAACTGGGAAAGACTTACTATGAACGTGAGAATACCGCATCACAACAAGCGGCCATGTTCCACGAAGTGAAACAGATTATCACCGATTTTGCAGAGAACAATGCAATGTTCCAAGAACTGGAACTTATCGTAAATACCTGCCATGATAATGCAATGGAGAAGTTGCGGAATGATTTTCCGTCAATGAAAGAAGCTGACATACGACTGCTTTGTTATATTTTTGTAGGTTTCTCGCCACAAGTAATCAGTTTGTTTATGAAAGATACGGTAGCTAATGTATATGCTCGCAAGTCACGGCTCAAATCACGTATCAAATCGGCAGAAACGGCCAATAAAGAGTTGTTTTTAGCACTTTTCGGATAGGTGTTAGACCTGTGTTAGAAATCTTAGAATACATCTTTCATAATCCATTGAATATCAATACACTTTAAATCAAATTGTTAGATTTGCGAGATTGCATCACAACCTGAATTTGATGCAATCTTATTACTTTTGCATTCGAAAAATTAGAAAAAAGAAAAGATTATGAAGAATATTGTTATTCTATTAAGCGCCATGCTTTTCATGGTAGCATGCGAAAAAGGAAACGAAGAAATGAAAGAAGCAAAAGTAGTGGTATCCGTTTATGATGAGAATGGAAAAATTGCAACGGGCGTTCCCGTAAAAATGTATAATGAAAAGGACTATAAGGTTTTTGAAAAAGATAATTTAACTTTGCCAACTGCAATCATACAGACAAATGAAAGTGGTATGGCCACCTTTGTACTGCCACGAGAGGAATGGTTTGCAACGCAGTCGCAACGGTTCCTGACATTCGTGATACAAGAAGGGGGCGGCCCTGACAACTATCAGATATGGTCTTCCGGCAAAACCGTAGAAGCCGGAAAAGCCGTAAAAGTAGAAATACGTTTAACCCAATTCCCTAACTAAGCC